>NZ_JBIWES010000007.1:0-248996 GCF_044762665.1 Peribacillus sp. NPDC096622 | reverse complement strand
GCGAATAAGCGTAAATTTGAAAAGAAAATCGTACGCAAAGAAACACGAGCATATCAAGGACGTCTTCAAGATGAAATAAATCAAGATCGTGAAAAACCATGGAAAGAAGCCTTTTCCACCAGATAAATTTGATAAGGAAGAAACCAAAGTAATTAAAGAAAGTACTACGGATCCTGAGAGTGGCTACTATGTGAAAGATGAACGAACAAAACAGTATACCTATTCATTCCATACGGCCGCAGACCGCAACGGTTTTGTATTGGGAACGATTGTAACACCTGGTAATACACATGACAGTCATATTTTGGAGCCACTTGTTGAGCAAGTGATTAAGAGAGTTGGAAAACCAGAAGCAGTTGCCGCAGATGCAGCTTATAAAACACCAGTGATTACAAGCTATCTATTTAACAAAGAAATCACACCTGCTTTACCCTATACACGTCCTCGTACAAAAGAAGGATTCTTTCGCAAACATGACTATGTTTACGATGAACACTTTGATTGTTATCTTTGCCCTTCGGGAGAAACTTTAAAGTACTCAACAACAAATAAAGAGGGCTATCGCGAGTACAAATCGCCAAAACAAATTTGTGCAACATGCTCATTTTTATCACGGTGTACTGAAAGCAAAGACTATCAAAAAGTAGTGACACGGCATATCTGGCAAGCATATGTGGAAGAAGCAGATCATCTGCGTCATCATCAAGATGTAAAACCTATATATGCGAAACGCAAAGAAACGATTGAGCGTGTATTCGCAGATGCAAAAGAAAAGCATGGTATGCGTTGGAATACTTTAAGGGGACTTAAAAAATTGTCGATGCAAGCGATGCTTACTTTCGCTGCCATTAATTTAAAGAAGATGGCCACTTGGACATGGAAAGGTCCTAAAATGGCTTAACATAGTGGCACGAAGAGCCCAAATCTCTTATCCTTTGGTCAAAATTTCAAGGGAATTTTAAAAGGGGTTCGGAATTTTTTAAATTCCGAACCCCTTTTGTCTACAAACTGAAAAGAGCATTGCGCGTGGGCAATGCTCTTTTTTCTATCCTTTCAGTTCCTCGTATTTTTTGGCCAGAGCTTTCTGGACGACGCTTGGCACTAGTTCGGAAATATCCCCGCCATACTTCGCAACCTCTTTCACGATACTTGAACTCAAGAAAGAATATTGATTTTTCGTCATGATAAAGAATGACTCTATTTTATTGTTAAGGAATCGGTTCATCGAAGTTCCCTGCATTTCATATTCAAAGTCGGAAGTCGCCCTCAATCCCCTGATGATCGCATTCGCGGAAACGCTTTCAGCATAGTCGACCGTCAATCCCTGATAGAAATCCACTTTAACATTCGGCATATGGGCAGTCGCTTCAGTAATTAGTTCCAGTCTCTCCTCCACTGTAAAAAGAGAATTTTTCGCTGAATTGTTCACGATGACCACATACACCTCATCAAAAACATTCGCTCCCCTTTGAATGATATCAAGATGACCAAAAGTTATTGGATCAAAACTCCCCGGACAAATCGCTATTTTGGACATTCATAGTTCCCCCTGTTCGTGTACGTTTCCCCATTGATAAATCGTAACGGCAATGACGCCATAAACTTCTTTTCTCTTAACGGTAAAGTCACCAACTTTTTCTGGCAAAGTAACATCATGGCCATGCTCACAAACAATGTATCCCATATCGTTCAGCAATCGGTATTTATGTATTTCTTCAAGAATCTCGACTAGCTTTTGTTTCTTATAAGGTGGATCAAGAAAAATCAATTCAAAAGTCATTTCCCTTTTCACCAAAGCCTTTAGTGCACGCTCTGAATCATTTTTATAAACTTCTGCACGGTCTGAAAACTTGCATAGTTCCAAATTGGCCTTGACCGTTTGATTTGCTTTAAAATCCCGGTCGACAAATATGGCTTTATCCATGCCTCTGCTTAACGCTTCAATTCCCAGTCCACCGCTTCCCGCAAACAAGTCGAGGACCAGCCCTCCTTCGAAATAAGGACCAATCATGTTGAAAATGGATTCCTTGACTTTATCAGTAGTCGGCCGGGTTCCTGTACCCGGTACAGCCTTAAGTGGTCTTCCTTTGCAAATTCCGGAAACGACCCTCATTATCCTCACCACATTTTATGACAAATTTCTGTTACTTTCCTATCCTAACATATTAGAAAAAGCTAGCCAATATTTAAACCCATTTGGCTTCATTTCCAAGATGAAAAGAACTTATCATTTCGTACCATGGATAGAAGATATCCATTCTTTTTATAAATCTTTTACATTTTGAATAATAAAGTGGTTTTTGGCAATAATGTGAATAACAACATTCCTTTTTAGGTGTTGTTGCCAACCGCGGAGAAGGCTTACGTTTCCCCATAAGTTCTTCCTCCGGTTTCTCCTCTCCCTTTGCCTTCTGGTCCTTAGTTAGACATAGAAGGACCCTGCATATTTTTGCAGGGCTTTTTTTTATTCATAAACCACTTTTCTTTGTCATGATTCGTCAATGAAGTTGTCCTTCTCTTTTATGAGGGATAATGATAAAGTAATGAATAATAAGTTAGTTAGGAGAGGTTTAATTGATTCAACGTTTTATTGAAATTGGACAAGGATATTCCGATATATATGAGTTGCTGGAAGTAGGTCGCAATCAGAAACATCGAGTTGCAAGGCTATTGGCCATGCATACTACTATAAATGATAAAAAGGTAACGTCATTGGTTATCGTCATGGAGCCTACAGATCCCGGGAAATTCCAGCCGCTTTACATTTGCCGTGAAGGTATACCTAACCCACATGCCACCAAAAACAAACGCTATGAGCTTTTTGAGAACTTGGCGGAGGAACTGGATAGACCAATTATTGAAATCGACGTGAAACCTTCGGTGCTCTTTGCAGAAATAGAGTTGTACTACCAACACTTAATCGGCATTTTGCGAATGAATAGATATCTTCCGCCATTAGGTTGAAAGATGTTGATGCCCGGAAAATGAAAAGAGCTGACTCCGCATGAGTCAGCTCTTTTCAAATTCCCATTTTATAATCATATTCTTTCGCTTTATCCGGTTTGGAGTTTTCGAACTCCACCTTCAGAAAAGGCTTATAAGAAAGGTCCACCTTTTTAACGAACGAATAATTATTCAGCTTTTCCACTAGTGGTTCCACTTCATCCATATTCGTATAAAGCACAACATATTTCAACTTTTTTGAAACATAATGGATATTTCCAAATTTCCTAAGCATTTTGGCTTGTTTTAATGTATGTAAATAGACGATGATTCCCTGTCTCGCTCCAAGCATATCAATAACTCCCTTTTATAAAGGTTTTAACTAAGTGTAGCATAGCAGAATCTTTACTTTCAACCAAGAAAAAAAGATTATAAACAAAATTCTCTCACTATTATGAATATATACACTGTGAAGGGAGCAAAACAAACGATGGATTTAAATCAAATCTGGCATCAATTTATTGATCATCTATTAGATAATGATGATATTACCCAAGCTTCGATAAAAAAGTTCACAGGTATACCATTTATATATATCCATTATCATCCGGCACAAAATGATGATGGTAAGCTTTCTCTCTTAATAAAAAAAGCCGCAAGCCTTTCAATGCGTGGCAAGCAGCTTCATTGTGAAACCATTTTCGTACGGCAGGAAGAACATTTATATGTATTCCGGCATCGTTTTTATGTGCCACAGCAAAAGATGTTTTGCTGCGGCAACCTTTGTCCGGATTGTATTTTATTTCGCAGTTAATCGCTTTGTCACGTATCCGGAATATAAATGATAAAAACAAGGTACAATGAAAGACCTTTATACATGCATCGGTTCATTGAATGTCCCGAAGAAGGTTCCAAACATGACACAGCCACCGAACTTCGTAGCAATGTCGAATTTCGATGGCTGCATGTTATATACCAGCCTAATGTTCACAATCCGGCCATTACCTTAAGCAGAGCACCCGCAACTTCCCCCGGTTCCGCAGCTTCCCGTTGAACATCCGCCGGATGAAACAAAAAATGGATTCCCCGCCGGCGTTTTGACCTGTTCAGAAACCGCTCGGCCAATTCTTCCGCTTATTTCATCAAGAACGGATTGCAATTCGGTCTCCGCCCGCTTGAACCTTGCTACGGCAGGATGCATATCCATGTCTCGTTTAGCTTGCCTCGTTTCTAAATTGATGCGTTTATAATCCGGATGATATTTACCGAACCTTTGAACATCTTCAAATAGATCCTTTAGCGAAGTAAACTTGGAAATTTTCCGCTGGGCATCTTTGTCGTTTTGTAATTTATATAAACTAAGGAGGTATTCTTCCCCTATTTCAGAATGAAGGATCATTTCAGCTAATCCATCAGCCTGATGTAAAATGTCGATGATTTCCATAGTAGCAAGCATTAACAAGCTCACCTCCACAACCATTTTACCATTTCTCCCTTTTAGATGCTAATGGTTTGATTAAATCGAGGAAGTGATATGTACCTCAATCTCTTTTTGCAGACCTGTTTTTTCACCTGCACCATTCAAAATCTCCAACTTAATCTTATGCATGCCATTCGGAACATCCTTTAAGATAAATGCCGCGGTTTTCATATCGACTTTCTTTTGATTATCAATAAATACGGACACAGTTGCCAATTGTTCAGGATTTGATTCAGAAAAAACATAGTTTTTCAAGTAGCACTCTACATAGACAGAGTTGCCTTTTACAAACGTTTTTACCCGAAAGTCCTCATCCGAGTTTTGGATGCTCGATACAGTGTTGGCAGCAAGTGTAGAAACACCTTGCATGGCTATTCCTGAATTTTCAGGTTCCGGTATTTTCTTCCCACACCCCGACGCTGCCATCAACACTGTTAGAGCCAATATCAACTTTCTCATTCCATCGTCCCCCTTTTGCCTTTATTGTTCGCCAAAAGGAGTAATTTACTCTTATTTTCTTCATTCACCTGGAGCATTCATCGCTTGAAACATATGAAGCATCATTGAGGCAACCTGAACGCTTTCCGAAAATTTAGAGACACGATGTGGAATCGACTTCTCAAAATAATATTTCGCTTCTGTTTCAAACACATCCACTTCATGTGGATTACGCATTAACCTTTTGTACCATGCAGGCTGAATCCTCAAGTAATTTCGCATATCTTCATTTGTTTGAATGAATTCATATATATTCTGACGCATGAAAAACCCTCCTTAATCTTTGGAGAATAAAAAAGGGTTAGCTCTCTGCTCTTTTTCTTTTGGGGGAGGACTGGTATCACCTGATTTATTCCCTTGGAAAGCAGATAGCACTCCTTGGATTGCACCGATGGCCTGATTGGCATTCGTAATATATTGTTGAATCTGCCCCATATCCATGTTTTTAACGGCACTCATTAACGACCCGATCAACTCAGTGCTTTGGTCTCCCTTTTCAACCGGCGGTGATGGAGATCCTGTATTCTCTTTGGGCGCACCCACACTGCCGTCAGCCTGCCAGCGTGGATGATCTTCTCCGAGTAAATACCACTCTTCAAAAAGTTCCTGCCACGTTGCTTGTTTGCTTCTCACTTCATTCACTAAATGAGGATGTTCCTTTACAAACTCCCGAAATTTATCCACGGAGGGCCGCTTTCTTTTTGCCATTACTCTCACCTCACACTTAGACATCGCCTATTGCACCATATGCTAAAGGTAAATAAAAAGTGCATAACATTCCTTTTCATATGCAATTGGACTAACTGCGGAATCCAAGTTCCTTATGTAAAACACTCCATTGGCAAAAGATCCTCATCGAGGGGAAGGCCACGGTGGGGATCGGGAACTTTAAGCTTTATCGACACAAACCTTTTTCATTTTGAAAATATGATCCACAACAAGAAAACGGACCCAAATCGGATCCGTTTCTTTATCTCTTTATGAAATTCTGGGTGTAATACTTTTTATATACCCCGACGCCCAGACCTGTAAATTCCTCGTCCAGCATCGCATCCCGATGCCCTTTGCTATTTAGCCAACCTTCCATGACTGCAGCTGCATCCACATATTTGGCCGCTATATTTTCACCTGCCGCCCTGTATTTTACATGACCTGCATCGAGACGCTTTTCCAAATCCCCCTTTATTTCAGACACATGGGTCCCTTCAGGTGTGTCCGTCATTTCCCGGCTATGAAGGTAAGCAACCTCCGCAGTTGCGGCATCCCATTCTAAAGGCTTCAAATCAAACCTGCTTCGCATTATATTCGTAATATCGAAAATTTGCTGCTCATTGCCATCTTCCACTTTAACCATGTCTTCATCAGAAAGATCCTTAACTGTCACAAGTTCACCATGATAGGTCAACTCATACGGCTTTTGTTTCAATAGGGTGGAATCATCCAAAAATCGGATGCTTGAAACAGTCCCGGTGAATTTATCCAAATAAAGCTGAACATTAATATTCCCTAAATCAATCAACGGCCTCATGTTCATATCTTCCTCCGACAATTCAAAACGATAGGAACTGTGACCAACTTCAATATCAACGGTAGGTTCCACATATAAACTGGAATAGATGGCATCAATCGATTGTCCAATTTTAAAAGGAGCGACATTGACCTCATCACCTATTCCATAAGCGGATACCACTTTTTCATTTTCAACGGCTAATTGGAAATAATTATTATAGTCCTTTTTATACACCCACCATTCATATCCGTAGGCTGACAAATCAATTCGATCCGGCTTACCATATTGCCTTTCTATCTCTTTTGCATTTTTCCCGATCGTTACTGCCAGACCTTCTGTCACTTCAGTAACCCCTTCCTTTTCAGAGGAAGTGCTTTTTTCATTTATATGTCCATTGGGGTTAACACCTTTGTTACCATCAATAAGAGGGTTTCCTTCATCTTCATCGCCGATATTAAGATAAATACCGATTACGAAAAAAATAATGATTAACACCAACACCTTACCTAAACTGCGCAGAGGAACACTCCCTCTCTCTATCTAATTTATGTATCCAATGCAAAAACCTTTCTTTCCTGATTATATCACTGTTCAATCATAATTTTCTAATTTACGATTGACTGCCCCTTCATTAAATTTATTAAAAAAATGGAACCTTTGTGAATGATTAAAATACCATGGTTGAGTTCATTGCAACTTCCACCATTTCGTACTATTATAAAATATAGGATAAAATGGTATATTATAAACATACTTGGAGATTTTTAATATATTCATGTACATAATATTTTCCCGGTATGTCATTTTAATTCTCAATAGTAAACATAGGAGGTACTACTCGTGAAATTTGAAAGCTTTGGAATCGAAAACATCACAGCCGACTTAAACCGACTAGATGACCTAATGCCGCAATATGGTTTAATACGAGCAGAACAATGGGATTACGAAAGAGTCAGTTACGATCGTAAGTTCGAATTAAAAGAAGGCACGTTTTACCTGAGAATACTTGGCTATGCTACAGAGGGCGATGTTGGCGCTCACAGGGCCATCATCAAACTAATGGTTCCTCTATTAGGAAAACACTATTATCCACACGGAGTTGAATATGGTGAAGGAGAGGATTTCCCTGCATCACTAGTTAAACAATGTGAAAAAATCCTCGCTCAAATCAAAGAAGAACTTACACAATTCAACGGCCTGTAAAAGCCGTCAGCGAAAATCGGGTACAAAGAGAGAGGGTCATGCGTGATGCTCTCTTTTTTTGTATCCATTACAAAAGCCTGATGCTTCTTTTGCACCAGGCTTTTTCGTCATTTTAAAATCCTAGGATCGCCTTTATTAAAGATGTTGTTTCGCCGCCATGATAAATCACATAAAGCAGGATGTAAACAGCTACTCCAGTAATCCCAGTGAAAAACCAAATGATGCTTGTCGCAGGCCCGATTTTTTTATGGATGGCGAATTTTCCTTTAAACCCAGTGGTAAGCATGATGATTCCCAAAACAGCTCCAGTTGTTGCAAGAGTTATATGGAAAATCAAAAAAATCGTATAATAAATTTTTATGTCATCGGGTCCGCCAAATGACGTACTACCAATGAAGACCGTCCGGGAAAGATATATAGTGAAAAAGATCACCGCAAAAATCGCAGCTGCCATCATGGTTTTTTTATGGGTCTCGATTTTGCGTTGTTTAATTTGATACCAGCCAATTGCAACAGTGATGGCACTTAATACAATGAAGGCTGTACTTATCGTTGGAAGGATTGGTAAAGACATATGAAGTGTAGTCCTCTCTATATTTATTAATCAACTACCATTTTATAAGAGGCAATCATAAAATTCAATAAAATCAAGGATTATTAACAGAATGCTCACTTTTATAGAATAGCCAAGTCAAATCACTGGCTATTTGCTTTAATTCGAAAATCAGTCAAAGGCAGATAAAAGACTTGTCCGCCTCAAGACAAGTCTTTTTATCGTACAATTATTCTACAGTCTGAAAATCCGAAGGTATCGGATCGATATCATTTTGGCCGCCATTCTCCTTTTTGAACCAAGCAAAGAAAATGACACCTAATACATAGCCTAAAACGATTTCTTGAATCACCTTCATCAGAACTCCACCAAGCTGTTGGTCCTCAAGCAATGGCAGGCCATTGAACATTTCCGGGCCACTGAGCGTTAAGCCCGACAGTGCTGAAGCAGGAACGCAAAGTTCCATGGCACTCGCCCAAGATTCCGCATTCGTAAATGTATCATACATCGGATCATTAGCAAAAATGATTAAAGCGCAAGCAGGGGTCATTAGAATGCCACTGCCGAAAATATAAGCTACTTTTTTCACACCTGATAGACTTTCACGTTCCGGCAGTCGATTGACAAGCGGGAACCACATCAAAACGGCAGTCGTAAATAAAAGGACCGTGTATCCGGCATGAAACCACATCCCAGTTTTGATAAAGTCGAACACTAATGGGATATGGTACAGCGAGAAAAGAACATTAAATAGTAAAAGGGCGACAAGAGGTCTCGTGAAAAATCGAAATAAAGTCTTCACTCCCCTTGAATTTATGAAAGTTCTTATAAGCCAATCTGGAACCGCTATGATAAATAAAGGCGGAATCACGAGATAGAGCAGTGCCATTTGAAACATGTGGGCACTGAACATGATATGGCTCAATAAGTCCAGTGGCGATCCTTTTACCACATATAGAAGGAACATGGCTATCAAAAAATAAGTTGCCTGTTTAACGGAAAGCGATGAACTGTCCGAAAACTTCTCCCTTTTTTTTGTCACCAGCCAAAAATAGCCAACGGTTATTAGTACGAGGACGGCAAAATAATAAGGACTCCACAAAGCGCGAAATCCGAAAATATCAATAGACAAAAAAATCACCTCGTTCATGAACTTTTTCTTACTTTCATTATACCTAAAATGAAACATGGTAACAAATATAGATAAACTTGGATTCTTTTTCTAGCAATCAACACATAAAGAAAACCGGCTATCATTCAATAGCCGATTTTCTGCATAATTCATATCCAGACGATTGTTACGAAAGTCAGCACTGTTATCAAGCCGACTGCAAGGCCGGAAAATAAAAACAATGCAATGGTTCCATGCCCTTTATGCTTCATATGCATGAAATAATACAATTGGAAAATCACTTGTACAACTGCCAGCAGCAAAATGACTGGTTTAATGAACCAATGTGAAAAACCCTCAATTCCTACTGCAGCAAAAGCAATTAATGTAAAGAAGATCATAAGTGTAAATGTTATCACTTGGTGTTTCATCTCTTCAGCATTTTTCTTACGGCGATATTTTAAATCGACATTCGGGTTCGCTGAATTTGATTGTTCATTCGCCATCAGTTATCCCACCATTCCCATTAAGTATACGACAGTAAAGATAAACACCCAGACTACGTCAATGAAATGCCAATATAGACTCGCAACATAAAATTTAGGGGCATTGTACAAATTCAAACCCCTTCTTGCATTACGTACCATAAGAGATATGATCCAAACCAAACCAAAGGCAACGTGCGCGCCGTGAAAACCAACTAACGTATAGAACGCGGAGCCGAATGCACTGCTCGTAAAAGTATGATGGAATTCATGAACATAGTGATTAAATTCATATATCTCGAGACCTAGAAAAGCAAAGCCAAGAGCAACCGTAATTACAAGCCATGCTTGCATTTGTTTAAAGTGGTTATTTTTCATATGGTACATCGCATACACACTGGTTAATGAACTGGTCAATAACAGCATGGTTGCTACAAAAGTCAGCGGTAATTCGAATAAATCTTTAGCTAAGGCAGCGTCACCATTTGGAACTTTATCCTTCAATGCAAGGTAAGTTGCAAAAAGTGAGGCGAATAATACCGTCTCTCCACCAAGAAACAACCAGAATCCCAAATACTTATTTTTACCTTCTAAAGTCGCTTTCTCGGGAGAAGCAGGCCAAGTGGCATCCGTGAATCTTTCATCTGCTTGCATTATGCCTTACCTCCCTTGTCTTTATCGTCCATAAGGTCTTCTTTATGAATATGGAATCCATGATCATCTTTAACGGAACGGATTAACATTGAAACGAATGTAATCAAAAGCCCGACAATGATTATAGGCAGTGTCCATGTCTTATCATCCATATTATATAGAGCACCGAATGCGGCTACGAATAAACCGAAAGAAATCGTTAAAGGCAGAATGGATGAATTAGGCATATGGATATCCCCCAGTGGTTCTGCAGGAGTCATTTCCTTTTTCCCTTCCATTTTCTCAACCCAGTAAGGATCTAATCCGCGGACAAGCGGCAGTTGTTTAAAATTATAAAACGGCGGCGGTGATGGAATGGCCCATTCCAGTGTACGGCCGTCTCCCCAAGGATCATTGCCGACTTTTTCGTTTTTCGCTGAAGTCATGATGATATTGATTACCATGACGATGACTGCAAAAGCCATCAAGAAGGCACCGACTGTACTGATCATATTACCCGTATTGAGTCCTTGATTGTCCAAGAACGTGAATACGCGGCGAGGCATACCCATTAGACCTAAGAAATGTTGAATGAAGAACGTTAAATGGAAACCGATCAAGAACGTCCAAAATGTGACTTTCCCCAATTTCTCGCTTAACATCGTTCCAAACATCTTCGGCCAATAGAATGTGATACCAGCCAATAATCCCAATACAACCCCACCGACGATTACATAGTGGAAATGGGCAACAACGAAATAGCTGTCATGGAACTGGTAATCAGCAGGAGCGGATGCGTTCATGATACCTGTCACGCCACCCATGGTAAAGGAAGGAATAAAGGCAACTGCATAAAGCATCGGCACCGTGAACTTGACGCTTCCTCCCCACATCGTAAAGATCCAGTTGAATATCTTAATACCTGTCGGTACTGCGATAGCCATGGTAGCGACGGCAAAGATTGCATTCGCGATAGGTCCTAAACCAGTGGTAAACATGTGATGCGCCCAAACCATGAAACCTAAGAAACCGATTAAAACGGTTGCAAATACCATCGATGAATATCCGAATAATCTTTTTCTTGAGAAGGTAGCGAAAATTTCGGAAAAAATACCGAAAGCAGGAAGGATTAGGATATATACCTCCGGGTGACCGAATATCCAGAATAAATGCTCCCAAATGATCGTATTCCCGCCAGCTGCTACATCAAAGAAATTCGAGCCGAACATCCTGTCGAACATCATCAACACCAATCCTACCGTAAGCGGAGGAAAAGCGAATAATATCAATGCGGAAACAACGAAAGTTGACCATGTAAACAGCGGCATACGCATATATGTCATACCAGGCGTACGCATATTGATAATGGTTACAAGGAAATTGATCCCCGCAATTAATGTTCCCAATCCCGATATCTGTAATCCCAGGACGTAAAAATCAATACCATGGCCTTCGGAGTGCAGGGAAAGTGATGCATATGATGTCCATCCTGCATCAGGAGCCCCCCCTAAAAACCATGAAAGATTCAGAAAGACTCCTCCAAAGAAAAACAACCAAAAACCTAACGAATTCAAAAATGGGAACGCGACATCACGTGCCCCTATCTGTAAGGGTACAACCGCATTCATTACAGCAAACACCAATGGCATGGCTGCCAGAAATATCATAGTCGTACCGTGCATGGTCAATATTTCATTATAAAATCCGGCACTTACGAAGTCATTATTTGGGATTGCAAGCTGGATACGGATAAACATCGCTTCCAAACCGCCGATTACAAAGAATAACCCGCCAGAAATAAGATATAAAATGGCGATTTTCTTATGGTCTACCGTCGTCAGATAATCCCAAATCGTAGCGCCAAATCCTTTTTTATTAGCGTACGTACTCACGATTTAACCTCCTTAACCAATGTTCTATTTGTCTTCCACCTTAAGCTCTAATAGATAAGCTGCCAGTGCATCAATATCTGAATCCGAAAGTTCACCGTAAGTACCGGTCATCGTGTTGCCCGGTTTATACTTCTCAGGATCCTTGATCCATTTTTTCACATTTTCTTCCGTATGATCCAATACCCCAGCTACTTTTTGACGCTCACCGAATGTAGCCAGATTCGGAGCCTGACGAGCAGCTTCAGGCCTGCTGTCATTCGGTGTCACCGCATGGCAGCCTATACAACTTTGATTAAAGACATCTTCACCCTGTTTGGCTAGATCACCTTCAACGACAGGTTCCTTAGCGGCTTTCATATCTTTTGTCCATGCTTCAAAATCGCTTTTAGACTTCGGTATGACCTTAAAATCCATCAAAGCATGTGAAGGACCGCAAAGCTCAGCACATTTTCCGTAGAACAAGTTGTTCGAATCTTCTGCCTTTTTACTGTCAAATTCTAAGAAAAACTGATTGACCCCTTCTGTATTTGTATCCATCTTTCCTCCGACAGACGGTACCCAGAATGAGTGCTTAACATCTGAAGCTGTTAGATTGAAGTACACTTTTTGATCTGTTGGCACAACCAAATCCTGACTTGTTACAACGCCAAGGTCTGGATATTCAAACTCCCACCAATAAAGGTTTGCCCTAACATTCACGACAAGTGCATCCTTCGTTTTTCCATCCTTATCTTTCTTATCCATTGCCTTTGTGTCGGCTAAGTCGAAAGTCGTGACGACGGTTGGAACAGCCAGAACAATTAAAAGAAGGATAGGAATAACAGTCCAGATAATTTCGAGTTTATGACTTCCTTCAATTTGTTTCGGTATTGTTTCGTCGCCTTCCTTCCGGCGGAAGCGTAGTAAAACTACAACGAACAAAATAATCACAACAATAATAACCAGTACCATGATTAGTGTACTCAATATCAGTAAGTCATACTGAGATTGCGCAACATCGCCAGCTGGCTTCAGCGCGGATAGAAATGGTTCGCCGCAGCCCGAAAGGACAAGTCCTACAATACCCAGCAGAGCAATTAGGCGCCATTTGTGCAGCCTTTTTTTCATAGCTTCAGAAACCCCTCTTTCGTCAAAATTTTCTCACAAAAATAAAAATGGGCGCAATTGCGAATATTCTCTCTATGTCAATTTCTAAAAAGAAAGAATCCCTAATCTAAGGAATTATTAAGATGATTCATGTAACCGCTCTTATGTATGACCCGGTTGTTCCGTTAATATGTATGAATGGCGGTCAGTGCATTATTTATCAGAAAGCTGGAGCCTGTAAAAGAACAGGCCGCCAGTTTAAAACTAGATGAGTGTGACAATAACCATCGCTACAAATAAAATGGTCATATAATTTAAAGAATATACAAACATGGATGTTGCCCATTTAACATCGTCTTTCTTTTTATACCCCTTAATCCCCAAAATAAGCCAACCTGTGCTTAATAATGCAGCAAGAATAACTAACGGAGTTCCTAATGGAGTTAAAAAGAAAGGAATGAACATTAAACAGACGATCCATAGCATAATCGATCTTTTTGCAGCCTTGAACCCTTTTACGACCGGAAGCATAGGTACTCCAGCTGCCCGATATTCTTCGACACGCCTCATTGCAAGTGCATAAAAATGAGGGGGCTGCCACAAGAACATGATCGCGAACAGGACCCAGGCGATCTTATCAAGGCCCGGGTCGACTGCAGCCCACCCGATAAGTGGAGGCACCGCTCCGGAGATACTGCCTATAATCGTATTCGAAACAAATCTACGTTTGAAAACCATAGTATATAAAACAACATAGGCGAAGACGCCGAATGCACCTAGTATGGCAGTTGTCATATTAGTAAATGCAAGTAAAATCAGCCCTGCAGCAATTAAACCGAAACTTAACGCCAATACCTTTGAAGGCTGTACTTTCCCAGTTACCGTTGGACGGTTTTTCGTTCTTTCCATTAAATGATCGATATCACGGTCATAATAATTATTGAAACTGCAAGATCCCGCCATTATGAGCGCTGAACCTGCAAGTGTATAAAACACTACATCTAGATTGTTTAAGAAGCTAAGCCCCGAAAAATGAAGAGCTAACCACACGCCGGTAAAAGCTGTAATTATATTTGAATTGACGATCCCCACTTTTATAAGTGCGAGAAAATCCTTCCAAGCTGTTGTTTCAGGTATATCCGATTGAAGGGCGGCTTTACTGTCCTCCATGACAGCTTCTGACAAACCCCTTGTTTCTGACATTTGTTTTCCTCCTTTAAATCATTCAGCACAGACGCAAATGCAAAAAATACTTACATATGCTATAGAACATTATTTCATACTTTTTGATATTTGTAACCAAGGAAGCGTAAGCAAAAAGTAAATTATTTACCAATGACCGTCGTCAATGGACTCCATCGAGAGCTATCATTCTTAATATCATGCTTAATAACAGTAAAATTTAGTAAAATCATTTCTTCAATATATTAAAACACATTTTTGGAAGCTTTTGTGAAAATTTTTCGGATATTTTTGACCAATTTGTGTCTCAATAATTTACTGCTCTTGTAAGATGTTCATCAAGAACATGAATAGTATCCTATTATCATCATCCCCTAGGCTCATTCCCTATTTTGCTCCTACTTGAAGGTTTACACTCCCTTTATTTCTATCAAAGTCTCTTGTAACTTTCAACTATTTCAGGCATTTTAATTAATAGTTATAATATTAACTGAACTTGTAAAATCATTCTATTTTGTGTAATATCGAGGAAGTTCGACAAATATTATGAAAAACCTTATGCTATTATTAATTTTATGGAACAATCCTAATTTGCTACAGAGAAAAAGGTGGGGCTACTAGTGAAATCGTCTCTTAAATGGTTTGCTGTTTTAACAACGATTGTAATGCTTTTCATCTTACTTGGCGGAGCTTTAGTCACGAAGACGGATTCCGGCATGGGATGCGGCAGGTCCTGGCCATTGTGCAATGGCCAATTGATACCGGACAAAATCACGATTGAATTGGTCATTGAACTTTCCCATCGTCTCGTTTCAGGTGCTGGAGGATTCTTGGTTTTACTTTTATCGTATTTGTCTTGGAAAAAAATCGGCCATATCCGTGAAGCACGTTTCTTATCCGTCCTTTCTTTTGGTTTTCTGTTACTGCAAGGGTTAATCGGTGCCGCTGCCGTCATTTGGTCACAATCCGATTTCGTCCTTGCCCTTCATTTTGGCATATCGCTCATTTCCTTTGCTGCCGTCTTTTTACTGACATTGTTGATTTTTGAAGTAGACAAGAAGTTCGAAGCCGAAAAACTTATAGTTGACAAACGAATGAAATTCCATATTATTGGCGTATTGACTTTTTGTCTGGTAGTCGTATATACGGGTGCTCTTGTAAGGCATACAGAATCAAGTCTTATCTGTAAGGATTGGCCTTTATGTGTAAATGACAGTATTGCACTCCCCTCTAACCTTTATGAATGGATTCAGATGGGACACCGTGCAATCGCAGGAGCTATTTTCATTTGGGTATCATATGTGGCTTATATAGCAAAAAAACATTACAAAAATCAAAAAGTATTATATGGCGGTTGGATTGCTGCATTCATTCTCGTATTTTTACAGGTTACCGCTGGAGCCTTTATCATTTTCTCAAGGCAAAACTTATATATCGCATTGACACATGCATTATTCATTGCCTGCTTTTTTGGTGTAATGAGCTATTTGTTGCTATTGACATCAAGAAGCAAAAAAAATGCACTTGCCAAGCAAAAAAGAAACTCCACGCATACAGTCAAAGGACAGGATGAACAGGATATAACACCAACCGTCCCCGCCCGTTAATGTCTGATTGTTCAATCAATAATATAATAAGATAAAACAAAAACCACCATTCCGGGAATGATGGTTTTTGTTTTATCTTAAGATGACCGTACATTGCCTAAAAAGAGGGTACAGAGCAGCTTGAAACCTCAAGCATACCCCATATACCCTAAATCATTCACAAGGTCACAGTCAGCGATATTACTTAGTTATTTCAATCAATAAGTCTCCAGTACTGATCGCTTCTCCATCTTTTACATAAATATCTTTGATGGTCCCGGAGAATGGTGCTTGCACGGTAGTTTCCATTTTCATCGCTTCCGTAATGATCAGGTGATCACCCTGCTTGACCTGATCTCCTTTCTCGACCACTACACGAATAACCGTACCTGGCATTGTCGCACCGAGCTGTTCTTTATTTTTTGGGTCAGCTTTAACTTTTGATACAACGGAAGATTTAATGTTTTCATCCTTGATGATCACTTCACGTGATTGACCATTCAACTCAAAATACACAACCCGTGTTCCATCAGCCAATGGCTGACCGATTGAAACCAATTTTACGATGAGCGTTTTACCCTTTTCAATTTCAACTTCGATTTCCTCCCCTAGCCTCATACCATATAAGAAAGTCGCGGTATCGAGGTTGGAAACATCTCCAAACAGCTCTATCGTTTTATTGTAGTCCAGGAATACTTTTGGATATAGGGCATATGCAAGCACATCGAAATCAGTGACTGCCCGTCCCAATTCCTTGAATAATTCTTCTTTAAGCGCTGCAAAGTCCACTTCTTCCAATAATTCACCCGGTCTTACTGTTATAGGTTTCTTCCCTTTCAGGATAACTTCCTGAAGCTCTTTAGGGAATCCCCCAACTGGCTGACCTAGATAGCCTTCGAATAACTCTATGACTGAATCAGGGAAATCGATGGATTTACCTTTTGTCAAAACATCTTCTTCCGATAAGTTATTTTGTACCATGAATAAAGCCATGTCCCCAACAACTTTGGATGAAGGAGTCACTTTAACGATATCGCCGAACATTACATTGACGCGCTGGTACATCTCTTTCACTTCATGCCAGCGGTCTCCGAGCCCCACCGCTTTGGCTTGCTGCTGCAGATTACTATATTGACCGCCCGGCATTTCGTGTTTGTAAACCTCGGTATGAGGTGCATTCATGCCGCTTTCGAAGTCATGATAGTATTTCCTGACCTCACCCCAATATTCCCCTAAACGCTCTAGTGAATCGACTTCCAACTTAGGCTGTCTGCTTGAACCCTCCAATGCATAATGAAGTGTTTGTATACTTGGCTGTGAAGTAAGTCCAGCCAATGAACCAATCGCCGTATCAACGATATCCACACCAGCTTCGATCGCTTTAGAATACATGTAAATTCCATTTCCGCTTGTATCATGAGTATGCAGATGGATCGGAAGGGATGTCGATTCTTTCAGTTCGGAGACAAGGCGGTAAGCAGCATCAGGTTTCAAGAGGCCAGCCATATCCTTGATCGCTAAAATATGGGCACCGGCTTGTTCCAATTCCACCGCCATATTTTTATAGTAGTCGATATTATACTTGCTGCGTGATGGATCATTCAAATCCCCTGTATAACAAATGGCAGCTTCCGCAATTTTGCCGGATTGACGGACTGCATCAATCGCCAATTCCATCCCTTTAACCCAGTTTAAACTATCGAAGATACGGAAAACATCAATGCCTGCATCCGCTGATTTCTCTACGAATTCACGAATGACATTATCAGGATAATTTTTATAACCAACCGCATTTGAAGCCCTTAAAAGCATTTGTAATAGGACATTCGGTGCTTTTTTCCTGAAACTTAACAGCCTGTCCCACGGGTCTTCTTTCAAGAAGCGATATGCGACATCGAAAGTTGCCCCGCCCCACATTTCCATTGAAAATAAATCAGGAAGCAGTTTTGCTGTAGGCTCAGCGATATCAAGGATATCTTTCGACCGAATTCTCGTCGCCAGTAAAGATTGATGGGCATCACGGAAAGTCGTATCTGTGATCAATACCTCTTTCTGCTCTTTGATCCAATTGACAAGTCCCTCTGCACCTTGCTCTTCAAGTATATTTTTTGTTCCCGAGATAAGCGGCAGGCCACCAACATTCGGAATTGGAGCAGGATCAAAAACAGGTTTTTTCTTTTTCTCGACTCCCGGGAATCCATTCACTGTCACATTTCCGATATATGAAAGCATTTTTGTCCCACGGTCTTTTCTAATTGGGAAGCTAAATAATTCAGGTGTTGAATCAATGAACGATGTATCATATTCCCCATTTATGAATTTTTCATGTTTTACAACATTTTCAAGGAAGGGGATATTTGTTTTAATACCACGAATCCTGAATTCTTTAAGGTTACGAACCATTTTGGAAGCTGCCTGCTCAAATGAAAGCGCATGAGTAGAGAGTTTTACGAGAAGGGAATCATAATAAGGTGTGATGACCGCACCTTGGAACCCATTCCCTGCATCCAGACGAACACCGAATCCCCCACCGGAACGGTAAACCATCATTTTCCCGGTATCAGGCATGAAATTATTCAATGGGTCCTCGGTCGTCACCCTTGATTGAATCGCATATCCATGAGTTTTAATTCCTGCTTGTTCGGGAATCCCAATCTTTTTGCCATGGAGTTCATGCCCTTCAGCAACCATGATTTGAGATTGAACGATATCAATGCCCGTAATCATTTCAGTGATGGTATGCTCAACCTGCACCCGTGGATTGACTTCAATAAAGTAAAATTCGCCATTTGCGACTAGGAACTCGACCGTACCAGCGTTTACATAATCAATATTTTTTGCCAACTTGACGGCTGCCTCACAAATCCTTTCCCTCAAATCTTCGGAAAGGGAAACGGAAGGTGCCACTTCCACAACTTTTTGATGCCGTCTCTGAACGGAACAGTCACGTTCATATAAATGGACGATATTCCCATGAGTATCAGCCAAAATTTGAACTTCGATATGCTTCGGATTTTGTATGAATCTCTCTACATAGACTTCATCATTACCAAAAGCTGCTTTAGCTTCTGATTTTGCGCGATCATAAGCCTCTTCAACTTCTTCGATTTTTTCGACGATCCGCATGCCGCGTCCGCCGCCTCCTAATGAGGCTTTTATAATAATTGGAAAACCGTATTGTTCACCAAATTCCTTGACTTCTTCAACATTGGTCACCGGTCCATCGCTACCAGGGATTACCGGAATATCAGCCAGTTCAGCTTGTGTTCTAGCTTTTACTTTGTCACCAAACATATCTAGGTGTCTTGATTCTGGTCCTATGAAGATTATGCCTTCTTCCTCACAACGTTTCGCAAATTCAATATTTTCTGAAAGGAAACCATAACCGGGATGAATCGCATCGACTCCGCTCATTTTGGCAATCGCAATGATGCCTTCAATATCCAGGTATGCATCAATCGGCTTTTTGCCTTCCCCAACCAAATATGCCTCATCCGCTTTATATCGGTGATAAGAACCATAATCTTCCTTTGAATAGATTGCAACTGTGTGAATGTCTAATTCCGTACATGCCCGAAAAATCCTTATCGCTATTTCTCCACGATTTGCCGCAAGTACTTTTTCTATACGTTTCCCCATTGCTACCACCCTAATCAATATGTATTTTTATTGAAAATATATAGAAAAAAAGCGTGAAAGATTTCCACCACTTTTTATTCAAGAATTCATTTCCCAAATAAGGAGTCCATTCTGATTAAGCTCATTTTATCGCTGATGTAATTATTTCGATATATTTTATATTTTCGTTTTTCACATCCGATAAAAACTAAAAAGAGCCCTACACCACTAGCAAATGAAAAATTAGCTATAATAATATATTATCAATTTAATTTAACATTCAGTTAATATAACCATAATACTAAAATTAACTGAATACAATAAAAAAATAAAAAATTACATATATTCGTATAAAAAAACAAGGAATTAGCTCTGACTCCCCTACTAACGATTCATTGTTGGTCAAATTCATTTGACCGGAAAAACCCACATGTTTAATGCGATTGAGAAATTTTTTAAAATGGGGGGGATGACCATTGAACTTTAGATCGAAAATTCAAAAAATAAAAAACTCAAATTGAGCTTCTGCGGATTAATTAGTATGTCACTATTGAATATAGTATAACATTATTAACTAATTATGTATATAAATAAAAAACTCAAACAATCATCGAGATTTGTTTGAGTTAGTATGTTTTATCTATTATTTTTTTACCGATGCTTCATGCAAAACTGACAATTCCTGTTCAAGGGTTTCCAAAAGGGATTTACCCTCGGTCTCCTCTACCAAACCTAAGCGTACGGCAAAATCAATTTCTCGTGATAGGCCGAACATTTGCGTATCAAGTACCTCTTCATATAAAGGACATTGAGGCATAGTGAGATTTTCCATTTGAACTTTTATCAGTTTTAGAATCTTGTCAGCATCTGCTTTTAATAAAGCATAAGCTTTTTCTCGATGATTGACAAGCATATCAGATGCCATGTTAAATCCCCCCGCTCAGAGCGATTAAATCTTATCTCTAAATTCTACCTTTAGTTTTGTGAAAAAGCAAGGACATTGACAAACAATTTGCCATTGAGATATAACGATCACCTCTCAAATGAATATACCCAGCCATGGAATTTGTTCACCATCATGAAGATGTGACATTTCAATTATAATTGATTATAATCATTAAAGAGCAACAGAAAGGAATGAGATATTTGGAACCCATCGTATTTATAAATGGAAAAGTGAAATATCCAATTACGCTAGATCCTGGAGTATGGATTTTTGATGACCGTAAAGTTGAAATCGATACATATTTCCACGCTGAAAGAGTCCAAGTCAATGAATTAGAAGAATATACGATTGCCGCCTCCAAACATTGGCAAAAAGAAATACAGGAAGGCGCAATAATGCCACCCACAATAAAAACGGAACGGAAGTTCGAGAAGCAAAGATTGCTGGAAGGGACTTTCGGCATCCCTTTTGAACCTTTTTTAAAAAATGCCGAACCTGAAAATGGGGTGTCTGAAGTCATCGTTACAACCGATGATGAGGAGCTAACATTCCCGTTGGAAACGGCACTTGAATTTTTCCTGGGCTTTTCCAAGGATGGAAAGCCGCTTAAAATATCCGAGGGCGGCCCTCTGGAAATTTATTTCGGAGACGCTTCCAACATCAATGATCCGATAAAAAATGTACGGTCTTTCACTGTTAAATAAGACTTAGTTCATTCTTGCCAAAAACTTTGGCAATCGGCAAGGGATATCCCTTGCCGATTGCATTATAAAAGTGTAGCTGCCAGTTGGGCCAATCCAGACCTTTCCCCTTTTATCAATTTAACATGGCCGGCAATACGCTCGGTCTTGAATTTTTCCACAACATAGGTCAAACCATTATTGTATTCATCTAAATAAGGATGATCTATTTGCTCCGGATCTCCCATCAAGACAATTTTGCTCCGCTCCCCGACCCTCGTCAAGATTGTCTTGACCTCATGTTTCGTTAAGTTCTGCGCTTCATCGATGATGATGAACTGATCCGGTATGCTCCTTCCCCTGATATAGGTGAGGGCTTCCACTTCGATCGAACTCATGCCTGCTAAAATTGCATCCAATTCCCCAGGTTTTTTCGTATTGAACAGAAATTGGAGATTATCAAAAATCGGCTGCATCCATGGTCTTAATTTTTCTTCTTTTTCCCCTGGCAGATAACCAATATCTTTACCGACCGGAACAATGGGCCTGGCAACCAAAAGTTTCTTATATTGTGACAAATCTTCAGTTTGCATCAATCCTGTTGCCAATGCCAATAAAGTCTTACCTGTCCCCGCCTTACCAATAAGCGTCACAAGCTGGATATCCGAACGAAGCAACAAATCAAGGGCCATGGTCTGCTGGACATTTCTCGGTTTAATTCCCCAAATATGCTCCCCTTCATACATCAATTTCTTAACCAACCTGCAGTTCTCATCCACTATCCCAATCGCAGAAGCTGAACTGCCCAGCGTGTCCTTCATCAACAGGAATTGATTTGGATAATATGAATCCTTTGTCAGTTCTTCCAGTGCCAGAAAACTTTTTTCATAAAACTTATTCAGATTATCAATCGAGGCAAACACTTCTTTGTGCCCAGCGTATATATGATCCAGTTCTACGACGCGATCATTTAAAAAGTCCTCTGCCTCTAGACCGATCGCGTCAGCTTTAACCCTGACGAGAGTATCTTTGCTAACCAGAATGACCGTTTTTCCATCTTCCTTCGTCTCTTCTTCCAAAGATAAATTTTTTGCGACTGCCAATATCCTGTTATCATTCGTTTTCTCAACAAAAATTTCCTGAAGTTTATGAAATGAACGGTGGTTGAGTTCAATCCTTATGCTGCCTCCATTATGGAGCGAAATGCTCTGATGAAGCTTTCCTTTTTCACGATAGCTATCGATCAATTTCGATACTTGCCTGGCATTCCTTCCGATTTCATCCATATACCTTTTTTTCGAATCCAATTCTTCTAATACGACTGCTGGAATGACAACTTCATTATCTTCGAATGAATAAATCGAATACGGATCCTGCAACAGGACATTCGTATCTAAAACATAGATTTTTTTCCCCAATATGACGCCTCCTGCCTGCTCTATAGAATATGTCTTACCATTTACTACACTCAGCAGTTATGTAGCGGACGAGACTGTTGATAAAATATATGTTCCTTTGCATAAAGATAGAAGAACATTTACAGACTATAAAGAAAACTTCCAGCTAAGAATGCAATCCCCACCATTGATTACACCATGTTCAGCTGCATTTTATACTCATATGCATCAGACTAGGTAGCGATGGACAGGCTGGAACCAAAGAAAAACATTAAGGAGGTTTTACATTGCAAAAAACCATATTGTCGCTCGCCGCTGTTCTGTTGATGTCAGGTTGCACAATGGATAATAAAAATGAAGTGTCTGAAAATAATGCGGAAAACAATATAACGAAAGTCAATAATACGACCATTAAGGAAGCAGACAGAAATACAGGTCAGCAAACAGCGGAAAGACTCACCGGTTTGGCTAAATCCATTCCTGAGGTGAACGATGCCACCGCAGTCGTACTTGGCAAATACGCCATCGTCGGAATAGATATTGACCAAGATATTGAGCGTTCACAGGTTGGAACGATAAAGTACTCAGTCGGAGAAACTTTAAAACATGATCCTGACGGTGCAAATGCCATCATCGTCGCTGACCCGGATTTAAATGAGCGTATCAGGGAGGTAGCCAAAGATATTAAAGACGGCAAACCGGTAACCGGGATACTAAATGAACTCGCTGACATCACAAGTAGAGTCATTCCGGAGGTTCCTGGTGATATTTTAACCCCAACGCCATCTAAGAACATTGAAAAGGAAAAAAATAAACTTGATGATGATACGGAAAGAAAAGAACTCGATAAAGAGCAAAATGATCAATCCAATCACTTTAAAGAATGAATTTTCCCGACCCGAAATGAATCTTCGGGTCTTTTTCATACTCAACAATTAACGTTCAAATGTTAGTTTCACTTTATCCTCGTTTTACCATAAAAATATTGGTATACTTAAAAGCATATTCAAATTGAAGTGAGGTTCAACTAAAATGAAGGTTAAATGTGTAATATGCGATCAAATTGAATCTATACCTGACGATAGCCCAGAAGCAAAAAAACTTCGAAACCGTCCTATACATACCTATATGTGCAATACATGCAACCAACGCATAGAAGAGCGTACGAACGAGCGGATTGCCACCGGTAACTTCCGCCTTTACCGGACGATCAAAAATGAAGATGAATGGTAGAACATTTGCATAAAGTTACCCTGATTGGTCTGATCAATGGAATTCTGCTTGGATTGATAATGAAGTGGGTCGAAATGTTTTCCGGTAAACAAGTGTATAAGCTTGTATAAGCTTTTAATGAATGTGGACTTCCTTCCCATAATTGGAGCAGTTTCCTGGAGTGAGGCATCATTGTTCTTTTTCCACCTTATTGTCTCACTGTCCATTACGTATGGTTACGCTTAAATTCTTCATCCTTTGAAATTTTTCAGGAAATGGAACAAATACGCACTTGCTTTTATCACGATCATTCCAGCCATCATGCTTTAATTCCCACTATCGGCGCTGTCGAATACAGAAGTTGTCCTTCCTTCTGATTTGGCAGCTTTCTTTTTATGGACAACCCTACATCTTTTATACGGATTTTCCCTCTCCAAAGCAATATAAAAAAAGAACCGTGCATATTATCGCACGGTTCTTTTTTTATCATTACTCGATATTTTTATACTTTTCTGGCTCTAACTGAATTTGGTCTAACATGATATCAATCAATTCAATCGGATAACGCTGCTTTTTCATTTCGTCTCCCAAAAGATACTCGACGAAATAAAAAGGTTCTGTTTTTGTAACCGAATCGATAATCACCTGATGATCATCTTTCAGCATCTTCATGAAAAACATTTCTGTATCACGTGCAGCTGTATCATCAGGCCTTGCATCACAGACAACTTTGATCGTCAACCAATTGTATAAAGCATCCTGTAATGATTTCATCATCTTAAGCCTGTTCTTCTTTTCTCGAATTATTAAGACGGATTCTATAAATCCCCAGAACAAGTGAAGCGATGACTAATGCCTCCCCCATAGGAAGAAACACAGCAAAGAAAGAAAGAAGGGTACATCCAAGTGCCATTACCACATAAATGACCACATTTTTTAGCAAAGGTAACTTTTTGGCAAAACCCAACTGATAGACAAGGATGCATAATCCAAAGACCGTCAAATATAAATACCACATTCCTGCTTCAGGATTTTCATCCACTCTGTACAATGCTGCAAAAAATGATAATCGCTCTTGGATATCCAATCTTTTCTCCTCCTCTTGCTATTTATTTTTCTTCAAGTGCAACTTTTTTTCTTTTAGCTGCTCTTTCACGCTCGTTTTTATCAAGAATTTTTTTACGAAGGCGGATAGAATCCGGAGTTACTTCACAGTACTCGTCATCGTTCAAATATTCCAGAGCTTCTTCAAGGGACATGATTCTCGGTTTTTTCATGGAAGAAGTTTGGTCTTTATTCGCTGAACGCATATTTGTCATTTGTTTCGCTTTCACGATATTAACAGTCAAATCGCTATCACGGTTATGTTCCCCAACGATCATTCCTTCATAAATATCCGTACCTGGCTCAACGAAAATAACACCGCGGTCTTCTACTTGCATAATACCATATTGTGTAGTTTTTCCTGATTCCATGGATACAAGTACACCTTGACGTCTTCCGCCGACTTGACCTTGAGCCATTGGCTGGTAGCTGTCAAATGAATGGTTCATGATACCATATCCGCGTGTAATCGTTAAGAACTCAGTTGAATATCCAATAAGTCCGCGAGCTGGAACAGTGAATAGTAAACGAACTTGACCGCTTCCGCTATTGATCATGTCCAACAATTCACCTTTACGGGCTCCCATTGATTCCATGATCGAACCAGTGTGCTCTTCAGGTACGTCGATTTGTACACGTTCAACCGGTTCACAACGGACACCATCAATCAAACGAACGATAACTTCCGGTTTAGAAACCTGCAGTTCATAACCTTCACGTCTCATGTTTTCGATCAGGATGGAAAGGTGAAGCTCTCCACGACCTGAAACAACCCAGACATCCGGAGAATCAGTATTTTCGACTCTTAAGCTGACATCCGTCTGTAATTGGTTTCTCAAACGCTCTTCAATTTTACGAGCTGTAACGAATTTCCCTTCACGGCCTGCAAATGGGCTGTTATTTACAAGGAAAGTCATCTGTAATGTTGGCTCGTCAATACGCAGGATAGGTAGTGCATCAGGGTGCTCGGTCGGACAAACCGTTTCCCCTACGTTTATATCCTCCATACCAGATACGGCAATTAAATCACCGGCAACGGCTTCTTGGATTTCAACTTTCTTCAAGCCGATATAACCAAAGATTTTCGTTACACGGAATTGTTTGACCGTCCCATCAAGTTTCATTAATGAAACTTGTTGACCTACATGCATTTTACCGCGGAATACACGGCCAACACCAATACGTCCTACATAATCATTGTAGTCAAGTAAAGCCACTTGGAATTGAAGCGGTTCATCTGAGTTATCAATTGGTGCAGGGATCGTTTCGACGATTGTTTCGAAAAGTGGGGTCATGTCTTTTTCTTGTTTAGCAGGATCTGAATCCAAGCTTGCAGTACCAGCGATACCTGAAGTGAAGACAACTGGGAAGTCTAACTGTTCTTCTTCTGCTCCTAGTTCGATGAATAAGTCAATTACTTCATCCACCACTTCATTTGGACGTGCAGAATCTTTATCGATTTTATTCACGACAACGATTGGTGTGATCTTTTGTTCCAATGCTTTTTTCAACACGAAGCGAGTTTGCGGCATACAGCCTTCATATGCATCAACTACAAGAAGAACACCATCAACCATTTTCATGATCCGTTCCACTTCACCGCCAAAGTCGGCATGACCAGGTGTATCCAAAATATTGATTCTTGTGTCTTGGTATTGAACTGCTGTATTTTTCGCAAGAATCGTAATTCCGCGTTCTTTTTCAATCGCATTAGAATCCATCGCACGTTCTTCCACATGTTCATTTTCACGGAAAGTACCAGATTGCTTTAGCAACTGATCCACTAACGTCGTTTTACCATGGTCAACGTGAGCGATGATGGCTATATTACGAATATTTTCTCTTAATTTCAAAAAATTCACTCCTAAAAAAGTTTGTGTAAAACGTATCACTAGTATTAACTTACATATTATATCACAAACATACTAGAAACAAATACAGAAATTATGTACAATAGATTTATTAGGGGTGATATTAATGAACATTAAATGGAATTTCTTAATATTAGCGTTATTGGCAACAGCCAGCATTGGCTCCATTGGCATCTTCATTGCTGAAAAAAGCTTGATTGGAATATTAGCTGCAATCGTTATTCTTTGCGGAATCATGGGGTTCGGTTTCACTCAGAAGAAGAAATTACGTGAAGCCGGGAAGTTATAATATAAAAAACTCGCTGACAGACAGCGAGTTTTTTTTGTTAATTATTTCTAAATGAGAATTCCTTCCGTGCAAGACTTTTATCATGGCCGCATTTACTAATGGTTGGAGTTTCCTGACAAGTATTTGTCGAATACTTCTTTGTGTAGCCCTGGTTTAGATACAAAAAGTGAGTCGCCTTCTAAAAAATCCAATTTACCACCTTTAATATTACTAATTTCCCCGCCCACTTCCTCAACCAGTAAAACTCCCCCGGCAAAGTCCCAAGGCATGAGTCTCATGGTTATGTATGCATCAATCCTTCCAGCGGCCACGAATGCCAGCTCCAATGCTGCCGAGCCATAAGATCGTGTTCCTCTTGCATCGCGAACTAACGGTGCCAAAAGACTCGGGTCTATCCTCCGGTTTTCCGTTACCCAGCTTGCATTGATGGAAATGATCGCTTTGCTTACTGATGCTTCTTCAAGAGAGGGAAGCCTTTGATCATTCAAAAATGCTCCTTGACCCTTAATCGCATGATATAATTCATCACTAAAGACATCATAAACCATGCCAATCTTTCCGATGCCGTCCACATAAACCCCAAGAGAAATTGCAAAATTCCTCTGTTGATGAATGAAATTCAAAGTTCCATCAATAGGATCGATGATCCACACCGTACCTTTTAGGTCTTTAATATCATTGCCCATTCCCTCTTCACCAAAAATGCGGTGTTCTGGAAAAACTTCGCCGATTTTTTCGCAAAAAAACTTTTCTATCCCCTTATCCATATTAGTGACCAAATCATTCGGATTCGTTTTCATTTCAATATTCAACTTGGTTTTAAAGGACGCCCTTAGCCTGGTACCCGCTTCTTTCATCCATAACTTCGCATATGTATCCATTTCCTTGACCGATGCCATTATAATATCCCCGTCCTTTATGATCAGAAACTACATTAAAATGATCCTCTTTTAAAGATTAAAGCAAATATAGCTTGCCTTCAAGCTTTTAACATCTTAAATTTTCCATTTTTTTATCTTATGGGGAAAGAAGGTTCCTTGACTGCCCATCCATTAATCCTTTACTCGACGCTTCCCTTCCTTATTAAAGGGACGCGAACCAAAATAAAATGCCACCTTATATATATTGGACATTTAATGAAAAACGGACACATTATTTTTAATAAAATAAAGTGCCCGTTCATCTATAATAAAATTCCTTGTATTGAAATTGATTCATTTCCTTAATTCATTCTCCTTCAAGATCTCTGCAGCCCATCATTTACAAGGCTTTCAGTTTCAACAATTCCAAGCGGATGCGTTCTAGCCTTTGCTTGCATTGTGACCTCTTTCGGTCATTCTCTTCACCGATTGCTTCAAAAAGGGTTGCTAATTCATAGTCCATTTCCATTCTTAACACTGCAGCTCTATGTCTTTCAACTTCTTTAGCTTTTAATGCTTGGTTCATGACTTGTTTCATAATTAACATTCTCCCTTCGTTAATTAACGTAATTTTCTGAATTTATTTTATCATATGACTTCCTACCTCAAATAGCAACTAATTTGTGCTATAACCTATAAGGAATTTTACATCGCCAACCCGAATCGTATTTTTTAAATTTTACTTTTACTTATGCTACAATATGTGCAGATATTACGGTAGGAGAGATGAAAATGAATATAGAAAGTTTTACAGCAAATGATTTTGATGTTTTTAAAATTGATGGATTGGAACCGCGCATGGATGCTTTAAAAGAACGGATCCAGCCCAAATTACAAGCCCTAGGAGAGCACTTTTCTCAAAAACTGTCCGTTATGACCGGCGATGAAATGCACCCTCACGTTGCAAAGCATGCTAGACGGACAGTGAATCCTCCCAATGATACATGGGTTGCTTTTGCTGCCAATAGCAGAGGTTATAAAATGATGCCGCATTTCCAAATCGGGTTATGGGAAACGCATATGTTCATCTGGTATGCCGTCATTTATGAAGCCCCTAATAAAATGGAAATCGGAAAGCATCTGGAGCAACAGGCAGACCGCTTGGTGAATAGCATTCCCTCCCATTATGTTTGGTCAATGGACCATACAAAACCTGATGTCATCCCTCATGATGGTCTTGGAGTAGATGATTTGAATTCAATGTTCACCCGTTTGCAAACGGTAAAGAAAGCCGAAATCCTATGCGGTATAAAAATTTCACGTGATGACGCTATAAAGTTAAAAGATGATGATTTCATTCAAACCATTCAAGATGCGTTTGAACATCTTTTACCCTTATATCAATTAAATTAAACACATTTGATTCCTATTCGGATCCAACAAAAAAACTGGTTAAGGTTAAGATAAAAGGAGAGCCTTAAGGCTCTCCTCAAACTGTAGGCAAACTCAATCATTGAGTTTGCCTACAGTTTTTTAGGTTTTTAAAATTTGACCGTTGCCACCAGCACTCGCTTTCCGCGGGCGGTCCCGAACACCCGCCCCATCGACTTTGTTTAAGTTAGAACTTGCCTACAAACTGAGGGCAGCCTGGGAGCTCTCCATTCCTATTTTTGCACTAAGCCTTTGCTTGCTTGTATCAAGTCTCTAATTTGGTCTTCCTTACCTGTCTCGAAGCATTCGATGATCTTGCTGCCGGCAATGACTCCATCGCAGTATTGTATTGCATCACGGACATGTTCTGGCGTCGATATGCCGAACCCAGCAAGAACGGGAACCGGACTTATCTCTTTTACCTTCTTTAAATAGCCTCCAAGTTCTTCCCCGAAGGCGTCACGGGCACCTGTGATGCCTTTGACTGTAACTGCGTAGATAAAACCCTCCGCCCCTGCGGTAATCTCGGTGATGCGCTCTTCCGGAGACGTGAGTGTCACAAGTCGGATAAGAACGATCCCTGCAGTTTTGATTGATGAAAAGATGGCTTCTTCTTCAATCGGTAAATCGGGGATGATGCACCCGGAAATCCCTGCTAGCAGACAGTCATTCGTAAACTCTTTAAGTCCATATGCCAGGATTGAATTCGTATATCCCATTAAAATAATTGGGATGTTCACATCATTTTTGATTTCCATTACTTTTTTAAGGACATCTTTTAAAGTTGTTCCATTTTCCAAAGAACGGATGCCAGCTTGTTGGATAACGGGGCCATCAGCGACAGGGTCAGAGAAAGGTATACCTAGTTCAACGGCAGTCGCCCCGCTATTTTCAAGAAAAAGAAGCTGGCTCTTTAACCGTTCAAGACCTCCATCGCCTGCCATGATATATGGTATGAATGCTTTTTCCTGCTTTGTTTGACATTCTTCAAGTGCATTTGTTAATTTATTCATGTTCACTACCCCCCATCAATGATTGGACCGTTTCAACATCCTTATCACCACGGCCGGACAGGCAAATCACCAGTCCTGTTCCTTTCTCCATTTCCTTAGCAAGCTTTAAACCGTAGGAAATGGCATGTGAACTTTCTAAAGCAGGGATGATCCCTTCCTCCCTTGACAGCATCGCTAGGGCTTCCAAGGCTTCATCATCGGTTACGGAAGTATATTCCACCCGATTCGTATCTTTTAAATAACTATGTTCAGGCCCTACCCCTGGATAATCAAGCCCTGCTGAAATTGAATGTGCCTCCTGGATCTGACCGTCCTCGTTCTGCAAAACATACATGAATGCCCCGTGGAGCACCCCAGGTTTCCCCTTTGTCAAACTAGAAGCATGTAATGGTGTTTCAAGTCCATGCCCTGCCGCTTCCACTCCGTATAATTTTACCGTTTCATCCTCAATGAAGGGATAAAACATCCCCATCGCATTACTTCCTCCGCCTATGCATGCGACTACTGCATCCGGCAGGGAATGAACCGCCTCAGAATATTGACGTTTTGTTTCATTCCCTATCACGCTTTGAAAATCACGGACAATTACTGGGAATGGATGCGGACCAAGAACTGATCCCATTATATAATGGGTGTCATCCACATTCGCCACCCAATATCGTAACGCTTCATTTACTGCATCCTTCAGTGTCCCGCTTCCTTGTGATACAGATATGACCTTGGCTCCCAAAAGCTCCATCCTGAATACATTCAATTTCTGTCTCCTGATATCTTCTTCTCCCATAAAGATGATGCATTCCAACTTCAGCAAAGCACACACAGTCGCCGTTGCAACCCCGTGCTGTCCTGCACCCGTTTCGGCAATCACTTTTTTCTTGCCCATTTTCCGAGTCAGCAAAGCCTGACCGATCGTATTATTTATTTTGTGGGCCCCGGTATGATTCAAGTCTTCGCGCTTCAGGTAAATATCTGCACCACCAGCCAGTCTCGTTAAGTTCTCCGCAAAATAAAGAGGTGTTTCCCGACCGATATATTGTTTCAGGTAATAACTTAGCTGCCTTTGGAATTCAGGATCATTTTTAGATTGTTCATATACTTCTTCAAGCTCAGTAATCGCCGCCATTAAAGTTTCCGGAACAAAGCGGCCTCCATATGCTCCAAAATGTCCAGTTTTATCAGGCTGTGTATAGGTGTTCATCTATTCATTCCTCTTTTCCGGCTGTTTTTTAGCCTCATTAATAAATGCTTTTATTTTTACAGCATCTTTTATTCCGTTTGTTTCAACACCACTGGCTACGTCAACTGCGAATGGTGAAACGGCATTAATCGCTTTTCCGACATTTTCCGGAGTCAGGCCACCTGCTAGAATTACCTTCCCCAGTGGCAGATCCGCTTTTCGAATCATATCCCAATCCAAAGTCAATCCGTTTCCAGATGCACTCTTAGGAAGATCGACCAATAGATAATCTGCTGGATATTCATGAAGGTTTTCAAGGTCTTTCTCTGAATTTACGGCAAAGGCTTTGATCACCGGTAGGGGCATTCTGCTAGCAAAGCTGGCGGGCTCGTTACCATGAAGCTGAATATAATCCAATCCCGCAATTTCAGCACTTTTTATCACTTCTTGCTCAGTTTGATTGGCAAACACTCCGACTTTTTTAATATGTCCAGCTAGATTCGCTCCGAATTCTCCTACTATCTCTGGCTCAACCTTCCTGCTACTCTCGGCAAAAATGAAACCAATGAAGTCCGCCCCGGAACTAACAGCAGTCTGAGCAGCTGCCAAAGTCTTTATCCCGCAGATTTTCACTAACATATTAATCTCCTTATATACTCATTTGCAGTTCGGCCATCGTGTGCGAAAGATTTGATGCAGTCATCAGTGTCTCCCCAACCAAAATCGCTTTTGCACCAGCATCCTTTACACGCATCACGTCTTCTTTTGTTTTGATCCCACTTTCACTGATAATGATATGGCGTTTGGGATCAAGTAACTTCCCCAGTCGCTCCGTTACAGCCAAATCCACTTTGAAGGTCTTTAAATTCCGATTATTAATCCCTATGAGCTCTGCATTAAGCCCTAGAGCACATTCCAGTTCGGCTTCATCATGGACTTCCGTCAATACTTCAAGCCCTTTCTTTTTTGCATATTGATATAATTCATGAAGTCGTTCTTTAGAAAGTGCTGCCACAATCAAAAGAATGATAGTGGCACCAGCTTGATGGGCCCGATCGATTTGGATTTCATCGATGATGAAATCTTTGCACAACCTGGGAATCCGTATGGCTTCGCTTACGATTCTCAAATCTGCAATTGATCCTTTAAAGAAAACCTCATCGGTCAATACGGATATCGCTGCCGCTCCGCCCCTTTCATATGAAAGGGCCTGCTCGATCGGATTTACATTGATTTTAATGTCCCCTTTTGAAGGGGAAGCCCGTTTTATTTCCGCGATGACAGCCATCGATTTCGCCGTTTTCAAATTTTCCACCAAAGATGGTCTGACTATGTTGATCCTTACCGAATCTTGTAAGCCCCTTTCTTTTAATTTTGCGACTTCCACCTTTTTCTGTTCGATGATTTTCGTTAAGATATTTTCCATTACATGACCACCTTATTTCTATTGCCATAAGCAATCAGATTTTCTAACTTTGCAAGAGCCGATCCGCTATCGAGGCTTTCTTTGGCCATGGAGATTCCTTTTTTGATCGTCTCTGCCGTACCATGTGCGTATAATCCCAATCCAGCATTCAATAAAACGGTATCACGATAGGCCCCTTTTTCCCCTTTGAGAAGCCTAAGCATGATATCGGCATTTTGTTTGGCGTCACCGCCACGGATGGCATCATTTCCGTAAACCGGCAGATCGACTTCTTCAGGATGCAGCGTAAATGGTATAATATCTCCTTGCTCCAAAAGGACGAGTGAGTTTTCACCCTGCAGGCTCGCTTCATCCATAAAACCGGCACCATTTATCACGACAGCGCGTTTCCTGCCTAATTTATGTAGCACTTCCGCAAAAAGCTCGAGCATATCGCGTCGATTGATTCCCATTAATTGCGTGTCGAGTTGGACTGGATTTGTCAGAGGACCGATGAGATTAAATATCGTCGGAATTTTCAGTTCTTTTCTCACTTTCATTACCCTTGCAATATTAGGGTGGACCGATGGCGCAAATAAGAATGTGATTCCATTTTCCTCCAACAGCTCTTTTAACATGTCAGGCTCCAAGTACAAATTAACGCCTAATGCTTCCAATACATCCGCACTTCCCGTTTTGCTTGATATGCTACGGTTGCCATGTTTGGCAACCTTGACACCGGCCCCAGCAAGTACGAAGGCCGATGCTGTACTTATATTGAAGCTTTGTGACCCATCTCCTCCCGTTCCGCAATTATCCATTACATTAAGGGAGCTTGTTTGTACACTTCTTGCTTCTTTTCTCATGACTCTGACAAGGCTTGCTATTTCACCTGCGGTTTCCCCTTTGGCTTTTAAGGCAATCATGAATGCTGCCATCTCGCTTTCGGTGATATCTGTTGAAAATAACGATTGGGCTGCTCTGCTCATCTCTTCTTCCGTCAATGTTTGACGCTCTGCTAACTTCGCTAAATACTCCTTCACCGCTAACTCCCCCAGTCGTTTTTAGTTTTATAAAATGGATTGTTCCTTCTCTGATTGAAAGGTTCTCGCAATCTCATAAAATTGATGTAATAATTCCTTGCCGATTTTCGTCCCTATTGATTCAGGGTGGAACTGTAAACCGTAGAGAGGGAATTCCTGATGTTTAAGGGCCATGATTTCCCCATCATCCAGTGCCACTGCCGTCACAGTCAGTTCTTCTGGCAAACTCGCCCTTTCAACTACAAGGGAATGGTAACGCATTACCGGGAATTGTAAGTCCTGTTTGGCGAATACACCTGTTCCATCGTGTTCGATTGCCGATGTTTTCCCATGCATGATTTGTTTCGCTCCAACCACATTCGCACCAAAAACCGCCCCAATGGCCTGATGCCCCAAACAAATGCCTAATAGCGGAACCTTCTCGTAAAAATTGCGGATGATTTCCATACTGATGCCAGCATCTTCCGGCCTGCCGGGTCCCGGGGAAATGACGATTGCCATTGGATTCAGTTCCTCAATTTCCGCAATGGTGATTTCGTCATTCCTTTTTACTACGATTTCTTTTTCCACTTCGCCCAAATACTGGTAAAGGTTGTAAGTGAACGAGTCATAGTTATCAATTAATAAAATCATTTAGTGTGAACCTCCATTAAAGCGCGTGCTTTATTTTGTGTTTCTTCATATTCCGTTTTTGGATCTGAATCATATACAATTCCAGCTCCTGCCTGTACATAGGCCTTGCCATCTTTAATGATCATCGTCCGAATGGCTAATGCCATATCAAGATCCCCTCCAAAACCTATGTAGCCTATCGAGCCCGAATACATCCCCCGTTTACAATTTTCCAGTTCATTGATCAGCTCCATTGCCCTGATTTTAGGAGCACCTGAAACTGTTCCGGCAGGAAGGCAGACCGTCAGTGCATCTAAACTCGTGTACCCTTCCCTAAGCTTTCCGCTAACCTTCGAAGCAATATGCATGACATGCTGATATCTTTGTATTTCCATTTCCTCGGTAAGGTGGATTGAACCGATTTCGCAAACCCTGCCAAGATCATTTCTACCTAGATCAACAAGCATCTTATGCTCGGCAAGTTCCTTTTCATCCATCAGCAGGCTTTTTTCGAAGCCCTTATCTTCTTCATCCGTTTTCCCTCTCGGTCGTGTACCGGCAATGGGATTAACATGAACCACTCCTGATGAAACACTGATTAAACTTTCTGGAGAAGACCCAATGATTGTATAGTCACCAAATTCTATATAAAACATATAAGGAGAGGGGTTGGCTAATCGCAAACGACGGTAAGCATCGAAAGGCTCCCCATCGAAGTCCGCTTTAAACCTTTGTGATAAAACAACTTGGAACACTTCACCAGCTATGATCGCTGATTTAGCTTCAAGGACCATTTTCTCGAATTCATCCTGACTGAAATTCGAGTTGAATTCCAAATATTCCGACGATATCTCCTTTGACGGCTTGCTTGCCTGATTGATTTTTTCCTTCATTCCCAATAAACTTTTTTCACTATCTTCTTCCGCAGTCAAAAGATGGATCTTCTGCAAAACATGATCGAATATATACAGTTCTTTATAAAAAAGAAAGTGAGCATCAGGCATTTGTAAAGAATCAGGAGGAACCGGACCAATATTTTCATAAAGACGAATGATATCATAGCCCATATACCCGATTGCACCACCATTAAATGGCGGAAGATGTATGGGAACCTCTTCTATTTCCACTAATAATTCTTTTTTTAGAAACTCGATGATATTGATGTTCTTTACGATTTGATCACCTGTTTCAGTGTCTTTCACATATACTTGGTCAGCAAGTGATGTCACCTCCAGATAAGGTTTTGAACCTAGATATGAGTAGCGGCCGTTGTCATGATGCGAATTCGAACTTTCCAATAAAAACTTCTGGTCACCATCCAATTTCTGAAATATGGCAATGGGTGTATGGATATCCCCTTCAATTGTGTCCATTTTGAAACGGAGTATTTTTTTTTCATCCAAATTATTCATATTAATTCCCTCCCGATTCTTATGCGCCCTTATAACCCCCCGAAGGGAAAAAACTTTTGGCCAAGTGACTGAGTTTTCATTCCTCTGGATATTTTCTTTAAAAAGTATATATATTGAAATTCCAATAAAAAAATCCCCCGCAAACACAAATATGTGCCTGCAGAGGACGGTATACCGCGGTGCCACCTCAAGTTGGAAAAATGCATCATTTTTCCCTCTCAAGCAAGAATGAAAAATTCTTGCGATTACCCTTTAACGGTGGCAGCCGAGTTTCCCTACTTATTTTCAAGAAACCACTCATGAGTCCATTCATCTTCTTATATCGTACCGGTTTCCACCTATTCCGGCTCTCTGTGACGCATCTAAAAAGATTACTACTCTCATTCATAGATTTAATTATCATTTCCATAAAAACGCAAAAAGGGCCCTCATCCAAAGGACGAGGAACCCGTGGTACCACCTTAATTAGCTAAATTAGCTCACTTTACGGCATTAACATGCCTATCTCCATTAACGATGAGATAATCGCCAAAGCCTACTCCGTACATCCGTTTCGGTTTGGGGCTCGGAAGTCCATTCGCTTAAATTCGTTCACCAGTTTTCAGCAACCACTGGCTCTCTGCAGAACATCATTAAGGTACTCTTCTTCGTCACTGCCTTTATCTTTTTCTTGATTATTATGTTAAAACAATCTTTTCAGTAAGTCAATGGAGTTTTCGAAAAATTATATTTTTAATTTTTCATTTTTATCCATTCCCCGTCATCGATTCCTTTTGCCTTCTTTATAACAAGATAGGCTGAATAGGTGCTGACTTGCTCGAACTCATCCGTATACTTTTTTTCATCTGCCTTACCAGGGACTATTTCCTTGAATCTTCGGTAAGCCTTCATGAATTCTTCCTTTTGTATTTTATTTTCATAAGCCTTTTCTACCGCTTCAAAGAATTTAATCACATCCACGATTTCGTCAGTAGACCAATCAAGATCCATTGGATATTGATAATCCATACCCTAAACACGCTCCTTCTAGATAGTTTTTCATGTTGTCCGGCAGATCATTTATTTTCAGTCTGCCCATTTTGAACGAATTGCTTCCGCCTGGTCGATAATCCGACTGAATAGTTCGGCAGTCGATGGTACATCATGAATCAGCCCCATCACTTGTCCAGCCCAGGCAAAGCCTTCAGCTTCGACACCGTCATGGATATAACGCTGGTTCGCTTTGCCACTTATGTAATCCTGCAATTGCTCATATCCGCCGTTTTCTTTTTCTATTTCAAGGATCTTATCGGTCCAGCTGTTTGCAATTACCCTTGCTGGTGCACCAATGGACCGCTTGATGATAACGGTATCATTTTCCGTGCCGGAAACCAAGGCATTTTTATATAATTCATGTGCATGAACACACTCCTTGACTGCTATGAATCGTGTCCCCATCTCGATTCCTTCGGCACCAAGTGCCAATGCTGCCATCAAACCGCGCCCATCGCCAAATCCACCCGAGGCGATGACTGGAATTTTAACGGAGTCCACAACTTGAGGAATTAACACAGAAGTTCCAATATCATCACGCCCTAAATGTCCTCCGCCCTCCTGGCCAACTACCATCACTGCATCTGCACCAAGCTGTTCAGCCTTCATTGCCTGCCTTCTTGCAGCAACAAGCACCAGTTTCTTCACTTGAGTGCCTTTGACGTAATCAAGAAATGGGCCAGGGTTGCCGCCGGTTACCGAAACAGCTGCTATCCCCTCTTCCAACGCTGCTTCCAGCATGTGTTCATAAGGCCTTCCATGCTGACCGATCGCAAAGTTCACACCAAACGGTTTATCCGTCAATGATTTGGTTTTTCTAATTTCATCTACCAGTTGCTCCGGGTTGTCCAAGGACATGGCCGTTACCTGCCCTAGCCCCCCTGCATTCGAAACTGCCGCAGCCAAGTCTGCATATGCCAAATGGGCCAATCCCCCCTGTACGATTGGGTATTGAATACCTAACAAATCGGTCACACGCGTTTTCCACTTCAAACTCCTCATCTCCCTTTTCATTTTCTGGTTTGTTTATTTAGCTGAATCCAAATCATTAGCTTCATTATGGCAAATATTGTTTACCCGTTCAATTTTTAACTCACACATACAATATAAAAAAGAAGAATTCTTGAGTAAATCCAGTAAATACTAGGAAAATGGATATTTATAAACTGCTGATAATTTTATTGGGTTCCTTAACAACAAAGACATATATAAATTGTTTAAGTCAGGACATTAAAGTCACTAGGCATTTATTATAAGACGTGCTATAATTCATATGTTTTATGTCTATCCACAGCTTACTAACCATTTGAATGGAATCGGAGAAACATACGATCATTAATAGAAAGGGAGTATAACCTCCCATATTTCGTACCTATTTTACTGAAAAGGGGCCACAAAGAATTGTCACAGAATGAAACACCCTTATACACTGCCTTATTGCAGCATGCAAAAAGAAATCCCGTTCAATTTCATATTCCGGGTCATAAAAAAGGAAAAGGAATGGACGCTGATTTCCGTAATTTCATTGGAGAAAATGCATTATCGATAGATTTAATCAATATCGCTCCACTCGATGATCTCCATCAGCCAAAGGGGATCATCAAACAAGCTCAGGATCTTGCCGCTGAAGCTTTTGGGGCAGATCACACATTCTTTTCCGTTCAAGGAACAAGTGGAGCAATCATGACGATGGTCATGACAGTCTGCGGACCTGGGGACAAAATCATCGTCCCAAGGAATGTACATAAATCCGTAATGTCTGCCATTGTATTTTCCGGAGCTGTTCCCATTTTCATCAATCCTGAAATAGACAAAGATTTGGGCATCTCACATGGAATCACCGTCGATGCCGTTGAAAAAACTTTAAGGGAACATAGCGATGCAAAAGGATTGCTTGTCATCAATCCCACCTATTTCGGCATTTCGGCTGATTTGCAAAAAATAGTGGAAGTTGCTCATTCCCACCAAATCCCAGTACTCGTAGATGAAGCGCATGGTGTCCATATACACTTCCATGAGGACTTGCCGATGTCAGCCATGCAGGCTGGAGCAGACATGGCTGCAACTAGTGTTCATAAACTGGGCGGTTCACTAACGGGAAGTTCCATATTGAATGTTAAGACTGGATTGGTTTCCGCAAATCGTGTTCAAGCCATATTGAGCATGCTCACAACCACCTCAACCTCCTATATCCTTCTGGCTTCCCTGGATACGGCTAGAAGACAACTTGCGACGGTAGGCAGGGAAATGATCGATGAAGCGATCAATCTCGCAGGGTATATCCGTGAGGCCGTTAATGAGATTCCTTATCTTTACTGCGTCGGCAGCGAAATTCTCGAGAGCGAGGCAGCCTTTAGTTATGATCCGACAAAATTGATCATATCCATCAAGGAATTGAATATTACCGGATACGACGTTGAGAAATGGCTTCGTGAAAAGCATAATATCGAAGTGGAACTTTCCGACTTGTACAATATCCTTTGCCTGATAACACCTGGAGACACAAAAACAGAAGCGGACCTGCTGATCGCTGCCCTTAGGGACTTAGCGGATGAGTTTAAGGAAATGGCAGCTGAACATGAAAAGATCGAAGTCCTGCTTCCTGATACACCACCGCTGGCTTTATCACCCAGGGAGGCATTTTATGCAGAAACCGAAGTGGTTCCCATTGAGGAATCCGTCGGCAAAATTAGCGCTGAATTCATCATGGTTTACCCGCCTGGAATCCCGATCTTCATTCCAGGTGAACTGATTACTAAAGATAATATCAATTACATCCGGAAAAACATCGAGGCCGGCCTTCCGGTTCAAGGCCCTGAGGACCCAGAAATAAAACATTTACGCATCATAAAAAATTGATTGATCCCCTCAAACCAGAGCAGGGTACTGCTCTGGTTTTTTTGAACCTTTTATTTTTTAAGCACTGGCTTCTATAAAAAGGGTGCTCCAGGTTACAATCCTGAAACACCCTTACATTCTATTAATCTTAAAATCCTTTTTTCATTTATTTATCAGAGGCAGCTGTATCACAGCATTGGCAGTTGTGATTGTGTGTATATAGTACACTTACTTTCTCATCTTCAAAATGTTCAATCGTGCTATTGCAAGTTTGACATACGATAGTTCCCATTTTTACAACACCTTCCCCTATATTGTATGCATTATTGACGTAATGTAACCGCTTTAAATGAATTATAATATAACACATTTATTATTTCAAGCTAAAAAGTATAACATATATACTTTTTCCCACTTAATGAACGATCATCTTGAAAGAAGTGGATTCCAATCGTTCGTTAGACTGATTCTTTTTTAAAAACACGGGAATTTATTTATAAACGAAGGGCCCTGTACTCAATTGATCACACTCCTCGCTTTAGCATAGCAAGGTGAAACAGGAATTTCGCCTTTTCATTTACATATAGATAGGTATATAATACATCCATAAAATGTTAATATATTCTTACATCTTATCGATTTAAGGGGGATCCACATGACTGAAAACGCCTATATCAAACTTGTTCCTGAGTCCGTGAAAGGGACTGTAACCATTGAAGACGTGAAAGAATTGCTGAACTATTATCAAATGATCACAGCGAAAACCGGAAAGCAACTGGATTGGGACTATGATAAGAAAGCATTTCCTTATGAAATGAAAGAACCGGAAAGAATGAAAGATAAGGCCATATATCTACAAGCCAAAGAAGATCGATATCACATGATATTGATAGGAGTTGACCAAGAAGTCGTAAAGGATGAAGATGGATCAGAGCGGATTCAATCCTATATCCAATTCACCCTCCCTGAAACAGCAACTTTCGGAGATAAGGGAAAAGCTAATGAATTGTGCAAATTCCTTGCAAAGAAATTACGGGCGCAGCTGCATCTCTTCAATAAACGGGTGATGTATTATTATCCAAGGAAATAAAAAAACCTGCAAATGCCGAAATTGGCTCATGCAGGCGTTTCAATTAATTTGGGATCAAGGATCTCATAGCCTTTCCTTTGAAAACCTTTCACGATATCCTCTATCGCTTCACTCGTCCATTTCCGGTCATGCATCAGTAAGTTCGCACCATTTCCTAAATAAGGGCTGTTCAACATGATTTCCGTTAAAGCTTTTTTATCCTGATACTCTTTTTCCCAGTCATATCCGTAAGTCCAATTCATGACCAACATTTTTTCTTTCTCAGCGACTTTTATTGAATGCTCGGTATTCGATCCAAATGGCGCCCTGAAGTACTTAGGGCGTACCCCTATTATTCCCTCAACCAAATTGTTCAATTTTACGATTTCCCGCTCTTGTTCCTTTTCGTTCAACTCTTTTAAATTTACATGGGAATACGTATGATTGCCGATGGAAAAACCCATTTCATGAATTTCTTTCAGCACCGCTTTATTTTCATCATTTTCAAGAAAGTGACCGTTCACGAAAAATATCGCAGGTACTTCAAGTCGCTTCAGGGTTTGGGCGATTGCCAGGGAATATTTATCAGGTGCATCATCAAATGTTAGCAGCACAACTTTCGGATTTGCATCCCCAATCGGTTTAAATGACCAATTCTCTTTATCCACCCGATATTCCGCCTTTACATTCCCTTCGCCAATTGTTTGTGACGTTTCTTTTTTCAAATTTTTCTCTTGCTGACTTTCATCTTGGACCTTTGTCGTCGTTTCCACACTTTTTTTATTCTCATTTTCAGTTTGACCGGAACTCGGGTCATTACAAGCCATCAATAAAAATGATACAAATGTAAATAATGCTACTACTTTGTTTATCATGATACCTCCGTGGTTTCTTGTGTCATGAAGCTTACGACAAATTCAATAAACGGGTACCAGCGTTTCCAAAAGGATTTGCAAAATCCCGTAACATAATAGACTTATTACGGTAACAAGCATGGTTCGTCTATTGGATTTTAAAATCATTTTACCAATGTAAATGGCTAGATAAGAAAAAACCAGAAACATGAATACTTTGAAAACGAATCGATCGTTAACAGACAGCCATTCAACTAATGTATACCCACTCCAAACGATTAGTTGAAAGAGGATTACCAGATAATTTTTCAAGTGATCCACCCCATTTTAATATGAATATATCAGCCATGATCTTTTTATTGGCAAAAAATATTCCTTTAACAAATCGCTCATCTTATTTTTTATCCTCTATTACCGTTTTCAAACCCTTTCAAGGAAAAAAGTAAGAAGTCCTTTTTATAGCTTATGCCCTTTTTGACCTTTTCATTTAACTGGCGAGAAGAAAATCATGAATGGGGAGACATCCTTCATTTTTGTGAATCTGGTATCACAAAAAAAAGCGTACTGCATTATGCAGTACGCTTTTTATATAACTCAATTACTTAATGATGTGAATAGGAGTTCCAAGGGCAACTTCAGCAGCTTCCATTGTGATTTCCCCTAAAGTTGGATGTGCATGGATTGTCATCGCAATATCTTCGGCAGTCATTCCTGCTTCGATAGCCAAACCAAGTTCTGCAATCATATCAGAAGCGTTTGGTCCTGCAATTTGTGCTCCAATAACCAATCCGTCTTCTTTGCGAGTGATAAGCTTCACAAATCCGTCCGTATTATTTAAGGAAAGAGCACGTCCATTTGCAGCGAATGGGAATTTAGAAGCAAGCGCTTCGATTCCAGCTTCCTTCGCTTCTTTTTCATTATAACCGACAGAAGCAAGTTCCGGTTCAGAGAATACAACAGCCGGAATAGCAAGATAGTCGATTTCAGATGAATGTCCTGCAATGGCTTCAGCTGCAATTTTACCTTCATAAGAAGCTTTATGAGCCAACTGAGGTCCAGAAACGATATCACCGATTGCGTAAATGTTTTTCACGCTTGTACGGCATTGTTTATCCGTTTCGATCAAACCGCGGTCAGTCATTTTGATTCCGACTTGTTCCAAACCGATTTCAGCAGTATTTGGACGACGTCCAACTGTTACTAAAACGTAATCGGCTTCAACTTTCTTCTCTTCGCCTTTTACTTCATAAGTAACGGTTACACCTGTTTCAGTTTCTTCCACGCCTTTAGCATTTGCTTTAGTAACAATTTCAGCACCCTTGTTTTTAAGGTTACGCTTAACAAGTGCAGCCATTTGTTTTTCAAAGCCCGCTGAAAGGATTTCTTCCGTACCTTCAAGGATCGTCACTTTAGTGCCAAAGCTTGCGAATGCTCCGCCAAGCTCCGTTCCGATGTAACCTCCGCCGATTACCACGATCGAACTTGGAACTTCTTCCAAAGCAAGAGCGCCAGTGGAATTAAGTACACGTTTCGTATATTTAAATGACGGAATCTCGATTGGCGTTGAACCAGTGGCGATGATTGCGTTTTTAAATGTATATGTTTGGGCTGAGTCATCATTCATAACACGGATGCTGTTTTCATCAACGAAATAGGCTTCGCCAGTTACAACATCAACATTATTGCCTTTTAACAGGCTGCTTACACCGCCTGTTAATTTTTTTACAACAGAACCTTTCCAAGCTTGTACTTTAGAAAAATCAACAGTAACTTTTTCTGCAAAGATACCCATATCTTCTGAATGCTGAGCTTCATGGAAACGGTGTCCAGCCGAAATTAATGCTTTCGATGGGATACAGCCTACATTCAAACAAACTCCGCCGATTGTTCCTTTTTCAACGACCGTTACTTTCTGTCCAAGCTGTGCTGCGCGAATTGCGGCAACATATCCCCCTGGTCCTGAACCGATTACTAAAGTATCTGTTTCGATTGGAAAATCTCCTACTACCATTGTTTACGCCTCCATTAACAATAATTCTGGGTCGTTCAATAACTTTTTGATATGATTCAATGCATGTTGAGCTGTTGCTCCATCAATCATGCGGTGATCAAAGCTCAGTGATAATGCCAGAACTGGAGCGGCGATAATTTCCCCGTCGCGTACAATTGCTTTTTCGGCAATGCGTCCAATCCCTAGAATGGCAACTTCTGGATGATTGATTACAGGTGTGAACCATTGACCGCCTGCGGAACCGATATTCGTAATGGAGCAAGAAGCACCTTTCATTTCGTTAGGAGCCAATTTGCCGTCACGGGCTTTCGTTGCTAATTCGTTAATTTCTTGTGAAATAGCAAAAGTTGATTTACGATCTGCATCTTTTACAACTGGAACGAGCAGTCCTTTTTCTGTGTCTGCCGCAATTCCGATATTGTAATAGTGTTTATGGATAATCTCACTAGCTTCATCATCAAATGATGTGTTAAGCATAGGGAATTCACGCAATGCACTTGTTAACGCTTTAACAACATAAGGTAGGAATGTAAGCTTGATTCCTTTTTGTGCAGCAATTTCCTTGAATTTCTTACGGTGAGCAACCAATAGCGTCACATCGACTTCATCCATTAATGTTACATGCGGAGCTGTCTGCTTGGATTTAACCATTGCTTTTGCGATCGCTTTTCTCATACCGCTCATTTTCTCACGAGTTTCAGGATATTGCCCTTCTGGAATTGAAACTTTTTGTTTTTCGGTTGTTTCCGTATCATTTTGTTGTGAAGCTTCACTTTGAGCTGCTGGTTGCTGTGGAGCGGTTTTGCCGTTTTTGAAAGCATCTATGTCTTCCTTCATGATGCGGCCGTTATCCCCAGAACCAGTGATCTCACGAATATTTACCCCTTGTTCGCGTGCATATTTCCTGACAGAAGGCATGGCGATAATACGGCGTGAAGGATCTGCCTCAACCTGTGGTTGTGCTCCCGCGCCCGTTACTCCGCTATTTTCTTGAACCGGAGCAGCCTCTTTCTTGACTTCCTGTCCAGCTTCAGCAGTTGCTTGAACCTGGGCCTCCGTATTCTTCTCGCCTTCTGCCTTCGCTTCTTCTCCATGATCCCCTTTAAACTGAAGATTTTCATAACCTGGAGCATCGAATGTTACAAGTACATCGCCAACAACGGCAACCGTTCCTTCTTGAACAAGGATTTCTTCAACGGTACCTTCCACCGGTGATGGGATTTCAACAACGGCCTTATCGTTTTGAACCTCGCAAAGCACGTCATCTTCTTGTATCTTATCTCCTGGTTTTACAAACCATTTCACTATTTCACCTTCGTGTATACCTTCTCCGATATCAGGGAGTCTAAATTGGAATGCCACTGAGTTCAACCTCCTATATTAAATCATACTTAGTGCTTTGAATAAAGTCCTTTATCTTGCATTACCGTTAATGCAAAATCACTTTCCCAAGCAGGACATTCATTCCATTACTTAAGATTGTTAAAACTTCAAGACTTTAGTCGCCGTTTCAATAATGTCTTTATAATTAGGGAGCCATACTGTTTCAGCTTGTGAAAACGGGAATACCGTATCAGCTGCCGCCACGCGCAGTACTGGAGCATCCAAGCTCAAAATGGCACGTTCGTTAATTTCCGCTACGACATTCGCTGCTATACCAGCTTGCTTTTGTGCTTCTTGAACAACGATAGCGCGTCCTGTTTTTTCTACAGAAGCAATGATTGTATCGATGTCCAATGGAGATACAGTCCGTAAGTCGACCACTTCGACGGAATGACCATCCTTAGCCAATTCCTCAGCTGCCTTAATGGATTCCTGCACCATCGCACCATACGTAATAATGGATAAATCCGTTCCTTCTCTTTTCACATCCGCTTTTCCTAATGGAATTGTGTATTCTTCTTCAGGAACTTCCTGACGGAAAGAACGGTATAATTTCATGTGCTCAAGGAAAATGACAGGGTCATTATCACGAATCGCTGAAATCAATAAGCCTTTTGCATCGTAAGGAGTGGAAGGGATAACTACCTTTAACCCTGGTTGCTGAGCCATTAAACCTTCTAAGCTATCAGCGTGCATTTCCGGAGTATGCACTCCGCCCCCAAAAGGTGAGCGAATGGTAACCGGTGCACTGTAACGTCCGCCTGAACGGTAGCGCATACGAGCAAGCTGACCGCTTACGGAATCCATCACTTCATATACAAACCCAAAGAATTGAATTTCAGGAACAGGACGGAAACCTTGTAAAGAAAGACCGACCGCTAATCCACCGATTCCAGATTCAGCAAGAGGTGTATCGAATACACGATCTTCACCGAATTCTTTTTGAAGATTTTCCGTTGCACGGAAAACTCCTCCATTAAGACCTACATCTTCCCCAAAAACGAGTACATTCTCGTCATTTTTAAGTTCTGTACGTAATGCTTCTGTAATTGCTTGAATCATCGTCAATTGAGCCATGGCTTACTTCGACTCCTTCTCTTTATAAATTTCATATTGTTCTTTTAAGTTATAAGGCATTTCTTCATACATGATTTCAATTAGGTCTGTAACCTTTTGTTTAGGTTCTGCATCAGCCAATTTGATTGCTTCTTTAATATCGTCTTTTGCTTTTTCTATCGTTTCGTTCTCTAATTCTTCATTCCAAAGTTTTTTGTTTTCCAAGAATTTGCGGAAACGAACCAACGGATCTTTCAGTTCCCACTCGTTATCCATTTCGGAAGTACGGTAGCGTGTCGGGTCATCCCCAGCCATCGTATGTGGTCCATAACGGTAAGTTAATGTTTCAATCAATGTAGGGCCTTCACCATTGATTGCACGTTCACGCGCTTCTTTAACGGCTGTATAAACGGCCAACGCATCCATACCATCAACCTGGATTCCAGGAATACCTGCAGCCACACCTTTTTGGGCCAATGTTTTCGCTGCTGATTGCAAATCAACTGGTGTCGAGATTGCGAAACGGTTATTTTGCACGATGAAGATAGCTGGCGCTTTATATGCACCTGCAAAGTTAATTCCCTCATAGAAGTCACCTTGTGAAGTACCACCGTCACCCGTATATGTAATGGCAACCGCTTTTTTCCCGCGTTTCTTCAACCCAAGAGCCACTCCGGCAGCTTGGACATATTGAGCGCCGATAATGATTTGAGGAGAAATTACATTGACGTCTTCAGGAATTTGATTTCCCTTAAAATGTCCCCGGGAGAATAGGAATGCTTGCCAAAGCGGCAGGCCATGCCAAACGATTTGCGGAACATCACGGTAACCAGGCAGAATGAAATCTTCTTTTTCCAAAGCATACTGGGAAGCGATTTGAGAAGCTTCTTGACCGGCAGTCGGTGCATAGAAACCTAATCTGCCTTGGCGGTTCAGTGATATGGAACGCTGATCCAAGATGCGTGTATAAACCATACGACGCATTAATTCTTGCAATTGTTCATCACTTAAATCAGGCATAGCCGCTTCATTAACGACTTCTCCCTCTTCATTTAAAATTTGAAAAGTTTCAAATTGTTCTTCTACTTTCTTAAGCTGATCCTGAACATTAATTTTAGCTTGTTTAGTTTTTTGAGCCATTTGGCACCTCATCCTTTCATTAAAAAGGTTTGCTATTATTATTCTATAAAGCAAAAATAGTTTGCTTTTTAGTTTCTTCAACAATTCATTCTTTTATTTTTCCCTTAAGACCAATCCTCAAACGTGGATATGCTTAATATGTCTCAATCTTATTCTGTACCATAAAAAAAATCAAGGAAAATGATACAAGAATTTTTATAGATTAAGTTTACAAGATGAATTAACATCAAGTCAATCACTTGGAGTTCCTTATAATTTTGATTTAATAGAATTTCCAATACCCATACTTCTTCTCTGTATTAGTTTTCGATTTACAACTGTACCATTAAATTTCCCGTAATTATGAATTTAAGGATGGCGAAGGATAACATTTCAATTCCCCAGCATATCCCATCGATTCCAAAACCGCTTTAACTAAAGGCGTTTGAGCCTTTAAAATAATATTCCAAAAAAATATTCAAACGCTTTCATTTTAGTCTGCTGTTTGATTTTTAATTATCGTTTTTTTTTAGTACAGGTATGAAAATTTCACATCAAGCTGGTTGCACAAAAAAGAGCCATTCTAGAATTTTTCAGCCCAAAAAAGAACTGCATTGAACAAAATATGGGCTGTGAGTGAGGATCACAGCCCATCATTATTTATATTATTTTGTTGAATCCGCCATTTCTATGCCGGAACTATCATAAAAACTTTCTTTTTTTTGATTTGATTTTTCCGTTAATACATTAAATTCCTCATTCGCTTTCAAAACTTTTGCATATGCGGTATTTATTTTCTCGATTTGCACCTGTAATTCATCCATTTTCAAATCCTCTTTTTTAAAAAGCTCATATAATTCACGATCATAAGCGAGACTTTGTTGATAGGCATCATATAAATCATCGTAGGTGCTATAGCGTTCACTCATGACCTTTTTCATTTCAGTCGCTTCTTTTTTTATCTTTTCATCCTCTATTTTCCCGATTTGTTCATCTATCTGATTGAATTGTTCTTTTGAGGATTGCATACTGCTTTGTTCCTTTTCAATTATTTTTTCCCTTTCGTCGATATTCTTGGTTGCTTCATTTGAAAGCTCGACGATCTGTTCATAATCATCCAATCCAAGTTTAATGATTTTCTCATATTTTTCTTTTTCTTTTTTCTCCAAATCATTAAGCGGCTCTTGATTCTCGGTGAAGTCACTTTCCTTTTCTGCAGTTTTCTCCAGGATTTTGTGGATTCTTTCTTCCGGTGAACCATTAAAACAACCAGTCAAGATCACTAAAGAAAGAAGTAAGATAACAAATGGACCAAAACGATTCAACATAGACAACTCCTTCTGATAGTTCTTCGAAGATTCATATTTCTCAATTCCTATAAGACGCAGACATTTGTTAAAATCATATTCCGAACAGGTTTTTTTCATTACTGGGCGCTAGCCTACACCCTTTAAACCATACTGCATAGGCTGTAGGGACCGTTTCAAATCAGAGTGGTCAGCATTTTAATAATACAAAAACGGAGGTATGAAATTATGTATGGAGGTTTCAACCAAGAATGTTGTTATCCGGTTTCCGTTGCACCCAGCTATGGATATGGTGATGGTGGAGGCTGCGGCTTTGGAAGCGGCTTTGCCCTGATCATTGTCCTGTTCATTTTGTTAATCATCGTCGGCGCTTGCTTATGCTAAGCAGATAATTACTATTACCTTTACCCGAAAATGTTAACTATTTACCCTGATTCACAAAAAATGATTTATTTTTTTAAATAGACACCTAACACGCAAATAGAATAATGGCTGGGATAGGAAATCAACGACTTGAATCCATCCCTTCCATTTTTCTTTCATTAAACCATCCATTAACTTTCAGCATTTTTTTTGTTAAAATAATCCTATACATATTATTAGAATTTTTATGGGGTGAAAGATTATGCTTACCATGGATGATTTTGTTAATGAAGACGATCCAATCTTAAGGCAAGTTGCAGCAGAGGTTCCGCTTCCGGCATCATATGAAGATAAGCAACTTTTAGCCAGCTTGATGGAATATGTCCAAAACAGCCAGAAGCCTGATATTGCTTCTCTATACGGGTTAAGGGCAGGAATTGGCTTGGCTGCACCACAGGTTAACGTTTCAAAAAGGATGATTGCGGTTCATTTGAAAGATAAAGATGATCAACTTTATAGCTATGCACTTTTCAACCCTAAACTCGTTAGCCATTCAGTGGAAAAAGCATACTTGACATCCGGGGAAGGCTGTCTTTCCGTAAATCGTCCCGTTTCCGGCTATGTGCCACGTTATGCCCGAATAACGGTTGTGGGTACGGACCTCGAAGGAAAATCGGTTCAACTCCGCCTGAAAGGCATCGCAGCCATTTGCTTTCAACATGAAATCGACCATCTTAATGGAATCATGTTTTATGATCATATCAATCAGGAAGACCCCTATGCCATTCCGGAAAATTCAATTGCGGTGGAAAGGTAATGTAATAAGCAAAACCCCCGTCTGTTTGTTGACGGGGGTTTATTTTTTATATCAGTTCAAGTTCCTTCAAACCAAAAAGTATGCCATCATCATCGACATCCTTCGTTACAAAGTCGGCCTCTTGCTTCACAAGCTGACCGGCATTCCCCATTGCCACGCCATATCCCGCTACTTTTAACATCTCTATATCGTTTAAGCCATCTCCAAAGGCATAAACATCCTCAAGAGCAAACCCGACTTTTTCCATTAATATTTTAATGCCTTCAGCCTTTGAACCACCGAATGGAAGTACATCCGTCGAATACTCATGCCATCTAATGAAGTGAAAATCATCATATTCACCAACAAAGTTCACTTCTTCATCTTCCGAGCAGAATAATAAGGCTTGGTATATATCATGGTCCTCATAAAAATCCGCCACATGTTCAGGGTGGGGAAACTTAAGGCTGCTTAATGCTTCTTCAATTCTACTATGATGTGGAACACTCGATTTCATTGTCTCCTCATTCATGAAAACGATCGGTATTTCATTTTTTTCAGCATGTTCGTGGAGCCGTTTTATCTCAGGTATGCTCAAAGGGTTTTTATAAACGACTTTCCCTTCAAAAACAACGTATTGTCCATTGAAACTTACGAATGTATCGATGCCAAGCTCTTCCCTTAAAGACTCGAACATGAACGGAGCCCTTCCTGTGGCAATCGCTACAAAAACCCCGCTTTCCTGCAGTTGCTTAATGGCTCCTTTTGTTGAAGCAGGTAATTTTTTTTCATGATCAAGCAATGTTCCGTCAATATCAAAGAATACGATTTTCACTAACGATTCACTTCCAATTCATTCATTTTTTCCTTTTTAATATGTACCCATTTAATAATTGTCATCAAGATAAGTCAAGTAACTCTACCGGATCCAACTCAAAGTTACGTTTTTAATTCAGGAATGGGCATATACTATTCTTAATAGAAACCAACTCAGGCTTTCGAGATTACACTTCTCCCATCCTTCTTGCCTCTAATAATCCCAGTTGCTTGTTTGAAAGAGCCTTTTTTTTCAAAAATGGGCCAAGGACCTGTAAAGACGTATTTACATTATTGAATAATCCTATACAATAATAACTAAGGGAGCGTGATCGCCATGTTAAAAAAGCTTCGTAAAAAGCTTGCTAAACAGTGGAATGATCTTTTAAGAAAAAAATCTATCGCATGATTTGCCACTCATTCCTGCCTTGGCCGTCATCCATATGCGAATTTTTTTCGGACAGCCCTTCAAAAACTTGCGGAGGGCTTCTTCCTTGTTGTAAAGTTCTTGTTAAGCATTCTTTCTATCTTGGCTGTTATACGGTCAGGTGAATACATATTTCAATCAATATATGAGTCCATTGTGTTTTCATGAAACTCTGTACACTGGCACTGTATTAATTTAGAAAGAAATCGTTTACGAAAAAAGATCCCATGATTTAAGTTTTACACATGGCAAAAACGGATAGGATATAAGATAGAGGAAGCTACAATTGGATTGATACCAGAATCGGCCATCTATTTTTTTATATACTTTTAGACATTGGTATATTTAATTCATCAAACCCCTTCCGTTTTTATGGCGGAGCTGGGTTTATTTTTACATGATGTTGAAAAACATGAAAAAATTGTTGTTTTTATATATAATGAAAAAAGCAATGCAAACAAGTGAGGAGAGATTAAAATGGTTTTTAAGGTATACTATCAAGTAACCATATCAGAAGTTCCCATCAGGGAGAATACTAAAACAATGTTTGTCGAAGGTGAATCCGTTCGTGACGTTCGTTTAAAATTAAAAAAAGAACCTTATAACGTAGAAATCGTACTACCCGTAACCGGAGCATATTTAGAATATGAAAAACAAAATGAAGATTACAAAGTATTGGAGCTATAATTTATGAAATTTGTAAAAAACGATCAAACAGCTGTATTCGCCCTGGGCGGTTTAGGCGAAATCGGTAAGAACACATATGCTGTTCAGTTTCAAGATGAAATCATCATCATTGATGCTGGAATTAAATTTCCTGAAGATGAACTTCTCGGTATTGACTATGTGATTCCAGATTACAGCTATTTAGAGAAAAATGTAGATAAAATTAAAGGTGTTTTCATTACCCATGGTCATGAAGACCATATTGGCGGAATTCCTTATTTACTTAGAAAAGTGAATGTCCCTGTATACGGCGGAAAGCTTGCACTTGGACTGCTTCGTAATAAATTGGAAGAACACGGCCTTTTACGTCAGACAACCATGATTGAAATCAGTGAAGATGAAGTGATCAAGTTCCGGAAAACGTCCGTCTCTTTCTTCCGCACAACTCACAGTATCCCTGACTCATATGGAATCGTTGTTAAAACCCCACCTGGACAAATTGTCCATACTGGTGATTTTAAATTCGACTTCACACCAGTGGGCGAGCCAGCAAACCTGACCAAAATGGCTGAAATCGGTAAAGAAGGTGTATTGTGCTTACTCTCGGATAGCACCAATAGTGAAGTGCAGAACTTTACTATGTCCGAAAGCCGTGTCGGCGATACCATTCAAGACATTTTCCGTAAGGTTGACGGCCGGATTATTTTTGCAACGTTTGCATCGAACATCCATCGCCTTCAGCAAGTTGTGGAAGCAGCCGTGGCTAACGGCCGTAAAATAGCCGTTTTTGGCCGAAGCATGGATTCAGCCATATCAATTGGACAAGACCTTGGTTATATCGTAGCGCCTAAAGATACATTTATTGATGTACAGCAATTGAATCGTATGCCTGCGAATAAAGTAACCATCCTTTGTACAGGCAGCCAAGGTGAACCAATGGCAGCCCTATCGCGCATAGCGAATGGCACTCACCGTCAAATTCAAATCATTCCTGGTGATACGGTAGTATTTTCATCTTCACCCATCCCAGGTAATACAATCAGTGTTTCCAGAACGATCAATCAATTATATCGTGCAGGAGCAGACGTCATTTCAGGTCCTTTGAATGACATTCATACATCAGGACATGGCGGACAGCAGGAACAAAAGCTAATGCTTCGTTTGATAAAACCAAAATTCTTCATGCCAATCCATGGTGAATACCGTATGCAAAAACTGCATGCCCGCCATGCAGTCGATTGCGGTGTTCCGGAAGAAAATTGCTTTATCATGGATAATGGTGAAGTTCTATCCTTAAGTGAAAACACAGCTCAAATCGCTGGTAAAATCCCTTCAGGTTCAGTTTATATCGATGGAAGCGGCATTGGGGATATCGGTAATATCGTTCTCCGTGATCGTCGGATTCTTTCCGAGGAAGGCCTTGTCGTTGTTGTTGTCAGCATCAATATGAAGGAATTCAAAATTGCATCCGGTCCTGACATCATCTCACGCGGATTTGTTTATATGAGGGAATCCGGAGACCTTATCAGCGATGCTCAATCCTTGATCACAAAGCATTTAAATAAAGTGATGGATCGCAAAACTACACAATGGTCTGAAATTAAAAATGAAATTACAGACACTTTATCTCCATTCCTATATGAAAAAACTAAACGCCGTCCAATGATCCTGCCGATCATCATGGAAGTCCAATAATAATAGAAGCCCAGCCATCATTCAGCTGGGCTTTTTTTGTTTAGGTTTGTAAATCTCGAACGTTGAATTCCACACTCCAGGCACTCGCTTTTCGCGGGCAGTCCGGGAGCCTCCTCGGCGCCTTAGCGTATGTTGGGTCTCCCTTGGACGCGTACTCCCGCAGGAGTCTCGAACACCCATTCCAATCAACTTTGTTTTAACAGTTAGATAGAACTCCTTTTGACTACTGTCTTTTTTGTTTTAAAAAAGGAGTATTAAAACTTGAGGTGATAAGGATGCTTGAATAGATTTTCTATCGGAAAGCTTCCGAAACTAAACTGATAAGAAGCATGTATTTGTTGATTCCACACTGTGGAAAGCCAGTGCTGGAAATACGAGTTTATCAAGTACTCTTCAAGAAGAAATAAATCAAAATAGAGTACAAATCATCCAAACCCATTTGTGCGACTTGTTCACTTTTATCACAGTGTACAGAAAGTAAAGATCATTTTTGTCATTATGTAGATGTTAAATCTATTATGCGAAACGCAAAGAAACAATATTGCTTGTACTCTCAGATGTAAAAGAAAAGAATGGTTTTCCAGGACTACTTAAGGGAATTAAAAAATTGTCAATGCAGGCTATTCTCTATAACTACTTAAAATCCAAAAAAAATAAGGTTTCGGAATGAGACCATTCCGAAACCTTTTTGTTTTCCTTTGATAAAAGTGCTGCTCGATTTTAGCAGGACGTTTACTTATTCCACAATCTTTTTTTCAAAGCGATTGATGTCCGAATCCGCGCCGATGACGATCAATATATCACCTTTATGAATTAAATCGCTCGCCTGTGGGGAGACATTTATTTCGTTCCCTCTTTTGATCGCGACTATATTCAGCCCATAGTGAGCACGGATATCAAGGTCAAATATCGAGTTTCCATTCATCTTTTGGCTTGCAACAATTTCGACGATGGAGTGTTCATCAGAAAGCTCCAAATAATCGAGAATATTATTGGAGACGATATTATGGGCAATCCTTCTCCCCATATCTCGTTCGGGGTGCACGACAAAGTCGGCCCCGATTTTACGAAGAACCTTCTCATGATAATCATTTTGCGCTTTAACCGTAACATTTCCGACACCCAATTCCTTAAGCATGAGAGTCGTCAATATACTAGCTTGAATATTCTCGCCAATCGCTACAATGACGTGATCAAAATTACGAATTCCTATGTTTCTCAGTACATTTTCATCTGTCGTATCCCCTACTACGGCATGTGAAGCTATTCTGGCAAATTCATTCACTCGATCTTCGTCGGCATCGATAGCCAGAACCCCTAATCCTTCTTCAGCTAATGTCTTGACTATGCTGCCGCCAAAACGGCCAAGTCCAATCACCGCAAATTCTTTTTTCACAATAAGCCCTCCAACGTCATTCGTTCTTTCTTTAGAGCATGTTCTGTACTGAAAATCATTTTTACGCTTCGCTTCCTTTAAACGTTATATAATCCGTTAAGTGATCTATGGCAAGTTCAATCGCTTTTTCATCCGGGCTTAACTTAGCGTGATGCAATCCGTATTCCGATGAAACCCCCAGCCAGAACATGAATCCTGGAATCTCCTTTAACATATAACCAAAATCTTCACCAGTCATCGCTTCAGTACATTGATGCAAATGAACAGATGTTGACTTCTCTGTGAATTCCATGAATTCCCGGGTCAACCGTTCTTCATTATACACTTGGTGATACATCGAGCCATAGTCGATTTCAGCAAAGCACTCATATCCCACTTGTATACCATCCACAAGCGCTTTTATTCTAGACTTGACCTTAACCATCGATTCAGGGTTAAGAGTGCGTATTGTGCCTTCTAACCGCGCTGTCTCCGCAATAATATTTTGAACGGTGCCTCCAGTAATCTTCCCAACTGTAATGACAGCCGAATCAAGTGGATTGACATTCCTGGAAACGATCGTTTGAAGCTGCCCTACAAGCGAGCAGGCCGCAATGACCATGTCATTTGTTTCGTGCGGATAGGCTGCATGTCCTCCTTTCCCTCTCAAATCGATGAATAATTCAGATGTATTGGCAAATAGAAGCCCTTCTTTAACGGCAATCGTCCCAACTGGATACTCTGGAGCAATATGTAAAGCAAGAATCATATCCGGCTTCCATTTTTTCATGGTTTCCGATTTAAGCATCGGTTCAGCTCCGCCAGGACCCTCTTCTGCAGGCTGGAAGATGAATAGCAAGTCATCATCGATCGGATTTTCCGTGAAATATGTCAATAATCCCAAACCTATGCTCATATGAAAATCATGACCGCAGGCATGCATATATTCCCCGTGATTGGATGAAAACGGCAATCCGGTTTCCTCTTTTATCGGCAGACCGTCAATATCAGCCCTGTAGCCAATTGTTTTTCGAGGGTTCATTCCCTTCACTTTCACGAATATCCCAGTCCGCCAAGTTTCTATTTCCATTCGCTCCTGGGCCAAATTCATTATGTAATTCAGTAGGTATTGCTGTGTCTTGAATTCTTTGAACCCTATCTCCGGTATTTGATGCAAATCACGCCGGATCTTGGCAAAAGGGTTTATTTCCACATTATTCCCTCCTATACAGAAAGCGTGGATATATTTATCCACGCTTCAGGCAATATTCACTAAAGAAATTAAAGTTGACGAAGTTCTTGCATGATTTCTGTTTTTGATTTAGTTTTTTCGTCAATTTGTTTAATGACCCTCGCCGGGATACCAGCAGCCACGGAGTAAGGAGGAACGTCTTTCGTTACAACTGCACCAGCTGCCACAACGGAACCTTCACCGATTTTGACACCTTCTAGTACGACCGCATTGGCTCCGATTAACACATCATCCTCCAAAATGACCGGCTGGGCTGAAGGCGGCTCGATGACACCTGCTAAAACGGCACCAGCACCTACGTGACAGTTTTTGCCCACTGTTGCACGTCCGCCCAGAATTGCGTTCATGTCGATCATTGTACCTTCACCGATGACAGAACCAATATTGATTGATGCACCCATCATGATGACTGCATTGTCTCCAATGGACACTTGGTCACGGATTATTGCGCCTGGCTCGATACGGGCTTTGATGCCTTTTAGGTCCAATAAAGGAATCGCAGAGTTACGACGATCATTTTCAACTACATAATCCTCGATTTTTGTTCCTGCTGCCTTGATTGCTTCTTCGACTTCAGACCACTCACCGAATACAACCCCTGTATTTCCTGTTATGAAAGTTTTAGAAGCTGCACCAAAATCCACGCCTTCTAAATCGCCTTTGACATATACCTTTACAGGTGTTGATTTTTTACTATTCGAGATAAAAGAAATAATTTCGTTTGCATCCATTTTATTCATTCCGGGTAAACCTCCTAATTATGTATCATTACTCGTTTTAAATTTACCAGACAACTGCCGGCAAGACAAGTTGAATGTCACTCTTATATATTATTCTGCCCTATTGACATTTTTGTCGGCGAACCTATAACATTCCTTGGTCGCGAATATGCTCTTTCACCACTTCCGTGAATGCCTGTACTTGCTTTAACTGGAAGGCAGATTCATAGCCGCAAAGCCATGTATCACGTTCGATTGAGTGATTATGCCCATCCAGTAAAGGGATTTTAAAAACATTCGTATCTTTATCATGTAAAGTGATGGCTGGCAGGATCGCATAACCAATTCCATTAAAAACCATTTGTTTGCATGTTTCGATTTGATCAACGACTATGGTGTTTTTTGGTGTCGTTTTAAATTGCCGATGCCACCAGTCCTGGATTTCCTGGTAATAATTCGAATCGCTTTTAAACTGAATGAATGGCCGGTCCGTTTCGAACACTTGATTCAGTTCCTTCATTTCAGTATCCACTAAATACAGCATATCCGTGAATAAATGCTGTTTAACCCCTTTCCAATCCGGGGCTCCCCTTATGATGCCAATATGCACTTGCCCTTCATACAAAGACTTTAAAATCTCACTGCTCCAGCCAGTAATCAAGGAAATTTTTGCATACGGGTATTTTTGGACGAACTTTTTCAATACTTGCGGCAGCCAATTTTGACCGACAATCGATGCACAGGCTATTTTCAAAGTGCCATATACTTCATGGTCCATGGCTTGAATGCTTTCCCTGACCTTTTCTTCTTTTTCTATAACCTCATTGGCCAAACGAATTACCGCTTCACCTGCAGGCGTCAGTGACAGCCCTTTTTGTGAACGCAGAAACAGTTTCGAGCCCCAATCCTTTTCTATTGATTGTAAACGCTGGGATAAAGCCGGCTGGGAAACGAACAACCGCTCAGCTGCTTTTCTCATATTCATTTCCTGAGCAAGCACTGATAATAAATGAAATTCTGAAAATGACATACACACCAACCTCTTGATAATTAATTCTTATCATGATGATTTAATTTATTTAAATTTTATTATCAACAAAGTCCGCTTATAATACAAGAGAAAAGAAATGGAGTGAATATCCTTTGACGATCATTTTATTGCTTGCGATCAGTTTTGCAGCATCCTTTGTCGGCACATTGGCTGGGACAGGCGACCATGCTCATGTATACCTTTTTAAGAAATGGTGCCACCTACCTTCAAACCCTGGCCTTTACTAGAATTCAAACTTCTATTAGCTGTACGTCTGCATTCATTACCTATTTCATTGCCGGTAACATTGCATGGGGGATTGCCATTTATTACACGATCGGTTCCCTTATCGGATCACAGCTGGCCTTGTGTGTGGCTCAAAAAATCTTCACTAGACAGTTGAAATTCATTTTACATTCGGTCACGATCGCATTATTGATTCAATTGGTCATCAGAGTTGCGTTTCCTTAAATATAAAGGCAAACTCCATTTAATGAGTCTGCCCTTTTTTCCTATGCCTTCTTATTCTTTCTTAGTCTCGTAAGTAACAGGAAGCTGATTACAGAGAAGACCAGTACGATGAGATAAATCGTCTGTAAAGACAATGTAAGTCCTTCCTGTAAAACATTTACCACATTTTCGGGAAGCGACGTGCGTTCTTGGCTGTTCAACAGTTTATTAGCCGTATCTATTGTCACTCCCGAACCGGCTGGCGCATGCTCGTTCAAATAAGCGTGAAGCCTCATATTCATGATTCCCCCAAGTAATGCAGCACCTACAGTATTTCCTAAATTACGCATGAACATATTGGAAGCTGTCGCAATCCCCCTTCGTTCCCAGCTGACGTTTTTTTGAATGACGACAATGAATGAGGTAGAAGTCAAGCCCATACCTACACCGACAAAGAAGGATCCCATGGCAGCAATAACGGGCCCGGATTCCGGCTTCATCCATACTAGGATCAAACTCCCAAGGATCAATGAGCACCCTCCAAGAAGGGAGGTTGATTTAAATCCTATTTTCAACAATAACCTGCCTGAGACCATAGATGCGATCGGCCAGCCAATTGACATGGCTGTCAATGTAAAACCAGCTACGGTAGGCGAGCGCTCCATCACGCCCTGAACGAATGTGGGGAGGAAACTTGATAATCCAATCATCATCACCCCGGTCGTCAAGGATACTAGGTTCGCAATCAGAATGGAACGCTCCTGCCAGATTTCAAATGGCATCATCGGTTCGGCCGCTTTCTTTTCCTGAAGAATGAATAGGATAAAGGTGATGATGGCCACTAATGCCAAGGATATGACCGGAGCTGAAGCCCATGACCATTTCACTCCTCCTTCTACGAGCAGCACCATTAGAGTGGAAATGGATAATGTCAATAGAGTTGCACCTAGGTAATCGATATCACGTTTTTTCTTTTCGATATTTTCATGAAGGAAAAACCAAATTCCAATAAAAGATAGTAAGCCCAAAGGAATATTGACCCAAAAGACAAGCTTCCAAGTCAGGGATTCAACGAGCAAGCCACCCAAAGCTGGGCCCATGATAGCTGAAATGCCCCAAACACTCGAGAGATACCCTTGAACGCGTGCTCTCTCTTCATTTTTATAGATATCACCAATAATTGTCGAAGCTACAGGAGCTACAGCTCCCGCCCCAAAACCTTGTACAAAGCGATAAATGATGAGTTCCGTCATCGAATTGGCAAAGCCGCAAAGAAGGGAGCCAATTAAAAAGACAACGATTCCAAATAATAAGACAGGTTTTCTCCCGAGAATATCCGATAGCTTTCCATATATCAAAACTGTTACGGCGTTCATTAACAAATAGCCTGAAAAGACCCAGCTGTATAGTGAAAAACCACCTAAATCACTAACAATGGCCGGCATTGCCGTCGAAACGATAGTCCCTTCAATAGCATTCATAAACATAGCCAACATGATGGCAGCTAATATGAAGGGACGTTTCAATTTTTTATTCTGCACTTTTGCACTATCCACTGTATGGCCCAATTTTCGCATCCTCTCCTAATGATCCTAACTGTTTATAGACTTCACCACTAACTGGATCAAATATGTAAAAAACAAGAAAACTCGCCAACTGGCGAGTCTAGAGGTTAACCGTCATTTTATGCCTTGCTTATTTATCAGGTGTATATTGTTTAAATACTTTTTTCAAGATTGCCCTTCTTGTTAAGATACCTTCAAATACATGTTCGTCATTCTCCACACAGACAAATGGATGATCAATCAACAATTCCACACCCTTGGTCAATGTATCTTCAATATGCAGGCGAGGTATTTCTATATTCATTATTTCGGAAACTTTTTTATGCTCAAGATTATCAAATTCAATTCGTTCCAGTCCCAAGATTGAATCAAGAATGACTGGTGTGCTAATTAAACCATGCAGTTTATACATCGGATCTAACACAGGAATGGCCGTATAACCGCTCTTTGTTAATACCAATAGTGCATGTTCTAAATTATTGGTTACCTGCACGTGGGCCACGCGTTCAGAAGAAATCATTAAGTCTTTAACGCTGGATGCCAATAAATCCCCATCATGAGTACCGATCATGTTAAAACCCCTTACCATATGTTTTTATATACAGCTCTTTCTATAGTTTAACATATGTAAGCAGAAAAGGCTCATTCCTAGACCAATAAAATCCCAAACGATGGGATTCGCAAGAGATCTTTAGCCCTTACTAGTTTTGATGTTAACCTGTTTAAAACCGCATTCCGGGCATTGATAAATCACATTTTGGTTGGATTGTGCCGTTAATACATTTTCCATTTCCCTTTTCTCACCCCATTTCGGGCATATTACCATTGGATTTTTCATTTACATCCCTCCAATTAATAAGATGTCGTAAAAATCACTACTTCATTCAAGTAAAAATTGACCGGGTCACAATAAAAAAGCCGCTTCCAATGGAAGGCGGCCTTTTGTGATTTTTTTAAGATTGAAGAAGATCAAAGATTTCAATGGTAATCATATCAATATTATCGAATTGATATTTTGATGATTTCCCTTTATCACTGTATACTTCAAGCTCGAACATTTCTGTTTTGCTGAAATATGTAACCTGGCACTTTTTCACACCATCTATTTCAAAAAAACGTTGAGCAGATTCAGATTCCTTCGCTTGCTCTTGAAGACTTTTCAATCTGGTAAGGATGCCCTGTAATTGAGACATACTCCCTCTCCTTTCTGAATAAAACCTTTTCGATAGGTTTCACTATACCATACTTTTCTATCCAGTAGCCACGCCGAAATAAATTCAGAATAATTTAAAACTTCATTCTTTACATGGCACTATTAACAGAATAAAATAAGGAATGGATTTTGTACATGAAAAATTTTCTGGGGGTAGATTCTGTTGCAAAACATTAGTGAGCTTGGTTATCGTATTTCATTGATTGATGGTTTTGATTTGGATAGAAGAAATCGTACAGGAACATATGTAATTGCCGATGAAGACATCACCTTAGTCGAAACTTCCGCCAGCCCTTCCATCCCCCACTTAATGAAGGGGCTCAAACATTTGGGAATCGCCCTCGAAGATATTACATATATCATTCTTACCCATATTCATTTGGACCATGCAGGTGGAGCTGGACTTTTTTTACAGCATTGTCCGAATGCCAAAGTGATCGTCCACCCAAAAGGCGCACGGCATCTAGAAGATCCAACACGTTTGATCGCTGGGGCTAAAGCAGTCTATGGTGAAGAATTCAATAAGCTTTTCAATCCGATATTACCTATTCCATTTGAAAGAATGCTGATTAAACAAGATAGGGAATCCCTAAAAACAAGTGAAACTTCCACGTTGACCTTTTATGATACGCCAGGACACGCGAACCATCATTTAAGCATTTACGATTCGGTTTCCAAAGGGATGTTTTCAGGTGACACCGTAGGCATCTATTATCGTGAACTCGATGAAGAAGGTTTGGAATTTTACTTACCTTCAACATCGCCAAACCAATTTAATCCCGATGCGATGCTTGCTGCAGCGGAATTGTATGAAAGCATCGGCGTCGAACGTATATATTTCGGCCATTACGGGGTATCGGAAAATCCTAAGGAAGTATATAAACAACTTCATTACTGGTTGCCTATATTTGTGGAGACTGCCAAATCGGCATATAGGGAATATGCTAGCTTCGAGGATCAAGTGGCAGCAACCAGTAAAAATATTTTCACGGAAGTCTCTGTTCATTTAAGCGAAAAAGGAATTACCGCTGATCATCCTGTTTTTGATATCATTGCCATGGACCTGAACGTTTGTTCCATGGGATTGATAGACTATCTTGTAAAACAGGAGAAAGATCGGTAAAACGATCCTTAAGGTTTATCCCTATTCAAATGTCTTGGCATTCTCTATAATTAAAAGGGAACCTTACCTAAAGCATATATGGAGGAATGAAATGAAAGACGTTACACTGTATACCCAACCTGATTGCCCTCCCTGCAAAATCATGAAAATGTTCTTTGATGATAATAATATAGTATACAAAGAAAAAGATATTAAAACAGATGGGCATGCACGTAAAGAACTAACCAATAAATATGGGGCATATTCCACACCAACGGTCGTCATCGATGGGAAAGCCATTATTGGTTTTGAATTGGAAGAAATAAAAAAAGAACTGAATATATAATAAAAAGTCTAGAGAAGGCTGTGGCCTCCTCTAGACTTTTTCATTTCAGCCCCATACTTTTTAACTTTGAAGGACTTTCCTTTAATATCTCCATTTCATTTTCCCTTTTCATACTTTACATCCATTACCTTCCAAACGCCATTTTCCTTTTTCAAAGTAACTGATTCAACATGTTTTCCCATCGATACAGGTCCGTCCCCAGTGTCCTGGAATTCTTCCTGGACATAAATGACATCACCGTTTTTCCCATATACAATTTCAGTATTCTTGTCGTAACTGAAAAAAGGGATATAATAAGGAGCGAAATCTGAACCAAATGCGATATAACCGCCATCGACTTTCACTACATTCGCTTGGACAAACTTCTCGATGAAATCATCTGTGAAATGTTGATCCAACTTTCCTTCTATAGCTTCCTTAGAACGTACTTCCTCACTGATAGAACCTTGATTCTCCATGGCATCTTGTACTATAGATAGTACTTCCTCTCTATGTAAGCCCTCCGCTGAAGCAGTGAACCCCCCACTTAAAAATAAAAGGACGCTGGCAAGACATGCAACTAAATACTTACACATTACAATCATCTCCTAGTTATAGAATTTCTCCTACTGATTCGGATTTTTGCCTATGTCTTTCAATACCCGTCAAGAATCAAAGCCAAACTACAAAATCACATTCTCCGTTAGACCTTGAAACCATTGCCCATCCTTCACAATAAAAAAGAAGATTTCATGATATTGAAATCTTCTTCTTACAATTATCGAAAAGCATAGTAAAAAATAAAACCGGCAACCAAAATCGTACCAATAAAAAGAGAAACGAATATCGGGTTCTTTAAATAAGGGTGTTCCTTAACTGAATCATCGATAGTCGAATCATATCTGACTTTCACTTTCTGTGCCCTTGCTACAGAATAAGTATAAAAGAGCAGATATAACGCCATGACTGTAACGATTATGATTAGAATCCAGATGTACGTGCTCAAAATATGTCTCCTCCAAGCGCATCATTTCTGCTTATCGTTACACATTTAAAGCGATAATATTCATGAATCGTTTTTTATAATAGTGCTTCATTTTCATATAAATAACTATAAGAAAGATCACAGAAAATGTATTCCTTATTATTCAGTGGATATGAAAAGGTCCGAATGGTTTCCCCCGTTTCGATATCACTGTATAAATCGGATAGTATTCCTTTTTTCTCATTTCGCATCTTTACGATATTTTCGAGGAAATAAGGTCTCCAGCTCCAATTTTTATTCATATAACTGGGTTGGACTAACCATTGCCCGTCCTTATGGAGGATATTGGGGGATTTTTGATACCCCTCTTCATCACAAATATAAAGACGAAAACATACGGAATCCAATTTTTTCGCCAAAACACCGAGAAACTCTTCATGGGAGCCGGCACGCTTTTGCTGTTTTAAGAAATTTTGCATATTCTCGTTGAATTGCAAAGTCTTTTGATAAACGGCTTCAAGCTTCTTGGTCTCTAAAGAAATGAAGGACTGGCATTCTTGATGGAATTTTTCACGAAGTAAATCTTTATTAATGAATTCGCCTTCCGGTTTCGCCAAAAAATACCCTTGATAATATCGTCCCCCATTCTTCCATGCAAAGCGAAGCTGGTATTCGGACTCAATGTTTTCAAATAGTAAGTTGGCGCCGATTTTACGTGCTAGCATGCTTAAAGAAAACAGGATGACCTGATAGGCATCTCCGCCTGAGATGCGAAGCTGATCCAGGTTAACTTTTAAAATATTCGGAGAAATCTGCGCGATTCGGTCCAATTGCGTATCTTGTCCTAAATGATCTAAAGCTATCTTAATCCCATATGTTTTAAAGTAAGCAAGCACATGCTGCAGAGGATCTAAGTTTTCCGGACTGATCGTGTCTGATAATTCCAACACGATCCGGTGCATTTCCTCCGGTTGAAAATGACGATGTAAAATCTCCATGAATTCTTCGCCATGATCCAGCATAAGCAAATTAGGATCTCTGTTGATAAAGATAAGAAAATCTTCACCATAGTCTTTTATTCTCTCCAAGGCAATTTCAAGTACGTAATTATCCACTTCCACCCTATACTCTTCCGGCACTGCAGAATCGTGAAAAAATGGGCCAAGGCTTTTATATTCAGATTGTTCCTCATAGCGACCTAGAATTTCATATCCGATTACCTGATGTTGATCTGCACTGAAAATCGGTTGAAAGAATGGTGTCACCCTGTCTAAATTCTTCAATATCTTTTCTGTATCCATGATGCATCTTCCCCCTAATTACGAAAACACCAATATGCCAAAATTATACCATTAGTTTCTTGCATTGATAATAAATAATTTTAATTCCTACTGCATAACTCTTTTTTCAGTACATTAAAATTCCCCATTCATCCTATCCAATTGGAAAGAAGCACACTGAAAAGGCATTGCCCATAAATGGACAATGCCTTATGTCTTATCAAAAAGGGAAGAACCATGGTATCGTGATCACCATGATAACCCCTATGAAGATCTGTATGGATATCCCGATCATGATAAAATCTTTATGCTTGTAATCACCTGCCGTCATGACAAGCGCGTTGGTAGTGGCAACCCTTGGAGTGGATAACGCCAAACTGCCAGCAACGGCAAGGCATAGAAATACAGGAAGTGGATCGATTCCTTGATTAACGGCAGATGTCAGGGCAATTGGCGTCATAATAACCGTCGCGGCTCCATACGGGATGAATTGGCTCAGGATCAGTGTCAGGAGGTAAAAGACCGCTAAAATGCCGTGTGCCCCGATATTACTGAATAAAACGGCCAGCCAATCACTTATCATTCTCACTCCACCCGTATTATCCAATGCAGCCGTTATTCCGAACATGGCGGCAATCAATAGAACAGGTTCCCAGTTAATCTTTTGGTAAGCATCCTCCATCGAACGGACACAGCCAGTAATCACCATCAACAATGCTGCCGTCAGCACCGACAGTACAGCAGGGACAGACTCCATCGATAAAAGAATGACCATCAAAGCAGTGATTCCCAAGGCAATCCATGCTTTGCCCTTGGAGTTCACCGGAGAGCCATCTTCCGATGTACTCCCAATAACGATGACATCCTGTAAATCCGAGGAAATCCTTTCAATGTTTTCCCATTCTCCATGTATCAGGATTGCATCCCCCGGTTTCAGGCGTTCCGTTCCGACATCCGCTTGAATATATTCCCCATTCCGATTGATTGCCAGCACATTACATTGGTATTTCTCACGAAAATGGACATCTATCAAGGTTTGATTTTCATAATCCGAGTTCGGGACGATCAATATTTCCGTCAATCCAAATCTACTGCTAAGAAAATGTTTCTTTATTTGTTCGGTATTGAAATGTTTAAATTCCAGTTCATAGTTAAGTGCCAATCTCTCAACCGCTTCTTCTTCTCCAAACACCAAAATGATATCTTCAGGGTGAAGAACCTCATCCGCCCTGGCTGAAATCGTCTGCTGCCTTTGCAACAGCGGCAATTGCTTATCCTTTGCCTTCCGCTGGATTTCAATCAAAGTCAATTCATACTGAATAGGAAGCTGGAGGTCCGACAGCCTTTCCCCAACAATATCGGAAGTAGCGGGTATATGCAGATAATGCAATCGATCATATACTTTGTACATGCCGGCAAGCTCCCCTGCCGACAGTCCCTTGACACTATTGTTCGCGGCAATGGTCTTTTCGGGAAGCAACAGGCGTCCGAGTGTCAGCATGAAGAATAACCCTGCCGCAAAGGCGATTAAGCCCACAGGTGTAAAGTCAAAAAATGCTAAAGTCCCTATTCCGTTTTGCCGTAATACATCAGCAACGATCATATTGGAGGGAGTACCTGTCAGTGTTAATAGCCCTCCAATACTGCTTGCATAGGCAAGGGGCAATAAATACCTTGTCGGACTTGTTTTTTGTTGTAACGCCATGCTCATAACGAGCGGAAGCAGTATGGAAACAATTCCTGCCCCACTTAAAAAAGCACTTAATATTCCTGCTGTCAGCATGACGATAAGCAGCGATTTCCATTCACTGCCCCCACATAAACCCAATAACTTATTTCCTGCTTTTTCCACGATTCCTGTATTTAACAGGCCGGCACCGACGATAAATAGTCCAGCCAGCATGATGACCACTTGATTCGCAAAACCTGCCACTAGCTCATCCAATGTAAGAATCCCCAGTAAACCCAGAATGGATAGTGCACTAAGTGCAATTAAATCTGCTCGAAATTTTCCTTGTATAAAAAGCGCAATCGCGCATAGAAGTATTATCAGTGTAATAAACATTGGTTCGGTCATCATGTTACCTCCGTATAGATGTTCAATTTCAAACCGGATACGGTTTTATCAAACCCCAGTTTACATGTTTTTCATAGGCTTATAGAAGATATTTTCTTCTTTTTATGTATATTGTTTGTTAGTATGAGGAAGTAACATTTTTATATTAGATAGGTTGATTAATTTGAATAAACCCATATCCAGAAGAACATTCTTAAAGAAAAGTCTTGGCACTTTGGCTACCTTAACCGGTTTAGGTATCGGCGGAAGCTATTATGCCCACAATTTGGAGCCAAAATGGTTAGAAATCAAGCATAAAATTATCAGTCACCCGCTTATCCCAAAAGGTTTTCATGGCATGAAAATGGCCCAATTCAGTGATACGCATTTAGGCTTTCAATTTCAGCTTAAAGATTTACAAACAATTGTCAATAAGATAAACGAACTGGACCCTGATGTTATTTTATTTACCGGAGATTTGATGGACCAGCCTAATAAATACAAGGCTCACCAGAAAATCCCTCTCGTTTTGAAACAGCTCAAAGCGCCGCTTGGAAAATTCAGCATCTACGGTAACCATGATCATGGGGGATATGGCTCAGAAATTTACAGCGATATCATGGAAAAATCCCATTTTACCATGTTGCAAAATACCTCCACTAAAATTACCTTATTAACAGATGAAGAAATAGTCATTGCCGGTGTTGATGATGCCATGCTTGGAAAACCGGATTTTGAAAAAGCACTTTCTGGCATCCCGGAAGAAGTGTTCACCATTATGCTTTCGCATGCCCCTGACCTTGCCGACATATCAAGGACTTATGACATCCAGTATCAAATAAGCGGTCACAGTCATGGAGGTCAAGTACAAATCCCCTTTGCCGGTGCCCTAGTAACTCCTCCATACGCTGAAAAGTACCGGGAAGGCACATATGAAATCGATTCATTAACGTTACATGTTAATAGAGGACTTGGCACTACCCGTCTCCCATATCGTTTTCTTTCACGTCCGGAGTTAACTGTTTACGAATTCCAAGCCGAAAAATGATAGAAAAAGAACACAGGGAAAAACCGCCAGACTTATTAACAAAACCTGTGCGGATAAAACAACTTGTTGCCATGAATCATTTGTAATCGACTCCTATGAATTATAGCATTAGAAGTATATCTGAGAAAACCAGGTTTTTTTTACCAGTACCAATGGTAATTGCCATAAAGGTTATACCATACTTAAATAACCACACAGGAAAGTGCCGATGCAACCTAAAACAGACACCGTTATATAGATAAGGCTATCTATATAACGGTGTTTTCTAATAAGTTCAAGTGTTTCCATACTGAATGTAGAAAAGGTCGTAAAAGCGCCCAGGAAACCTATCGTCAGAAAAACCTGCAAAGATAAAGCCCAGCTTTCTTTCTGTGGCAACACCATTCCCAGCCCAAAGGAACCTATAAGGTTAATCAGTAAAATGCTAATGGGTATCGAGACAGATGGCAATAGCCTATTAAAAATAATCTGCAAGACATATCTAGAGGCCGCTCCAAAAAATCCTCCTATAAAAACCGAAAGAACCTCAATCAAAGAGTCTCACCTCTCCGGCTATTAAACAGGCCCAGTCCGAGGAAACCGGCCACCAAACCAAATAAAAGCGTGGCTCCAAGATACAGTCCCGCCAATGGCAGAGAAGTCTGCAGGAGATTCACCACTTCTTGGGAAAATGTGGACATCGTGGTGAAACCGCCGCAAAACCCGCTGCCCAGCGCCAAAAAAACAAACGATTTCTTTTTCGAGGCGAAATACCCATTTATCATTCCAAGTAAAAAACTGCCTACTATATTTATTAAAAGGGTTCCAAACGGAAAGAAGGAATGGCCCGCAGTCAAGATTACGCAATAACGCAACATCGCTCCAGCCGCTCCTCCAAAACCGACTGCAAAAATGCCTTTAAACCGATCCATCAAGGTCCCCCCAAATTTTTCTCATAAGTAGATTCATTATAACAGATTAAGATGAAACAGGCTCTTTTCTAAAAAAAATCCATACTATGTAAAGAATTTGAGAAAAGGAGGCTAATTATGCAAACACAGTATTTTCCTTACTACCACTATCCGCAGACCATAATGCTGCAGAACGATTACAGAAATGCATATGGGAATGAATATGGACCTGAATATTGGAATGACCAGCGCTACTTTCCTTTCTTTCCGCTATTGGCGCCTGTAGCTTTTGTTGCAGGATTGGCAATTGGACCGTTGCTATTCAATAACCGTCCACCTGTCTATCCTCCATATCCTCCTCCATACCCACCCGCTTACCCTCCTTACCCTGCTTATCCAGCGTACCCTCCCTATCAAGGCTATCAGGGTTACCAGCAACAACAATTCGGCGCACAGGCTGGGGTATCTGAAAATATCAATATATACACTCAATAAGGGTTGGACAGAAGGCGGCATAAACGCCTTCTTTTTCTTGGACCAAAAGGGAGTCCGATTGAATTTTACTTCCCTATATATTTTGAAGTGGTATAATATGAAAATGAATAGATGGTAAAGTGTTGGGAAATGATGGTCATACCCTAGAGATGTACATGCATAATTGTTTCGCTATTTTCTGCCTGGTTGCACACATGTCTCTATTTCAACCAATATATAAAACAGGTTTTTGCTGAAGGAAGTCTGTTTGTAACGTCCTTCTAACCTTATTAAGAAAAGGAGTTTCCACTAATGAACCAAACGAAAGGACATTCTGAAAGGGATGAGTTTTCGATAAACTCCCTTGCCCAAGCCGTGTTTATTGTCAATAAACATGCAAAGACTGCATTGGAGCCCAAGAATTTATATAATTTAAAACGGCTCGCATTAAGCAAGCTTATGCAAGAAGGAAAAGCGAAGAAGATTGGACTTCATTTCTCTGATAACCCTCGCTTTGCAGCACAACAATCCGACGTCATTGTCGAATGCGGATCATATGTTTTTCATTTACCTCCCACTAAGGAAGATTTGAAAAAACTACCCCACCTCGGCAGCCGGGCAGCCTCCATACGGAACCCTAAAGCCGCGTTGTCATTATCCAAAGCAAAACAGATCCTGCAATCTTATGTTGGACAAGCAGGTGAAAAACAACCGAACCCAACCAACACCGAGAAAAGGCCTCACGGGCGCGGGTCGGTCAAGCAACCTTTTCACAATCCATTCCCATCCTCCTTTTTAGGAAAAGGTTCCAAGTATTAATCATTGATAAACCAAACGGGCCGTGAGGTAACACCTCATCGGCCCGTTTTCACATTCATAATACCAATTTGTCTATCAACTTTATAAGCTCTGCAATTTCAGGTTTGCTGATTTGTGCGTCAGCCCCTACGACCTGACCTTTATGACGCAGGCTGTCAGTAATCAAAGAAGAGAAAATAATCACTGGCAAACCAGCGAGTTCCCCGTTTTCCTTTATTCTTCTAGTCAAATGATGTCCATCCATCTGAGGCATCTCAATATCGGTAATCACCAGTTGCACTTCATCTTCAACCACTTTTCCTGATTCAATCAAATTCTCCAGATAATTAAATGCATCAAGTCCATTCTCATAAAACTCCAAGTACTTGAATCCGGCTTCTGACAATGTATCAAACAGCAGCTTTCTCAGTAATGGAGAATCTTCCGCAATCAGGATTCTCTTGTCTGAATTTTGCCGGATACCAAGCTTTTTAACCTGTTGGATGTTTATTCCTGATTCTGGATTGATTTCGACCACTATTTTTTCAAAATCGAGTAACAGTAACATTTCACTATTTAATTTTATTACTCCGATAATCTGACTTTCAAGGCCTTGATACATATCCGAAGGCTTTTCGATTTGGGACCAGGAAATACGGTGGATCTGTGTTACGGTATGGACATGGAAAACCACTTTTTGCTGATTGAATTCAGCCACTATGAATTTATCCTGCTCAGGAGTTTCAGATGGCGGAAATCCTAAAGCATCCGCGACACTCACAACTGGCAGGACTTCTCCGCGAAGCTCGATGATCCCCTCCACATTTGGATGGGAATGAGGGACAAGCGTGATGGGGACAGGATTAATGATTTCCTTCACCTTAATTACGTTAATGCCGAATTTATTCTTTCCGAGACCGAATTCCACTATCTCAAGCTCATTCGTTCCACTTTCCAGTAATATTCCTTTATTCGCTTCCATTGTTTCATCTCGCCCTTCTGCTTTTTCATTTCATAATTCCATAATCAATTAACCGCTAGGAAAAAATCATGGTTTTATCAATGAACTCATACCTAATAATTCGGTTAAATATTTCTTTTGTTTAGAGCACAGATAAAAAAAGAATCAATAAGTAATCATTTATTAAAGCCAAACTAAATAGGGACCCATCAGAGTCCCCTTTTTCCAAGCCCATTTTTCACCACTGCCATTCCAGCCAACCTATCGATCGTAAGGCCTGCCTCTAACCCCCTCAATATTCTAACTGAGCAAACAAAACCCAGCTTATTCACCAATTTCTCAACTGATACTCATCTCTTTCGTGACCTTTTCTTTGGATTGAGCCAACCTTTTTTTACAAAGAATAAAAACATCATCAAGGCAATACAGCCCATCATTCCAAGAATGAGGAAATAACCATAATGCCAATTTAATTCCGGCATATATTCAAAATTCATCCCATAAACGCCCACTATGAAGGTCAGCGGCATGAAAATGGTAGTGATCACAGTCAATGTCATCATCGTTGAATTCATATTATTAGAGTTCACAGACAAATAGCTATCACGGATATCGGACGAAAAATCTCGATACGATTCAAGCATTTCTGTCAATTTAAGAAGATGATCGTACACATCATTAAAATAAAGATGCTGATCTTTCAAGTAATTCAGACGCTCTGATGAAATCATTCTGTACAATAAATCACGCATCGGCAATATGGTCCGACGGAGCCTGGACATATCTGTCCGTAAATCGAAAAGCTGATCCATCAATTCGTTAATCGAATCATTTTCAGTATTTTCCTCTATGCTGCCCAATTCGCTTTCAATTTTATAAACAGGAGGGAAGAATTCATCGACGATCCTGTCAATTATCCTATGCAACAAGAAAAAAGGACTTTGCTTCAACATTTTATTACCAGCAATTTCTTCCCAAACCTTTTCCAGTTCAAGCAAATCCTCCTTATGAAAACTGACTATCCATTTTTCACCAACAAACATGTCCAATTCCACTGCTTTAAATACCTTCTCCCTTAGAGCATGAATCACAAGAAATTGGTAGCCCTCATAAAAATCCATTTTGGGACGTTGGTTAAAATCATCCAGGCAGTCTTCAATTGCCAGCGGATGAAAGAGAAAATGATTGGTTAAAAGTTCGATTTCCTTGTTCGTGGGATTGGAAAAATCCACCCAGTACCACTCGATATCCGGATTATTCATTTCCGTTAGCGGTAAACCAAAACTGACTTCATGATTTGAAGTAATTGCGCAAGTCCTTATCATATGTATCAACCCTCAAAATTTTCTTATCATACATTATACCTTTAATTCATTAATCTCAAAAAGATTTCTCCCCCTCCAAACTAAATGATAAAATAGAATGAATGAGTCAAACAGTACATAATTCATGTAGTTAGAAAAGGGAGGATATTCATAGATGGAACATTTAATAAACCCTCTAGTAAAAGACGTTCAAATATCAGGAATCCGTAAATTCTACAATATGGTCGCCGATATCGAAGGCACCATTTCCTTAACGATAGGGCAGCCTGACTTTCCAACTCCGATGCATATTAAAGAAGCGGCAAAACAAGCCATCGATAATGACTATACCGTTTATACTCACAATGCGGGCTATTTGGAGTTAAGGGAAGCCGCTTCAAATTATGTAAAAGATAAATACAAGCTTGGCTATGATCCGGCGAATGAAGTGATAGTGACCTCTGGTGCCAGCGAAGGCATAGACATTACTTTTCGGACAATCCTCATCCCAGGGAACGAAGTAATATTACCGGGTCCGGTATATCCGGGATACGAACCCATCATTAAGATGTGCGGTGCAACACCTGTTTATGCCGATACAACAAAAAATGGATTTCGTTTGACTGCAGATATACTTGAAAAGTACATAACTGAACATACTCGGTGCATCGTTCTGCCCTATCCGTCGAATCCGACCGGGGTTACATTATCTGCCGAAGAATTATTGGACATTGCCGAACTTGTTAGGGGCAAGGACATCTTCATATTGGCTGATGAGATTTACAGTGAACTGGTATTCGATCAGGAGCATGTTTCGATTGCCACTTTCTTAAAAGAACAAACCATCGTCCTGAACGGACTGTCCAAGTCCCATTCCATGACCGGGTGGAGGATCGGCCTTCTGTTTGCACCTGCAGCCATCTCTCAGCATCTCCTGAAGGTTCATCAATACAATGTGACATGTGCCGCTTCCATATCTCAGAGAGCTGCCTTGGCAGCATTGACGGCAGGCAGAAATGATGCAATACCCATGAAGACCGAGTATGCACGGAGACGGGAATACGTATACAGTCGCTTACAAGCGATGAAACTGGAAATAGTCAAACCGAATGGTGCCTTTTACTTCTTTATAAAGCTGCCTGAAGGCTTTGCCTCTTCCCTTGATTTTTGCCTCAAGCTTGTTCAACAGGAAAAAGTGGCAGTGGTCCCTGGAGATGCCTTCTCTCCCCTTGGCGAAGGTTACTTCAGGATATCTTATGCCTATTCCATGGAGACCCTGGAAAAGGCCTTGGACCGTATTGAAGCTTTTTTAGCTAAAAAGTAATCGAAAAAAAAGTGGCCTTCAATTGAATGGACAATTGAAGGCCACTTTCCTATTTTCAATGATGTCAGGCTACCTAAGTTTTTTCACCAAGCAAGCCAACTAATACAATCTCCGTAAAAAACGAATTTCCCGATATCCTTCTTCCTTGTTTGTCGTGGTAAGGCTCACTTCGACGATGGACCCAAGTAAATCAGCCATCACTTCTTCAAATTCCTTTGCGGAGCGCGGCTTTGAAAAACCTAAGCTCTTCAATTCGCGCATCAGTATCTGAAAACCGGCATTCGTTTCGATATGACTGAATTTCACCGGCAAGATTAGCGGACTTTCATTCATTAATTTCAGATCCCAACGAATGGGCTTTGTTTGATGAATGGTTTTTTCTCGTTTAAATCCTTCAATCCTTACAATATATCTACCATCTTCCAATTCCTGGAATTTCATATTGATATCATCGAATTCGCCCATAGCTTTCACTCCTTTTTGTAAAGGCTGTCGCTATCAGCTTATTCATGATAAAGAAATGCTAGCACTTAATTATAATGTTTATATAATGCCTGTGTACCGCTATTTTCTTCGCCAGCTTCTGCCAGCCCCTCATACAGGGATTTGCTCAGGCTTAATCCAGGAGCGTCCATTCCCATTCTTTCCGCTTCATCAAGTGCAATCTTCATATCCTTGATAAAATGCTTGATATAAAAACCAGGTTCAAAATCGCCTTCAACCATCCTCGGTACAAGATTGGACAATGACCAGCTCCCGGCAGACCCCGATGATATGCTTCTTAATACCCGGTCCGGATCCAACCCCGCTTTTTTGGCATAGGAAATCGCTTCAGTCACTCCGATCATATTGGATGCAATGGCGATTTGATTGCACATTTTCGTATGCTGTCCTGAGCCAGCCGGGCCTTGATGGACAACATTGCTGCCAATGATATCAAAAATGGGCCGGACCGCTTCAAATGCCTCACTAGACCCGCCGACCATGATCGTGAGCTTTGCATCACGAGCACCGATATCTCCTCCGGAAACCGGTGCATCCAATGATTCCATGCCCCTTTTCTTGGCTTCCTCTGCTATTGTCACTGCCAAAGTTGGAGTGGAGGTCGTCATATCGATTAAATGGGTTCCTTGTTTCCCGTTCTCGATAAGCCCATTTTCCCCAAGATAGATTTCTTCCACATCACTAGGGTATCCCACCATGGAAATGATCACATTAGCTTTTTGGGCAATTTCCTTTGGTGAAGATGCCCACTTCGCACCCTGTGAGAGCAGTTCACTTGCCTTATCTTTCGTCCTTGTATAAACAAATACCTCAAATCCCGCCTTAAGTAGATGTGCGGCCATGCTTTTTCCCATAACTCCTAAACCTATGAATCCGATCACTTTGTTCGTTTGCATCACTGCAGATTCCTCCCAATCATTTTGTTTCAAAAAAAACTTAAATGGACTTTATCATTCCTCCGTCAACTAAATAGGACTGCCCTGTCAAATATGTATTAGCACCTGAAACAAGGAAAGTAACGAACTTTGCAAATTCCTCGGGTTCCCCATAACGGCCAAGAGGGATTTTGTTAATGGATTGTTCAGTCACCTCCAGAGGAGTGACGCCTTGTTTCTCTGCATTCATTTCATCAAGGTGCTGAACGCGGTCCGTTGCGATTCTTCCTGGTCCGACTGTATTGACCAAAATCCTGTCTGGTGCTAATTCTGAAGCTAATGTCTTTGACAATCCAACGATTGCCGTCCGGAATGTATTCGATAATATCAGTCCTGGGATCGGTTCCTTAATGGATGAAGAAGCAATATTAACGATTTTGCCGCCCTGTTTTTTTAAATGTGGCAAGCTCTCACGAATCGTCCTTATGAAGCTTAGCAAATTAAGTTCGAAAGATTGTTGCCATTCTTCATCATTGAAATCTGAAAACGAACCCCCTGGAGGACCTCCGGCGTTATTAATAAGAATGTCGATACCGCCGAATTCCTCAGCAGTTTGCCCAACCAGGCTTTTAATATCTTCAGCTTTTGTTATATCCGTTACCATATAAGAAACTTTTCCAGTCCCAAGCTGCGATAATTCCCTTTGTACGGCGGCTAGCTTTTCTCCATCACGGCTGGCTAGCATGACATTTGCTCCTTCTTTAACCAATTCGGCTGCCATAGCCTTCCCCAAACCTTGACTTGAAGCTAAAATCAAGGCATTTTTCTTTTCCAAATGTAATTCCATATAATATTTAACCTCCATCTTCTTAAAAATATAATTCCATTATATCGTCATAACCGTAAAGTGAAAAATCTGAATAATCATTCTTATGATTTTTTTATTTGCAAAAAAAATAGCCGGCTGGATAACCAACCGGCTTCAAAGGGGGAAATGAGAATGTCAGCTGCCCTAATAGAGCTAAACAACTGTGCTTGCTTTTTATTTACCCCCATTTTGGTGCAATAAACACTTTTTCTCAAATATTCAAGCAAGAATTAACAGGACAGAAAACAGCACCCCATCCGAAGGTTCTATGGATGGGGTGCGTTTTTCCTGATTTTAATTATTTCTTCAAAGCGTTAACAACCGCTTCTTTCACATTATCATTCGTATCCAGTCCTAAAACTTCCTGAGATAGTTTTTTCATCTCTTCAAGCGAAAGTTGGCTAATTAAAGAACGTGCTTTCAGAATCGAAGTGGCACTCATTGAGAATTCATCAAGGCCCAATCCGATCAAAATCGGGATGGCCACTTCATCTCCAGCCATTTCCCCGCACATTCCGGCCCATTTCCCTTCTTTATGAGCTGCATCTATGACCATTTTAACCAAGCGTAAAATCGCTGGATTGTATGGTTGATATAAATAAGATACTCTCTCATTCATTCGGTCAGCGGCCATCGTATACTGAATCAAGTCATTAGTGCCTATGCTGAAGAAATCGACTTCCTTAGCAAATATATCAGCCATCACTGCAGTTGAAGGGATTTCAACCATGATTCCGACTTCAATCTTTTCGGCAACTTGTATACCATTATCAAGCAATTCCTGCCTGACTTCAGCCAAGACGGCTTTAGCTTCGCGGAATTCAGCCAGTGTGGCAATCATCGGGAACATGATCTTCAAATCCCCGTAAATGCTTGCACGAAGCAAGGCACGGAGCTGAGTCCGGAAAATCTCCTGCTCATTTAAGCAAAGGCGAATCGCACGGTATCCAAGGAAAGGATTCATTTCCTTTGGAAGCTCTAAATAAGGCAACTCCTTGTCTCCGCCTATATCAAGCGTTCTGACGACTACAGGCTTACCTGACATTCCTTCCAGCACCGCTTTGTATGCCTCGAACTGTTCTTCTTCACTTGGAAAGTCATTTCTGCCCATATAAAGAAATTCCGTACGATATAGCCCGATGCCTTCACCGCCATTTTGATGGACGCCCTCCAGATCTTTCGGCGTGCCAATATTGGCTGCCAATTCCACATGATGTCCATCATTCGTAACGGTTTTTTCATTAACCAGCTTCGCCCACTCAGCCTTTTGCCTAGCATAGGCTTCCTGCTCCTCTTCGTAGCGTTTCACGAGTTCAGGAGTAGGATTGATGTGAACTTCACCCTTTAACCCGTCAATTATGACCAAGTCACCATTTTCAATGGACGAGGTCACTGACTTCGCTCCAACGACTGCTGGAATTTCCAATGAACGTGCCATTATGGCTGAATGGGATGTACGTCCACCGATATCGGTCGTAAATCCTTTAACATATGCCGGATTCAACTGTGCTGTATCGGATGGAGTCAAATCCTCCGCAATGATGATCACTTCTTCAGCAATCATGCTCGGATTTGGAATATGAACACCTAAAAGATGTGACAGCACCCGTTTCGTGACGTCACGGATATCCGCTGCACGTTCCTTCATGTATTCATTATCCATTTGTTCAAACATCGTAATGAACATGCTTGCGGTTTCATTTAAGGAATACTCAGCGTTGACGTTTTCTGATTGTATTTTATCCTGAATCGGAGTGATAAGTTCCGGATCAGCCAAAACAAGCAGGTGTGCGTCAAAGATCGCGGCTTTATCGGCCCCTAGATCTTTTTCGGCTTTATCCCTGATTATTTCCAATTCATTTGTTGACTTTTGAATAGCTTCCTTAAAACGGGATATTTCAGCCCCGACATCTTCTATGCTTCTTTTTTCAATCGATAAATCTGGCTCAGTCAGTCGATAGGCTTTAGCGATGGCTATTCCGTTTGAAGCTGCTATCCCACTAATCAAAGTGGACATTATTCTGCTAATCCTTCTCTGTTCAACGTTTCAGCAAGTGTGTTTAGTGCATCATTTTCATCGCTTCCTTCAGCAGAAATCGTAATTTCCGCCCCTTTGCCGATACCTAGGGACATTACACCCATAATGGACTTAAGGTTCACTTTTTTCTCTTTATATGCAAGGTTTATTTCTGAATCAAATTTTCCTGCAGCTTGTACAAGCAATGTAGCCGGACGAGCGTGAATTCCTGTTTCTGCAGTTACTGTAAATGTTTTTTCTACCATATAAATCAATCTCCTTTAAGATAAATTAACAAAAATAGGTTATGTAAGGGGTTTTCTCCATCCAATCAGGAAGAAATGAAAAAAGAAATGCCCTTTTCCTTATCAGGATAGCATTATCATTCCCAACAAACAAACCAAAACTATTGGTACCTACAAAATAGTACAAAAATATAGATGGAACTGCAACTATTACTTTTCAGATTCTTCAATGATTAAATGGACAGCTGTGCATTTTTGGTAAAAAAAGCCCTGAAACTCAGCATAATGAAAAGGACCACCGTTAATGAAACACTTCCGAGAATCCCGATTAGTATCGCAATCTGGTACTCAATCGCTATGAGCGGGCTTATCCCCGACAGGATTTGCCCTGTCATCATTCCTGGAAGGAAGATAATCCCCATCCCGAGCATATTGTTCAAAGTCGGGAGCACAGCCGAGTCGAATGCAGCATCCACATATTTCTTAACAGCCCTCGCTGGAGTCGCTCCAAGCATCAACATCGCCTCTACCTTTTCACGATTACTGCTAATCCCATCATGGAGGTTTTTAAGCGCCAATGTCACTCCTGTCATCGCATTCCCCACGATCATCCCTGCAATTGGAATGAAATACCTCGGCTCGTACCATGGCGTGAAATGGATCACGACCACATTAAAATAAAACAAGGCAGCCATGGGACCTGACAACATACTTAAGATAACCATCCTTTTGATTTTCTTATTGAGTGTATGGGACACTTGCTTAAAAATGTTATGGATGGAAAACATGGCCATCGCACATAAAAACCCTAAAGAAAGTAAAGGGTGGGGATTTTCAAAGATATATGTCAAAACATATCCTGCGAGAATGAGTTGTACAGTCATCCGCACCGTAGCGAGCATGATTTGCTTTTCCCGTGAAATCCCGCGCCATTTCACGATTATGAGCAGAATCACTACAAACACGTAGGCTGCACAAAGACGCCAGAACTCAATATCTATTATCCCATTCGCCTCCATTAATAGTCACCCTCCTTCGCCTTTTTCAGAACGATCCTTTTTTCAGCACAAATGTCCGCCAGCTGTTTTGAATGGGTTATCATGATGACCGTTCCTTTTTCCCGCTTTACTTCTTCTAAAAATCGGCTCATGACCGTCAGCTCGGCTTCCTCATCAAGAGCTGAAGTCGGCTCATCCAGTAAATACACCTCGGGGTTCAATAAAAGTAACCTTGCCAGTGCCAGCCTCTGTTTCTCCCCGCCAGAAAGATTCTCCGCACTCTCTTCTAAAGACTTCTGCAACTGGACGGTTTCAAGTGCTTTAACCAATTCTGCCTTATCTTTTTTTTCCCGTTCTGTCAATTCCAGGCCAACCTGAAGATTTTCTTCAACCGTACCCGGTAAAGTGAACGGTGCCTGAGAAAGCATTGTGACTTTACGCCGGAGCTCTATCGGGTTGAATTTATCCAGCAACTGATCTTGAAAATAAATCGACCCGCTATCCGGGTCATCCATCCTGTTCAATAATCGTAGCAGTGAAGTTTTTCCTGCACCGCTTTCCCCAGTCAAACAAGTGACCATGCCCGCCGGTATTTTCAAATCATCAATTTTCAAAATCCCTTTATACTCAATATTTTCTAGCCTGAATATCATTTTACCGCCTGCCTCCCATACTCCACCATATCATTATAAGAAACTATCATGATATGGGGTAGCGATGCATGTAAAGATTTTCATTTTCTTTCGGATTTTTATAGGTTAGTATTAGTCCTGCTGAATATATCCATGACGTACGTGGAAAACACCTTAATAAATGGAGGGACTTATCATGAAAGGAAAATCCTTTTTACATTCTTACCTGAATGTTTTTCTCCTTACTGCACTTTGCCTGATCACGTTATCTGGCTGCCAGGCAGCATCGGATAACCTGATCAATCAATCCAAACAGGAATATTCACTTTCCAACGAAGACATCCGATCCAATTCGGATTCTTCAAATGAAGAAAAAGGCAAGACATTCACAGCCGAGATCATCAAAGTTATTGACGGAGATACAGTAAAAATCAATATGGCTAATGGAAATGAAGAAACGGTCAGGCTCCTTTTGATAGATACTCCAGAAACCGTGCACCCATCCAAGCCCGTTCAGCCTTTTGGACCTGAAGCAAGCAAGTTCGCCAAGGAACTTATGCCTGCGGGCTCTAAAGTGGAAGTAGAAACCGGCATAGGTGAAAGAGATAAATATGGCCGGCTGCTGGCCTATTTTTATGTTGATGGTAAAATGGTGAATAAACTCCTGCTGGAAAAAGGACTGGCAAGGGTAGCCTATGTTTATGCACCAAACACGAAATACCTTGATGAATTGGAAAATATTCAAAAACAAGCGCAACAAGACGAAATCGGTATTTGGTCAATTGAAAACTATGCAACTTCAAAAGGGTTTGATAATTCGAAGTCAAAAGAAGCATCCGTGGAAAAGCCCACTGGGTCTTGCAATAACCCGCAAATTAAAGGGAATATAAATTCCAAAGGCAATAAAATTTATCACATTCCTTCGGGCCAATATTACGAAATAACTAAACCAGAAGAAATGTTTTGTACTGAACAAGACGCACAGGATGCTGGATTCCGAAAATCCCAAAGTTAACAAATACAATGGTTTAATAATATACCCTGTTCTGAAATCACAATAACCGGTAAATGATGTTTGGAAAATTCATCTGGAATAAGAAAAACACATCTTTATATGTCAGACTGCAGACAAATTTAAAGAAGATCAGTTTGCCGGCAGTTTTTTATTTAGGCTCTTTTCGTAAAGATTGTTGTTTTTAAAACGAAACTATTTAAGGTTGATTGGAGCGGAAGTGTGAGACTCCTGCGGGAGCAGCGGGACAGGTGAGACCCCACAGGGGTTACGCCGAGGAGGCTCACCGCCCGCCCCGCGGAAAGCGAGCATCTGGAGGGGAAATCAACCACACCGCACTACTTGGTAAATAGCAACAAAGTATGTGAAAACAGCCTTTATTTAAAAAGATCCAGTTGATTTCAGAATTCCACCTCCCTTTCCGCCGACGGCTGTCTGCCAAGCCACATCAGAGCAAACGCCTGCGGGGTCTCGGCCAGCCTGTTATTCGGCAGGAGTGTCGCATATTTCTTTAATCCTATAAAATTACACTAAAAAACACGAAGGGTGATTTGTCTTGTTTTTTAAACAAGGTTCTTAAATGAGACCATTCCAAACTCGCTTGTCGACAAACTGAACATCATTCTTTTGCACATCCAATATTAGGATGTGTTTTTTCATTTGGTAACCCCCACACGCAATATTACCTTAATCATCCTTTTATCCTTTAATAAGGTTCACTATAGCACCCTCAAGACCCACTTTTTTCCACATCCATTTTTCGGTTATGCCATTTGGCTAAATCCAATCGATTTATTTATGGTAGAAGCACCCGGGAATACAGGAAAGTGCACTTTCTAAAGGTGACTTGCTTTATGAAAGATTTCTCAACGCTAACGGAAGAATTCACCCCGATGATCCATCATATTATCCGCTCACTTTCCATTTATAAAAATAAGGAAGAATATTTTCAAGTAGGCTTGATTGCTTTATGGGAGTCATTAGGGAAATTCAATGAGGAATACGGACAATTCTCCAACTATGCCTATACGGTGATCAAAGGCAAAATCCTGAACGAATTAAAGCATCAACATAAATATGAAATCCGTACCGAACCCTTTGATTCCTTCATATTAGAGATAAAAGATCCTTTTTCAATGCATGAAGAGGCCTTTGCCATCGATAATATATTAACCTACACGGAAGGATTGACACTGAATCAGCAACGCTGGCTTATACAGACATACCATGAAAACAAAACGGTTACTGAAATCGCTGAGATATATCAAGTTACTGCAGCAGCCGTCAAATCATGGAGAAAGTCCGCATTAAATAAATTAAGGAAACAATTGATTTTCCCATTATAAATAATTTGGGGTGGCTCAATCATGAGCCACCCCAAATCATACATCCTTCAACTTCTCGCTTCATCTAAATACGTATAAATTATCACACCGTTATGTTGTGCATTCCCCCGAAAATGTTTAAAGTCTTCCCTTTTAACAAGAACCTCACGAAAAGCTAAAAATTCTTCTTTTGTTATCCGGAATTCTTCCATTTCCCGATTTGCCAATTTATCGAGTACATCTTTTGCTTCTTCTGCGTTCATATATTATCCCCCTTAATTATCGAATGTTCCATCATTTTCAGACAGGAGAAATTCCGTTATCATTTTAACATAAGCTTGCCACTTAATATAAATCAGAATTTTTTGAGCCCCACTCACTACATTATTCTTTACGAATGCTTTAAAATAGTGCAAACTGTATATTAAAATATCATAATGTAAAATGATTGGCATTTTTTGTACTTGGGAATTACATACTGGTACGCATAACTGCGTTTTCAAGATATACCAAATTATGCCATATCTTTACAGCTGCTCCATTACAAGAATCGTACCTCCTTTTAAAAGTTTAGCTTACTGTACCGACATAAGAGATAACTATTTCTCTTACTAGCACTTCCCACGTCAAAATCTAAACGGCAAGATGTTCGAATAATCCAATTACTCCATTGTTACTTTTTGATCATTGGAAACAAAATGGGAAAGGATGATTACCATGAAGAAAGCGGAAGTTGGAAATATCATTGAATTTAGAGAAGGCTTAAAAGGAATCGTCGAGAAAGTGAACGAGAACTCAGTAATCGTGGACGTCACGTATATGGAAAATTATCGTGATTTGGAACTTGAACAAAAAACCGTCGTAAACCATAAAAATTATAAAATCATAGGATAATTCAATGTACTCAAACGGGATGGTTACTAGATGACCATTCCGTTTTTCACTTTTTAGCAATCGTCCCAATTGATTTCCCTGCTTTTTGTAACCATTTCCATTTCATGCCGTCTAATTCATTAAAGGGCAAAGCACCTGTATGTGATGCAGGAATATCCAGATTGAAATTTCTATCAGAAAGATGAGGGAAACACATGACTAGTTGGACACGTTATATTGGCTGTGTCACATTCGCCGCTTTTCTGCTGACTGGCTGCGGTGCGACTACAGACGAAAATGCAGATGAGCCACAGGAAGATTCAATAGAAGATGGGAACGAAGGGAATACTTCTCAAAGAGGCAATCGCAATAACCGAAGCGATAACAAAATAAGACTGATGGAGCAAAACCTGCAGTATAACATTAACGGGGAAGCAAAAGAAAAAACAGCGTTCCTAAAAAAAAGTGATAATCAACCGTTCAGCCTCTATGTTTTGCAACAATTCAAATTAAGTGCCGAAGAACCAGGAAAAGATATTGTGTTCCTGATTGAAGATGACTCCATTTATATGAGAATCGAATTGTTGAAGGCCGATGTCAGTTGGGATGAGGTGGAAAAAAATGTTCAAGCCCAGCTGAAAGGCATTTCAGAAACGATTAGGGATCCTTCACTTGATATCGAAAGCGGTACAGGATTTGAAGTGGAAAATGGGGATGATGTCATCACTTCCATATTGCTCAAGGATGAAAAAGCACCCGTCCGCTTAACTATGTTCACGAAAAAAGATAGAGATTACCGGGATGCCTTTCTAGAGATGGCTAAGACGCTGATGATAGGATGATCATTGATTCCCCCTGGTACGGAGGGCTAGGGTCAGGCCCCCCGTTCTTCATCACTCCTTCCCTGCCTTGCTTTTCCAGACCAGCACTAAAAAAAGGAGGCTTATGTATCCAAAAACCGGATAAATATATCCTAGTAACCTTCCATATCCGAATTCACTAATGATTAAAGCTATTAAAAAAATCACCGCTATGATCAGCATGCCTGGCAATTTAATATAACTGCTGATTTGCCTCTGTAATCCATATATGTTTCCGATGACCGAAGTGAATATCTCCCCGTATATCACCAAAATGAACATCCAATACAACTGACTGGCCGCCGTTCTCATAATAACTGCTGAAGGAATTTCAAAACTATTCACGTCAGGAAGTGTCATAAGTGAAAAGTGCCCCGTCAATAAAATGATTGTCAGGAATATCCCTCCAAGAATTGCACCATGTTTAATGACTTTTTCATCTCGAACCTCATACGCAACCGGAACCAGCACAGCCTGTGCCAAAGCAAGGTTAAAGGCTGTATAGGCAAAGGGTGACAAAATCATTTTTACGGTGATCACTTCATCAGGAACTTTTGTAAGGGTCTTAAAGAAATCCCCATTACCCAAAGTCGAGAAAAAAAGGATCACGCTAAAACAAATCATGATTGGTACAACAAAAGAGTTCACAGTGAAAACACCGCGCATGCCCATCATCAGGACCAAGGATGCCAGTATGATCGTAGACCAACTTCCTATACTTTTAGGCACGCCAAGTTGTTCTTCAAAAACGGCTCCTGAACCCGAAATCATGACAGCCGTCACCCCTAACAGCATGATAAGGAAAAAGAAGTTGATGATTCCTGCTATTTTCCTGCCAAAAAGAAATTGATTGAACTCCTCATAAGAAGATGCTCTGATCCTTGCGGAAATCAGCATGATTTTCGTCCCAGTGAAAATGAAAATATAACCTGCTATTAAAATCCCGATAAAGCCATAAAAACCATAACGGGTAAAAAACTCGACAATCTCTTTTCCAGTTGCAAATCCTGCACCGACGACTGTGCCTACATAAACCGCTGCAATCTGAAAACTCCCTGACCACCTTGACAGCATACTCTCCCCTCCTCCCTACATTTATATGTAGGGAAGAGACATTTAAGACAAGCCGAGCAATATTACTTTCGTCGGCTGTTTTTTCCTGGGTTGCATTCTCTCATTGTGCAGTCTGAAACTCCCTTCATCCCGAACGTATGAAAGATTTAAAAAAACGCTTGGAGTACTCCCCAAGCGTTCAAACTCTACAATAATTAATAAAAGTTCCAGATGATTTCAGAAATACGCTTTCTTTCCGACGACTGTCTGCCAAGCCTCATCAAAGTAAGCGCTGTGGGGTCTCGGGTACGGCAGGAGTGTGGAAAATTTCATCAATTCAATAGGTTTTTCTAAATAAAAACTGTTCATGAAAGATAACCAAGTCTTCTTTTATAATCTTGGTTTTCGGAGTTAGGCCATTCCTTTCAAGAATCCGGTTCGTATCTTAAAGGCTAATATTTCATAATGCCTTATCATCTACAGTGGAGAGCCATTCGTCTATCACCTTCACAACGGACTGTACAGTACCGTCAACAAATGGGGATTTCAGATTCGCAGATTCAACGAGATCAAGGAAGGACTTGCTGCCTCCAAGTTGGCACAGATTCAAATAATCCTCCCAAGCCGATCCATCTTTTTCAGTCGACCTTTTCCAGAATTGGAAAGCACAAATCTGGGCCAATGTATAGTCGATATAATAAAAAGGTGATTGATAAATATGGCTTTGCCGCTGCCAATACCCGCCATTCTCCAAGAATTCATTTCCTTCATAATCGCGATGCGGTAAATATTCCATCTCGATTTTACGCCAAGCCTTCTTTCTTTCAATGGGGGAGGTATTAGGATTTTCATAGACAAAATGCTGAAATTCATCAACAGCTACCCCATACGGGAGGAATATGAGGGCACCGCTTAAATGGGAAAACTTATATTTTTCCGTATCTTCCTTGAAAAATAGCTCCATCCATGGCCAAGTTAAAAATTCCATGCTCATCGAATGGATTTCACACGCTTCATATGTAGGCCAATAATACTCAGGAATGTCAAGATCACGGCTGCGATACACTTGGAATGCATGACCTGCCTCATGTGTCAAAACATCTATATCCCCGGAAGTACCGTTGAAATTAGAAAAGATGAATGGAGCTTTATAGTCTTCTATAAAAGTACAGTAGCCACCGCTTTCTTTTCCTTTCTTCGCCACAAGGTCCATCAAATCATTATCAATCATATAGTTGAAAAACTGATTCGTTTCAGGAGATAGTTCCTGGTACATCCTTTTCCCATTTTCGATGATCCACTCAGCATCGCCTTTTGGAATGGCATTACCCGTTCTGAAATGAAAATTCTCATCATAATAGTTCAAGTTCTCCAATCCAAGACGTTCCCGCTGCCGATCCTTCAGCCGAGTGACAAGCGGTACCACTTCCTCTTTCACCTGCTTGCGGAATGCTGCAACCATTTCAGCATCATAATCAGTCCTAGTCATTCGATAATACCCAAGTTCCACGAAATTCCCATAACCTAGCGCTGTCGAAATCCCATTCCTCACCTTGACAAGTTCATCGAATATACGATCCAATTCCTCCTGCTTTTCTTCAAAGAAACCGTAATATGCCTCACTTGCATTTTTCCTTAACTCACGGTCCGAGGACTCCATAAAAGGCTGAAGCTGCGCTAGTGTTAATTCTTTTCCATCAAAGTGAATTTTTGCAGAGGCAATTAATTGTGAATACTCACTTGATAATTTATTTTCTTTTTGCAGCTGTGGTATGATTTCGGGCGAAAAAGTTTTGAGTTGGGCCTCAGCCAAGTCAAATAGTTGAGTTCCCCATTTCTCCTCAAGCTTCTTACGGAATTTCGAGCGAACGAGTTCATTGTAAAATTTGGAGGTCAATTCTTCCATTTCAGGGGAAAAGTCATCTAAATAATCATTCTCCGCTTTATAAAAAACATCATTGGTATCAATGGAATGACGGATATAGACCAAATTAAACATCGTACCTACATAATTTCGAATTCCGTTTATTTCTTCCATGGCTTTTATTTGTGCATCGGCATTTGCAGCATCAGTAAACTTTTCCAAAGCTTTCATGAACCGGGTTTTAATTTCATCCATTTCAGGACGTTTGTATTCATACTCATTAAATTTCATATGCAGGCTCCTTTTCGAATATAAAAACATTTTTTCCTCTATGACGTTATCCAATCGAGTTCGTTTCCAAGACACCTTCAGCATTATCACGGTTATCGTAATATAATTTAATTCGCCACAGCGTTATTAAAAACCTTTTTATGTCCCCAAAACAAATTCCTGTTTTATGAGACATAAAAAACCAGCACCTGTAGTCAAATCCTGGTGCTGGTTCTTTAGCTAATTTTGAGCGGAATACCCAATCTTTTTAAGCAATTCGATCACGGTGGCCTTTTCATCTTGCGTAAGTACACTCATGATATCATCGATTCTTTTTTCATGCTCTGGAAATACTCCTTCAATAAAGGCCTTTCCTTTATCCGTTATTTTTGCAAAGGTTACACGGCGATCCTCTTTACATGCTATACGCTGCAGATATTCCTTCTGTTCAAGTTTATCCACGACATAGGTAATGCTGCCGCTAGCTAGCAGGATTTTTCCGCCTATTTGCTGAAGAGGCTGATCCCCTTTATGATAAAGTAATTCCAGTACTGCAAACTCAGTGGGATTCAATCCCTCTTCAGCTATATGTTTATTTACCACATCATTAATGGATCGATGAGCTCTAGACATCACAATGAACAGTTTCAAAGACTGTTGGATGTTATTATTCTCCATAACTTCACAACCTTAAAAGTTTTTAATTAAAATATCTTGAATTAAAAGTTATTATATGACATAAAGAATTTTTTGTCAATCTGCCCTGTTAGTATGCACTATTGTTTAATCAATCATTTTGATATACTTGAAAAAAAAGCTAAAGTAGTGACAAACATGAAAACAAGGCATAAATTCACCACATATCTACTTATTGTTATTTTACCATTAATTTTTCTCTCAATCATTTATTGGATGCATTTAGAACGTTCCCTTCAAAAAGAAAGACAGGAACAAGCAGAATGGGCAGGAACGGTTTATCAGGAATACATAGATCAAGTTATAAAGGAAACGAAGGAAAACCTTGAGCTGCTTAGCCTTAGCAGTTCCGTGCTTTATATGGATGACAAAAAAACCGAACTTCTTATGAACTGGATCAAAGATACAGATTCCAGGTATGCCGGAGTATATTGGCTAAATCGCGACGGTGTTTCCATTTCAGGTACAAATAAGAATTTCCATCATTCCTATTTAATTGAACAAAATGATATTGAACGTGCAGTAAAAACTCAAAAAGCAGTTGTTGCAGGAACAAAGGAGCTATATAACGCTGATTTTAATTATTTTTCCATTTTTGCTCCCATACTGGATCATGATAAAAAAGTGCAAGGGTTTTTATTGGCACATCTCAAGCTGGATCATATGGAAAAAACATTAAAAATGCTCAGCCCTGGTCATACCTTTATATTGGAAACAAAGGACAAAACCCGAATTTTAGATGTAAATGCCGAGGGATTCACTGGACATTCAACATGGGTGGATGTTCCTTTGACCGAAGTCGATTGGACACTGTCCGTCAAAGTGCCCGACAAGATTAACACAAATAACATGAATGTTTTTTTAATGCTTGTCTTTTTCACCTTCTTTTTTACTCACATGATCTATATCATCGTGGAGGAACTGATCGTTCGCAGGAATGCCAAAAACCAAAAGTTACTATACGAAAGCCAAAAAATAGATTTTGTCGGTACATTGGCTGCCAGTACTGCCCATGAAATAAAAAACCCACTTACCGGCATAAAGGGGCTAGTGCAGTTACTGGTTGAAAAACACCCTGAAGAACAAGATCAGTTCTATTACTCTGTCATCATGAAGGAAATTGAACGGATCAATAGTATTGTCAGTGAATTTTTGATTTTAGGGAAGCCAATGGTACAGACTTTGTCCTTATATGATATTCGCAGTATCATTGCTGAATTGAGACCAATAATAGAATCAGAAGCACGTCATTTCAATATTGAAGTGGAATGGAATATCATAAAGGAGCCCATCCTGGTTCATTGTACAAAGGACCAACTCAAACAAGTCATTCTCAACATTGCCAAAAACGGTTTCGAGGCCATGGAAGATGGGAAAAAGTTAAGGATTCGAATTCACCATGAAAATGAATGGGCTAAAATCATGATCATCGATAATGGTCAAGGACTGAATGAAAAAGATATAGGGAAGGTGTTCGATCCCTTCTATACATCGAAAAAGGAAGGAACGGGATTAGGGCTATTCGTGTGTAAACGTATAATTGAATCTTTTAACGGCACCATCGAGTTTTCAAGTAAACCTCTGAACGGTACAACCGTTACAATCAGCTTGCCGCTTATAAAAGACCACCCTTAGCAATACTTTGAAGGGTTTTCGATTTTTCATGAAGACTAGTAACGATTCCGATTTATTTATAGGTGTCATGCATACGGTGTATGCTTCTTGAATCTATTTATGGAATAGGTAAAAATCTTAATCAGGAAGAAGGAAATATACAGATGGGAAGTATCGCTGCCATTAAAACAAAACCGCAAAAACAAGATATGACTCTTAAAATCATGGTGATCATAGGCATATGCCATTTAATGAATGATTCTCTTCAGGCCGTCGTACCTGCCATGTTCCCAATCCTCGAAAAATCAATGTCGCTAACGTATACACAGCTGGGAATGATTGCATTCTGCCTGAATATCATCTCATCGCTCCTGCAACCGGCAGTTGGGTTCTATACGGATAAAAAACCATTTCCATATGCATTGCCCATCGGGTTGACCAGTACTTTAATCGGGGTCATCATTCTCGCAATTGCCCCAAACTATACCATTATCCTTGGTGCAGTCATCTTGATGGGCTTAGGGTCGGCCATATTCCATCCGGAAGGCTCCAGGGTTGCCTACATGGCAGGCGGACCAAAGAGAGGCCTGGCACAATCCATTTATCAGGTCGGCGGGAATAGCGGGCAGGCACTTGCCCCACTCATCACAGCCATCGTACTTGTTCCGTTTGGTCAAAAAGGTGCACTCTGGTTTGCCCTGGTTGCCTTAATGGCCGTTATCCTATTGCTGTATATTGCCAAGTGGTATTCCCAAAAATTAGTTCACTTCCAGCCTAAAAAGCTTGCTGCAAAAATAATCAATAAAGAGCGGTCGCATAAAGTGGCCAAAGCCCTTGTATTGATTTTATTCATAATCTTTGCCCGTTCCTGGTATGTATCTTGCATGACAAACTTTTATAGTTTTTACTTAATCGAGCAGTATTCTTTCACGATAAAGGCCGCACAATATTTCCTATTTGCCTTTTTAGCAGCTGGTGCTGTAGGTACGTTTTTCGGAGGACCGCTTGCTGATAGATTCGGGCGTAAAAATATCATTTTCTTTTCTTTCGCTGCCAGCATGCCAATAACCGCACTTTTACCATTCGTACCTCCTACAGCCGCTTTTATCTTATTATTGATGGCGGGATTCATTATAATGAGCAGTTTTTCCGTCACTGTAATATACGCACAGGAATTAGTCCCGGGAAAAGTCGGTACGATGGCAGGCTTGACTGTAGGTTTAGCCTTTGGAATGGGTGCCATTGGATCCGTTTCACTGGGGGCCATTGCAGATATAATTGGAATCGAATCCATGATTAAGCTAGTGGGATTCCTGCCATTACTGGGAATCATCAGCATATTGCTGCCGACTGATCTAACATTGAAAAAATGGTATGCAGAAGATTGATGCAAAATGGGTTTTTCCTGGAACATATTCTTTATGTCTAAATACAATGAATTATTGTTTCACCCAAAAATTCACAAAGAAGTAACGATAAGTACCTTACAAAGGAGAAATTTATGAGTGGAGTTTTATTAGGCAGCATCCTATCTGCTATGTCTACAGGGTTTGGTGCGTTACCGATCTTGTTCATTCAAGGTTCAATCACACATCGATTCAGAGACACACTACTGGCATTTACCGCTGGAATCATGATGGCTGCTTCGTTATTGAGCCTGATCCCGGAGTCTCTGGCCACCGGAGGGTATGTTCAGCTAGTAATTGGGGTTTTTCTCGGGGTAATGACATTAACGATCATGGAACAAAACATTCCTCATATCGATCTCAGCCATACGAAAAGTGGCATTCAGTTCGATGAAAAGGCTTTGCTCATCATCACTGCCATTACACTCCATAATATTCCTGAGGGGCTTTCTGTCGGGGTCAGTTACGCCTCTGATACAGCTGATACAGGTAACTTGATCGCTTTTGCCATCGGCCTGCAAAATGCTCCGGAAGGCTTACTTGTCGCCTTGTTTTTAATTAATCAAAAAATCGGTAAACTCACAGCATTCCTGATAGCAACCTTAACCGGTACCATCGAAATAATTACGGGCTTATTGGGTTATTATTTAACCTCTTACATTGGGTTCCTGGTTCCATACGGCCTAGCTTTCGCCGCCGGGGCCATGCTTTTCATCGTTTATAAGGAACTGATCCCTGAAAGCCATGGGGATGGTAATGAACGCACATCTACCTATTCCTTCATTGTCGGCCTTTTGTTCATGGTAATATTATTGGAAGTTTTATAATTGCGGAACTTCCATGGCTGGCTCCATCAAGTGAGTCAGCCCTTACTTTTTATTTCTCAGTGTAATTCATTCAGAAGAATTAAGACTTCTAAACAATCCAATGCATGAAGGACACCTTCTGGTGGCCTCCCCTCGATTAATCAAATCCATAGGAAATTCATAAGATATATTCTTGTTTATATAAGTCTTTCTTTGAATTGTTTTCATGATATGTTTGCAAAGGTTCATTTCACCAGAAATTACGCAAAGTTGATTGTCTCTTGCGTGCTAATTTAAAAAGTCATGCATTCAGTTCCTTCTAAAAGGTAATGTCATCATTAAAGGGCTGCTGTACAATAACAACCATTTCGTCTCGCTTATTTCTCACTTCCAATGATGAATGATGTTGAAGGATCAGATACTCATTTATAAGTTTGTCAAGCTGCTCACTTTGGCGAAGGGTATACTCATGGCCAAGTCCATACATTTTGGCCAACTCCATCATTTCCCAACGCTTCATTCGAATCTCAGAACAAATTTCCGTTGCACACCTAGAATTCATAACTACATTCACTACTCCTGCCCTTTTAAAGTTACATTATAATAAAGAAGTATTACAAAATATGCCTTATATGTAAATAGATTCGCAAAAAAAGACAAAACTTCTTAAATTGCGATAAGGCTTTATCCATCAGCAGACAGGATATGACGGAAATTTCTAAGCATAAGCATCTTATAATGATTAGGAAGATTCCATATGAAGACAGCTCCGAAGATTACTTCGAAAGATCTCCCAATTTGGATTCTATTATTAGTTTCCGCTTATTTAATTCGGCAGCTACCCACAAAAGCAAACAAGGACCAATCTTTCTATGATTTAAAAGAAGGAAAGCCCCTGAAAGGGAAACAAAAATGTTTATCATAGTTTTAACCTCAATTTTAATCCCAGGATAATAATGATGGAACTAAAAAGGAATCCAATAAAGGATCCCCAATGAAATATCCATGCTTTCAGTTAACTTAAGAAAGGTATAGAGCATTCCCTTCTAAATTACTCGAATGGCAAATAAATATGAAAGCTCGTCCCTTTTCCCACTTCGCTTTCCACTTCTATATAGCCATTGTGCTCTTCAATGATTTTATAGCTGACCATGAGCCCCAGCCCTGTTCCCCTATCCTTCGTCGTATAAAAAGGTTCACCCAATTTTTTTAGCATTTCCGTTGAAATCCCCATGCCTTTGTCTGTAATTGAAATGCAAACGTATTTCTCTGAAAATCGGCTTGTTTTAATGTGAACAGATCCGCCATCCGGCATGACTTCCAGTGCATTTTTGATGATATTAATGAACACTTGCTTTAACTGGTTCGCTTCACATAATACCTTAAATACATCTTCTTCAAAGTCTGTCTCGAACTGAATATTTTCCAACAGTGCCTGAGCAGCCATCAATTCGAGTGTCTCTCTCAATATGGTATGAACATCCTGTTTGAAAATTTTTAACGCTTGCGGCTTTGCCAGTACCAAAAATTCCGTGATTATGGTTTCGATTCGTTTAATTTCGGATGTAATCACATGAAAATATGTGGAAAACTCCCCTTTAACACCATCCTCAAGCAACTGTATAAAACCTTTTAAGGCTGTCATTGGATTCCTGATTTCGTGAGCGATTCCTGCCGCCAATTCACCAACGACATTCAGAGTATCCGATTTTCGTATTTGTTCCTGCATTTCGAGATTTTTACTCACATCACGGAAAATGCTTAAATTCAGGTTCGAATATAAATTTTTCCTCGTCAAAAATTCAATATGCTTAACTCTTCCATCTTCGAATGTTATCGGAATGATGGAAGAGTAGACCTCATGCTTATAAACATTTTCAATGTGAGCGTTCAAGTCAGGAGCATTTTCAGGAATTTTTTCGATGAATCCCTTTACAGATAAAGAAAGCAGTTTGCGCTTCGAAATCTCCAATATTTTCTGACCCGCTTCATTAATATCCGTGAACCCTTCATGATTCCATAAAATCAAGCCGTCTAATGTTCCCTCAAAGATCTTCCTGAATTTCTTCTCACTATCCCTTAATTCCTTCTCAATCAGCCAGCGCTCACTGACATTTCGAAAGATCGTTACGTTATATCCGTCACCTTCATGTTTTTTGGCAGTCAATTCAAGCAATTTAATTTGGTTATTTGGCATTTTATAAATCAACTCACCCCGCACCTGGGTGTCTCTTTCAAACGTTTCCATCATCTCACTGAAATGGTGATTGTTGCTGTACACATATTTCCAGATATAACTGCCTATCAAATCCTCTCTGCTGGATTCGAATATTTTACATGCTGAATGATTGACCCGAAAAATGATTCCGTCATCATTCCAGAATATGATCGCATCCATGGACTGGTCGAATAATTCCGCAAAAATCCTTTCGCTCGTCTCTAACTTTTTTTCTATAATATTTGATTCTGTAATTCGTCGAAGCACCGACATATATAATTCATTTCCTACCGTTGAACTTATCGAGAAAGTAAAATGATGCAGTTCTTCGCCAACCTTTATCTCTACCTCTCCTTTGTAGTTCGACTCATCAAAGGCTCTTTGTACACTCACATCCCAATATCCCCTATAATCTGGGGATATGAGGTCCCTCATATTTTTACCGACAATCTCTTTTTTCGGGATGCCCAAGACATGGATAAAAGCATGGTTCACTTCCATTATTATTCCTGAACTGTCGAATAGAACGATGCTTTCTATGGCTGTATCGAAAATGTCCAAAAACATCTGCCTTGACATCCCTGTTTCCCTTGACGAAGAAACATCCAATGACACATCCCCCAAACGATAGAACTGCTGTCCTTCGGAAAGTGATCCCATTGGTATGAACTCTATTTGCTTAAGGGCTCCGGTATGTAGCTGGATAATTTGCCTTTCACTTTCATTCGAGGTTTTTAGGGTGCTTGACACTTCCTGGTTATTTAATGGGATAACATCGAGAAAATCAGTAATCTTCATGGACTCCAGCTGATCTTTCGCTGTTTCCAGCAAAGCACAAGCTGCATCATTGGCATAAGTGAGACGCAGTTCCTCATCAACCCTAATATAAGGCTCTGACATCGAATTGAAAACCTTTAAAAACCCTTCGATTTGTTTATTCAATTTTAAGATTTCCTGTTTATACTCCGTTTCATTCTTATAACCGATATTCATATTAACCCCCTCATCAAAACCCATACTTACCAACTTTATTCGACATCCATCTTGATTTTCCTCGGTATTTTTCGAAAATCGGCGCAATCATTAAGAGCCAAAATTATCCTATATATCAAATTATAGTATATTGAATCCTGTAAAACTTAGCGTTAAGCTTAATTTAAGGTTTTTATAATAAATTTAATAAATATTGATTTAGTACAAGGTATTTAGGGAATAAGAAATAACAATGCTTTCTAGCTACCTTAAAAATTTATTAAATGGAGGCAATAATGAAACAACGTGATTTTTTCTTTGATAACGCCAAGTTCATTCTCATGGCTTTTGTCGTCTTTGGACATTTGCTGAATACGTATATACATGACAGTGAAACGATATATGCTTTATATAAAACCATTTATTCCTTTCACATGCCTGCCTTTATCCTTGTTTCAGGGTTCTTTGCAAAAGGTTTTTATCAAAAAGGGTATTTAGGGAAAATTACTAAAAAACTGATTTTACCCTACATCATTTTCCAATTGATATATACCGTCTACTATTATTTCTTATATGAACGTTCTGCCATCACTGTAGACCTGCTTGACCCCCAATGGTCGCTGTGGTTCTTGATCAGTTTATTCTGTTGGAACATCATGCTGCTTGGTTTCTCAAAGATAAAGCCTTCAGTAGGCATAGGTTTATCTATTATAATCGCATTATTGATTGGATATATTGACAATATCTCCAATTATCTCAGTCTCTCCAGGACATTCGTTTTTTTCCCGATGTTTTTGATCGGGTACCATTTAAGCAAGGAACATTTAAAAAAACTCTTCACTCCCAAAGTTCGTTTGGCTTCGCTTTGTATCATGTTAGTGATTTTTATCGGTTTTTATTTAAATACCGATATCAATTATAAATGGCTGCTCGGTTCGAAACCATATGCCGAACTTGAAGATGCGACAATCGTGTCCATGTTTAAACGTCTGGGGTTTTATGGATTGAGCATCATTTCAGTGTTCAGCTTCCTTTCATTCATCCCACGCGGACAATATTTCTTTACGAATTGGGGTAAACAAACCCTTTATGTCTATCTGCTGCATGGTTTCCTCATTCGGTTCTTCCGTGAAAGCACCATACAGGAATACTTCAGCAATACAGAGAGCTTTATCATGCTCGCCGGCCTCTCCTTCTTGATTACCGTGTTATTATCAAGTGAAATGATCGCTACCATGGCCCAGCCGATCATCGAATTGAAGGCGACCAAACCAAAGCGTTTCATGACTAAAACTAAAGAGTATATTAAACAAGCTTTTTAAATAAAACGGATGAAGCATTTTCTGCTTTATCCGTTTTTTTCAATCAAATTTCAATCTGTAAAGATTCCCCAATACAATAACTCATTTTTCAAATGAAGCACGCTATGGTAAAATTACTCGTTAGTGCTTGTTGGCTTAAAAAGACATGTACACGAAAGGAGCCAGGCGTTTCTTTTACGCCATTCAACATGAATATAATAATCAGTACTCTTAATGCAAAATATATCCATACATCGCTATCCATCCGATATTTAAAAGCTTATGCCCAGCCGGATTATGATGTACAGCTGGCAGAATATACGATAAAAGATCCAATTATGAACATAGTTGGTGACCTTCATTCCAAAAAACCTGATGTCATTGGGTTCAGCTGCTATATTTGGAACATCGAGGAAACAATGAAAGTGGTAGCCATGCTGAAGAAGATCAACCCGGAATTGGTTATCATTCTGGGCGGACCTGAAGTCACTTATGATGTTGGGGAATGGCTTGATCAGATTCCTGGGGCTGATTTCATCGTAATTGGAGAAGGTGAAGTCACCTTCAAGGCCCTTTTATCTGAAATTGAAGGTTCGAATGACTATAAGAGGATCGGTGGCATTGCGTATCGACAGGATGGGAAGAAAATCATCCAGCCTCAGAACGGCAAGGTTGATTTGAAATCCCTCCCTACTCCATATCGTTTGGAGGAAGACCGTGGCGACCTATCTAAACGCGTCACATATATCGAAACTAGCCGAGGGTGCCCATTCAGCTGCCAATTTTGCCTTTCATCGATTGAAGTGGGTGTCAGGTATTTTGATCGTGAAAAGATCAAAGAAGATATAAGGTACCTTATGGCTAATGGTGCAAAGACCATAAAGTTCGTTGACCGAACCTTCAATATCAGCCGAAGTTACGCCATGGAAATGTTTCAATTCTTAATAGATGAACATCATCCCGGTGTGGTTTTCCAGTTCGAGATCACGGCGGACATCATGCGTCCGGAAGTTATCCAGTTCTTGAACGATAATGCCCCTGCAGGACTGTTCCGCTTTGAAATAGGGGTACAATCGACGAATGATCATACGAATGATCTAGTAATGAGAAGGCAGAATTTCGAAAAACTGACCAGGACCGTAACCATGGTAAAAGAAGGCCAGAAAATTGATCAGCATTTAGACCTTATTGCCGGTTTGCCAGAAGAAGATTATCATTCTTTCAGAAAGACTTTCAATGATGTTTTCGAGCTCAGACCCGAAGAGATGCAGCTTGGTTTCTTAAAGATGCTTCGGGGCACTGGCTTACGGATACGTGCCGATGAACACCAATATATATACAGCGAACATGCTCCATATGAAATCCTGGGGAATAATGTTTTATCCTTCGATGACATCGTCCGCATTAAACAAGTTGAAGATGTCCTTGAAAAATACTGGAACGACCATAGAATGGATCATACTACGGAATATCTTGTAAAAACGGTATTTCAATCACCGTTTGACTTCTTTCAAGATTTCGGTACCTATTGGGATGAACAAGGTTGGTCACGAATCGGACATCAGCTTGAAGACTTGTTCAGACGTTTACAGCAGTTTTTGGCTTCCCGGGAATCTGCCGAACTGAAAAACATTATCGGACTCATGAAATTGGATTATTTCATGAATCAAAAATACAAACCACGTAAACCTTGGTGGGAAGCTTCATTAGATAAAAATGGCCGGAAAGAGATATATGAATATATTCTGAATAAGCCTGAACAGCTTGGTTCCTCTTTCACAGCTTTAGCTCTTAACGAAAAGGAAATACACAAACACACATTGCTCGAGGCACTTCCCTTTGATTTGGAAATGTATTTAGCTGAGGGAACAATCGTCGATAAACCATCGTTCATGCTTGCCTATTTTGATCCGAGTGGTAAAGGATCAACGATTTTCCCTCTCTCAAAATCCGGCAGCATCATGCTTTAAGAATAAGGACGGACCCAAGATTCGGGTCCGTCCTTATTTACTTATCACTTTCACGTTTTTTGTTTTCTTTTGCCAAAATTTCATAAATTTTAGTTGCGTTCATATCGCCGCTGAATTCGATTCCAAATTCAGTTCGTACATGTTCTCCCATCTTTTCCCCGCTGTTCCGTTTTTCTTTATCCATTACTTCTTCCTTTTCTGCCTTGCTTTGAATTGCGGTTGGCACCTTTCATTGCATTTTCCTCCATTGCGAACTCATTGGAAAATTCATTTTCAGCTTGGTTTCTTTTTGGCGTTTTACTCGCTTTGACAGCACCATCCACATTGGCTTTCCGTTTCATTTTCATCCATCCTTTTTAATATAGTTTACCTTTTAGAATGGGGTAAAAATGCCGGAAATTATTCAGGGATAATATAGGGACAGACGAGAAACATAACTGTAAAACGGAAAGGGAGACACGATATGAAAAAGAAATTGGATTCACCAATTATCGACGATACACAACCACACCAAATTAACGCACCAAGCTTTAAAGGGACCGGCATAAAACCACAGGCTCCATTCATCAATGATTATGGAGTCGTCATTGGCGACAGTAAATATGCATCTGAAAACTCACCACTCGAAAACTGGAGCGAAGATACAGACCCGGAAATCATGGCTGGAGACGAATGGATACACCCCACCAATGATATAGGCTGGAATTCAACTGAAAACCGTGAACTGTTAGAGTCTAAAAAAGCGCCGCAGCCGCCTTTCATGCATCCAGATAAAGATGTTAGCAATGATACGGATTGAGGCGTTCTTTAGGGGCAAAGGGACAATTGAAGTCCTAGAAGGGGGTGCATCATACACCCCTTCTTCTCATTTCACCTGCAAAATCAACTTCCCTTTCGTTTGACGGGCGTTCATTTCCTCATGAACGGCTGCTGCCTTTTCAATTGGATAGATGCCTCCGATAGTTAGCTTAAGCTCCCCAGACGCAACGTATGCAAAAAGGTCTTGAATGCTGGGCAACAGCAAATCTGGGTGTTTCATGATCTGTGGCAGGAAAAAACCCACGACGGATTGATTGCGCCTCATTAATTGCTGCGGATTCATCGTATAAGGCTTACGACTTGCATTACCAAAAACAACAAGACGTCCAAATGGAGCCAAACATTTCAAAGTTTTATTGAAAATATCCCCTCCAGCCATTTCCAGCGCGACGTCTACTCCCTTTCCTCCCGTGACCTCACGGACTTTCATTTCCCATCCTTCTTTCGTGTAATCGATGAGTTCATCTGCTCCCATCTCTTTAGCCAGTTCCAGCTTTTCCACTGTGCTGGCGGTGGCAATCACTTTTCCAGCCCCGAAGATTTTGGCCAACTGTACGGCAATCGTTCCCACTCCCCCTGCAGCAGCATGGACCAATACCGTTTCCCCCTGTTGCATGCGTCCCATTGTCTTCAGAATATGATAGGCGCTCAGACCTTGGAGGGGCAAGGCAACAGCTTCATGGAACTGAATGGCATCAGGAAGCGGGATGGCCGAGAATTCATCAGAAAGGGCATATTCTGAATATCCACCAGATTCAATTAAACTGACGACCCTTGTTCCAGGTTTGATTTTGGTCACCTTTCCACCAACTTCCACCACTACGCCAGCCACTTCCGCACCTGGAATGAACGGAAGCGGCGTAGGTACTACATATTGCCCTTCCCTCCTGGCTGTATCTGCATAATTGACGCCGACACAATCGATTTCAATCAGAACTTCATGCCCTGTTGGCACAGGTCTTTCCATTTCAGTCAATTTCAGTACTTCCGGTCCGCCGTATTCTTCAAAATGAATAGCCCTCATCTTTATCCCTCCCTTATTAATTTCCTGTAAATTCCGGTTTTCTTTTTTCTTTGAATGCTGCAACTCCCTCCAGATGATCTTCTGTGGAGGCCATCAAGGTTTGCGTTATACGTTCCTGTTCCAGTATTTCATCAAGTGTAGCCGTAAATGAATGGCTAACGAGCTTTTTCATCATCCCATATGCTTTTGTCGGTCCATTTGCCAGCTTTTCCGCAAGTTTCAATGATTCCTCTTCAAGTTGATTGAGTGGATATATATAATTAATGACACCCAAATGATATAAGCGTTCCGCAGAAATTGGCTCAGCTGAAAAGAAGAGCTGCTTTGCAAGGTGGGGCCCTACTAATTTAGGTAAAAAATATGAACCCCCTCCATCGGAGATCAGGCCTACCTGTGAAAAACTCATGGCAAATTGACTATCATCGGAAGCTACGATCAAATCACAGGCGAGTGCCAAATTGAATCCGGCCCCAGCAGCAAATCCATGGACGGCAGCGATTACGGGAACCTCGGAAGCATCCAGAGCCAATATGCATTCATTCATTCTGCCAACATGATCATACAATTGACCTGCAGAGGCCTTCCCCATTGACTTGACGTCACCTCCTGCAGTGAATGACCTTCCCGCACCTTTGATGATGACTGCCCTTATATGCGGTGTTTGTTTTACATCCTTAATCGCTTTCGTTAAGCTTGCAATCATATCCGGACTAAATGCATTCAAGCTTTCAGGACGATTCAAAGTCAGGATCATTACATTATCGATTACTTCTGTCAATAAGTGTTCTTTTAACATATACACATCCCCTTTTCTATTTGATCAACCAGCCGCCATCCACCAATAAATCCGTCCCAGTCATATAGGAAGCCTCCGGGGAAGCAGCAAAGGTAATGACATTACTTATTTCCTCCGCTTTCCCCACTCTTTCCAGTGCCGTGTTCCGTTGAATGGACTTTACGAATTTTTCATTTTGCAATCCATCCTCCGTTAATGGCGTTTCAATGAATCCCGGTGATACGGAATTGACCCGAATGCCGACTGCAGCAAGTTCCAGTGCCAAAGATTTCGTTAAACTGATGACCCCGGCTTTAGCAGAGCTGTAATGCGGGATGAATGCTCCTGCCTGATGCCCTGACAGTGAAGCTACATTCACGATTGCCCGATTGATCGAACCTTCATTTCCGCTGGTAGCTCCTTCTTCCATCAATTTCCCCAAGTACTTGGAAACTAGAAAGACGCTTTTCAAATTGACATGTTGAATCATATCCCAATCAGCTGCAGATGTATCCAGGAGCTTCGAGGACTTTGAACCACCTGCGTTATTGATTAAAATGTGAAGGTCACGATATTGTTCCTTCACATACTTGGCCAGCTCTATTACATCTTCCTCGACGGAAACATCTGCAGGGAAAATATCAGCAACGGGAATCGTGTGCCTGGCATTGATTTCTGCAGCTGCTTCCTCCAGTTTTCCTCTCGTCCGCCCTACCAACAACACTTTTGCCCCTTCGTCCGACAAGCGCATCGCCGTAGCTTTCCCAATACCAGAGCCTGCACCTGTCACCACCGCTATTGACTGTGAAAACCTCATCCCCTTCACTCCTTATCCGAATTTCGAACTACGTTTCCTGCCTTTTCAATTCTGCTTCGATCCTTCCATCAACCAACTCTGGCACAAGATCCGACGAACCTATTTGCGCTGCCAATTCCAAATCGGCGATCAAACTATGTTTGTCAAACAACTGTCCAACATACGATGATTTCAGGATATCAAAGGCATTTTCGCTATTTTTGCGATAAAGCGCATTGGCAGCCTTTGCTGCATCGTTGAGTATGAACGTACCTTGTGATCCAGAAATCAGGCAATCTATCAAATGACCTGCACCGTAAAAGTCTTCCAGACTGAATTCACCTGAATTTCCCGAACAAACGATGATGATCGTTTCTGTTTTATTATGTTTTTTTATTTTTTCCGCAACAGACGGATTATTCAACAAAGAAGCGATATAAACCTTTTTGGCAGCGGCTGAATTCTTCAACGCAACCGTTCCATTAGTCGTGGACAGTATTAATGTTTTGCCGCGTACAAACTTACTCAATAGCGTCGGACTTGGATACATTAAATCATCAACCGGCTTTGCTTTTAGTTCTCCTGCCACTATAAAATCCCCATGGACCAATTCCTGGCTTTTCCCCAAGGCATCCACTGGATCCATGACAGGTATCACCTGGCGTGCTCCATCATGAAGTGCTGAAATAATCGTTGTGGTCGCTAATAACACATCAAGGATGACCGCGACTTTCTCCCCTTCTTGAAGCTTTTCCACATCTATCTCTTCTTTTTTTAGTAGTAAATGAATGTTTTGTATATATCCCATTCTATTAAACTTCCTTCGCAGCTACATTTGCAGCATGAGTGAGTAAGCTTTTAACCGTTTTGCCAAGATTGGAAAAACGGGGATCATCAGTCTGGCCTTTTTTAAATCGATAATAGATTTGCTGAAGGATGACAGCTAACTTAAAATAACCAAAGGTTAAATAAAAATCGACGTTGGTAACATCTCTGCCACTTCTTGCTGCATATGTCTCGATAAATTCCCTTCGTGTCAGGAAACCAGTTAAAGTCGTGACGGACGCTTGACCCACACCGATTTTGATAAGTTCCGGGTCACCGCTTTCCGTCCAGTAGCTTAGAGCCACTCCTAGATCGGCTAGCGGATCACCAACGGTGGACATTTCCCAATCAAATAAACCAACCATCTCTGTAAGGTCCTGATTAAACATGGCATTATTGATTTTATAGTCATAATGGATAATTGAAGTCTGGCTATACTTCGGAATATTCTGTTGAAAATAATTGATAAGCGGACGAATTTCCTTGATTTCATCTGTCTTTGCTCTCTCATAGCGGGAAATCCATCCGTGTACTTGTCTTTCAATGAACCCTTCAGGTTTGGAAATTTCGACCAATCCCGTTTTCTCATAGGGAATCGAGTGAAGATCAGCAAGCCGATTCACCATGATATAAGAAAGCTGTCGGCACTTTTCAACAGTCGGCTTGATTCCCTTGGGAAATTCGGTATCTATTACAATTCCATGTTTCCTTTCCATTAGGAAAAAAGGGGCCCCCGCAACCGATTCATCATCCGAGAACAGAATAGGCTCGGGAGCTGCTTGAAAATACGGGTTGATTGAGGAAAGGATATGATGTTCACGCTTCATATCATGTGCCTTGGGAGCAACAGGGCCAAGCGGTGGCCTTCTTAGAACAGCCTCCCACTCACCAATTTTCAGCTGATAGGTCAAATTGGAATAGCCCGTAGAAAATTGTTGTAATTCCAAAGGTTCATTTGGAAGGTCCAATACATTTTTTCTTAAGAAACCTTCTAATGCACCAATATTCAGTTCCTCGCCGGGCCGAACAGGAATCGTATCGTCAACCATGTTCTTCCACTCCTTTAGACTTTGTCATTCTAATTATGAACAAGATGTGAAATGAGCTTTTCTTTAATAAATTCTGGAATGGGTTCACTTTTTTGATTCAAAAAATTAAAACAGACTAATACAGCACTTCCCTTAGCAATCACTTCCCCAGTTTGTGAACAGAGGATATCATGGACCATTTCACAGCTTTTCGTACCTATCTTTGTCAAAGAGGTACGAATGGTCAATAGTTGATTGAAATATCCCTGAGCAATAAAGTCGCATTTAGTGGAGGCTAACAAAAAATTCCAATATTCTACATTTGTCGCTAGGCCTAAAGCTTCAAAAAATTTCATGCGTGCTTCTTCGAGGTATATGAAATAGCTTGTGTTATTGATGTGGCCCAAAGCATCCGTTTCGGAAAAACGGACATTGACTTCCAATTCTTGCATAAGACCCCTCCTTGATTAACGATGTACGAATGCAGGTTTACGTTTATCCAAGAAAGCGGAAACCCCTTCTTTAACATCTTCAGTTTGGAAGATTTCTTCAAAAAGATTCGTTTCAATCTCTAGACCTTGTTCAAGCGTTGTCTCACTTCCTTCATTAATCGCCTTTTTGATTCTCGAAAGTGCCTGAAGTGAGTGCCTTGTCATTCGTGAGGCCAAGATTTTCGCTTCCGATAAGCCGCTTCCTTGCTCAACGACTTTATTGACAAGCCCGATTTTTTCCGCTTCCATGGCACAAAGCGGATCACCGGTAAATATAATCTCTTTTGCCTTTGCATTCCCCACAAGTCTTGACAAACGCTGTGTACCGCCCGCTCCAGGGAATAAGCCTAATTTCACTTCCGGCAGACCAATTTGAACCTGTGTTTCGGCCACTCGCAAATCACAGGCCAGAGCCAGTTCACATCCGCCGCCCAAAGTCAGGCCATTTAATACAGCTATGGTAGGTTTAGGAAACTGATCGATTTTAGTTAGGACGGCATGACTTTCCTTTACCATTTCTTTCATATTCGGGTTCCCCATCATGCTAGGGAATTCTTTTATATCCGCACCGGCCGCAAATGCGATATTGCCTGCACCGGTTATGAGTACCGCAACAGTTTCAGTATCTTTTGAAAGTTCATCGAATGTATCTCCCAATTCCCTGAATACTTGTTTGCTGATTACGTTTAATGGAGGATTATCGATGGTGATGACCGCAAGCTTATTTTCCTTTTCCTTAACCACTCTAATTAATTTTGTCATCAATTCTTCACTCCTTGGTTTGGATAATCATACCAGCCCTTGCCAGTTTTCCTTCCTAAATGTCCTTTATTCACCTTTTCTTCTATACAAGCATTCGGCTTGTCTTCTGGATTTCCCGTTTCATTGTAACGCTGCTGCATGACAAAATATCCCACATCAATACCTGATAGATCCATCAGTTCAAAAGGACCAATTGGATGGCCTAAAGCTTTCCTGCAAATCAAATCGATATCCTTATAGTCAACAATTCCTTCTTCATACAAATATAAGGCCTCACGCTGCAACGCTCCCAAGATTCGGTTGGCTACGAATCCCGATATCTCCCTCCTCAACAAAACTCCTGTCCTATTCATATTCTCCGTGACTTCCATCGCAAGTTTCGCTGTTTCCTCAGATGTTTGGTCACTCATCACAACCTCAACACAATCCATCACTAGAGGCGGGAAAAAGAAATGCATATTTATGAACTTATCCGGACGATTCGTCACACTCGCAATCAGGCTATTGACAATCGTTGAACTATTCGTTGCAAAGATGGTTTCTGCTGGGGCCAATTCTTCAAGTTTAGCGAAAACTTCCTGTTTCACATCAAGTTTTTCAACTACCGCTTCAATGATCAAATCAGCTCCACTGGCCGCTTTCTCAAGATCGGTGGTATATTGAAGACGGCTAAAAGCAGCCAATTTACGATCTACAGACAATTTTCCTTTTTGGACCCATTTAGTCAAAATGACGTCCAGTTTTTCTTTGGCTGTGTTCAAAGCGTTTTCCTGAACATCCTGAAGAATCGTTTCGTAACCTCCAAGTGCAGCAAGCATCGCAATTTGATGCCCCATCTGCCCAGCCCCAATAACGGTAATTGATTGAATTTGCTTGTTGGTCATGCCTTCTATCTCCCTTCTACTAACCGGTTAGTATATAACTCACGCTTCAATTCCCTGCAGAATCATCCCCATAAAAATGGCTGCAACTTCCTGTTCCGTTTTTTCACCTTCTGGGTCGAACCAATGATAGCTCCAATTGGCCACACCCAAAATAGCAAAAGAAATGATGGATGCATCGAGATTGGAACGTAGTTCTCCGCTCTCGATGCCACTTATCAACACTTGCTCGATTTTATTACGGAACTCATCCCGCTTAGGAAGGATTTGTGCAAGTTTTTCGTCACTTAGATTCTTCATTTCACGGAAAAAGACCGTTGCGCTGGACTTTTTGGTTTTGATGCTTTTTAAAAGCATCAATACGATATCGAAAAGCTTATCCTTGCAGCTTTTCCCAGGTTCCAACATGATTATTTCCTGCTCACTAAGCAACTCGTCTATATAAGCTAGATGAATATCCATAAGCAACTGCTCTTTGCTCGTAAAGTAATAATAAAACGTTCCCTTCGTCACCCCGACCGATTCGACGATATCAGAAATCGACGTTTCACTAAAGCCCTTCTTTTCAAATAAGCGTATGCTATGTTCTGTCATTTTTTCTTTCATGTTTGCATCCTCGCAATCTGTTAAAATTTCAGCTGAATTGATATCATACGCTTTCGTACTATCAAAGCCCTCTTATTTCCTGGAAAGTTCTTCTCTTAAAGCCCGCCTTAAAATCTTTCCGACATTAGTTTTCGGTAACTCTTCACGAAATTCAACGAAATGCGGAACTTTATAGGCCGATAGGTTTGCCCGGCAGTAATCGATGATTTCCCGTTCATTTGCCGTTTTATTATTTTTAAGTACAAGGACCGCTTTTACCGACTCCCCTCGGTAAGCATCCGGAACTCCGATGACAACCGCTTCCTGGACAGCAGGATGTTCATAGAGTACCTCCTCCACATCTCGCGGATATATATTATAACCACTTGCGATGATCAAATCTTTTTTCCTGTCGACAATATAGAGATACCCATCTTCATCAACTTTGGCGATATCCCCCGTATAAAGCCAACCATCCCTAAGGGTCACCGCCGTTTCCTCAGGCATATTCCAGTAACCTTTCATCACTTGGGGTCCTTTGACGACCAATTCCCCCATTTCGCCAGATGCCACTTCTTTTGTCCCGTCTCCCAGGTCCATCACTTTATATTCAGTCGAAGGGATGCCTATCCCGACGCTCCCAGGTTTCCTTTTTGCAAATGCCGGGTTACAATGCGTTGTTGGCGAAGCTTCCGTAAGACCGTAGCCTTCCAATATCTTCGCACCCGATTTTCGTTCGAACTCACGCAGCAGTTCCACGGGCATCGGTGCACTTCCGCTGTTACAGACCTGAATTGAGCCCATTCCATATTCTTCTGCCTTTGGATGATTCGTCAACGCTACATACATGGTCGGTACACCAGGAAAAGTGGTCGGCTGTTCACGCTTAATCGTTTCCAGCACTTCTTCTATTTCGAATCGTGGCAGCATGATGGAGTCACCCGCAATATATATGGATAAATTCATTGCGGACGACATTCCAAAAACATGAAATAGCGGGATGACCGACAGCGTTCTTTCAGTACCTATTTTTAATTCATGCTTGAAGAATTCATACGTTTGAACGACATTGGCCAGAATATTGCTGTGAGTCAGCATCGCCCCTTTTGAACGGCCAGTCGTTCCTCCTGTATACTGAAGAACGGCTATATCATTTTCAGGATCGATTGATACGGGATTGATTTTGCCGTCTCCCGTCTTCATGAATTGGTCAAAAGAAGCATCAGGCTTGAAATCTGCATCCGATGCCTGAAGGCTTACGACGATAATATTTTTCAGATTTGCATGTTGCTGCACACTTTTCACTTTCGGGTATAATCCGTCCAATACCACAATCGTTTCTGCACCGGAGTCCTGTAAAATATGCTGTAGCTCCCTTTCAACCAGCATTGGGTTGATTTGGGTGATAATGGCTCCTGTTGTCAATGATCCATAATAAGCTATGACGTATTGCGGGCAGTTAGGCAGCATGATGGCGACACGGTCGCCTTTTTGAACACCCTTTTTTTGCAGGGCTGAAGCAAAGGCTTGCGACGCATGAAAAAGTTCCTGATAAGATATCTTTCGGTCATAAAAAGTAATAGCTGTTTTGGTTGGATGGGACTGACTTGCATTTTGAAGGATTCTTTGCATCGGAAACTCAGGGACTTTTATTTCCTTTGAAATTGAATCAGGATAAACGGAAAGCCATTTTTTTTCATTCATCATTTCATACCCCTCCAGCCATATTTACTTACCTTGCATTACTTTGCATGTGAACCACCATCGACGATCAAGATATTGCCAGTCACAAAGTCAGATGCCTTCGAGGCAAGGAAAACCGCTGCCCCTTTCAAATCATCATCACTCCCTAATCTTTTTAGCGGCGTGGAATCCAAGATAGGATTCTTTCCTTGCTCAAGAACCGCTTTCGTCATTTTTGTCGGAAAGAAACCGGGTGCGATTGCATTGACATTGATATTATGCTGACCCCATTTAACAGCTAAATCCTTCGTCAAGGTAATGACCGCACCTTTACTCGTATTATATCCGACTGTATCGAGCACCCTCGGGTCGGTACCCCCTAATCCGGCGACGGAAGCGATGTTTATGATTTTCCCATGTCCCTGCTCAATCATGACCCTGCCTGCTGTCTGGCTCATGATAAAGGTTCCGGTTACATTGACATTCATCACCTTCTGCCACGCTTCAAGGGGCATGTCGACGGCCGGTGCCCCCCAGGATGCCCCGCTATTGTTCACTAAAATGTCGATGGCACCGAATTCACGGTAAGTTTCGTTAACAACTTCCTGTACATCTGACGGATTGGTGATATCACACTTGAAGGAAAGCGCCTTGACTCCAAGCTTTTGGATTTGCGAAGCAACTTCGTCACATGCCTCCTTCTTCCTTGAACAAAGTACGACATTTGCCCCAGCTTCGGCAAAGCCGGTCGCTATTTGTGCTCCCAACCCTCTCCCTCCACCGGTTATGATCGCCGTCTTTCCAGTTAGATCGAATAAGTCGGTAACTTTCATATTTTCACCTCATGCTTTTGTTGATATTTTCGAAGTTCTATTTTAGCAACTTGTGATCGGTGAACTTCATCGGGACCATCAGCAAGCCTTAAAGTCCGTGCATTGGCCCAATGAGCGGCAAAAGGGAAATCATCGGAAATCCCTGCAGCTCCAAAGCCTTGGATGGCCCTATCCAGCACATTCAATGCCATATTTGGTGCAACCACTTTTATCATCGCAATCTCCGCCTTCGCTTCCTTGTTCCCGACAGTATCCATCATGTAAGCAGCTTTTAAGGTCAGAAGTCTTGCTTGTTCGATTTCAATCCTTGAATCAGCAACCCACTCCATGACTACACCTTGTCTCGCCAATGTTTTACCAAAAGCGACACGGTTTTGAATGCGCTTACATAATTCTTCAAGTGCTCTTTCAGCAGCGCCGATCAGCCTCATGCAATGATGTATCCTTCCGGGTCCGAGTCTTCCTTGGGCAATCGCAAAACCTTTTCCTTCACCCCATAGAATATTCGTTGCCGGGACCCTCACATTTTCAAAAGTGATTTCAGCATGGCCATGCGGCGCATGATCATAACCAAACACAGGGAGCATTCTCTCGATTTTGACACCAGGTGTGTCGAGCGGTACAAGAATCATTGACTGTTGTTCATGCTTGGCCGCCTCGGGATCTGTCTTACCCATGACGATGGCAATCTTGCACCGTGGATCGCCTGCTCCTGAAGACCACCATTTTCGGCCGTTTATGACATACTCATTACCCGTCTTTTCTATCCTACATTCGATATTGGTCGCATCGGAAGACGCCACTTCCGGTTCTGTCATCGAGAAGCATGAGCGGATTTCCCCAGCAAGCAAGGGCTTCAGCCAGCGTTCTTTATGTTCAGCCGAACCGTATCTCACCAACACTTCCATATTACCAGTGTCCGGTGCATTACAGTTGAAGATTTCAGGTCCTATCGACGACCTACCCATGATTTCGCAAAGCGGGGCATATTCTAGATTTGTTAAACCTGCGCCATAACCGCTATCAGGTAAAAATAAATTCCATAATCCTTCTTCTTTTGCTTTTGCCGTCAATTCAGATAATATCGGGGGAATTTCACTCCAGCGGCTTTCCTGTGTTTCGAGCTGCTTTTTGTATATTGATTCATTTGGGTAAACGTGCTTCTCCATGAATTCCGTTAACTTCTTTTCCAGATTTTTCACCTTTTGAGTATGTTCAAAGTTCAAATTGAATTCCTCCTTTTAAACTTACTAACCGGTTAGTATGTTATTACTTTTAAAGTATATACACAACATTCAGATTTTTTCAACAATTAAACCTTTTGTTTTCTTGTCATTCAAGGTCCTGTATCTGGACCTTTTCGTTCTCACTATTTTGCTTCTGTTGGACGGCTGGAAATATACAAACGATTTTCGTACCTTTTTTCAGTTCACTTGTGATGAAAACTTTACCGCCATGCTTTTCGATGATCCTAAAACAAACGGAAAGACCCAAACCCGTTCCTGATCTTTTTGTGGTGAAAAATGGTTCTCCTACTTTTTGAAGGGAGTTTTCCGGAATGCCCTCCCCTTCATCCAAAATGCTCAAAAAAACTTCCCCATTTTTTTCATTTATGCTCACAAAAATATTTCCGCCATTCGGCATCGATTCTATGGAATTTTTTATCATGTTTATTAGTACTTGCTTGATTTGGTTTTCATCAAAGTACATTAAAATAGGTTCTGGATCATAATTTTTATGAATTTGAATATTGTTCAGTACGGCGTTTGTCTCCAACAGCGTTACGACATGGTTGCAGCTTTCCTTCAAATCCTTCTCAAGAAAAACCGCCCCAGCGGGTTTCGATAGCAGCAAGAGTTCATTCAGCACTTTCTCGATCCGATTTATTTCCGAAAAAATAATATCGTAATATTCCTGCTTTTCGGCACCGCCATCCTTAATCAACTTCACGAATCCCATTATCGCCGTCATCGGATTCCTGACCTCATGTGCAATCCCAGCCGCAAGCTGGGCAGCCGTTGATAACTTGCTTGATGTGATCGCCAAATGTTCGTTTAGGCTCACAAGCTTTTCCTCCGCATGTTTACGTTCATTAATTTCCGATAATATGCCCACTGTCCCGATGAATTTCCCAGCGTCATCGTAAATTAGTTTAACGAATGCCTCAACCCAACTTGTTCCCTTTTTCGCATTTAGTTTAATGTCCGCACGAAAATATTTATTCCCCCGATGAAAGGAGTCCGCGAAGGCCTTTAATACGTCTTGATAAGAATCGTTATCCATATGTTTAGAAAAGTGAAGCCCCAGGGATTCATTTACGGATGCACCACTCATCGATTTCCATGCCGGGTTTAAGTACAGCCATTTTCCTTTATCATCCGTTTGGAAAATAACTTCATTGAAGCTATTGACCAATTCTTTAGAGTAATTGGAGAAAATGCGATAACGCCCTTCACTATCTTGCAATAAAGCAATCGTTTTCCGTTTATGATCATAAATGGCACCCAAACACCAGGCTATGGTTAATATTACGATTAAATATATTCCTGCAAAGGCGGAAAACCTGCGTTCCTCATGACCCAGCCACCCTATATAGGGTAATATCAATACAAAAAAAAGAGCAGGGACAATGATCCTTCCAGTATATTTCTTCACATTTTCCACCTCCTTACCAAAATGATTAATACTTCTCCGACCGAATTCCAAGTAGGGATCAAATTGAGCATATTTCTGTAGAAATGGCAGGACACTCACTTATAGGTAAATTTCCACATTTTATCCATGATTCCTGCAAACAACACAAAAAACCTTTCCAAGGGTGGAAAGGTCACTGTTCAACTTAAATCATTTACCCAATGATGACGCGTTCTTTTGGATAATGGAAATTTTCCGTAACTTCTTTATGGCCTATGATATACAGCAGGGAGGTTATCCCGACACGGCCAATGAACATAATGATCATAATGACAATTTTACCGGTATTGCTGAGGTCAGGCGTGATTCCCATCGAAAGGCCGACTGAACCGAAAGCCGAACATACTTCAAAAATGATTTGCATCAAAGTGAAATTTTCGGTAATTGATAAAATGAAGACCGCCATTATGCAAAGAAGCGATCCCATGATCATGACTGCTGTCGCTTTTCGGATATCATCGGGATGAATCTCACGTTTGAACACTTTTATGGAACGCCTTCCTCTCATGAAATTCCATAAAAATAGAATCATGATGACCAGTGTAGTTGTCCGGATTCCTCCCCCGACTGAACTTGGGGATGCTCCAATGAACATCAGTATGCTCAACAATAAAAGGGTCGGTTCCGAAAAGTCACTCACATTCATGGTTGCCAACCCGCCGCTTCGCGTATTGGAGGACATAAATAAAGAGTAAAAGAACGATTCATGCCAGTTCTTCCCTTTGAAGAATCCATTAATTTCCAGAAGGTAAATCAGGATCGTTCCCCCAACGATAAGGGAAAAGAAAGTGACTGAGGTCAGCTTCGTGAATAAAGAAAAATGAAACTTATAAGTACGGGCCTTATTGGATAAAAACTCCTTCAGCTCAATCAAGACCGGAAACCCAATGGCTCCAAGGGTAAGCAGGATAATCGTAATGAACTGTACAAAATAATCGTCTTTAAATGGAATCATCGAAATACCGGTAATGTCAAAACCAGCATTCGTGGTGGCACTTACGGCTAAAAATAAGCCATTTAAAAAGGCTTCTTTCCCGTTTGGAAAATAATTAAGAAAGTAAATGCCTAATACGAGAGCTCCAATCATTTCAATTACGACAAATATTTGAATGATTTGGATCAATAATTTAACAAGACCAGAAAGATTCGATTGGTTTTGATCTGTCATGATCAATTGTCTTTCCTTCAAGCCGATTTTCTTGCCCACTATAAGCCAGAAAAAGGTTCCGAGTGTCATGATGCCAATACCGCCAAATTGGAGAACGAACATGAGAATGAAATAGCCTACCTCATTATACACTTCGGGCAAACTTACAACTGTTAGACCTGTTACACTAACTGCACTTACGGCTGTGAATAATGCATCCATGAATCCAAATTCCACGCCCGGCTTAAGAGCGACCGGCAGACTTAACAGTATGGTCGAGATGCTGACGGCCAAAAAATAATAACCGACGATAAGCTGAGCTGGTGTTAACTTTGATAATATTTTTTTGATAGCAACCATAAAGAGTTTCCTTTCTTACTCCTTTATAGTTATGCGAATCACATAACCATTAAAAATCTAGTTTACCCTTTTTTCATTCTTTTTTCCATTCTCTTTTAAAACTGACTTACTTACAACAAAAAGGCAGGTTTACCAATAAGTTTGATGCCGCTCATATAAGTAAAACTCCACATTCTACTTATACTATCATTACAGCGGCAAAAGCCGTTGAAAAAGTAAAGGGGAGATTCAAATGGCTAACAGCAGTAACAATCTTCTTGTTCCAGGAATCGAACAAGCATTAGAACAAATCAAATATGAAATTGCATCTGAATTCGGTGTACAATTAGGTTCCGATACTTCAGCACGTGCCAATGGTTCAGTTGGCGGAGAAATCACGAAACGTCTTGTCCAACAAGCACAATCTCAACTTAAAGGTCAATAATTCTTTTCACAATTAAATATCCATGGCTAAGAGTCCAGCTGCATGCTGGACTCTTTTTAATCATTATGTCCATTTCCATTTCCATTATTGCCTTTACCCCTTTTCGACTTATCCCAATCTTGCTTGTCTTGTTTTTTTTGCTTATTCTGTTTCGCTTGTTTCGCTTGTTTCGTTTGATTCACTTGTTTCGTTTGATTCACTTGTTTCATTTGATTCACTTGTTTCATTTGTTTATTTTTATTTTCGTGCCTTAAATGATCATTGGGATTATTAGTTTCTTTGGCTGATGAAACTTTTTTCACATTGAACTTTTTATCATTCTGTTTATTTTTCTGCTTGTTCTTTGATTGGTTGCTGTGATCGCTATCGGAACTTCCTTTAGTCTCGTTGCTTTTTTCCTTGAATCCATTTATCGAATTCCGTTTTCCAACTTTATCTTCCCGTTCAGTTTGTTCTTTGGTAAATTCCGTTCCCGGTTTTTTCCGTTCAGTCGGTTTGGCTTCATTGGCCGGCGTTTGCTTCATTTCAATTTCATTATTCTCTTTTTTCTTCTCTCCATCCGATTTGTTTTCCGTACTCAGCGTTACGCTCTTCTCTTTCGTAATAACAACGTTTTCCTCGACTTTTTTATCTGGCGCTGGAGCAGGCTCCCTCTTATTGACTTTTACCTTTTCTTTATCTTCATTCAACTTCTTTTCGAGATACTTACCCGTGGATATGCCTTGTTCCCTTGCTTCCTTCCGATCGCCTTTTGTTGCCCGGATCACTTTCATTCTTGTTTCGGAAACATTATCCTGCTTAGATATTTCTTTTATCTCTTCTTTTAAATTCTTATCCAGTTCTTTATTTTTTTCCATTAACGTTGTGGAAACGACTATTTGTTTATTTCCTTTCAAATAACCAAGTTGCTCCGTCGTTTCAACGATTCGGTTTGTAACAGTCTTTATATCCTTGCCTTTCCAGTCCTTCAGCTGACCAATCACAATCTTGCCGTCTTCATTTAATCCGGTAAGCTTGAGAACTTCTAAATCATCGTCAAGCTCCAATTCAATGCTTGGATTCACATCTATCGTCATATATGCTGACACAGGACCAGAGAAATAAGAAGGAAGAATCGAAAAGAGAATCAAGAAGGTGGAAGCAATGCTTAGCACGGCCGTTTTTTTGAAAGATGAATGTATATTGGAAAAGGCTAAAGTGAATTTTTGTTTTGCTGGTGAAAAAGTGATTTCCTCACCCACTTCATATTCCCTTTCCTGCCTTTTGGTTTTCAGAAATTCACCCTCTGGGGTCAATAGGGTTACAAATCGTTTATTCACTGAAAGAATTACTCCTTTTTTCATTCATCGATAGCCCCTTTTATATAATCATTCAAATACAAAAAATCTCCGTTTATTATGATTGCCACAGCAATGATGTATTTTCTGTTCCGTTCAATCGTTTTTCTGCTTACTTCCACTTTTCCCTCAAGCTGTTTTACGGGCAGCCGCTTTTTTGCAAACAGGATTTCCTTCAATTCGTCATCTTCCATTAACAATTTAGCGATCATAATAGCTCCCTTCCTGGCATCTGCATGTTTGGGAGAACTTTCAACTAAATCCTCAAATGACAGACCAAAATCCTGTAGATGGCTTATATAAAGCTGAATTTCTTCTCTTCTTCTTTCCGATTCCTTCTGCATCTCGTATTCATTGATGGAATTTTCATTATCGATATATATTTGGCTTTGATCATTATCATCATTCATTGATAAATCCAATAGGACTTCCTTTTGTTTGGACTGGCTTCTTAAATAATCTATAACCCTTCGTTTAACGAGGGTTTCGGCAAATGCCAATAAAGAACGGCCTTTTTCCGGGGAGTATTTTTCAATTGCCTCGTTAAAAGCAATCATTCCAATACTGAATTCATCATCTGATTCGTATATGTAACGTTTACAAACCGATGAGACTGTTTTTGCAATAAAAGGTTTGAATGACTCTATAGTATCATTACGGAGGCTATTATCGCCTTGTTGAATTTTCAATACGGTTTCTTCTAAAGAACGCTTTTTTTTGAATGCTGTAAACAACAAACCAAGCATTTGCTCACCTCGCTCCTGTTGAACATAAAATACGCATCAACATACTTATCTTAAGCGGAGGGAGTCTAAAAGACAGTACCAAAAGAACTATTTTTGCGATAAAAATGAAATCACATAATATATCAACATGATAAAATACTTAGTTTTTTCTCGTTTGTTACAGTGCAATTACAGTAAAATATCTTTTTCCGTTTATTTGTCCAATACAATGGGACAATTGTCATTTTTATAACCGGAATTTAATATTCACATCTTTTAACATATCATTCGTAAACATACCTGCGCTTTTGAGGGTCATCTCCATAAAATACATTAAGAAGCAAAAAAAATAGGCGTGACTGGCACGCCTTTTTTTTTAAGCTTCCTGTATTTTTTTCTCTTCTTTCTCTTTTTTTTCTTTTTTGCTTGAAATGATCCATGCACCTGCTGCAATTCCAATCAATACAGTCCAGAAAATCGATTTCCAAAGAGTTGATTCAGGGAAATGATGATCGATGACAGTAAGTGAAGGGTGTGCAAGTGTGTGTACCGCCAACTTCACTCCAACCCAACCCACTATCAAAAATGCCGCCGTTTCAAGGGAAGGACGCTGATGAAGCAGCTTCACGAATCCATTTGCTGCAAATCGCATAATGATCAACCCGATCATACCGCCGAGGAACATGACAGTGAATTGCCCACCGTCAATACCGCCGACTTTCATCCAGCCTGTTGCAGGAAGTGTAACAGCCAATGCGACGGCAGCCAACATGGAATCGATTGCGAAAGCGATATCAGCCGCTTCAACCTTAACCACGGTCATCCAGAAGCCAGATTGCTTTTTAGGTTTTGTGATTTCCTTCTCACCTTTGCCAGCGTATTTTTTGTAAATGTGCTGAAAAGCGATGAAAAGTAAATAAATCGCACCGATTGCTTGAACTTGCCACACCTCGACAAGAAAGGAAATAAGGAATAAACTTGCAAAACGGAAAACAAAAGCTCCCATCAGACCATAAAACAAGGCTTTTCGCTGTTGTTCTTTTGGCAAATGCTTAACCATGACAGCCATGACGACTGCATTATCAGCAGCAAGTATCCCTTCTAATCCAACCAAGATAAGAAGGACCCAGCCATATTCCAATAATATTGATGCTTCCATCCATTCAACCTCCAATAGTTAGTATTTCCTTCCTATTGGCATTGGCAAAATAAAAAGACCTCTGCCGTATAGGCAAAGGTCTTGCTGAACATGAAATCATGTCAACAAAGCCGATGAATGTTTAACATTCACGTAATGACGACTTTGTTTTAGGGCGAACCCTAACGCTACTCCCCTTTGAAAAGGAAAATCAGTTATTAAGTATATTAATAGTATACGCGCTCGATATGAAAATAACAATCTTTTTTTATAAAAGGCTCTATTTTCGGTTCCTTTTAGACATTTTTGTCAATCTCAAATATTCTTTACCAAACCGAATCCAGTTCGGTTTGGCAGAAAAATAGTTCTGAAACAGCGATAAAAAACTCGGGTATTTCCCTTCATATGGATACCACTGTATTTCTGTATCGTTTTTACCTTTATCGATCATGATCGCTTTTTCATGGCAGAAAATCTTCAATCCATGCTCGCCATGATAGCGGCCAACCCCACTTTGTTTGGCACCGCCAAATGGTAAATGATGATTGGCAACAGTAATCAGCACATCATTGATCGTCACCGCCCCGGTTACTAACCGTGACGCAATCCTGCTTGCTTTTTCCCTATCCATCGTCCAAACGCTGGAATTGAGTCCATATTCACTTTCATTTGCCAGGGCGATCACTTCTTCCTCCGTATCGAAAGGCACAACAGGCAACACGGGCCCGAACGTTTCTTCTTTCATGATTTTCATGGAATGATCGACATTGGAAAGAATCGTCGGCGGAATGAAATGGCCCTGCGCCATTTTCCATTCTTTCGGAGGTGTTCCGGTTTCAAGTACGGCCCCCTTATTCAGTGCATCCTCCAGATGTTCAGCCACAATATCAACTTGATTAGGGAAAGTCATTGAACCTATATCATCCTGTGATTGCACCCCCTGCCTCATGGACTTCGTTTTTTCTTTAAGAAGCATTAGGAATTCCTTATAAACAGGACGTTCCACATAAACCCTTTCAACACTCATGCACACCTGACCACTATTTGTGAAAGCCCCCCAAAGAGCCCCGTTCACAGCCCGTTCCAGGTTAGCATCACGCAGAACGACCATCGGATCCTTACCGCCGAGCTCCAAAGTCGTTGGGATCAGGTGTCTTGCTGCAACCTCACCAATCATTTTTCCGGTCCTTACCGATCCAGTAAAAAATATATAATCTGGTTTTTGCTCAGTTAATGCCGCACCCAATTCTTTCCCTCCATGGGCAAACTGTATAGTTCCTTCTGGGAAACCAGCTTCAAGAAACAGATTTTCGATGCACACCCCAACTAAAGGAGTTACCTCTGAAGGTTTGGCGATGACTGTATTTCCCGCTGCCAGAGCATTAAGAATGGGAACCATGGAAAGCTGCAGCGGATAATTCCATGGTGAAATGACGAGAATCGTTCCACGGGGCATATAATGGATAGAAGATTTTTTACCAATTAACATGAGTGGAGTGGTGACCTTCCGTCCAGAAAGAGTTTTCACTGCATGTTTCTCGATATGCTTGATTGCATCAATCGTTGGCATGATGTCAGCAACCAGCGCTTCTATTTTCACTTTTCCCGCATCTTTTGAAATGACTTCTGCTATTTCATCCATTTTTTCAACCATCAATAAACGGAGCCGTTTTAAATAGTGCAACCGTTCCTCGACGGGAAGATTCGACCATGATCGGAAAGCATGTCTTGATTTCTTATATATATGAGGAATCGACTCCAATGGCGTTGGGACGATTTCCGCAATCTTTTCACCTGTTGCCGGAGAAAATACTTCCAACTTGTCATGTATTTCTTCCATAACTACTCCCCTTGCTTTAACATATTTTTATCGGTACTCCATATCATTTTTATACTTTAAATAAAGGTCGACCGAGGAGGTACTCCTTTCCTAATCCTTGAACCCTCTTTATATAATGACAGAGACTCAATCCTGTATAATATAATCGCTTGGAAACAAGATCACAACCTGTTCCCTCTATTCCTGCCCGATTCCGTGCCATATAATCGGTGCTAAAATAAGTATACCTCTTAAGTTGAGTTTCTCTAACAAATACGCTTACAGTATCCACTGCTTCACTTCAAGTTTTGTCACAAATAACCTTAAATGGTCTTCTTCCAGACATAATGGCACCGCAATGGAATATATAGTAAAAAAATTCTGCTATAAAAAGGAGTATTCACGTTTGCTATCGAAGGTAATGTATAGGAATCCGAATTCGGCTATAAATCTGGCAGACCAATTTATCGGTTTGAGTGTTTAATATGAGGTAATGGCGGATAAATTCATATTATCGGATAAAAATTATTATCTATATAATCAATTTTCCGTTACTATATAAGAAGGCGATTTTTTCGCGCATACATATTCGAGGTGAGCGCACAAGTGAAAAGAATAATTAAAGCATACGACTTCCCTATTTTCATCGCTGTCGTATTACTCTGTTTGTTTGGTTTAGTCATGATTTACAGTTCGAGCATGATCACTGCTGTCGCTCGATACGAAAAGCCTATGGATTTCTTCTTTGAGAAACAAAAAACGGCCTTTATCATTTCATTCCTGGCAATGATCGTCACGATGATCCTTCCTTATAAGATGTACAAAAACAAAATGTTCTTGATGTCTATGATGTTTGGGATGGCCGGTGTCCTTTTGCTGCTCTTTATCTTCGGTCATACAGCAGGAAACGCCACTAGCTGGTTCAAGTTAGGGACAGCATCGATCCAGCCCGCTGAATTTTCCAAGTTAGCCATGATCATTTATCTGGCAGCCATTTACGGAAAAAGGCAGGATCGAATCAATAGTATTGATAAAGCCGTCATCCCGCCGATTTTCTTTCTGGTATTCATCTGCTTTTTAATCGGAATACAGCCTGACTATGGAACGGCAGCAGTCATTTTCCTGATTTCGAGCACCATGATCATATCATCCGGGATGTCTTTTAAGAGTATATTCAAACTCTCTTTGATCACTGCGATATTCGTTGCCATTTTTGCATTAGGAGTACTCGTGACAGGAAATTTCTCAGCCGTTCTCTCTGAAAATAAAGTGTCTCGTTTTACGGGGTTTGCAGACCCTTTCGGAAAGGCGGGAGAAAGCGGTTATCAACTCGTGAATTCCTTATTCGCGATAGGATCCGGCGGCCTTACTGGAGTGGGACTTGGTGACAGTGTACAAAAATACGGATACTTGCCTGAATCACATACTGATTTCATCATGGCCGTCATTGCAGAAGAGCTCGGGATATTCGGAGTGGGGTTCGTACTATTGACACTAGGTTTTATCGTCCTAAGGGGATTTGTACTTTCAGCAAAATGCAAAGATCCATTTGGAAGTCTTTTATTGATCGGCATCTCATCCATGATCGGCATTCAAGTCGGCATCAACGTTGGCGGAGTGACTGGACTTATCCCTATTACTGGGATTACCCTTCCGTTCATCAGTTATGGAGGATCCTCCTTACTGCTGCTCATGCTTTCAATGGGCATATTCCAAAATGTCGTCATGCGAATGAATTTACTTGAACAGAAAGAAAAGGTCGTGTCCATCCCAAAAGATGAGATTGCGTCTTCAAAATAAACATCAAAACCTTTACCCCCTGACATTTCTGTTCATGTCAGGGGGTTTTCCTTCTCTCAAAGTTATGGAAGTAAAAAACAGGCAGTCGAAGCCGACAGCCTGTTTTTTTCATTTATAATGGATACCGATTTTCGTAAAGCCAGAAATCAGACTGAGCAAAGGACAAAGTAGGCAGAAGAATGCAAATGGGGCATATTCAAGGGTTGAAACACCCAATACCTGTGTCAGGAATACACCGCAGACACCCCAAGGAACCAGAGGGTTCACAACTGTTCCCGCATCTTCAAGTACCCTTGCAAGCGTTTTTGGCTGCAAGCCTAAATCCTCATATTTCTGCTGAAAGGCTTTCCCAGGCAGTATCACTGACAAATACTGTTCACCCACCAGGAAATTCACGCTGATTCCTGCAAATACGGTAGCGGAAATCACTTTCGCTACACTCGTCAATGAATCCTGGACAGCATTTAAAATAGAAGGTATGACTCCCAATTCGAACAATAGTCCACCCATCGCCAATGCCAACAACACCATCGAAACGGAGAACATCATACTTTCAATCCCGCCCCGCGATAAGATTGAGTCGAGTTGTTCCATTTCACTTTTCAGTACAAAACCCCCGTATAAGATATCCGCTAGTTTTGCAACGGTCAAACTTGGCGTTTGTATGAAAGCAATTACAGCCGCCGAAATGATTCCTGCTGACAATGTCGGAATCGCAGACACCTTTTTCAAAGCCATGACTAGAACGATGACAAACGGAATCAAACTCCATATGCTAATGTTCGTTTCCATTTCCAAGGCCTTTGTCATGGCTTCGATTTCCTCAACACGAGTAACTTTGACATTCGGTGAAAGGAAGTAAAAGATGATAAGTGATATAAAGAAACCTGGAATCGTAGTCCAAAGCATATTATTAATATGTTCAAATAATGATGCTCCAACCGTTCCCGATGCAAGGTTGGTCGAGTCGGATAATGGAGACATTTTATCCCCAAGAAATGCACCGGAAATGATTGCTCCGGCTGTGATCGCCAACGATAAATCCATCGCCGCCGCCATACCTATTAAGGCAACACCTATTGTGGCTGATGTAGTAAGGGAACTCCCGATACAGAGCCCAATTAACGAACACACCAGAAATGTGATCGCATAGAAATATTCACCAGAAATCCAGTCAAACCCATAGTACATGATGGTAGGAATCGTCCCGCTTGCCATCCAGATGGAAATCAGCATTCCAATGAAAAAGAATATATAGATGGCTCCCATACCAGAAACTGCACCTTTGACTATAGCCGCCTCCATAATTGAAAATGGCAGCTTCTTGAACTTCCCATAAACAAATAAGAAAAGGATTGCCGCTATAATTGGAATATGGGGGGCAAGTCCATAATGTATGATACCAGTTGCAATGATTAAGAATAGAATGGCCAAAACCCCAATTGCTTCAGGTAAGGAGAGTTTTAGCTTTGCATCTTCAAGACGCATGATGTATTTCCCCGCTTTCAATGTTGTATATTCTCTGAGGTAAGGATCGGACCTTTTCACCCCTCACAATTACTGAAACGCTTTTAAGCACTAAAGTACTAGCTAAATATAAAGGAGTTTCAGGAGATTGTCAAATGAATATTTTAGTAGACTTGGATTTCACCAATGATATTTCTCTTCATGTTCAATTCATACCATCATTATGACTTTTTTGTGATTCGATAATTAGTTTGGGCTAATTGCAATGCCTTGGTTGTCCCATTGATCTTGACTAAATATTGAAAACATTTTTTTCTCATTATGATCGACCAGGACAATATAGCCTGTTTTAAGTACAGACCTTCTTCTTTATGAAGAAATCACCCTACATTCCTACGAGAAAAGTCCGCTAGAGACTATTAGGAAGCAATCGGCACTCCCATTCCCTGTATGTAAGGTCAACCTTAAAGTAAGCGATAAGTTATAGTAACGTTAAAATATCTCCAGATAATGAAAAAAGCCCGTGTATTCAAAACACACGGGGTTCGAGTTTACAGACAAAGGGAGTTCTATCTAAAATAAGACAATGTTGGTTGGAACGGAAGGTGCGAGACTCCTGCGGGAAAAAAGCGTCGAGGAGGCTCACGGACCGCCCGCGGAAAGCGAGTGCCTGTAGTGGAAATCAACGTTCGAGTTTTCACCACACCCTAAAAAAACTGTAGACAAACTTGATTTTCATCGAGTTTGTCTACAGTCTGAAGCCCGTATAAACACGGGCTTCTTCATTATTTCAAATCCATTGGATTATATAATTCCACGTCAGGATTTTTATCTTGGAACCAACGAAGTGCAAACTCATTTTCAAATAAGAATGCATATTTATCAAACCTGTCTTTAACAAGGATGCTTCTTGAGCTATGAAGATTTTCATCAAGCTTTTCATCTTCAGCCCAGCGTGTAATCTTGCTGCCCATGCGCTCCATCACGACTTCAACATTGTACTCGTTCCTCATTCGATGCTCGAATACTTCGAATTGAAGTTGCCCGACCGCACCAAGCAGATATTCTTCCATCCGAACCGTTTTGAAGAGCTGAATTGCCCCTTCTTGTACAAGTTGGTTAATTCCTTTATGGAAATGTTTCTGTTTCATGACGTTTTTAGCTGTTACCCTCATGAATAGTTCCGGTGTAAACTGAGGCAGCCTTTCAAACTGAAACATGTCTTTGCTTGTGGTAATCGTATCGCCAATTTGGTAATTACCGGTATCATATAAACCGATGATATCTCCGCTTACCGCTTCATTTACTGTGTTTCGATCATCAGCCATGAATTGAGTAGAGGAAGAAAGGTTGATCGGTTTCCCTGTCCTGCTCAAGTTGACGCTCATTCCACGCTCGAATTTCCCAGAGCAAATGCGAAGGAAAGCGATTCGGTCACGGTGTTTTGGGTTCATATTCGCCTGGATCTTGAAAATGAAACCGGAAAAATCATTACTGACAGGATCCATTTCACCTGACGTTGTCATCCTTGCTTGTGGAGCTGGTGCAAATTTCAGATAAGCATCCAAAAACGTCTGAACACCGAATGTCGTTAACGCACTTCCGAAAAATACAGGACTAAGTTTTCCATTCGCAATGTTTTCTTCAGAGAATTGGTTACCCGCTTCCGTCAACAGCATGATTTCTTCCAAAGTTTGTTCATATAACTGGGAATCCTTAAGTTTATGATCGACTTCGAGTTCACCATCTTCATTCAACGGAAGGAAACGCTCTTCCCCTTCAGTTTTGAACTGTTCAATCCGATTATTGAACCTGTCGTAAATGCCCACGAAGTCTTTTCCCATCCCAATCGGCCAGTTCATTGGATATGTTTCTATACCTAATACCTCTTCAAGTTCGGCAAGCAATTCTAGCGGCGTTTTACCTTGTCGGTCCATTTTATTGATAAAAGTGAAAATCGGTATACCCCTCATCCGGCATACTTTGAATAATTTAACCGTTTGATCCTCGATACCTTTTGCCGAGTCGATGATCATCACGGCACTATCAACTGCCATCAGTGTACGATATGTGTCTTCACTGAAATCTTGGTGGCCTGGTGTATCTAGAATATTGACACGGAAATCTTCATAATCGAATTGCATGACTGAAGATGTAACGGAAATTCCCCGTTGCTTTTCAATTTCCATCCAGTCACTGGTTGCATACTTCCCTGTTTTTCTAGCTTTAACTGTTCCGGCATCGCGGATCGCGCCGCCAAACAGCAATAATTTTTCTGTCAAAGTCGTTTTCCCAGCATCCGGGTGAGAGATGATTGCGAAGGTCCGTCGGGATTGAACCTCGTCTTTTAAATTAGTCATAATATGTTCCTTTCATTATTGGAGTCATCAATAAAAAAATTTATAGGAGGTTTTTACTGTATTTTTTACATTGGAATGGCAACCTTTCTTTGTATGCAAAAATCCTGATCATACACAATATATGTAAGAAGAAATATATCATAAGGCTTAAGCATTGGCTACTCAGCATTCATTTCAATCAACCTTTCTATTTTAACACGATATGAAGGAAAGATGTAGAGGTGAATGAATCACCCATTAGGGGATTTGTTCAGATGGCAAAACAAAAGACGCTTAATCAGCGCCCCCTATCTTAATCCATATGATTACCGTTCATTTATTCATGGTTTATTTATTTACCTTGCAGTTTTAATCGATTTTTGATTCCGCTTGTTCTTCCAGCGTTTTTTTACTTCCTTGAATATGATTGGAGCAGCAAAAATGAGAGCCCTTTTTAATAATTTCTTCATTTTTCATCAGTCCTTTCTTTCTAATCCTATACCCGATTATTTTCGTGAAAAACTTCAATGCCAAATTGTTTCCCTGATTTCAACCATAAAGGCATTTCGTATTGGACATGGCATCCGCGTCAATTTTCAATCCAGGAAAATCCTGCGCGACAATACCGTTATATTTCCCCGTATAAAACCTGTCTAATATTATTTTCCCCAAATGGGAATGTATAAATTACTTCCATTTGTTTTATCCTTTATAAAGGTGGGTATATACTGAAAAACTGGAAATTGCTCCGAGGTTAGTGGGTTAATTTTTCCTGTAGGCTTTCACATATTATCAAGCATCATCGTATGATAATTTTAACTTGAATGAGGGTGCTGGATAATGTGTGAAATTGATTTTTCCATCTAGGTAAAATCATCACCATTAATATTTTTTAACTTTTTAGGAGGATTCATCGAATGACAGTAACAGGTAAAGTGAAATGGTTCAATAGTGACAAAGGATTTGGTTTCATCGAAGTACCAAACGAAGATGATGTTTTCGTACATTTTTCCGCCATTCAAGGAGAAGGTTTCAAGAGCCTTGATGAAGGTCAAGAGGTTGAATTTGAGATCGAAGAAGGAAACCGCGGACCTCAAGCTAAAAACGTCGTAAAACTCTAAAGCATAGATACACAAACATAATTGATAGGCCATGCAAAAGGATGCCTCCCATATTGGGCGGCATCCTTTCCGTTATGTGTACATACGAGATATTCACGTTATTTTTCATTAAAATGATCCAAAATGAAACCGGGAACATATTCGCCAGAAAAACTCTTGATGTCCACATCTCTGCTTTCTTTATAATAAAAGGCAGCTGAATACTCTCCGCCCCAATCGATCTGGGCATTATCAATGGCTGCCTCGATTTCGGAAACGGTCTTGATTTTCAAGCGATTTGGCTGTTGTTCAATCTGCTGTGCGAGTTCACTTTCAGAATTCGAATGATAAATTTCCGAGTCGGTCTTCGCAACCAGGATATAAGAGATATCATCAGCCATTAACCGCGCTTGTTCCGATTGTCCGGTACTTTCCATCCATTTTGAAAACTGAGTATATGAAGAGTCCCAATTCATATAAATGGTTTTGTTATTACTCAAAAGAATGTCGATAGAGGCATAATCACCAAAAGAAGAAGTCATTTGCGCGAATGATTGATTATTCAGATCCTCCGACAATGCCTTTACAGCAGCTTCCAGCTGTTGACCGTCCGTGATCGTAATTGATTTGTCCACTTGGCCGCTCGCCGTTATCTTGATTTTAGTAACGTCTTCAGCGGAAACATTCAATAACTGATTAACCATTTTTTTATATTCATTCGACTCATAAATTCTTGCCAATAGTGGCATGTATGAGTCGTAATTCTGCAAATGATACTCTCTTGCCAACCGTTTTCCATTCTTGAGTTCATACATCAGAAATACGGATTGCCCATCATTCAATTCACCAATGGAAACCTTTTTACCCTTATCGATAATTTCCTGATGCAATAACCTGACCGCTTCTATATTTTCCTTCTCTTTAAGATAATTGGAAGCATTATTCGACGTGTCATCGTCTTCAAAAAATAAAGGAGAATCACCAATATAAATTTGGCTAATCATCTTTTCATCAGGAATCTTGGTCTTATACTGAAGGGGATCTATTTTTATAATGAGTGCCAGCACAATGACAGCCACCATAAATGCTACATAACCTTTCAGGTTGACCCGTATTCGCCAAGTCTTTTGCAGGACGATTTCCCCTAAATAATATCCAAGCAAAGAACCAACGGTATATCCGAAGAAAATCCACCCAGGTTCGCCCGTCGTTTCGCTAAAATAAAGCCCTGTAAACAGCATCATGCATAATGTCAGGCCGAATTTAAACACTGGCTTAATCTTCGGGTAAACAAATGCCTGCGACACATGTTCCAGCTTTCTCCTCTCATAGAGAAATAGAGAGCTGATAAGAAAAAGAAAGGTTAATATACTATAAATTAATATATTAATAGAGAAGAAAGTGATTTTCTCCAACTCCGTTGCTGCTAATAATGGGGAGATGCCATTCATATTGGCACTTAGATAATAATCTGCAGAAAATCCTGCTATCAAAAATTTCACATTGGCTGCAAACAAAACAAAAAGCCCCACCGGCAAAGTAAGAAAAATATAGGTCAGCACTCCTTGAAAGGCTGATAATCCCGTAACCATTCCAATTAAAACGGCAACAGAAAAGATCAAAGCTTCCAAAATAAATGTAGTCCCCATCCAAGACCATATATCCGGCATGGTATATAGCCTTTCTATATCAATTGCCGAGTGAAATAATATCAATATTGAACCTGTAAGTAAAATCGGTAAACCCATGAAGCCAATTCCCGTTCCAATCATATGAACGTAGATGCTGCGTCTGGTAATCGGTAAACTATGAATGAAGTCTGAAGCTTGTTTCATTTGTAAAAACCGAAAAAGGAAGATGGCAAGTAATACTGGAATTACGATGACCAAGACAAACTGTATCATCCGCTGACAGGAAAAAAGGTTTTCGAATTCCACATATTCATTGTTCTCATTCAAGATAATCGCTAACATTTCCAGAGGCAGCGCAAATATGAGGCCTACGAGATATAGGAAACCAATCCAGCCAGTGCTTCTGAAAATATAGATAATCAGTTCCCTATTAAACCAGGTTATTCTGGATGACATAACCGATATCCCCCATTTCATAAATGAATATCTCCTCTAGAGTAAGGGGGAGAATATCTAATATTTCTGGCTGAAACTGATTAAAATGCGATTTAATCATGGATTCTTTACCTTTAACGATACAAACGATCACGCTGCCGCGCCTTTCCTTGTTAAGAATTTGAATTCCGCGGTATAAACCGTGGGGAATTTTATGTTTAAAGGCAATTTGCACTTTATGTACATCAGCTTTTAAGTCATTCAAGACCTTTTGGATAACAAGCTCACCCTTATGCAAAATCCCTACATGATCGGCTAAATCTTCAATTTCCCGGAGATTATGGGACGATAGTAAAATCGTCATATTCCTTTCCGATACATCCTGAATCAACAACTGTCTCACATTTTTTCGCATGACCGGATCTAATCCATCAAACGGTTCATCCAATATTAGAACTTCCGGCATCGTCGAGAGTGCTAGCCAAAAAGCAACCTGTCTCTGCATCCCCTTCGATAGTTTATGTATTTTATTTTGGACGGGTATCGGGAATACTTCATGTAATTGATAAAAACGTTCTTGATTCCACTCACTATAAATCTGGCTATAAAAACCTGCCATTTGCATGATCGTATAGTTAGCCAGGAAATAAGGCGTATCAGGAAGGAAGAAGCAACGATTTTTCACTTCACGGTTTTCAAACACATATGATCCATCAATAAGAACTTCACCTGCATCCTGTATCAAATTGCCTGAAAGCATTTTTAATAGAGTCGTTTTCCCCGCCCCATTTGAACCTAATAACCCGAATATGGAGCCTTTTTGGATGACCAAGGTGACGTTTTTGATCGCTTCTTTTCCTTCATATAATTTACTCACCTGTTTTATTTCAATCATGAATCTCCCCCCTTTGCCAATGGACTGATTTCCTTTATTATTCTATAAATTTCATATTTATCGATTCCAATATACAGAGCTTCAGCGAGTACCTTTGAAAGCTCGTTTCTGATTTCTTCTTCTTTCAATGAATTTTTCAAGGATTTAGGAGGTGCCACGAAATTCCCTTTGCCTGGTAATGCATATATAAATCCGTCAGATTCAAGCTGCTTGTACGCTTTCTGGATCGTATTTGGATTGATGGTCAATTCCTGAGCCAATATTCGAATGGATGGGAGCTGATTATGTTCCTGTAAAACTTCATTGATCATTAATTCCTTTAACTTATCCATCAATTGCTCATATATCGGCTTTCCACTTTGAACATCCAACTCAAACATCATAAACCCTCCTTGCAATGGGTGTATTACAACTCCTAATACAGTACATTATAAAACAATATCTTCCAATTTAAAACCAGTTTAATACCATTTTCAAACAGTAGTCTCCATAAACTCGCTTTCATTTTGTTTAAAAGACTTACAGCAGGGAACTAATGATAGTAAGAATAATAAAAGGAGTTGTTTTTATTGAAGCCATTATATACAGCTACAGTTACCGTACACGGTGGTCGTGAGGGACATGTTAAATCTGAGGACGGGATTCTGGATTTCGATGTGAGGTCACCGAAGGAATTAGGTGGTTCCGGTGAGCGCGCCACAAACCCTGAACAGTTATTCGCAGCCGGTTACGCGGCATGTTTTGACAGTGCCTTGAACCTTGTTCTGCAAAAAGAAAAGAAAAAGGTTGATACGTCCGTGACGGCAAATGTCACGATCGGAAAAGATGAGGATGACGGCGGTTTTAAATTGGCTGTAAGGTTGGATGTTTCGATTCCCGACCTAAGCAGGGAAGAAGCCGAAGACTTCGCCAAAAAAGCACACATGACCTGCCCCTATTCAAAAGCAACTCGCGGGAACGTCGATGTCACCTTGATTTTGGTATAAAGTTTATGCAAGGGAATGGATGCGGCATTAAGGCCGGCTCCATTCCCTTTTTCTTATTTCACTTCTTCCAATCCCTTCATTTTCAAAAGAAAGCCCAAACCTATTATCGCCATGATGATCAATGACCCTAATGCCATCCGGCTCGCCAATGTACCGAGGTCATGGAATATCAACGTTATCGTTCCATATAATAGCGGACCGATTATTGAAGAGACTTTTCCAGAGAATGCAAATAGCCCAAAAAATTGCCCCCTCTTCTCATCCGGAGTCAATTCAATGATATACGTCCGTGATGTCACCCACATCGAACCTAGCGAAATGCCGAACATACTCCCTGCAACCCAGAACCAAAGGGCGGTTTGTGCGAAGACCGCTATAAATAAAGCGACCAAGAGCAGAACTCCCACATATGTCACAGCCACCCGCGGTCCCTTCGACTGCGTGATGTATCCAAACAGAAACGATCCGGCAATACTCGATATTGTCGATACCAAGTAAAGCAAAATGAATCCGCTAGAGGAAAATCCAACAACAGTCTTGGCATATACGGCCATCATGCCGATAGTGGTCGCAATTGCATCATTTAAAAAGAAATAAGCAATCATGAATGTAAAAACCGATCGATAGGATTGCATCTCTTTAAATGTTGATTTAATTTCCTTATAACCGGATAAAAAAGGTTCTTTCGCCTTTTGCTGTTTTGGAGACTCTTTTAAAAAAAAGAATAAGGGAAGGGAAAAAACCAGAAATAAAATGGCCGTGGGAATGAAGGCTTCATGTGAACTCCCTTTACTTATGAATGGATAGATTGACAGTCCCACTAACGTTCCAAGGTAGCCTACCGCCACGCCAAACCCTGATATAAGCGGCAATTGCTGTTTCGTGCCTAAATCACTCATCATCGTATCATAGAAAACAAGACTCGAATGATAGAAAAACTTTGCTATCACAAATAAAAGAATGACGATCGCCAAGGAAATGGGAATGCCCAGAATCTTTCCATTGAACGGCGTCCCTCCAAATACCCCCATTAAAAATGTACACACAACAGAAATGAGTGTGAAAATCATAATGTATTTTTTCATTTTTCCCGTTCGATCGATCAAGACACCGAACAGTGGGGAAAACAAAACAAGAAACAAACTGGCAATCGCATTAGCGTAGGAAATGAAGGTACTCGCAATCTGATCAAGAACGGCATTTTCCCCAATCTGTTCCTGTAGGAAGAATGGAAAGAAAATCGTGTTGATATTAGAAGAAAAAATCGTATTGGCAAAATCGTAAAACGCCCAAGAGAGAATGGGAAGGGAAAAATATAAACCAAAATTCCCCTTCCATTTTTTTGACTTCGGTTTCACCTGCATTTCCATCTTCTTTCCCCCCCTTATTGATACTTAAATTATATGTATTCCATACCTTTCCAATAAATCCTTTAAGTCGGATTATAACATTGTTTAAAACATGATTTTTTCCTGCCTAACATGTAAAATTATGAAATGAGACTGTCCTGCTAAATCATTGTGCCTAATAGGAGTGTGAAAGATGATTGCATTTTTTCTAATTATCGTGGTAACCATGCTTGTCCTGTTCACTCTCTACACTAAAAGATCAAAGAGTGATTTCCCTGAAAGCTTAATGATGAAGCATTCCCCCCTTAAAATTGGACATCGAGGTGCATCTGGATATTGCCCCGAGAATACAATGGCATCCTATAGTAAAGCAATTGAATTGGGAGCTGACTTCCTCGAAGTGGATATCCATCTTAGTAAAGATGATGTCCTTGTGGTTCATCATGATCCCACCCTGGATCGAACCACAAACGGCAAAGGGAATCTCCGTGATTACACGGCAGCCGAATTAAAGGAACTGGATGCAGGAAGCTGGTATCATTCTCGCTATAAAAACGAAAGGATTCCTTTACTAAGTGAGGTATTGGAGAATTTCGGGTCTGAAGCAGGAATTTTAATCGAATTGAAGCATCCCTCTGCTTATCCCGGCATTGAACAGAAACTTGCAGAAGAATTAGTGAAATTCCAGGAAAATTCAACAAGTAAAAATAAGATAATGGTTCATTCATTCGATATGGAATCCATGAAAAGGTTTCATCAATTAATGCCTGACATACAAGTGGGCGTTTTGATAAAACGTCGAATTAATGACCAAAAATTAAAAGAAATTGCCGAGTTTGCATCATTTTTGAATCCAAAGCAAACGATTTTGAGTACGAAGCTGCAAATGCGGATCCAAAAGCACGGGATGAAAGTATTTACATGGACCGTCAACAATAAAAAACAAATACGCATGTTCAAAATGATGCAGTTAGATGGTATCATTTCTGATTTTCCTGATTACTTTTTGGATTGAAACTTTGGATGATATGTGAAAAAACATGAAGGATGACTAGTTCTTTACACGGCTCAGGGTGAGACCATTCCGAATCCCCCCTTTTGTCTACAAACTGAACAATCCGCAAATGCGGATTGTTTTTTTAATAACAATGAAAGAATTGTATCTCATGGGCATCCGTTCCATAATAGGCCCATCGCTGTTGACTTCGTCTCCATCGATAACCCGCCACGGAATTATAGCCGACATATGTTGGGTAAAACCAAAATGAGCGGCCATTCTTAAGCCAAACATACGTATGTTTGTATAAACACCCTTTCATTGAACCAGTGTCCATTGACTTATACATTCCATCGTGAAGTTGTGGAGTGAATAATGGCGGAGCTATATGAGGCGGGCCTCCTCCGTGCGGCGGCCGTGGCGGCGGCTGGCCCCCTCCGTAGGACGGACCAGGCGGGCCAGGGGGGGTCCTTACATCCATTATCTGATTTTCTAATGGATATGGCGCTGCCAAGAAATCATTGCCCATTTTTCGGGGATGTGCATTTTGGCCATTACCGTTATGGTGGTTCCGTTGATCGAATGAATCGTATGGTTTCATACCTTTTTCACCTCATATATGAACTTCCTTTTATCCGTATGTAGATGAACGACCATGTGTGCAATCTTTGCTCTGTACAAACTCGAATTTGGTTTCTATTTGATCTATTATCTAAAAATAATGCCTCAGAAAATATTCCCTGTTTATTTTTTGAAAAAATCCCTATAATTTTTAGCTTTCTTGCACTAGAATTGATATAGTGTTGTTAATGATTTAAACTCAATATGGTCAAAAGTCATTTCAGGCCCTAAATCATTTTTGAACAAATTTTCTTATCTTAGAAAAAACGAGGGATTCCTATGTGGGAATTATTATTAGAATTCGATTATCAGACCGTTCGCCATGCGGTATGGGCAGGTTACTTATTTACCTTTGTCTTTCCACTGGCCGCGTTTTACTTCTTAAATAAAAAGCAATCGCTCTTGAATGACAAATATCAAGCTTCAGTTCATACAGATAAAAGTAAATCCCCTGTTCATGCAGGCAGCATTTTTGACTGGCGCGGTGCACAGCGCTTTTTCACATTTATCCGGCAAAAGGGTTCACCAGATGATTCCGATGAGCCAAGCCTCCTTCTAGTTGTTTAAACAATAACAATTCGAGGAGGAAATTATATTGAAGAAGAAAAACATGTTTTTAATTGCCATCCTATTTTTGGCAACGACCCTTTTGACAGGTTGCTCAGCAGCAACTAGCGGTCCATTTCATACAGCATTGGTTAACCCCATGACAAAAATGCTAGAATTTAATGCTGATTTATTTAATGGCAACTATGGTTTAAGCATCATCATGATGACATTTTTGATTCGCCTTGTCTTGCTTCCACTGACTGCCAAGCAATATAAAACACAGCTTAGCATGAAAACGAAGATGAATGGGCTGAAACCGGAAATGACAGCAATCCAGCAGAAAATCAAAGAGACGAAAGACCCTGCTAAACAAAAGGCTCTCCAACAGGAAATGATGCAGCTTTACCAAAAACATGGAGTCAATCCTTTAAACATGGGCTGTCTGCCGCTCTTAATTCAAATGCCGATTCTAATGGGCTTTTATTATGCGATTCAAGGTTCCCATGAAATTGCTACACATAGTTTCCTTTGGTACAGCCTAGGCCAGCCGAATATTGCCATGGCGATTATTGCTGGTGTCATTTATTACTTCCAATCGGTCATTTCCATGAGACAAATGCCGGAAGAACAGCAGAAACAAATGAAGATGATGAGCTTGCTCTCACCAGCAATGATTTTATTCATTTCTTTCTCCGCTCCTGCTGCATTGCCGCTATATTGGTCAATCGGAGGTATATTCATGATTGTTCAGTCAATCGTGCTTCAGCGAATATATAAAAAAGACCATGCCGCTGTCCCGGCTGCAAATGAAACGGTTATGAAAAAAAGCTAATCCACTTGGATTAGCTTTTTTCAACATTCACTTCCCACTTCTCTGAAACTCCTCAAGCTTGCGTTTGACAGTAAAGGGTTTTTAAGGGCGAAACCCACTTTGTTTTATTTCTTCGGCAACGGATTTGTTGAAACCTTTTCGAAAAACCTCTCTACATATTCGAAATCCGTGTAAAAGAACAATAATAGGTCACCCGGTTGTGATGTTTCCCAGGCTTTTATGAATGCGTCCAATTCATTAGGTTCGATGAATATCCGATCTTTTTGTAACCCGGCTTCTACCGCAGCTTCCTGAAGCAGCCCGGCTACTTCTAACGGCTCCCTTCCCCGCAAATCATCGTCTTCTTTAATGATGAACAGATCAGAATTAATGGCCGCTACCTTGGAGAGCCTGATAAGCTCTTCATCAATACGGTCCCCCGGTCCTGCCAAGACAGTGATAAGGCGATTTTTGTTATAGTCACTGACCGTTTCGAATATGGCCTTCAATCCCGCTTCATTATGGGCATAGTCGATGATGATCGTGCGCTCTTTCAACTTTTTTAAATTGAACCGTCCTTTGGACAAATTCGTATCAGGCATAAATGTGGCAGCCTTCTTTCTTAGTTCTTCCATGGTAATGCCTTGTGTTTCAGCTGCGGCTAACGCCTGAAGTAAATTGGCGATATTATGACGTGCCATGCCGGAAATCGTTATTGGAACCATGGTACAATCCATAAATTGTTGGATGACACCATCAGCTGAATGACAAATCACGCCTTGTTCATTGACGTACCAAACTTTACATCCCTTATTTATCGCAGCCTTTACGTGAGGCTGGGTGGCATCTGTAGAGGTGTATATGACCTCCCCATCTGTATAAGCATTCATGGCTGCTACATTCGGATCATCTGCATTCAGTATACAATAGCCTGTTTTCATTACGACTTCGGCTACCAGCCTCTTTAATTTAATGAGATCATCCAATGTATCGATTCCATCACGGCCGAGGTGATCCTCACTTACATTGGTAATGATCCCCACATCACATTTACGAAAAGCCAGACCTTCACGCAGAATCCCGCCCCGGGCCGTTTCCAATACGGCTATATCAACTTCAGGATGGGCCAATACCATTCTTGCACTGACAGGGCCACTGCAATCACCGTGATCCAATACCTCATCACCGATATATACTCCATCAGAATTTGTCATACCCACCTTTGTTTTTTCATTAGTAAGGAAATAATGAATCAATCGGGTTGTTGTCGTCTTTCCATTTGTTCCGGTCACTGCAATGATCGGAATAGCCGCCTCTTTCCGAGTCGGAAATAAATAATCGACAATGGCTTTGCCTACATCCCTTTTTTTCCCTTCACTCGGATAATGATGCATTCGAATTCCCGGTGCAGCATTCACTTCAATAATTGCAGTTTTTGAATGTTCAATTGGTTTTGATATATCCTCACAAATAAAATCTATTCCGGCGATATCCAAACCGATCGCTTTCGCGGCAGCAACAGCCATATTCTTAATGGTGGGATGAACCTGGTCCGTTACATCGATTGCCTTTCCACCAGTCGAAAGATTTGCATTGCCGACAACTTGAACCAATTCCCCTTGATTCGGAATGGTATCGAGCGTCCGATTCGATTTTTCCAAGTAACACGTCACGGTATGTGTAAGTGGGATTTTTGACATCGGCTTTTCATGGCCTTCTCCCCGCAAATCATTACAATTTTCCTTTTCTATCAAACTGCGTATCGTTTCCTTGCCATTGCCAATAACATAGGGAGGAAGCCTCAAACTGGCGGCGATAAGATCTCCGTTGACTATCAATAACCGATAATCATGTCCTTCAATATGCCGTTCGACAATGTACTTCTCCACATGCAATTCCAAACAATTGATTACATTGAATAGTTCATCCTTATTTTTGATATGGGTGATGACCCCCTGCCCCTGTCTCCCATTATACGGTTTTATGACCAGCGGAAAACCCAGCCTGTCCGCCGAGGCAAAGATATCTTCAATGGAATGGGCAACTTCCCCTTCAGGTACAGGGAGGCCACATCCTCTTAAAATTGATTTGGTCAATGATTTGTCACATGAATTCTCAACGGCAATATTCGAGGTCTGGCTAGAAATTGTCGCCTGGACATACTTCTGCCTTGTACCTGTTCCTAAACGCAATAAGCTTTCATCACCCATTCGCTCGACGGGGATACCTTTTGCTTGCGCTGCCTTAAAAATGGCTTCGGTACTTGGACCCAGTTTATTTTTATAATATAACTGCTCTATTTGTTTTACATAAGATTGTACATTTATAAGTTTTTCACCATTCAGGATGGCTTCCGCGATATCTTTTGCTGCTAAAAAAGCTTGGAGACCCGAGTGAGGCTCCTGATAGTCAAAGGTAACATAATAAAAACCCTTCTTTTCCATCATTATTGTTTTTCCACGGATGGCTTCGATTCCGGCCAAGTTTTGAAGCTCAATCGTCATATGCTCCAATATATGTCCCATCCATGTTCCTTTTCTCAGCCTTTCGGCGAAACCGCCTCGATACCCTTTTGAACATGTATGGCTTCCCAAGTTCGGGAGCGCCTTTAACAATTTTTCATTGAATCCAGGTATTGAATCAGATGGTTTCTGTTCCAGTTCCCCTATATCCAATTCAATGCAAATCGTAGGTGTATAAGCAAAATAATTAGGTCCTTTTAAATAACGGACTCGATTGATCTTCATTGTTGGATCCCCTTTTTCATCAACAATTTCCTGGTAAGCAGGTCAAAACGGTATCCCCTGGTTAGTGCATGAAGGATAAATCCCGAAAGAGTCAACTCTTCACTGCCATTATCAGAAGATGTGATATTGATATAATCACTGGTGCTGCCATCAAGAACCAATACTTGATGTTGGCCGACCACTTCAAAATGACCGTCTTTAACTAAAATTGCTGTATTTTCATCAATGCCAATACCCATAATTTCTTTTTTCCCTGCTATCGCACTTAACAGACGGTCAAAGCGGCCACGCTGGGAAAAATGTTGATCGATTATCAGTCCGTCCAGGAAGCCGAAACCTACGCCAATTTCAACCTTTAACTTATTGTCATTCAGCATCGTGTCAGCAGCTACGATCATATACTTACCTAAAATGGAAGCGCCGGCACTTGTCCCTGCTATCACCATTCCTTCATGCCAGGCTTTAGAAAGGGCATCGTGGAACTTGGTTTTTCCAATCAGTTCAGACAATCGGCTTTGGTTTCCTCCTGAAATGAAGATGGCGGAAAAAGAGGTAAGCAGTTCACAAATTGCTGGATCGTCTGCATCCTGCCTTGAATCCAACTTGATCACTTCCACCCTGTCCACGCCTAAATCCCTGAAAATCTTGATATACTCTGTACTCACTTCTTCAGGAATTTCACTCGCTGTAGGCAATATTCCTATTCCGCCATCACTATTACGGGTTGCAAGCTCGACAAATTTATTTAATACTTCACCTTCAAGGCACTTATCCTCTGCCCCGCCAATGATAAGTAATTCACCACAATTCATTCATCATACTCACCTTTACAAATGGATTCACATCATGAAATAGTTCTAAACAAAACACATAATGACTAGTATGGCAACTTCTTTCAGTATTCATTCATAAAAATGGCAAACCGCATAATTTTGTTTAACTTAATGAAAAAAGAGGAAAAGTAAAAGAGGAAAAGTAACAGAGTTAAAAAATAAAAGGAGTGTGCAAAAATGAGCCAAAACCAAATAAAAGAAAAAGTCCTGAACATCATCCGTGATCATAAAATAGGGGTTTTATCTTCAGTTGAAAACAACAAACCACATTCACGCTATATGACATTTTTTAACGATGATTTAACATTATATACACCAACGAGCGGAAAGACGGAAAAAATCGCTGAAATTGAAAAGAACCCTAATGTTCATATCCTGATCGGTTATGATAATGAAGGATTAGGCGATTCTTACCTGGAAATCTCAGGTACGTCGAAAGTAAACGATTCACAAGAACTGAAAGATAAATTATGGAACGAATCATTTGAAGAGTGGTTCGAAGACCCGAAAGATCCAAATTATTTAATCCTGCAAATTAAGCCGGAAAGCATTCGGTTGATGAACAACAATGGTGAACCTCCACAAGAATTATCATTATAATTTGTCATTCACGAGTATTACGCAGAAACTCACAGGTAAAACACCAAAACTCACGAGTACAAAATCAGAAAAGCCCGCACTACTATGATAGGAGTGCGGGCTTTTAACAATTATACCAACTCTGATTGAATATAATGCAAAATCAGATCGGCTGTATGCTTTAATGAAGAGACATGGGTCCGTTCGAAGGCATGTGAAGCATCGATTCCCGGTCCGATCAGGCCATGTACGACATCATATCCTGCCCGGATTGCAGCGGAAGCGTCCGATCCATAATATGGATAAATATCGACGCGGTAGTCGACAGCATTTGCTTGGGCAAGTGAGACCAGTTGCTGACGCAGTTTATAATGATAAGGACCCGAGGAGTCTTTTGCGCAAATGGAAACGCTGAATTCATCCGTCGATTGCCCATCACCGATCGCGCCCATATCGACAGCTAGATATTCGACTGTTTTCTCAGGGATATTGGAATTTCCGCCATAGCCGATTTCTTCATTGTTGGAAATCAGGAAATGGGTCGTGTATGCCAATTTTATCTTTCCTGCAGAAATGAGGTCAATGATATGAAGGAGGATGCCAACGCTAGCTTTATCATCCAAATGCCTTGATTTCAAAAAGCCTGTATCCGTCATTTCCACTCTCGGTTCAAAGGAGACAAAATCTCCAACAGAAATGCCAATGGCCTCGGTTTCCGCTTTGGTTTTCACGACAGCATCTATCCGGACCTCAATTGTCTCATCATCTCGCTTGGCATCCCCGGCATTTTTATATACGTGGACAGAGGTCTGATTGATTAAAATGGTCCCGGTGATAATGGCTCCGTCAGCTGTATGGATTTTACAATACTCCCCTTCCACTGAGTTCCAGCGGAAACCGCCGATCATCGTCAATTTAAGGCGGCCATTCGCCTTGATTTCCTTTACCATGGCTCCCAGAGTATCGACATGGGCAGTCAGCAAGCGATGTTTGTTATCATCTTTGCCTTTTAATGTAGCAAGCAATGCCCCTTTATTCGTGATGTTATAAGGAACCTTCCTCTGCTCCATGAAATCGGCCGCGTATTTAATGGCTTGCTCAGTATAGCCGGAGGGGCTGGGTATGGACACCAATTCTTTTATGTAAAATACGATTTCTTTTTCTTCGACCACGCTCATGCATATCTCTCCTTTCCTCTTTGTTCATTATAGCTTTTCATGGCAACTTTTAACATATTAAAAGACCGCCAAAAGGCGGTCCTTTAATCGATTTAACTCATAAAGGCCAAGACAGGCAACATGGCCATAGCTAATGTCGCAATTCCATATAACGCTAAATTCTCCATATTCACTTTTCTTTTCCACTTATTGCGCCATACTTTGTATCTGTCCATATCTTCGTTCCTCATAAAAAAACCTCCTTATGATGAAAGTTCAACTTACTTCAACTGTCTTTGTTTGTTGGACATTTCCTTCATATACTCCAAGAAGGCAATTCTCTTTTCGTCTGGATAGGCTACAATGTCTGCAATGATTTCCTCTTCGAGAGGTTTCAGTAAACGGCCAACCGATTCAGTAAACAATATTTCTAACTCTCTCTTTGTTTCATTAGGATTTCTCACTTCCATCAATATCACCCTTCCAATTACTTACTGTTATCTATATAACCTTTATCCACTTTATTGAAACACAAAAAAAAATCGACCGCCATAAAGGCAGCCGATAGTCATTAATTAAGTTATTTCGTTACCCCGACATTATGCCACTGATATTGCCGGCCTGCGAGATAATCATAACCTGTAACGCGTTCATTCACTCCCGCCAATTGATAACGGAATAATGTCGGAATGACCGGAACCTCTTCATGGATCAATTCCTGCCACTCATTATACGTATCGATTCGATATTGATCATCGAAGGCTTCCTCTGAAATCCCTTTCGCAAGCAGCTCATCATTTTTTTCATTTACCCAGCGGGTATAGTTAAATTCTGCAGATCTGGACCAAATGCCTGATGGATCCGGATCGGAAGCGACACCCCATGCTGCTGAATAAACATCAACTTCGTCATTATCCTTTTTCAGCAGGTCGTAGAATGAATTGAACTCATGCAGCCTTCCATCCTGCAATTCGACGTCCAAACCAACCTGTTCCCATTGTTGGATATAATATCTTGCAAGAGGCTCGGAAACATCGGAACCGCTCATGGAAGCAAAGTTGATCTTGAACTCTTTTCCATCCGCATCTTCACGAATGCCATCATTATTCGTATCTACAAATCCTGCTTCATCCAAAAGTTTTTTAGCTTTTTCAGGATTATATTCATATGGTTTTAGGTCTTTATTGTTATATTTAAAGTTCGGTGTAATGACAGAGTTGGCAGGGAAGCGAAGGCCCTTGTACATCTTTTCGCCAACTTCTTCATTATTGATGGCATATGCCATCGCCTGACGAAGCCGTTTATCACCGAATTTAGGATTTTCATCCATAACATTTTCTTCTTTTTCCTTATCATAATGACCGAAGTTGAAACCAATATAGGAATAAGCCAATTCAACCTTCCCCAATAATTCGACATTATCCAATTCCTTGGCCTGTTCATATTGCTCCGCCAGAACCTCTGCTACATCGAGGTCACCATTTTCAAGTGACTTGACGACAACTGCCGGATTCACGACTTTCAATGTGACACTGTCCAATTTAGGTTCACCGCGATAATAATCTTTATTCGCTTCGAATTCGACCGCTTCCCCTTGAACGATTTTCTTCACTTTGAACGGTCCAAATCCAATCGGATTTTTACGGATTTTATCCGATGATTCCAACTCTGCAATCGGAACATCTTTTAAGTATTCTTTATGAAGCGGGTATGTCCATAATCCGGTCGTGACGGAAGGATTCGCTTTTTTGAAAGTGAAAGTGATTTTCTTGCCGTCCACTTTAATGCCTGAAATCTTATCCGCTTTCCCTTCATGATACTCTTCCATACCCTCGATTAAAGCCATTTGTTCATCATAGCGGACACCTTTGTAATCCTTGTTTCCCATGACAAGATATGCATATTCCAAATCGGCACCAGTCACAGGCTTTCCATCATGCCAATTTACATTATCCTTTATCGTCAGCGTGACCGTTTTATGATCATCTGAAATCTCATAGGAAGCGGCGCCTTCATTCGTATATACATAGTCTTCGTCTGTATCCAATAAATCCTCATCAAAGAATGTGATAACTTGGTTATCAGGTTCGCCCTGATAGAAAACTTTGTTCAATATCCCTTCAAACGGGGTATCTGATACCAAACCATATGTCAAATGGCCGCCTTCAATCGGCTCTCCTTGATTTGTCGTCTTTGTCGGGAATTTAGAGGTATCGACCTGTTCGACATCTTTCCCTTTTTTCTCTTTCGTTGAAGATTTCTCCGTATCATTCGAACATGCAGCAAGCAGTAGAGACGAAATGGCCAATGCACTTAATACCTTACTGTAGCTTTTGATTTTCATATCATACACTCCCCTTTTTTTTATCCTCTTCTTTGTCTTGCATCGGCAGCGCGTTTTAACGCTTGACCAACGAAATTTATACTCAGCATCAACACTAAAATCATGAGTGATGCGGGTACCCATATCCACCACTTGTTTTCCAGAACATCTGGATTTCGAGCATAACTGATGAGCGTCCCTAAACTCGGGGTGCTCTCAGGAAGGCCGAACCCTAAGAAAGTCAAACTGGATTCTAAGCCAATATTGCCAGCAAGGTTCAAAATGAAGTTAACGATGATCAATGAACTGACATTGGGCAGAAGCTGAAACAGGATGATTTTCCAATGTGGCGTCCCGAGTGTCTGTGAGGCATGGATATAATCCAGCTCACGCTCTGACAATGCCTTTGAACGAATCAGCCGGGCCTTACCTGTCCATAAAAACATCGTCATGATTAAAATGAAAACATATACATTGAAAATCGGTACAATCGTGACTACAACGATGATGAACATCAATTGCGGGAGGGCAATCACGAAATCGATAATACGCATGATCACATTATCGGTCGCCCCGCCAAAGTAGCCGGCCAGGAGCCCTAAAGATAAACCGATGATAGCCGTGAATAATGTTATGAATAAACTGATCGTGAATGAATTTCTGGTACCTATTATCAGTTGTCCGAATACATCCCGGCCACCATAATCGGTTCCAAGCCAATAGTCTGAAGATGGTTCCATATAAATGGAGAGAAAATCGACCTTGGCTATTTCCTTGGCGTCCATGAAAAGTGACGCACCGTAAACAAAAAGCAAAATGGCTGCTAATATGATCAATGAGCCCATGGCAAGCTTATCCTTTTTGATTTCCTGCCAGATAATTTTGATTCCTGAAGGGCTCACATCTTTCACTTGTATGTTCTTTCCGGTTTCTACTTTCATTTCCATACGACTCACCCCGCTCCTATTCTATCCGTATGCGCGGATCGACCGCACTAAGTATGATGTCCGAAAGAAGTGTGCCAAGCAGAGTGGCAAATCCCGTCATCATGACGATGGCCGTGACAACGCTGAAATCCCGCAGACTGACTGAACTAAGGAAAAGCTGCCCAAGTCCCGGATAACTGAAAATGGTCTCGATTATGACCGCGCCGCCGATCAATCCAGTAATTTCATAGCCTAAGAATGCCGCAATCGGTAAAAAGGAATTTCTCAGGATATGCCGTGAATATACCTTTGATTCAGGCACTCCCTTCGAACGCGCAGTCCTTACGAAATCCTTGATTTTATTATCGATGATTTCATTTCGCAAATATTGGATCGTACTTGTTGTTGCGATTAAAGCTGTACTTAAAGCTGGTAAAATCAAATGATTGATCTTGCTTACAACATAGGCGAATGTTCCTTCGTCCACCTTTGAATCGACACTGCCTCCAGACGGGAACCAATCCAAGGCAAATCCGAAAACGAATAACATGATTAAAGCAAAAATGAAAATCGGCGTGCCAAACCCTACATAGCTATAACCCGTAACGGTTTTATCCACCCAGGTATCGTTATACCTTCCGCTAAGTATGCCTAATGGAATCGCAAGCATATATGTAAAGATCAGCGTGACCAACGCCAGGAACACCGTGTTCCAAAGCCTGTCTTCGATCACATCCATAACGGGCGTCTTATGTGTATAGGAAACACCGAAATCACCCTGTACAGCATTGGATGCCCACCTTATATATTGTTGGTACCAAGGGTCATTCAAACCCAGTTCTTCCCGGATCCTATCAAGCTCTGCTGGATTGGCCCTAGGATTGATTTCCTGGCCTGACAGTGCATCTCCCGGCATTGCTTTTGCCATCATGAAAACGATGATGCTCAATAAAAAGAGCTGCGGGATCATAACTAATAATCGTCTTAGGATAAACTTCCACATTCCTTCCACCTCCTTATTGTAATGCGACTCTATGTGTCGATGAGATCGGTTTCAAATCGTAAGCACGTCCATTCTCATCGAAATATTTTGAGTAGGTAGACTCATATTCCGAGGTGAGTTTTTTTCTAAGCTGCACTTTATCTTCACGAACTTCCGGCTCTAAATCGGGAATGGCGGCAATCAGGCGCTTCGTGTATATATGTTGGGGATTTTCATAGATTTCCTCGCTTTTTCCTTCCTCTACCAATCTACCGCGATACATGACGCCCATCCGGTCACACATATGCCGGATTACACCTAAATCATGCCCGACAAATAAATAAGTCAAATTGAACTCCTGTTGGAGATCCTGAAGGAAATTCAATACTTGTGCCTGAACGGAAACATCCAGTGCTGACACCGGTTCATCCGCAATGATCAGTTTAGGTTTCAATGTCAATGAGCGGGCAATCCCAATTCGCTGGCGCTGCCCCCCAGAAAATTCATGAGGATACTTGTGAATCGATTCCGGACTCAGTCCGACTTTGTCCAAGAAGTCCTGGACGATTTTCTTTTCCTCTGAAGGTGATAACCGTTCGAAGTTCCTCAGCGGTTCGGCAATGATGTCCAGTACCCGCTTCTTGGGATTCAAGGATGAATACGGGTCTTGGAAAATCATTTGGATATCTTTTCTGAAAGGTTTAATTTCTCTTCTACTTAATGATGCTAAATCCCTGCCTTCAAACAGGATTTGTCCGGATGTCACCTCATTCAGTTTGACCACCGCCTTGCCTGTCGTGGACTTGCCGCTTCCGGATTCCCCGACCAAACCATATGTTTCCCCTTGCTGCAGCTCAAAGGAAACACCGTCCACAGCCTTTACGTGATCAACCACCCTCCTGAAAAAACCGCCCCTTATTGGAAAATGCACTTTCAGATTATCTAATTTGAGTAATGTCATGGGCCGATGCATCTCCTTCATCTTGAAAATAAAATTCTTTATAGCAGGTACAGCGGACAAAATGATCGCTGCCCACTTCATGAAGTCGGGGTGTCTCTTCATGCGCATGCTTAGGTATCCAAGGAATCCTATCTTGGAATCGGCATCCGATCCGATCCATTTTCGCTATCGATGGAACGATTCCCTCGATGACATGCAAACGATTTTTCTCGTTTGCGGCCGAAGGAATCGAATTTAATAACGACCTCGTATATGGATGCAGCGGATTGTTGAATATCTCTTTAACACTTCCCGTTTCCACTACCTGACCTGCATACATGACTACGATCCTGTCAGCGACCTCTGCTACGACGCTTAGATCATGTGTGATTAAGATGATCCCCATTTTAGTCCTGCTTTGGATATCCTTCAGCAGATCAAGTATTTGCGCTTGAATCGTAACATCCAGTGCCGTCGTGGGTTCATCGGCGATGACCAGTGCAGGATTGCAAGCAATCGCGATCGAGATCATTGCCCTTTGCCGCATTCCGCCCGAGAGCTCATGCGGATATTGCTTGTACGTCCGTTCGGGATATGGAATTCCCACTTGTGTCAAAAGTTCGAGTGTCCTGTTCTTTTTTTCAGCACTGGAGAGTTCAGTGTGGTAATCAAGACTCTCCTCGATCTGTTTTCCTATGGTCATGAGCGGGTTCAAAGCCGTTAAAGGTTCCTGGAATATCATACCCAATTCCTTACCACGGACTTTATTCATTTGCACATCATTCAACTTTAGGAGATTTTGACCTTTATAATTGATGTTTCCTTCGGATTTCGTTCTTTGCTTATTATGTAATTGAATGATAGATAAGGCCAAGGCACTCTTTCCACAACCTGATTCTCCAACAACTGCTACAATTTCATTTTCATTCACCGTAAACGAAACATCATCCACCGCTGCATGATATTTGTTGCCGATTCGAAATGAGGTAGTTAGGTTCTCTATTTGTAAAATAGCTTTCTTCATCCTTGCTCCCCCTAAACTATTTTATCGGGAAAATAATCAATCTTCTGATAATTATTTAGAATTTTAATCATTTTTTTACAATTATACAATAGTTTTTTTAGAAAATAATCACATTTTTTTCATATTTTATAACTTTAGGAATAATTTTCTTCAATATAAAAACGTTTCCTTTATAACTGTTATACAGTAAAGTTTTGAAGTCCGATTAATTATATAAAACCAATAATTTTGAAATTATTATTTTGAGATAACTTTTTTAAAGTTCATACTCATTAATTGACCTTGTCGTTTTACGTACCGCAGAATGTTTTCACTTGAATTATTTTAATATTTCAGAAAAATTAGTCTTTTTGTAAGAATATCATAAAATAGGTAATTATTTCATATATATTTCAATACTTTTAAAAAAACACTTAATTTTTCATTAATGGCGATGAAACCTTTTTAAAACAGATTCGTAGAAGACTGTAGAAAATAAATGATGAGGTGATTGAATGTATTCACAAACTGTACAAACATATATGCCATCCGTCATGCGGACGTTCGCTTTATCACTTGCCGTTTCCGTTTTAGGGATGGCTCTCGGCACTCTTGTTCCGCCATCCTTGTTTCTTCCCTTGGCGATACTTGAGATCGCCATGTTGATTGGAGCATTCATATTACGGAGGAAAAAAGCGATAGGTTATACATTTTTGTATACTTTCACGTTGATTTCCGGAATTACGACCTATCCGATCATTGCACACTACCTAGCCGCTGCAGGGGCAAATGTGGTGATCCTGGCAGGTGTTACGACGACAGTCGTATTTGGAGGACTGGCGGTTTATGCCACAACCACCAAAAGGGACCTTTCATTCTTGGGGGGAATGTTATTTGCAGCCTTGCTAGCTTTAGTCGTCATTAGCATTTTCAACATTTTCTCTCCATTAAGCTCTACAGCCATGCTGGTCTTTTCATTTATAGGGATTTTAGTTTTCAGCGGTTATATTTTATATGATTTCAATCGAATGAAGCATTATGGGGTAACAGCCGAAGAAGTACCGCTCATGGCTTTGAATCTATATCTTGATTTCATTAACCTATTCATTAACATCTTACGCTTCTTTGGTATTTTAGCAAGCGATGACTAAAATCGGATATATTCAAACCTACAAGGTAACATAAAATAGACGCTTGGAATTTTCCAAGCGTCTTTTCACGTAATTTTCCCATTCGGATAGTTGAAGAACACAATTTTCCTAATAGCCATGGCGATTAATAAAAGACCAAATCACGATGAATTTGGTCTCGATTATCAATAAAACGGCTGAAGGGATGCCTATCTTATTTATATAATCCTGGATTTGATTGATCGGTCCATGGCAGTTTCACACCGAAAGTACTTGCAATGAACTGTGTATCTTCCCTTCTTTTTTTCCTTATTTGGGCCCGTTGTTTAGCTGATTCATTTAAATTCCTTTCCATTTCCGTTTCAGGAACCAAACGCGGAACAGGGATTGGTTTACCTTCTTCATTAATGGCAACAAATGTCAAGAAGGAAATCACGCATAAATTTCGGGCTCCAGTAACTAAATCCTCCGCAATCACCTTGACGATGATTTCCATTGATGTTCTGCCCGTATAAGTCACGAAGCTTTCAAGGCAAACTGCGTTTCCTTCGTGAATAGGGTGCAGGAAATCGACAGAATCAGTTGATGCCGTAACGACGTTGCTTCGCGCATGACGCATGGCTGATATAGCCGCTACATCATCAATGTATGCCATTAATTTGCCTCCGAACATCGTACCAATATTATTTGTATCCGGCGGGAGGACAAGGCTTGTTTTTATGACCAATGAGTCCCGGCAATTTTTTGTTTCTTCCATGGTGACTGCACTCCTTTATGTCTGATTTCTCACTAGTCCACTTTATCGAATTCTTACCTGTAAAGCAATTCACATGCTTATTTTCCTGCTTTTAGTCAAAATTATGCGGCTTATAATGAAGCCAACCACTTTCACTGCCCTTTTGGCTGCTTGCCTTGTTGCAGCTCACGCAGGCTTAGACCAAATGTCATTTGTAAATGTGGATAATCCTTGAACCCTGCCCAATCCCCTCCCCATTCGAAACCTAACCCTTTAGCGATGGTTACGACTTCCATCCAATCCGACTTTCCATTATCGTTGCCGTCATAACTCATATCCCAAATGGCCTCGCCTTGTTTGTTAAGGAGGGCAAAATCTATTGCCAAACCGAAATTATGCAGCGACTCGCCACCTCTTGCATTCGTTACGATGTTGCCCGAGTCTGATCTTCCCTTTTCATAGAGTTCATTTTGCTCGGCTAGAGACCGGAACCCTGCCGTAATGATAACCTGGATGCCTTTGTCATTGGCCAGTTGAATGAGCTCATCTTTTTTTTCGGCGACGATCGGATTAAGCTCGTCAGTCAGTTCGATTTCATCCAGGTCAGGCGGAAGCATATACTTGAACAAGAGCCACAGCAACAATCCGAAAAAGCCCAATACCAAACATGTCCTTACCCAAGTGGCTTTCACTAAAAACCCTTCCTTTACGAATATCTGTATGAAAATGAAAAACTCAACCAAAGACGGATGAGTTTTTCTTCTATAATAACTTTGCTTTCAGTTCTTCAATTTGCAATAAATGCCGTTTTTCATGTAGTCCCACGAACGGAATCCATTGCTTCAGACTTAAATCTTTAAACAAAGGGTGTGGAAAAGACTTTTGTTCGAGATCAATTTCCTTTGCATGGTCAACGACCTGTACAAAAGCTTTTCGGGATTCGGACAACTTCTCCTTAACTTCAATCAAAGTCTGGTATGATTCTGACGGAATGACAAATGGCGGGGCCTGGACCTTCACTTCACGATTTAAAGTAAGCTCTATCGGTTTATCCACAGCAGGAATGCTTTCATCGCTCTTCAATTTATCGGAAATGCTCTTTGTTATGGCCCTCTCCATTAAATATAAATGATCCAAAACCTGGATGATGCTCCATCGTCCAGGTTCAGGCTGGGCGTTCAGCTGTTCATCCGATAGTCCGTTGACCGCATTTAAAAGTTCTTCCCTGATTTTTTCATTTTCATTCATTTTAGCATCTCCTCTTATCAGCCTCGCTAATCTCCTTTAATTATTCCATGTCCTATAGGAAAGTGTAAAATAATAATACTTTTTGACAAAACGAACCGATTAAAAGTTGTCTATTTTTTGAAAAGCTCTATGATATTCATAAAGGCAAAATTCATCAAGGACAGTCTAAATAGGAGTGATCGCTATGAGTGGAGGACATATTCCATTCAGCCAACGGCGGCCTTGGATACAGAATCCGAACATTTGATCCAACAAGCATTGTCACGTTTAATGAAAAACCGGACTTCAATAGTCATTGCACATCGTTTATCGACCATTCATGATGCCGATCAAATCATCGTGCTGGAAAAAGGGCAGGTCCATGAAAAAGGAACACATGAACAGTTAATGCAAAACAACGACCGATACAAGCAGCTCCATGACTTACAGTTCCCTCAACTAAAAGCTATATCAAATTCCTAGCGACTTAGCAGGCAAAAATGCACAGAAAGCCTTTCTGTGCATTTTTTGCTTTCATTTGAAATCATAACTTTCCAAAACCCGATTCGCAATGAGCTGATACCCTTTTTCATTCGGATGTAACTTATCACTGAAATACTTTGTTTTCTTTTCGTCTTCAAAAAGATCATTTGTAGGAATGAATAACATCCTTTTATCTTTATCCGCTAACCCCTTTATTGACCGGTTATAATCGCGAATGTGCTTTTCAAGTTTTTGATTGTCTTTAATTGGGTTATATAGTCCTACTACCAGAATATCCGCTTTATCGTTTGCCTCCAGCAATGTTGATGTAATCTTTTTCAGATGGTTGATATACTCCCGTTTACCCTCATTGATTTTTCGGTCACTTATTTTCTCCAAGTCCCCGCCGTTACTATTGATCAAGTCATTCGTTCCAATAAAAATGATGAAAGTATCGGCTTCATCAAGTTTCGTTTTAATGCGGTAATCATCAAGCTGTTTCATCACCCCATCCGTTTCCTGGCCTTTTATACCGTAATTCCAAAAACTCACTTTTTGCTCCGATTGCGGATCATTCAATTCATCCTCAAGGCCTTCTATATATCCTTCCCCGTTTTTATCCCCTTTTCCGTAGGTTAATGAATCTCCAAAAGCCATGACCCTTTGCACATCTTCCGACTCCGAGGCCTGGAATTCATATGCAGCAAAACATATAACCAGTACAATAATCAATAAACCTGCCAATTTTTTCATTTGGTTCTCCTCTTGTCTTTTTACTAGAAGTATTTAGTCTTTTACATACCCAAAAATCTGAAGTCTTAACATAAAAAAGAATTGTCAGATAAAGAGTAATGAGTGTATGATAATATAAAACTTTCAATGGATTGGGTGTCGTTCACCGTCCCTAAAACCAAAAACGGGATTACCCTTCATTCTGGAGATTGAATAAATGATAGTTAGGAGTTTAAATCATGGAAGAGAACATAGAGTTTAGAGAGGCAGAACTATCTGATCTACCCAGAATTGTTGAAATATATAATTCGACAATTGCTTCAAGAATGGTCACGGCAGATACGGAACCTGTATCCGTCCAATCGAGGGTTAAATGGTTTGAGGAACATCATTCAGAAAGTAGACCGCTATATATCATTACTATAGAAGGGAAAACTGCTGGATGGATGAGCTTTCAATCCTTCTATGGCCGACCGGCATATAAGTCCACTGCGGAAATCAGCATTTATATTGATGATTATTTCCGGGGAAAAGGAATCGGACAAATTTCGATTCGAAAGGCAATTGAATTGTGTCCAAAATTAGGTATTAAGACTTTATTGGGTTTCATTTTCGCCCACAATGCACCGAGCCTTAAGCTTTTTTCCAAATTTGGGTTTGAAGAATGGGCACATTTACCTCAAGTTGCCGAGCTGGATGGCATTGAGCGGGATTTGATCATTCTTGGTAAACGTGTCGATATTTAATATATAATTCTTTAGAGCTATTGCCTTGAGCAGTAGCTTTTCAGATTAATACAGGTCGAATTGGCTAATTTAAAAATACCTATTTGCTTTTTGAAAGGAAAAATACTCAGAATCCCTTTTACTTGCTAATGCATTTAATAGCCTATCCAATTCTTGACTGGCTTGAACAGTTACCAGACTTGTTAAGCCGTAAATCGCTCCCAACTTTATCATTTCCTGTCTCTTTTCTTCTACTTTTTCTACAGTTACCTTACGGCAAGGCACTATAGCCACCTCCCATTAATTCAATATTTTTACACTTTCATCATAATGAAACCACTAGTTAAAATCAACTATTTTCCAGGAATAAAATGTGTTATTTTATAGGTCAAATGTGACAAAACACCTATTCCACTCTTTAATTATGTATATTTTGTGTCGTTTTCTATTAAACGCAAAAAAAGCATCCACTAGTGTAGACTGCGAATGCTTACATCATATCCCTTATCCATGAACCAAAAATATAGTATATCGCTTACTATGTCATCCATTCAGAAGGTGACTCGTTATTGGGTCTATTTATAACAATCTTATATTCATCTTCAAGTACTTTTAATGGGGCATCATAAAGGTGCCTTTCATCAGAGGTTTTGTATACTCCATTGGCCAATAGCTCTTCAATGAGCTTTGCCTTCCTCTGTTCAATCCTCTTAAATAATTCTGCCATGTAAATGGCTCCTTTCCTAGTCGTCCTTGAGCCTGCTTCTAGTTAGCTAAACTTTATCAACTTGTTTGATTTCACCAAATTATATATACCTTTTCTATTATGTCACTAAACGTTATTTCCCAAAAATAAAAGCCCCTTCCAATTTAAGAAGAGGCTGACAGTGTCCGTACGGCTCTTCTTATCTTCCAAGCATATGCTTGTTGGATTTAGCACAGTTCCCAAAACGGGTCCGCTGCCGAGGTTTCTTAGGGCCAAGTCCCTCCACCTCTCTGGATAAGAATTCGATATATAATGATGTAGAAACGATTCTATCCTAATAATCATCAAAAGTCAATTACCTGGTTCTCCCTTTTTTCCTGGAATAAAGGGAACCCTGTTTCAAATACGTATTGCATTTTCTTGTCTTTCTGATATGATGTCAGTAATTACATACAATTCACACCACTAGGGGAGTCTTTTTTTAAGACTGAGATGGAATTAGTTCCGGACCCTTTGAACCTGAACCGGCTCATACCGGCGGAGGGAAGTGGATGATATCGTCCATTTACAGACTATATCCATCTACCCCGTTCCGTATTCAGGAACGGGGTTTTTTATTTAACAAAGGGATCCATTCTAAAGGAGGATGAACAATGGAGAATACAAAATTAGAAACATTCAGTGATAGACTGCATGCAAGGGCAAAAGAGATTTGGAAAAGGAACCATTCACATCCCTTTGTCCAGGCAATTGGAAACGGCACGCTTCCTGAAAAGAAATTTGCCTATTACCTGAAGCAGGATTATATCTATCTCATGGATTATTCCAAGCTCTTTGCTTTAGGTGCCATCAAAGCCCATAACATCGAAACCATGGCAAAGTTTGCGAATATTTTAAATGAAACCCTTCAAGTGGAAATGGATATCCATCGGCATTATGCTTCCGAATTCGGGATCAGTTCCAAGGAATTGGAAAATACAGAACCTACTCCAACCACTTTAGCCTATACAGGTTACATGCTAAATGCAGCTCAGCATGGGACTTTAGCAGACTTGATCGCCTGTCTCCTGCCCTGCGCTTGGGATTATTATGAAATCGGTTTGCTATTAAAAGAACAAAATGGAGCAGCTTTGGAAAACAACCGCTACGCAGATTGGATAAGATCCTATTCGTCTCCTGAATTCGGGGAAGCACATAAGTGGCTGATCGCTTTGTTGGAAGAATTGACGGAAGGCATGCCTGAAAAGGAACTTCTTAGATTAGAAAAGCACTTTTTGGTTACTTCCCGATATGAATATTTATTCTGGGATATGGTTCAAAATGAGCAGGATTGGCCGCTGTAGGTGGATGACATGATGAATCCTATCAAGAAACTGACGTTGACTGCCATGATCACGGCTTTAACGACGCTGACCAGTTCATTTATTTTCATACCTGCAGGATTTGCAAAAATCTTTCCTATTCAGCATCTGGCAAATGTCCTGACGGCTGTTCTATTGGGGCCTGCCTATGCTGTAACACAAGCTTTTTTAGTTTCCATCATTAGAAACATGTCTGGTACCGGTTCAATTTTCGCCTTTCCCGGAAGCATGATCGGTGCACTTTTGGCTGCCATCCTTTACCAAAAAACACAAAACTTAAAATTCGCCTGTTTAGGGGAAGTGATCGGGACCGGCATTCTCGGTTCCCTAGCCTGTTATCCACTTGCAACCCTCCTATTGGGAGAAAAAGCTGCTCTTTTTGGTTTTTTACCGGCTTTTATGTTCAGTTCATTCGCAGGTGCGATTTTAGCTTTCATATTACTTAAAATACTGATAAAAAATAATTATATGAAGGGGTTTTTTTATGAAAACAGCATTAACCATCGCCGGCTCTGATTCAGGGGGCGGTGCTGGAATACAAGCGGATTTAAAAACATTTTCTGCACATGGTGTATTTGGAATGTCCGCCATCACAGCCGTAACCGCACAAAACACAATGGAAGTCCGTTCAGTACAGCCAATTGAAACAGCTATCATATCGGATCAAATTGCAGCTATATTTGAAGATATTCGTGTCGATGCAGTAAAAATAGGCATGCTTGGATCAAAAGAAATCGTGGAAACGGTCGCTGCGTCCCTTAAAGCCTTCATGCCTGCCATCGTTATCCTTGACCCTGTCATGATTTCCAAAAGCGGCCACCATTTGCTCGACGAAAAGGCTGTCTCTGCCTTAAAAATGGAGTTGCTTCCGCTTGCAACACTTGTTACACCAAATGTACCGGAAGCGGAAGTACTTACTGGCTTCTCGATTCGGACGAAACAAGATTTCTACAGAGCATGCATTTCAATACAAGAAATGGGTCCCAAAGCCGTTTTACTTAAAGGGGGCCATGCAGCAGGAAATCCAAATGATCTTTTTTATGATGGGACTGACTTCCACTGGATCAAGGGAGAGCGCATTCATACAAAAAACACTCATGGTACGGGCTGTACCTTATCTTCCGCCATTACATCAAACCTGGCAAACGGACTGCCATTGCAAGTGTCGATCGAACAAGCCAAGACCTATATATCCGAAGCAATACGCAATAGCTTTTCAATCGGTAAAGGTCATGGGCCAGTCCACCATTTTCATTCATATTCAAAAAAAGAACGGAGTGACTTGTTATGAAGGTTTCTTCAGCCGATTTATTTATGAAGGTAAGAGAAAGAAAACCACTCGTTCACCAAATCACCAACTTTGTTACGGTCAACGACTGTGCAAATGCCACCCTTGCCATCGGTGGTTCACCAGTAATGACATCGAGCCCAAGAGAAGTGGCGGATATGGTCAAATTAGCAGATGCATTGGTCCTGAATTTCGGTACGATCGATGATAAAGCTTTGGAAGCAATGGAGATCGCCGGTAAAACGGCAAATGCCCTGGATATCCCGGTCATTTTGGACCCGGTTGGAGTTGGTGCCACCTCCTATCGTACAGAGCAAGTCAAAGAGCTCCTAAGTAAGGTTACTTTCCAAATCATTCGCGGAAATGCGAGTGAAATCCTTTCATTGATGGGTGGGGATACCGTTACACGCGGGGTGGATTCGGGAGAACTTTCAATTAGCAATGCAGAGCTGGCCGCACGAGCGGCAAATGAATTGAATAGCATCATCGTGGTCAGCGGAGCTAAGGATGCGGTCAGCGATGGAAAACATACGTCCATCATCGATAACGGGAACCTCCTTTTAACTAATGTTACAGGCACCGGTTGCATGTCCACAGCTCTTATCGGCACTTTTTCCGGTGTCACCGATGATTTTTATTCTGCAGCAATTGCCGGTATCTCAACCATGAGCATTTCAGGGGAACTAGCAGCCGCAAACCTTCAAAAGGATGAAGGAACAGGTACTTTTCGTGTGCGATTAATCGATGCGATATCAAGAATGGATAAGGAAATCTGGATGAACGAGGTGAAATTAAATGAAGAAGTCCCAAATTGATTTAAGCCTGTATTTAGTTACGGAAGAGTCCATAGCAATAGAAGAATTGACCAAAATCATTGCAGAATCCGTTTCAGGAGGAGTCTCAATCGTACAACTTAGAGAGAAAAACAATTCCTCCCTCTCCTTTTATAAAAAAGCATCTGCATTAAAACAGTTATTGAATGAGCTGTCCATTCCCCTTATCATCAATGACCGGGTGGATATAGCACTTGCGGTTGGAGCGGACGGAATTCATATTGGGCAAGATGACCTTCCACTGCCTGTCGTCAAAAAAATGGTTCCTGAAGATATGATTGTCGGTGTATCTGTCTCCACTCTTGAAGAAGCTCTCGAAGCCGAACGAAATGGAGCGGACTATATCGGAGTCGGTTCGGTTTTCCCTACCAAGACCAAACAAGATGCAACCCTAATGGCCCTTGAGGATTTGGGGGAAATTTGCCGCAATGTTTCCATTCCCGCAGTAGCCATCGGTGGTATCTCTGCCGATAACATTTCCTCTCTTTCTGATAGCGGGCTATCCGGTGCCGCAGTCGTATCGGCCATCATGAATGCAGATAATCCGAAGACTGCATCCGAATCCCTTTTAAAAATAATTAAGGACTTTAATTAAACAAGGGGAGGAGACTGTATACAGTCCCCTCCTTTTGTTTATGTCAAAACGGTATTCTTTGTTTCCTTCCCAAAAGCTACGGCAACTGCACCCACTAGAATAGCAATTGTAAATAGGGTGAAAATCGATGAAATCGGGATGTCTGCGGCAACTAAATACCCTACAAGCAACGGTCCCAAGACACCGCCAATCCTTCCGACCCCTGCAGCTAACCCAGCACCCGTACCGCGAACTGCTGTTGGATACTGCTCAGGTGTATACGCATAAAGTGCACCCCATGCCCCTAGGTTGAAGAAAGATAGGAACATCCCGGAAACTATCAGCAGTGCCAGCCCCTCTGCCGATCCAAAGAAATAGGCACTGACTGCCGTTCCAATTAAGTACGTGATCAAAACGAATTTACGTCCCATCTTCTCTATCAGCCATGCAGCTGAAAAATAGCCCGGAAGCTGTGCAAGCGTCATGATCAAAACATATTCAAAACTTTGAATCATGCTGAAGCCTTTTAGGACCATCACACTTGGCAGCCATAAAAACATCCCATAATAGGAAAAGACCACGCAAAACCATAGAATCCACAATACAAGGGTCTGACGGGAGTATTCCTTTTTCCAGACACTTTTCATATTGCTTAATACAGATGGTCTCTGCTTTTTTTCAAGTTCCGTATACTTCGGTGAATCCGGCAGTTTCAAGCGCAGATACAGAGCATATAAAGCTGGAACTGCGCTCAATAACAATGCAACCCGCCAACCATAAGCCGGTATGATGAAATAGGATATGAGTGCTGCCAAAATCCAGCCAACCGCCCAAAAGCTTTCAAGAAGTACGACGACCCTTCCCCTTTTACTCGCTTCAACACTTTCAGAGACCAATGTCGAGGCAACCGGGAGTTCTCCCCCAAGTCCCATTCCAATTAAAAACCGCAATATCAAGAACAAGCTGAGTGTACTGACTGCTGCAGACAGGCCACTTGCGATCGAAAACAATAATAATGTAATGATGAAGACATTCTTTCGTCCGACCCTGTCGGCCATCGCACCAAAGAATACGGCGCCAACAGCCATTCCTATGGAGTTTATGCTCCCGATCCAGCCAACCTGCTCACTGGTTAAGTTCCAATCCTGTTTTAATGCAACAATGATGAAAGAAAGCATACCGACATCAAGTGCATCGAACATCCAGCCAAGACCCGCAACACCAAGTAACTTACGCTGCGATATCATTTTCGCATCATTTCCCATATATTCCTCCTGAAGAACTTCAGACCTTCTTGTTATTTTACCCTTATTCATTTTAACTATTAACTTTCATTTTTGCTATAGTAATTACACATGTCATGACAAAAAATACTTCATTTTTAAAATGATGAAGAAATCTTGGATATTCTGTCGAATGTTATAGATTGAATATTCCCTTTTTTTCATTTATCATAAAAATTGGCAATCATAGCGTTAACAATAAGTCATCATGTTTTGCCCAAGATAATCATTTTATTCAGGAGGGTAATTAATGACAAATCTAACGTTAGAAGTAAGTGGAAAGCTGCAAAAATTTTTAACAGGACCAAAAAAGCTCTATATTAATGGTCAGTTTGTAGAAAGTGCTTCAAAAAAAACCTTCTCCACTCCTAATCCTGCTACAGGACAAAAACTTGCCGATGTTTATGAAGCTGATAAAGAAGATATCGACTTAGCGGTCAAAGCTGCACGCAAAGCATTCGATGAAGGTCCTTGGTCAAGAATGAGCGCAGCTGCACGCAGTAGACTTATGTATAAACTAGCCGATTTAATGGAAGAAAATAAAACTGAACTTGCTCAATTGGAAACGTTGGATAATGGTAAACCAATCAGTGAAACTACCAATGCCGACATTCCTTTAGCAATAGAACATATGAGATATTTTGCTGGCTGGTCCACCAAGATTGTCGGACAGACCATCCCGGTAAGCGGAAATTATTTTAACTACACAAAACACGAGGCTGTTGGTGTTGTCGGCCAAATCATCCCATGGAACTTTCCGCTTCTTATGGCGATGTGGAAACTGGGAGCGGCACTTGCTACAGGTTGTACGGTCATACTAAAGCCTGCTGAGCAAACACCGCTTTCCGCTCTTTACCTGGCTGAATTATTGGCTGAAGCCGGTTTCCCTGATGGGGTCGTCAATATCGTTCCCGGTTTTGGTGAAACCGCTGGACAAGCGCTTGTCGACCATCCGCAAGTAAATAAAATTGCATTTACCGGTTCGACCGAAGTTGGAAAATTGATCATGCGCTCCGCTTCATATTCATTGAAACGGGTCACATTGGAACTTGGTGGGAAATCGCCAAATATCATCCTGCCTGATGCTGATTTTTCAAAAGCCATCCCTGGAGCTTTGAATGGTGTCATGTTTAACCAAGGTCAGGTATGCTGTGCCGGTTCAAGGGTTTATATTCAAAAGAAACATTATGATAATGTTGTTGCCGATATGGCCAGCCATGCAAAAAACATCAAACAAGGGATTGGCCTAGATCCAAGTACACAAATTGGACCGCTTGTTTCCGAGGAGCAGCAAAATAGGGTAATGGGCTATATTGAAAAAGGGAAAAACGAGGGTGCGGAAGTTCTTGTCGGCGGAAATAAACCGGGTGAACAAGGCTACTTTGTTTCTCCTACTATATTCGCCGGTGTTGAAGAGGATATGACGATCGCCAAAGAAGAAATTTTCGGACCGGTCATAGCGGCAATGCCATTCGAGGATTTAGATGATGTCATTAACCGTGCAAATGCCAGTGAATATGGTTTGGCTGCCGGCTTATGGACAAGCGACATAGCCAATGCCCATTATGTTGCAGGGAAACTCCGTGCCGGTACAGTATGGGTGAACTGTTATAACGCTTTCGACGCAGCTTCCCCGTTCGGCGGCTACAAACAATCCGGAATCGGACGTGAAATGGGATCTTATGCACTGGATAACTATTCTGAAGTGAAAAGCGTCTGGATTAATTTAGGTAAGTGATTTACTCTATTAAGGAAGAGGGTCTCAAAGAGGCCCTCTTTCTTTCAGTCCATTGATTCAGTGTACTAATCATTAAATTATTCAACTATTCAAACCTTTTCAATAGTCTTTTCTTCTTTAGTTTTGGTAAAATGCAAGATAGACAAAATCGCTGCTGGAGCTTGAGGACTTATTTGTGCCACGAGATTGCAGGTGCTGATGCAAAACCGATTTGAATTGAATTCAGCTCCTTGCCGGTTATCATGACCTCCATCGTATACGATTAGTTTTCATAATCGGTGTAAAAAGTTTCTTTTTTATATGACAATAAGTACAATTATAAATGTAGAAAATGGAAAAGGAGTTTTAAAATGATGAGTGATTTTCAAACGAATTTAGAAAAATATGCAGAACTTGCCGTTAAAGTCGGCGTAAACATCCAACAAGATCAAACCCTTGTCGTAAACTCAACATTAGAAGGCGCTGACCTTGTGCGTCTCATTGTAAAAAAGGCATATGAGAACGGTGCGCGCAATGTCATCGTCAATTGGAATGACGATATCGTTTCACGTACCAAATATGAACTGGCTCCGGATGAGGTGTTCCACGAGTATCCAAAATGGCGCGCAGAAGAAACGATCGAACTTGCAGAAAACGGAGCTGCCTATCTATCCGTCATCTCCTCCAGCCCTGACTTATTGAAAGGTGTAAATCCTGAAAGGATTGCCAACTTCCAAAAAGCATCAGGGACTGCTCTGAAGAAGTGGCGTCAGTATATGCAATCCGATAAGGTGAGCTGGTCCATCGTTGCCGTCCCTTCAAAGGCTTGGGCTGATAAAGTATTCCCAGAAGAGGCAGAAGGAAAACGAGTTGATTTGCTATGGGAAGCCATTTTCAAGGCAGTTCGTGTTGATGTGAAGGATCCTGTGGAAGCCTGGAAAAAACACGATGATACCCTGCATGAAAAGGTTGATTATTTAAATGATAAGCATTACCAAAAATTGCATTACACGGCTCCTGGAACAGACCTGACAATCGAGTTACCCGACAAACACCGTTGGGTCGGAGCAGGAAGCGTTAACGTACAGGGTCATGAATTCATGGCTAACATGCCCACCGAAGAAGTGTTTACAGTTCCATTGAAAACAGGCGTTAACGGTACGGTATCCAGTACGAAACCACTTAGTTACGGCGGCAACATCATCAATAATTTTTCCGTGACCTTCAAAGAAGGACGGATCATTGAGGTAAAAGCTGAAGAAGGGGAAGAAATCCTAAAGCAATTGGTTGATACGGATGAAGGTTCACACTATCTGGGCGAAGTGGCACTTGTTCCATTCAACTCACCGATTTCCCAATCGAATGTTTTATTCTTCAATACATTATTCGATGAAAATGCATCAAACCACCTTGCTATCGGCAGCTCCTATGCTTTCTGCATTGAAGGCGGAAAAAATATGAGTCCAGAAGAGCTTGCAGAAAATGGATTGAATGATAGCCTTACACATGTCGATTTCATGATTGGATCGGAAAAAATGAACATCGACGGCATCAAACAGGACGGCACTTCAGAACCTGTCTTCCGTAATGGGGATTGGGCGTTTTAATTAAAGCGTTGATATAGAGGGGTTTTGAAGGTCTTGAACCTTGTGTGGTCGCAGAATTGGTCACATTTCTTTAGATTTAAACAAATTATCAAGTTCATCAGCTACGTGTTTCTGCATACTTGGAAGCACGTGGCTATACTTATCTAGCGTAATCTAGATGGATGTATGTCCAACTCGCTCTGAAATGACCTTTACATTCACATTTTGTCTAACATCATTTAGAAATTCACTAAGAGCATGCTTCGCTTCCTTCTTATTATTGGAACCCCTTTTCTTTTTTTGTGTACGATTCCCTGTTAAGGGGTCAATACTCATATCGATTACATAAAAATAATTACCTGTTTTCTTGTCTTTCTTGATACAACCTTTCACTGTTAAGAACCTCCTAGATTTCCTAACAGAAAATAAGTCCCTTAACAATATTTTATCAAATATTGTTGACTATAGTTCCATCTAGATAAAATACTCTTTATTCGTCAATTATAGTTATATAAATAGATAAAGCGGTAATACTTGGTTCAGTATTACCGCTTTATCTATAATCAGGTAGCTTAATAGCAAATTTATCTAATTTTTTCTTGATACTAACTCACCTTTACCGTTTTACTCTTACTCTTATTGCCTGATTTGTCTTGAGCGTATACCATTAATGACGAACCCTTCTTTTGTGCCTTAATTTTCACTTTATAGTTTCCTCGACTATCCACGATTCCTTGCCCAATCTTCTTACTTCCATTGTAAATATAAATAGATACTCCCTTTTCACCTTTGCCAGATACTGTTACTGTCTTACTTGAAATTTTATTAACTGTTGGTACGGATGGAGCTGTCTTGTCTATTACCTTAACTGTTTTATTTCCACTCTTATTTCCTGAAGTATCTTTAGCATAAACAACGATGGTTGTACCTGCTTTTTGTTTTGCAATCTTAATCGTATATTGACCATTTTTTGCAGTTGTTTCTCCAATTTTCTTGCTTCCTACCATCGCATATATCTTTGCATTTGATTCAGCTTTACCAGTAATAACAGTAGCATTATCATATACAGTATTAACTGTTGGTACGGATGGAGCTGTCTTGTCTATTACCTTAACTGTTTTATTTCCACTCTTATTTCCTGAAGTATCTTTAGCATAAACAACGATGGTTGTACCTGCTTTTTGTTTTGCAATCTTAATCGTATATTGACCATTTTTTGCAGTTGTTTCTCCAATTTTCTTGCTTCCTACCATTGCATATATCTTTGCATTTGATTCAGCTTTACCAGTAATAACAGTAGCATTATCATACACAGTATTGACTGTAGGTATGGATGGTGCTGTTACATCTTTTATCACCACAGTACAGCTTGCGGTCTTAATTCCATCCTCAGTGGTTACTGTTATGGTAGCTGTACCTTCTTTTTTTGCGATTATTTTACCTGTGTCATCAATAGTTGCGATATCTGAATGATTACTTTTCCATTTGACCCTTTGATTTGTTGCATTAGAAGGCAAAACACTAGCAGTCAAATAAAATTCTTCTCCAATTTTTAATTCAAGATCCATTTTTGAAAGAGTAACTCCTGTAACTAAAACTGGTTTTGTCTCTATTCTTAAAAGTGACCCACCGATAACGCCATAAAGCTCATTATTAACCCAGTAATTGTTCAAACCTATTGTATATAATTTTATTGGTTGACTACCGTCATTCTTGATAAGGTAGTATCCATTACTAAACCTTGCTATGACATCACCATTAGCATTTAGAGATACAATTGATGTATCAGATCCTAAATAACTGATTTGATTAGAAATACCATCTTTCCAAATAAAAATTTGCTTTGTTCCATTTATATAATTGGTATATGCCACATAGCCATTGTTAATGGTGTAATCTCTTCCAGGTGAGAAATCATTTGATGATGTAGCAATCGTCTCATCTTTTCCATCAACATTCAAAATTAAGAAATGTGTATTCTCATTATATCGATGTCTTTCATATACAGTTAAGCTTCCATCCGACACTGGATATACATTAAAATAACTTCCATCAGAAGAAAGCCTACTTGTATTTCCATTGGAATATTTATAAATATTGTAATTAAATATTGTATCCCCTGACCCATTCCATCCAGAACCTGACCAATAAATCACATCACCATTAGATGTTACATTATTCATCCAATTTCCTGCTTCGTTAGATACAAGTGTGATATTATCACTCTCTAGATTCTTTAAATATAATTCGGTTCCAGATGCAATACCAGGTGTTGAAAGAGGTTTTAAATCACCATTCCAAATGGCGTAATTACCATTAACCTTTAAAGAGCTATTTGAGTTTAATCTCCCTAAATAAGTAAGAGTACCATTTTTATATTCAAATAAACTATTGGAGATATAATATGGATCAACATTTTGTACAACAAGCATCACACCTAAAGGAGTTAAATAACCATAATCCACTTTATTTTTCGCATAAGAAAAAACTAATGTATCGTTTGTTGTGTGTAAATCTTTTATTCTTACATCATTATTAGTTCGATATAATATTTTATTATCCTTATAATCTAATATTTCCCCATCAATTCGGTCTTTTGGGCTTAAGAGTGGGCTATTATCAACATAAATTTCCCTAGTTGTAGTAAATGTACCCCCAGATTCATTTGAAACTACAAAATTCATATAGATTTCTCTTCCATTATATTTACTAATATCAACAGTCTCATCGATTCTATTTACTCTCTCCAGCAATTTCGTCCCATAACCTTCATCATTGGAAGAGACATATACCCCTATTGTAGAGGTTTCACCAGCTAAATCAGAAGCCTCTGCAGTGATCCGTAATTCTCCATTTGCAAAATCAAAAGATTTAGGAGAAATAATATTCAAACCTGGTGGCTGCGTATACTTAAAAGTCGTTTGTTTCGCTACAGCATTCCCATAAACATCATAGACAGTGACTTCAAGTGTTTTTATCCCTCTTGATAAACCATTCAAATTTAATGTACCAACCCAGCCTGGAAGATGTTCACCATAAGCATTGTTATCATATGTTAGAAGGATTTCCTTTCCCTCAACCTTTGCCTTAACTTCACTTACTTGATAGGTGGAGTTGGGTTTAGAAATAATAACTTTTAATTCATCATTTTTCGTAGTATTTGACGTAGGGGAAATAATACTAAAAGAAATATTTGGCTTTGTACTTTCTGCCTTAACCACTGGATTTATACTGAATCCTGATATGATGCAAATAAAAACAATTATTACCCATTTAAGCAACCACTTCATAATTTCGCCCCCTTCTATAATATCAGTTAAATTTTACCATAATAACAAGAGAATTGTATTATACTCTCAAAATATTATAGTTATTCCATTTTTACAATGTATTATTATTATATTTATCATTTTATGACTTTATTAGAACGTTGTACCGGGCTAATATAAATTCTATATGATATTAATAAAATCAGTAGTAAAAAATTGAGCTTAATTTTGACGTTTGGGTGTGCTGTTACCTAGACAGGTAATGTGAATTTTCGGTAATTACTTTCTAAGTATTACCGCAAAATAATTTATAGTTTTGATTTTCTATACCCAGCAGATTTTGCTTCAGCTTCTGTACAGAAGGTTTCTTCAGGTTCTGTCTTATCATAGAATTGTCCTGAAGGCACATGGTAAATCTTAGTACCTGAACTTGAAATATTACCTCGAATGTTTGAACAAGCTTGTTGTTCTTGTTCTTTTTCTCTTTCTGCTTGTTGCTCTTTTTCTCTTTCTCTTTCTGCTTGTTGCTCTTTTTCTCTTTCTTCCTGTTCTTCTTTTTCTTTTTCTGCTTGTTGTTTTTTCTCTTTATCTTCCTCATCATTGGTCAATACTTGATGATGGTTCATTTCGGTATCAGGTTCAGGTTCCTCTTCCAAATCTTTAAAGTGTCCAAATATACAAGGAATTAAAAACCAGGCTAGTAAAAGTAAAGAAAGAATAATTACTATAACTCCTTGCCAAACTGACTTCTGATTTTTCCTTCTAATTTTATACCACCACAGGGTTAATAAGATGATAATAATGAGAAGAATATTCCACCAAGCAGAAATTATACACTGAATAGTGTAAACAAAAAGTGATATAACAAAAAATATAAGACATAACCAAAATAGTATTTTTATTAATCGCACAATTTACCTCCAACTCTCTGATCGTGAGTTTTTATCATCTCACTTATGTTACTTCCTACAAAAGCTCAATCGGTCGTACTCTGCTTTTTTATCTATATTGCTTTAGTTTTAGCTAGACAGTAGGCTTAAGTAATAAAATAACTGTAAAGTTGCGGAATTGACCTCCAAATTTCTTCTACATAACTTCTATGTATTGTTGATTGAGTAGGGGAATAGTACATACAGGTTTTTATTATTTTAATCTATCTATTGTTATCCTCCTTTGGCAGGCAGTCTAATAAAACCATGGTAATATTATCATACAATTGGAATGAAAGCGTTAGTGAGAAAAATTCGTAGTAATATCGACTCCTTGTTCGCTTTAGCCTGACTCCACATAATCCCAAATTGTGACATCCAGCTAAAAATACATTCACCCTTCACCCTCTGCAATCGCTAAAACATCACCCTTAAATTCCTCTTTATTCAAAATAATTGGGCTCAGTACCGTTTACATAGCCTGATTTTTTAAACCTAATATTTCATTGGAATATCTTGAACACATCTTTGATTGCCAAATATGTTATACTATTAGTAAAGAGGGTGGCTAAATTGAAAAGCAATAAGTATAATACTGGTGAAACAGTAACCATTCAGGATACTAATGAATCAGTAACCATTAATAAATGGGCATATGTAAAAAACATGAAGAGATATTCTTATACGGTTAAAGAACATCCAACTACTTTTTTCTTTGAAGAAGAATTTAAAAAAGCTTAAGAACAAGTCACTAAAAAACCTACTCAGTTCAGAGTGGGATTTTTTTTGCTTTTTCATATTTTAGCACAATAAAAAACAGACCCCCATCGAGGAAGTCTGTTCATATAGGTTACGATTTAATTATAAAATTAAGCTTTTTGAACGTTAGCAGCTTGAGCTCCACGAGCACCTTGCTCAACTTCGAAAGTTACTTTTTGACCTTCGTCTAAAGATTTGAAGCCTTCGCTTTGGATAGCTGAGAAATGTACGAATACGTCGTCTCCGTTTTCACGTTCGATAAATCCAAAACCTTTTTCTGCATTAAACCATTTAACTGTACCTTGTTCCATTGTTGTTGCCTCCTAGTGCATAACACACATTGTATTACTATTTTCAATCATTTGGAAAATAACGAGTATCCTCTTCCACAACCAAAAACAATTCTTTATTAGATTAACATGAAATGATGCAGATAGCAAATTATCCAGCGATAATTTAAGATGGCTCCACATTCTTATTGCCTTCTTATTTTCTTTATTTATCCAATTTAATGATTCAGATATTAATTAATGGGTATATCAGAGTAATAAGATACAGTACGATTTTCACTTAAAGAATTATCAACAAGGAGGTCACTCAATGAAATATTACAAAGTTTCTAATAGCGGTTTTGACAGTAAAGTGATTGTAGCCTATAGCAGCTATGATGCACTCGGATATTATTTAATGGAAATCGATGATCAACTTGGCTTTGTTGATGATATAGATGTGGAAGAAGTGGATGCTGATGAACGAGTCGAGATTTCCTATACGGTTTATCCCGTTTATAAGACACTTAAGGAGCTATATCAAGAGAAAGATTTTTGGCAAGTTCCTAATGTCGTCGTGGAAGTCGAATAATGAAAGCACCCCCATCTTTAAGAGAATTCGAATTCACCTCCCAATCAACCCGGTCAAATAGTATTTGGTAATTGCAAGATATTCACGGGTATATGATTTCAACAGTGACACTTTTGGTGTCTTTGCCGGCATTCCCTTCATGTCCAAGCCTTCTTTTTTTGCTATTTCGACTGCCCTGTAGATATGAAAGTCATTACTTACGATCAATCCTGAAGCTGCTGTATCAGGAATGAGTTTTTTTGAGAAAACAATATTTTCGTGAGTTGTTGTAGATTTGTCTTCCATCATGATGCGTGCTTCTTCAATTCCTTGGGCGATTAGCCCCTGTTGCATTGCTTTTGCTTCCGATATATCTTCTCCCGGTCCTTTGCCGCCAGATACAATGACCACTGTATGTTTATTCGCCGATAAATACTCTGCAGCTTTATCAATCCGGTATTGTAAGGATAATGATGGAACCGAACCTTTGACCCTTGCTCCAAGAATAATGAGGTAATCGGCATTTTCCGGAATTTGCTGGTGAATGCTTTCCTGAATTTTCATGTGCAAAAATCCAAAGTACCCCAGTATCGCAATGACGCTTATTACACAAAAAAGTTTCATTTTCCTTTTCAAAGTTTTTCCCCGCTTCATTTTCTTATCTATATATAACCACTAACTCCTATATGACTAGGATTTGAAAAGCGGGAAATCATGAAAGACTTCCCGCTCTATTCAAAAATATTCAATCAAACAGTTCATTCTGCGACCATATCATCATAAATAAATTTTCCAATTTTACTGATTACTTGACGGCTTTCTTCCTCTGATTTCATATCTTCAGTAAGAACGGCAGCATAAACGGTTTGAGTTTCTGACCGAATGATTGCACAATCATGGGCAACTCCCCGAATTCCGCCCGTTTTGCTTGCGACCTTGACTCCTTTGCCCATCAGCGATGGAAGTTTATCCCTTAATTGTTGATTGTCAAATACACGCAATATTCTTTCCTGGCTTTCTTTCGTTAAAAAGTTGCCTGTATGTATGGCTTTTAAGCAGGTAATCGTATCTTCCGCCGATATGGTATTGTCGCGCCCTTCTTTTAATGCCTTAAAATCCTGCATTTTTCGTTCAAGGACAGTATTTTTCAAACCAAGTTCCTTAATGCATTGATTGATTTCTTCAAAGCCCAACAGGTTCATCATCATATTCGTGGATGTATTGTCGGAAATGGTTATCATCAATGTCAATAAATCCTCTACGGTCAAAAATACTTTATTCGATAAGACGTGCAGGACCCCAGATCCCCCTGTCACTTCACTAGGCGGGATGGTCACTGGTTGGTTCAAATAGATTTTCTTTTGTTCACTTTGACGATAACCTTCGATGATCATTGGTATTTTGATCAAACTAGCTGATTGAAAGGATTCATTCTCGTGATATCCAATCGTGTCCCCAAGACCATTTTCAATTTTATATGCAATTTTCCCATTAAATGATTCAACTAATGCCAAGATATCATGTTCTATAGTTTGTAAAGTCATCTATTCCCTGGTCCTCCCTTAGATATCATTTAAACCCCTTAAAAAACTCCCTTATCCCCTAACTTATTCTACCATGTTAAAAGCAGTACAATCTTATTAGAAATTCCAAAAATGAATAAATTTTTGTATAAAAAAGAGCCTTCATATCGAAAGCTCCTAGTTTGTAGACAACAGGCATTCCGTCTGAATTTTTAAACAAAGTTGATTGGAACGGAAGGTGCGAGACCTCGCAGGCGCCAAGAGCGCCGAGGGCGGTCCGCCCGCGGAAAGCGAGTGCCTGGAGTGAAAATCAACGTTAATATTTTACACTCCTTCAAAAAAGGCAGGCAAGCTTAATTAATCTCGAGTTTGTCTACAGTCTGAGAGCCTTCATATCGAAAGCTCCCTTAATAACTGTCATTCATCTAGCTTTAACGGCACGGCCCTTCACTAATGGGAATCGTTTCTTCTCGGTGGTATCCACTTGTGTGATTGCGCCATCATGTACGGTTATTAAAACTGATCCATATTGCAGATCTTCCAAGCTTGAAATGATATGTCTGATTTTCAATTCTTCTTTCTTTTCCATAATATCTCCCCTTCACTACTGGTAATAAAGCTTCGTTTCATGCCTAATGTTAAAAAGATTCGCACGACAAGCACATGTACGCTTCCCACTTTCAATGTTTTCTTGGGAACTTGGTTTACCTATCATATCCTCATCACTTAACTTTCCGTATAAGAATAACCAGTTAATAGGAACTCCATATTCCCTCCCTTCACTATAAAAAATAAAAGGCACCCGCCATCTAACGGATTAGATGTAAGGGTGCCTTTAGTTGACTAATCGGCAATATTCGGGAATTGCAAATGTTATAGAAAAATACAATAAAATGGGACAAACCATATTATTCTTACCAATTAACTTGGCATTTACTAATATAATCCAATTTCATCTTTTTGTCAATCCTGTGTTTAAATTTTCTGATTAGTCTGCGTTTTACATTTTACTTATTTACCACTTTACCAAACTAAACTATTTGAGATATACTATTTTAGTATAAGTTGTCGGTATAAACACATACTTTGTATTTAAGAAAGGTTCGATATAAATGGTAAATAAAAAATGGGGTTTATTGATTTTGACCACTTTCGTAATTGGAAATATGGTCGGCGGCGGAATTTTCATGCTCCCTGCCCAATTAGCACAGGTTTCCAGTCCATTAGGGGCCACATTGGCATGGATCGTTACTGGACTGGGAGTTTTTCTAATAGCTTTAGTGTTTGGTAACCTGGCAGTCAGGAAACCGGATTTGAAGGCTGGACCGCAAAGTTATGCTCAATCATTATTTAAATCTCCTGTTAAAGGAAGGGTTTCAGGGTATAGCATGGCTTGGGGCTATTGGGCTGCAAATTGGGCTGCGACAGCTTCTGTCATCATTTCATTTGCTGGTTACCTATCAACGTTTTTCCCGGTGATGCATAGTGCGAAAGTGATTTATACAGCGGGTTCGTTTCAACTTGAACTAGGTAAAGCATTAACGTTTGCGGTATGTTCCATTGCCCTTTGGGGGATTCAGGCAATCTTGGTTAGAAGTTTTAACAGTGCTGGGAAAATGAATCTTTTTGCTACGGTTACCAAAGTGCTTGGATTCTTATTTTTCATCATTATCACGATATTCATCTTCGATACTTCCAATCTAGGAAACGGAGCTGAATTTTATGATAAGGCGGGATCTGCAATCTCTTTAGGTGATCAAGTGAACGCTGCTGCAATTTCAACATTATGGGCCTTCATCGGTATCGAAGCTGCCGTCATGCTTTCAAACCGTGCCAAGTCACAAAATGATGTAAAGAAAGCGACGATTCTTGGTTTACTTATCGCTGTTGCCATTTATATCGGCATTACTTTATTGACGATGGGTGCCATATCACAAGACGAGTTGAAAGTATCACAAAAACCGCTGGTTGACGCACTACAAGCAGTAGTTGGTTCAAGCGGTACGTATTTAATGGCTGCTCTTGCCGTCATTTCCTTATTGGGATCGACAATCGGATGGATTGTCGTTGCCTCGGAAGTTCCTTACCAAGCAGCGAAGTCGAATCTGTTTCCGGCCTATTTTGCGAAAGCAAACAAAAATGGCACACCCGTCCGTTCAATGACAATAACAAATGTCATGACACAGATATTCCTATTCTCCACTATTTCGGGTACGATTTTGGAGGCTTATAAATTTTCGATGATCGTCGCTACACTTGCTTACTTGATTCCGTATCTTGCATCCGTTCTGTATCAATTGAAACTGGTCATGACCGGGGAAACCTATGACATCATGAAAGGCTCAAGGGTACGTGATGGCATTATTACCATCTTGGCGTTAATCTACTCGATCTGGGTCATCAAGACAGGTACAGCCGATATGAATACATTCATACTTGGTATTGCCTTATATGTATTCGGAATCATCCTATACCCACTCTGGATGAGAAAAAAAGCATAACCTTAAGCACCTTGGCATTCTTAAATGCCAAGGTGTTTTTTTATATATCTTTCATAATCAATCTAGTTTTCAGCTGAACCGTTTCCCCTGAGCATAACTCCCTCAATCCAGTCAATTTTGCAGGCAAATCCAAATTAGGAGCATTCGTTACCCATGTATATGGTTCAGGACAGACGAACCCCTCCTGATTGAACAATACCCAAAACTTAAAATATTGATCGCCTTGATAGATGACTTGTATGCCAGCCTCTTGGTCAGTGAGAATGCACTCGTTTTCCTGATTTCTTTCTTCATCATAGCCAAATAGGTCATCAAATAGCCGGTCGTCCAAGCTAATACCTTTTTGGATTTCCAATGTATTGGCCGTTTCATGAATTGCACCAGTGGGCAATGACCTATCATTCAACTCCCAATGTTTATTGACGGGAAGAGATATTCTGCAATCCCCCAATTTACTCACTTGTCCAAATGGAAAATTGAATACAGTATGATAACCTGCTCCCCACGGAAAAGGTTCAATGCCCTTGTTGGTGATTTCCAATTGTATTTCCAATGTTTCAGCCCTTAAAGATAAAGACATATTTACAGTGATATCTTGTGGAAAGCTATCTTTTAAATCAAAATCACTGCTTGAAAATTCAGTATTAATCACGATTTCTTTACCGTTCACTTCCTTTTTGCCGACTTGCCACGGCTTGTCATGCAAAAAACCATGAATATGATTGGATTTTTCCATTTCATTGATTGGAAACTTATACTCAGTCCCCTTATATGTAAATTGACCATCTTCAATTCGATTAGGAGGAAACAGGATTGGCATTCCGTATAAAATGGGAGCTTTTTTATACTCTTCCACACTATCCGGAGTTCGCAGCAACTCAATATCCTTATGCTTGTATTTCACTGAAAGCAGATTGCTTCCTAAAGATGGCACAAGTATCGCTTCCACTATTTCATTGCCGAACTTTATGGCATTTTCATTTAAAAAAGTGATTTCTTCTATATACCCTTTCACTTTTTCTCCTCCTTTGACTTGAACATATATCCATCCTACTTCCATGGACCATTTTTTGCAACAAATGGAAAATATAATTCATTATAATCTATCTGTGCTTAACAAATGTGTTGGTAATCTAGAATTTTGCTTTACTATCTTTCTATTTCTCTTTTATCCTTTTCCTTCGCACCGGACGGCTTGTAACTTTTTCAAATAAAAAAAAGGATGCCGTTACGGCATCCTTTTTACTTATCTATTACTTTCACTTACTAAAGCCACTATGCCTTCTTCATCATCCAAAACAAGTTCAATACCCGAGTATGGATCTTTATTCATATATTCATCCAGCCATAAGCGAAGCGCTTCTATCAAGTTGATGGTAATTAACACTTGTTTCCGGCCATCGACAAAAGCTTCTGCCGAAAAGCCATAATCATCATCATACATTAACTCGACTTCCACCTCATTGGGTTGTACCTGCTTTTTACGGGCAATGTAAACACAAACCGCATTGATGATATCTTGTTCGGATATCTTTAGCCTCTCCATGGGTTTGTATCCTCTTTCTTCTTCTTATCTTTGAAATATGTGAATATTTTACGGATCACAACGATCAATACCACAACCGCCAACACGTTGATTAATAGACCAAGTATAGAACCAAGCATTCCCATATTGGCGAATAGGCTGCCAAAAAGTAAGCCTGCCAGTCCACCTAGCATAAGTCCTTTCATTAAGCCGCCTTTGGCGAATGTGTTTCCACTCTTGGCTTTATTGGCAGTAGTGGCATCGGATTTCTTCGTTTCTTTATTTTGGAAATTAGAATTATTATTGGTGTTGTTGTTAAAGCTTCTTTTTCCTGACTTGTAACCCCTTGCATCGACTGATTCCGCATGATCCTGGAATACATAAGTGCCGACTGGCGAGAATGCTAGTGTAATTGTAAGTAATGCAGCCATAAATTTTTTCATCATGTTTTTTTGCCTCCGTTTAATAGTATGAAATGTTGTTTCTTTTTATGTTTTCCCAGATTTACTGAAAGTCCACATCACCTATCCTTGTTTTATCTTATAGTATTTACGTTGAAATTCAAAATAAGTTTCATTTTTTTTCGATTTTTTTCAAAAAAAATAAGCAGAGGCATTTTCTCCCCTGCTTATTTTTTAACTATTAGTTTACACGAACGACACGGCCGTTGTATACACCTGCCCAATATCCGCTGTCCATATTGGCGATCGCAACACCTGTTGAACTTTGGGAACCGATAAATTTGCCGCCGCCGACATAAATTCCGACATGCCCATCAGTTTTATAGGTATTGAAAAATACTAAATCTCCAGGTTGTTTTTGACTATCAGATACTTGACGTCCTGCACCTTTCAATGCATCCGTACTGGCCGGAAGGTTCACACCAGCTTGTTTATAAGCCCATGCAACGAACGCTGAACAATCGAAAAGGCCGTTAGCGATATCGGATGCCGTTCTTCCGCCTCCAAATTTATATGTGGAGTTACCGATATATTTATAACCTGCTGTAATGGCAGAGCCTGTATTTGCACTGCTTGGCTTACTTGATGTTTCGGTTTTACTTGCTGCAGGTTTAGCAGCAGAACTGTTTTTAGATGAATTTGAAGATGATTCACCTTCAGATTTTGCCGAAGCTTCGCCTTTAGACGAACTTGATGATTCTTCGCTAGAAGAACTTGATGATCCTTCACTGGAAGAATTTGAAGCATTTGAAGAATTCACTTCTTCAGCAGCACGGTCAAGTTCTGCTTTTTCCGATGCTTTACGTTCTTCCTCTTTTTTGATATTTTCACGAATGGAAGCTATTTGTGCTTCTAGACCAGCATCTTTATTCTCTAAAGATTGTTTTAGGGCCTCTGTTTCCGATTCTTTCTTTTCGATCTTAGCCTTCATATTGACCGTTTCAGCTTTTTGATCTTCAATTTGAGATTGCATGCCTTTAAGCTCTACTTCCATATCCTTAAGGTTTTGCAATTTCTTCTCAACGGTCGCTTGTTTTTTTTCCAGGTCAGCTTTATCCGCTTCCTGCTCGCTAAGAATCTGTTGGTCAGCTTCCACGATAGTGGCTACCGCTCCAACACGATTAACGAATTCACCAAAGCTTTTAGAACCTAACACAACTTCTAGGTACTCAACGTCCCCGCCGCTCTCTTGGAATGAAAGCGCGCGCTCTTTCAAGACTTCCTCGCGTTTTGCGATTCTTTCTTCCAACGCTTTAATTTCTTTCTTTAAAGATTCTATGTCTTTTTCGGTGTCTTTAATTTCTTGTTTAGTATCTTTGATTTTTTGATCATTTTCTTTCATTGCCGATTCGATCTGGGCAATTTGGGCATTCATTTTCGATTGTTCTTTTTTCAATTCCTGAATAACTTGCTCTGCCTCTGAAATATCTGATTGTATTCCTGTGCGTTGCGATTGAATCTCCGTGATTGATTCAGCTTTTACAGACGGTATGGCAAAAGCGCTTCCTAACCCAAGCATAATTGTCGTGTTCAATACGATAAGTTTTTTCTTCAAACTCATTTCCCCTGCTTTCCTCCCGTTGCATTTCCATCGACCCACTTCTTTTTCTCCATGAAAAATGATTAGTCAAAATAAATTGCTGGGAACTCTTCTCTATTTTTTTACTCTTTATGTAATCTTCTAAGGTTGAGATAATATTAAATACGTTTCTTAAACTCTACTATGTTTTCATCTAAGTCGTAGTATATCATCAGATTTTGTCAAATACGTAATAACAATATTACAATTATATTTCAATTTTAACATTAAACATAAAGATTCGACTTTTTCACGTGATAAAACATCCAATATCTTACATAACTCCCTTCATATTTTGATGCAAGACTTTCTATCTAGTATTTAGCACCAAGGGACCATGGACTATTGGCAGTCAAAAACGAACCACTTGCGCATGCAAGGAAGCCCTTTTGTAACAGATTGTAGCCCATTTACCTTACATGCTGGAAGTTCCGCAGGCATTCCCAATAAAAAAACCGCTCATCAGCGGTTTTTCCGTCAATATTCGACTCATCCTTAAATTCCAGCCATAAAGTCGACAAAAACTTTCAATTCTTTTGGTCGGACGAATACCCTTTCCCCTTTGCTTATTTCCAGATTCAAATATTGTTCTTTCATCAGTTCGATTTCCAGCGGTTCGTTTGTATCCTGGCGAATGACTTCTATCCGGACGATGGGGCCAATTGTGTGGATGTGCTCAATAATGGATGCGATCGAATCCTTTTCCGATGGTTCTCTTTCTATAATAAAGTTATGATTCCTTACATAACCAGTACCCGCTCCATCTTCACTGCCCGGGGCACTCATTTCTGCATTGCCAGTAACCAATTTCCCTTTATGCACGTTGCCCTTGAATAGATTGACACTGCCTAGAAAATCAAAGACAAAGGGATTTTCGGGGTGATCATATACTTCTTCCGGAGTTCCAATCTGTTCAATTTTCCCTTCAATCATGATTACGACCCGATCAGCAACATCCATCGCCTCTTCTTGATCATGAGTCACGAACACACTCGTAACATTGAATTCGTCGTGAAGCCTTCTAAGCCAACGCCGGAGTTCTTTGCGAACCTTGGCATCCAATGCCCCGAATGGTTCATCAAGCAAAAGGATATTCGGTTCAACCGCAAGTGCCCTTGCCAATGCGACACGCTGGCGCTGGCCGCCTGATAATTGGGATGGATAACGATCTTTATATCCTTCCAACTTGACGAGCTGAAGCAATTCGGTAACCTTTTGTGCAATAACATCTTTACTTGGCCTTGTTTTTCTGGGGCGGACCTTTAATCCATAGGCGATATTATCAAAAATGGTCATATTGCGAAAAAGGGCATAATGCTGAAAGACGAAACCCACATTTCGATCTTTTACATGCATATGCGTATAATTCTCTTCATTGAAGAGGATTTTTCCGTTCTCCGCCTGTTCAAGACCCGCGATGATACGCAGTAATGATGTTTTTCCCGATCCGGAAGGGCCAAGAAGGGCTACGAGTTCACCGCTCTTTATTTCCAGATTGATGTTTTGGAGTGCTTGATAGGACCCGTAATATTTTGTAACATTTTCTATGATGATACTCATTTCATTCCTCCTAACTTGCTTTGGTCGATTTAAAGTCCGTTTTCCATTCTATGAAACTTTTAATGATCAAGGTTATGATTGCAAAGATTGACATTAGGGATGCAACGGCAAATGCAGCCGAAAATTGATATTCATTGTATAAGATTTCAATATGAAGCGGCATCGTATTGGTCATGCCCCGTATATGGCCCGATACGACCGATACAGCTCCAAACTCCCCGATTATTCTTGCATTGCAAAGGATGACTCCATATAGAAGTCCCCATTTTATATTGGGAAGCGTCACATACCAAAATGTCTTAAACCCTCCTGCACCGAGCGTGAGTGAGGCCTCTTCTTCAGACGTCCCCTGACTTTGCATGAGCGGGACCAATTCGCGTGCAATGAATGGGAAGGTAATGAAAATGGAGGCGATGACAATCCCTGGTATTGAAAAGATCACTTTAATGTCAAGGGATTGCAGCAGTGGACCAAGTGTTCCATGTAAGCCGAACAGAAGGACAAAAATCAACCCGGCAATGACGGGTGAAACGGAAAAAGGCAAATCTATCAATGTTATTAAGAAGTTTTTTCCCTTGAAATCATATTTTGTTATGGTCCACGCAGCAACCACTCCAAATATGGCATTTAGTGGCAAGGTGATGAGGACAACGATCAATGTTAACTTAATCGCAGCCACGGCATCAGGATGGGCAATGGCCGCAAAATAAGCTTCGGCACCTTTTTCAAAGGCTTTTACAAAGATTGCGATTAATGGAACAACTAAAAACAAAGTGAGAAATAGCAATACAACGGAAATGAGGATCCACTGTATGGATTTAGGCTCTTTAGTTGCGTTTCTCGTAATAATGACTGGGTGATTCGCTTTTACAACCACTGATTTATCTTCCATCATATCCCTCCTACTTCCCTGAATATCTTTTGCCGGTCCACCATTGTAAGATATTGATGGTGAACAAAATGATAAATGTAATAATGAGCATGACGGCTGCAACAGCTGTTGCACCTTCATAATCATACTGTTCAAGCTTTGTCATGATGATCAGCGGGGAAATCTCCGTTTTAAACGGCATATTTCCGGCAATGAAGACAACGGATCCATACTCTCCAAGTGCCCTCGCAAAAGAAAGGGCAAAACCCGTCAATATCGCTGGAATCAATTCCGGGAAGATGATTTTAATGAATGTCTGCATTCGATTCGCCCCTAAAGAGGCAGATGCTTCTTCCATCCCTTTTTCGATATTTTCAAGCACCGGTTGAACCATCCGCACCACGAATGGCAGACCTATAAATATAAGGGCGATGATGATCCCTGCGGGAGTGAAAGCGACTTTAAAGCTGAAAAATTGCCCGATCCATCCATTCGGTGAATACAAGGTGGTCAACGTAATCCCTGCCACGGCAGTCGGGAGGGCAAAAGGCAAATCAACCAGTCCATCGATGATCCTTTTGCCGGGAAACTCATAACGGGTAAGCACCCAGGCAATCAATACACCAAAAACTGCGTTAACAAAGGCCGCAGTTAACGCTGTCAAGAAACTCAATTTATAAGAAGCGAGAACCCTCGGTTCAGTTATGGTCGCCCAAAAATCCTGGAACCCCATTGAAAATGTATTTAGAAAAACCATCGATAACGGGATCAAAACGATGATGGTGAGATACAGCAGCGTAAAACCCATCGTCAATCCAAAACCGGGTATGGTCCTCTTTTTCGTCTGTTTACCTTCAGTCACTGTATTCATCGCTTCGCCTCAACCCTTTTTCCGATTTCTGAAGGAGAAGATGTTAAAGCCACACCTTCTCCTTCATGCTTATTGCTGTTGATAAATCTCGTCAAATGTGCCACCATCATTAAAATGTGTTTCCTGGGCTTTTTTCCAACCGCCAAATGCATCATCAACAGTCACCATATCGATATTGGCAAATTGGTCTCCATATTCAGTGAGAACCTTCTCATCCCTTGGACGATAGAAGTTTTTCGCGGCAATTTCCTGACCGGCATCCGTATACAGATAGTCCAGGTAGGCTTCGGCCACTTCCTTTGTTCCTTTTTTCTCGACCACTTCATCGATAACGGCTACCGGTGGCTCTGCTAATATACTGATTGAAGGGTTGACGATTTCATATTTGTCATCACCGAATTCTTCCAGTGTTAAATAGGCTTCATTCTCCCAAGCGATCAGTACGTCACCAATTCCCCTTTCCACAAAAGTGGTCGTTGCACCGCGGGCCCCTGAATCCAGGACTTCAACATTCTGATAAAGTTTTTTCATGAAATCCTTCACTTTTGTTTCGTCATTATCGAAATTTTTCTCCGCATAAGCCCATGCAGCCAGGTAATTCCACCTTGCCCCTCCGCTTGTCTTTGGGTTTGGCGTAATGACGGATACATCCTTTTTAGTCAGATCATCCCAATCTTTAATGCCTTTAGGGTTATCTTTTTTCACCAAAAACACAATCGTTGATGTATATGGTGTCGAGTTCTCCGGTAAACGTTTTTGCCAATCCTCCGCTAATAGGTTACTAGCTTCATAAATGGCATCAATATCATAAGCCAATGCCAATGTAACGACATCCGCCTCCAATCCGTCAATGACAGCCCTGCCCTGTTTACCAGATCCGCCATGTGATTGTTGAATCGTTACATCCTGGCCTGATTCTTCTTTCCAGTGCTTCACGAACGCTTCATTGAATTCCTGGTACAATTCCCTTGTCGGATCGTATGACACATTCAAAAGCTCTACTGACTTCGATGTCCCGTCCCCCTTCGTTTTTTCCGAGTTGCATCCAGCAAGTACACCGAAGGCTAAAATCAAACTTGTCAATAACATCAACTTTTTCATGAGCTTCCCCCTTTTTTTACAGCAAAAAAGGCATTCTATTTCCCTTCATTTATTTTTCGGGAGATAGTATGCCTTCAGTTCTCTGATCAGCAAGTATTTTGATTTTTGTATATCATTACCATAAAACAAAGTTCACCAAGTTGTCAACTAGGTATTACATGTCCCTTTAATTAAATTCATTCATGTTTTGCAGGTTGAAAAATTCCCTAAATGAGAAGAGCTCAATCCACCGGGGAGATCGAGCCCTTTTTAATACCTGGCCAACACTTATGGATTTGATGATTTTTGATACAGCTTATTTTCCACGATATACCGATAACACTGATCAGGCAGTAAATATCGTGGTTCCCCGCCCATTGCGAATTCATCCCTTATATATGTAGAACTGATTTCCATGGAAAGGCCTTTATCAATAAGGTGAAATGTATTGCCATCATCATAATTCCTTAGCAATGGACTTTTGGATATGATTTTCAGCATATCGATTCCATCCCGTGCCATGACGATGAATTTATGATTGGCAATCAATTTTTCCCTGAATTTCCATCGTAAATGTACCGGCAACTCCTGATTATCAATATCTTCAAGTAAATCTGCACCCATTATGAAGTAAACTTCATCTTTTGGAAATTGTGATTTAAAATATTCCATCGTATACCAAGTATATTGTTTACTCGTTCCGGCACGTTCATTAATTTCATAATCACTGACTTCGAATAACGGGTTGCCCCCTATTGCCAGCTTGAGCATTTCCCAACGATGTTCATTGCTCGTTTTCATCTGTTTATCGATACGGCCATTTGCGCAAGGCAGGAAAAACACCTTGTCCAGCTTAGCACGATGCGCAATGGTGGATGCTGTCCATAAATGCACATTCGTGACCGGATCGAAGGAAGATCCATAAACCCCAATTTTCCCCATCCTTTTATCCCCCTCATAAGCCTTTCTTTTTCACCACGGCCCTGACCGGGCTCCCGTCCCCTGCTTCCAATGCCAGCGGCAATGCAGCCAAATCGTACAGCCCAGGCTCCAGTCCATCAAGGACCAGCCCTTCTAGGATATGAATTCCACAGCCTGACAGTTTATTGTGGGCAGGCAATTCTTTGCTGTCAAGACAGTCGACTGAAGGTAAATCAAGCCCAAGGAGCCTACCCCCTTTATTTGCAAGGAAGGGAGCTAAATCTGGTTCAACCGCTGGAATCCATTCCGGAAAACGGCTAAGGTATTTCCATTGACCTGTTGCCACCAACAACCGCCGGACCCCTGTCAAGTCGATGCCTTCAAAAGCTTTAATGCCAATGCTTTCAGCTGCATCCACCTTTACTACGGTAGCAGTGCCAATATATAAATCAAGATCAAGTTCGATGATTTATTTTCCATTGTCATCAAAATGATAGGGAGCATCAATATGAGTTCCTAAATGTTTACTCATCCGGATTTCCCCTACATTGACGGAAGACCCTTCAGCCATTGATGAATTCAGCCGATATGAATATTGCGTATCTCCTGGCCAATATGGCGTATTTTCATTTAGAAGCTGAGAAATAGCTAACCATTGATTCATGTATTCACCCTTCCAGTCAAAGCTTACAGTTTGGTCCTTAATGTCCAAAGCTCAGGAAAAAATGGCTGTTCGACCACTTTCTTCAGATAACTTACACCGGACGATCCGCCAGTTCCCTTTTTATGACCGATGATCCGTTCTACGGTGCTCATATGATTGAACCTCCAGAATTGTTGTTGACTTCCAATATCAACGAGTTTTTCGGCCAGCTCATACAAATCCCAGTAGTTATGCACATCACGGTAAACGGTCAGCCACGCACTTTCAACACTTGCATTTTCCTGATAAATTACAGACCAATCCCTGTTCAATACCGATTGGTCAATGGGAAGCCCCCTTGCAGCCAAAGCCCCTATAGCCGCATCATAAATACTAGGTTTATTCAAGGCCGCCATCATCGACTCATGAAGCTCGGGCTGATGACGGAAAACGGCCAATATTTGCGAATTCTTTTGACCCATCGCAAATTCTATCAACCTGTTCTGAAATGATTGAAACCCTGAAGAGTTTCCTAGTTTCTCCCGGAATTCCATATAATCGGATGGCGTCAAGGTCGAAAGCACATTCCAGGATTGAACTAGTTGCTGTTGGATCCTGGCCACTCTGGATAGCATCTTAAAGGAAGGCTCCAAATGTCCTGCCACAATATGATCAGTTGCTGCAGTCAATTCATGGAGGATCAATTTCATCCATAATTCACTTGTTTGGTGAATGATGATGAACAGCATTTCATCGTGATGGCCGGAAAGCCGATGCTGACTTGATAATATTTGATTTAAATGCAGGTAGTCCCCATAGGACATATCTTTTTTAAAATCAGTTACCATACTTTCTTCCAAACGATGTTCATCTCTTGGACCCTTATCCATACTATCCCTCTTTCCCTTTACTTTCTTTTGATTTTCGACATCAATAAATAAACGATGCAAAGAAAGATCAGCCAAGGAACCCCGAACTGGAGCACGATTTTAAATGGGCCAGTGAACCAGGTGGAAACCGTCAAAGCAAACAAAAGAAATGCACCAAGAATCGTTAGATATGGAAATCCATACATTTTAACCGGTAATTTGCGGCCCCCTGATTTCTCCCACCTCTTCCTGAAATATAAATGGGAAATGAACACCATGAACCAGGTTAAAATGGCTCCGAACATCGATACCCCCATCATGAATGCATATGAAGTATCCGGAAGCAGGACCTTTACTCCTGCAGCAAGAAATATTCCTAAAGTGGATATGAGAAGGGCCCTTACCGGGACACCTTTCCTGCTCACTTTTTGAAATAGGGCAGGAGCCTGCCGTTGCTCGGATAATGAAAATATCATTCTGGTGGAGGCATATAATTGACTATTCATTGCAGATAAAGCAGCGGTTAAAATAATGAAATTCATTATCCCCGATGCCCCGGGAACATTCAGGGTTTCCATTACCTTAACAAATGGGCTCTTATCAATACCCGCAGATTGCCAGGGAACAATCATCAACATGATCCCGATAGTCAGTACATAAAAAGTGGCAAGCCTGAAGACAGTTGCCTTCAAAGCTTTGGGTACGGCTATATCCGGGTCCTTTGCTTCTCCCGCCGTCACGGCTATCAACTCAGTTCCCAAAAAGCTGAAGAGCGAAATGAATATGGCGACCCAGAGCCCCCAAAATCCGAAAGGCATAAAACCTCCATCATTGGCATAGTTCTCTACACCGATCCCGCTTGAAGGTTCGGCGCCAATCACCACATAGGCGCCCAGTAGAATGAATATGACAATGGCACTTATCTTGATCATTGAAAATACATACTCAAAATTCCCAAATGTATTGACACTCGTCGCATTTACATAGATTAGCAGTGCAGCAAAAAGAAAAATCCAAATGCTTCCAGGCACAGCCGGGAACCAATATTTCATATAAACAGCGATGGCACTCACTTCGACACCAATGGCAAGAACATTCGCTATCCAATATGAATACCTCACAACAAAACCCGCAAATGGACTTATATATTTTTCAGCAATGGTTCCAAAGGATCCCGATGTTGGATAGGCCACAGTCATTTCCGCCAAACAGCCCATCAGCAGAAGGACAATGAATGCACCTATTGCATAGCTGATAAGTACACTTGGACCTGCCGTTGAAATCGCAAGGCCGCTGCCCAAAAATAATCCGGTGCCAATTGCACATCCCATGGCTATCATGGTGATTTGATTCGATGATAATTCACGATGCAGCTTATTTTTCTCCATATGTTGCTCCCATTCTAGGCAATGATTCCCCTTATATTTTCATAGTTTTCATATAATCTGCCGTCCATGATTTTCTTAAGCACCTTTACAGTTTCATAGACTTCCTGAAAAGAGGTATAAAGAGCGACAGGTGCTAAACGAATCATATCCGGTTCACGATAATCGGGGATGATGGCTTCTTGTTTCAATGCTTTACATATTCTCGCAGCTTCTGGATGTTTAAGGATGATATGACCGCCCCTTTTTGCTTCATGCCTTGGGCTCCCAATTTCAAATCCATATCCCATTAATTCCGATTGTATTAAATCCATAAGATATTGAGTCAGCCTCAAGGACTTCTTCCGAATGTGTTCTATCCCCGCTTCCGCAAACATTTCAAGCGAGCCTAATAGGGGAGCCATGCTTAATATATGGGGAGTTCCAATCTGGAAGGCACCTGCCGAATTTGCCTGGGTAAAGGTATGTTCCATATCGAACTGCTTATCTTTCCGCGAACCAAACCATCCAGCCAACCCAGGCTTCCTTGCGAAATGCTTACGATTCACATATAACCCCGCTACACATCCTGGTCCGCCATTCAAATGCTTATAATTACACCAAAACGCGAAATCCACTTCCCAGTTGTCAAACAAATGCGGGATGACACCCACAGAATGACAGGCATCGAATCCCACCATGATTCCACGTGCATGCGCTTCCTTCGTTAACCTCTCCATATCAAGTATCTGACCGCTTCGATATAAAACCGTCGGAAGTACAATCATCGCTATATCCTCGTTCATCTCTGCAATGATGTCATCTTCTTCAAGGAATTTACCATCTCTGCTTTTCACTTGAACCAAGTGTACCGAAGGATCAAGCCCATGCAATCGGAGCTGGCTTTGAAGTGCATAGATATCACTAGGGAAGGTTAGTTCATCCGCCAAAATCTTATTCCTGCCAGCTCTCGGTTCAAAAAAAGTGGCCGCAAGCTGATGCAGATTAGCTGTAGTCGACCCTCCCATTATCACTTCATCCGCCAAAGCACCTACCAGCGGGGCACTCAATTCACCCAATCTCTCAGAAAAGTAAAACCAGGGCTCGGCACCCTCCGTCCAGCCATCGATTCCATACTTTTTCCAATCTTCCAATGACTTCATTAAACTTTTCTCAGCCCGCTTCGATAAAAGTCCCAATGAGTTGCCATCCATATAAATCATCCCGGGGTTCAAATAGAACTCCTCTCTGTAAGAAACTAATGGATCTTCCTGATCCAAAGTTTTCGCATACTCTTTCGTTGACATGAAATTATTGATATCCATGTTCTCCCCGCTTCCTTCCAATCCACTATTCTTCACTTGTAAATCCCTACCCCTTCCCATGCCAACCTTATCATTCTGTCAGGATCTTTTTCAATATAATCCTTTTTATCAAAAATCATTGTGTAGTGGTTGGTTTCATCATATTTCGGCCAAATTTCACCTTCCGGGGGGTTCGGGTTTCCATATTTCGCAAAGTTGACCCAATGGCCCTGCATTCTATGGGAAACCTTTAGGGCAGCTGACCTTGAACCATATGAAACAATCCGTTTCCCAAATGCCGAGTCGAAAGTCTGGAAAGCAAAAGGGATTTCCATTCCATGCGTCGCTCCTAATTTACTTATGCGCATTGCCGCCGTTTTATAATCAAAACGATACATCCATGTTTTTTCAAAGCGGCTGTATGCCTCCGCATACCAAACCGAGGGAATATGGAAAGTCGCATCACGGCCAATGCCAAGTACAGCTTCCTTTTCTGGATAGTTTGTATAAGCATTCGTAATTCGCTCTTCCGCCTCCGGATCAGTATTTTCGAACATTTTATGAATCATCGCCGTATTCGTTGGGATTAACGGGGGTTCCATCTGATCGAATAATGTTGCTTCGTCCCGATTTGTTCCTATAAGCAAGGATATTCCCTTTGCTTTTCCGGATCGAATCGATTCTAGTGGATAATCGGGCAGGAAGTCACCATCTACGACTGGTCCAAATGATAGTGAGCCTGGCATGGCTTGTGAGTTTTCCCGTAAGAGTCGGTGGGAGGCAGCGACAATCTCTTGAACTGGAAGTGTTTTTAACCGGTGGATTTCACCCTTTCCAATGCCTAATATTTCAAGGAACCTTTCACTGAATTGACGCGCAAATCCTTTTCCATAAACAGATGTCGGGGCAGGACTTTCTGCAATGGCCTGTTTAAATAGACCTCTCGCTGAAGGCACAGTTAGTAACGTCGTCACCGCATTACCACCAGCTGATTCACCAAATATCGTAACATTATCAGGGTCGCCCCCAAAAGCTTCTATATTTTCTTTAACCCATTTTAAAGACGCAACTTGATCACGTAAACCTAAATTGTTTTCAAATATTTCCCCTTCATCTGCCAACTCGGTAAAATCCAGATATCCCAGTGCCCCCAGCCTATAGTTGATGCTTACTACGACTACATCTCCATTTTTAGCCAGTAAGCGCCCATTGTACATATCAAGGGATCCAGCTCCCGTTATATATGCTCCTCCAGGAATCCACACCATTACCGGGCGTTTTTTATCATCAGCTCTAGGCGACCAAATATTCAGGAACAAGCAATCCTCATCCATTTTTTCATTTCCGCTCATTCCCGTTCTTACCGCCCGATCCGTCGGCTGCGGGGGAACGGGACCAAAATCCACCGCATCCATGACACCGCTCCAATTATCAATTGGCTCTGGAGAACGGAAACGCAGACCATCAATCGGCGCTTTCGCATACCTGACTCCACGCCAAACGCATATATCGTTTTCCATAGTACCTTGAAGATGTCCTTTTACCGTCGTAACTATCGATCCAATCATTCCCATTCACCTCTTCATATATATAATAGTAGATATGTAAGTTCTTCTTTTTCCATTCCCTTATCTCCTTCATCCTTGTCGAAAAAAGATCTATAGAGTCAGTTCATCCAAAATAAAGTACCGCTATCGTATATAAAGCTCAGGTAATCACCAGGAATTTGAATTGTTATTTTAAATAATGGTTTTCAACTACCAGTTCAACAAAAAAAGACCCAATCAGGTCTCTTTTTGTTGAAATCGGCAAAAATCTTAGGCGAGCATGGCAAGGATACTCAATAAAGAGCTGCCCCGAACTGAAAGCTGCTGTGCAGCATATGTTAATTGCTGTTCATCGAGCTGTTCCAATAAAGGCTTTAATTCCAGCAATTCATTCTCCAGTCCTTTAAGGTCTGTAGATAGCTTGTCCACCATCAATAGCACTTGCTCAGAATCAACAGTGGTTTCAGACAAGACTTGTAAACGTTCCTTGATTTCAGTCAAAGGCATATTCTGTTCTTTATACCGATTAATCATTTGAAGACGATTTAAAGCATCTTCTGTGTAATACCGATATCTTGACCCAGTTTTTTCATAGTTCAGCATTCCTAATTGTGTGTAATAGTCAATGGTTCTTCTCGAAACATTCGCAAGTTCAGCAAGCTGGCCAATCCGATATACATTCACCCAGATAGTCACCTTCTTTAAAAAATCTACTGTTAACGATACTATAACACATCTATCCAAAAAGGTGACTTCAAGATGAAACTATTAGACTACTTTATCCGAATTGCCCTTCAACTGCTTCTTGGCAAAATACAGGGCATCTTCCTTCGATTTAAAAAAGTGCTGTTTTTCTATTTTATGATACAACCCAGTGCTGAGTAACAATTCCTTTGGTTGCTGCTGAATTCCGGAAATGATCAATTTCCCCTTATATTTTCCGATCCGATTAACGATCGCCAATAGTGCAGCCTCTGCTGAAGTGTCCATATATGTTACCCGGCGCATGCTTAATACCAACACTTTCGTCTTATTATCCAAGTTCGCCAATATCGATGACTCCAGGACGTCTATCGAACCAAAGAAGAGAGGCCCTTCCAAGTTATACACATTGATCTTTGAATCCGAATTATCAATTGGAACAATCTCGGCAATCTCATGACTTCTTTCCCTAACCTTTAACGAGTGGCTCATTTTTGCAATGAAGGTGATGAATGCAATCAATAAGCCGATTCCCACTCCCATGATTAAATCAGTGAAGACAGTGATGAGGAAGGTAACTAGCAAAACCGCAGAATCCGCCGTCTTCGTTTTCAATACATGAGCGAATTCCTTTCTTTCACTCATATTCCAGGCAACAAACATCAATATGGGCGCCATGCTAGCCAAAGGTATATGCGCTGCATATGGAGAAAGTACCAGTAAAACCAGTAAAACGACAATTCCGTGAATGACTCCGGACATCGGGGAGACTGCCCCGCTTTTTATATTGGTAGCTGTCCTGGCAATGGCACCTGTTGCAGGTATCCCGCCGAAGAATGGGGTCGCGATATTCGCGATTCCTTGACCAACCAACTCCTTATTACTATCATGCTTGGTTCCTCCCATGTTATCGGCCACGGTAGCGGATAACAATGACTCGACACCGCCTAACAAGGCAATTGTAAAAGCGACGGGAAGGAGTGTGATAATGACTTCCACTGAAAGCTCCGGAACTTGAAATTCCGGAAAACCTCTCGGAATCGCTCCATACGTGGAACCTATCGTAGCCACCTTATCGGAAAATAAAACGTAAGCTGCCACTGTTGATATCAGCAGACCCAGAAGCGGTCCTGGCACTCGCGGCAGAAGCCTGGGTGCCAACAATATGACGACCAAACATATTATCGCAACGATCACACTATATAGATTGATCGTATCTGCTTTAATCACCAGTTCCTTCATGTTATCCATGAACGCTTCATGTTTTTCCACTTTCATGCCAAAGAAGTTGGCAATTTGTCCTGAAAAGATTATTATCGCAATTCCTGTTGTAAATCCAATGATGACGGGACGGGGAATGAACTTCATCAAATTGCCTAACTTAAGAAGACCCATCAAGACTAACATCATTCCGGCTAAAAATCCGGCAATAAGCAGACTTTCATACCCATATTGCATAACGATTCCAAATAATAAAGGAACAAACGCCCCGGTCGGCCCTCCAATTTGAAACTTGGAGCCACCCAAAATCGATATGAGAATACCAGCGATGATGGTCGTATATAACCCGTATATCGGTTCGACGCCTGAAGCAATTGCAAAAGCCAACCCTAAAGGAATGGCTACAACACCTACGACCAATCCTGCCGTTACGTCCTTTTGAAAACCCTTTATGTTATATCCTTGAAATCTAGAATCTTTTATCATCTTTTTCAAACTCACATCCTTAGTCGTTTTTTAAGATTGGAATCTAGCATCATCACGAAAAATGACATTCTTTCATTTTAGAGGGAATTACTTGATCGAAATTAATCTAAATATTGTAGGTTTTTTCAACGGGACAAGCCATGCGGGGGACTTTTCAAAACTAAGAAATAATCGTCATATATAATCTCCTTTTGTAAGGTTATTTGACATGGTCTCTACCACGCTTCAACATTATACAGTAAAACGTAAAACTGTACATTGTTAGTAATGTTAACATTTGTTTACAACTTTTTTCATATTTTTACATTTACATTACAATCCGGGACCATATTTCCAGTCTGGTTAATTTGAAGCCGGAGATTCAGACTACGAATCAGGAGGTTTGAACTTTGGACTAATTCCCCATATCAGAAAACTTGATTAATGACCAATGGAAAAAGCATGTTTTGAGAAAGATTGCTCAAAACATGCTCTGCCTAAACACAAAACCACTTGATTAAAATAAAGAGGTTTTCTGAGTTTGTAGACAAGAGGGTTTCTATCTAAAGTTAGTTGATTGGAACGGAAGGTGCGAGACTCCTGCGGGAAAAGCGCGTCTAGGGGAGACCCCGCAGGCGCAAGCCGAGGGCGGACCTTCCGCGGAAAGCGAGTGCCTGTAGTGGAAATCAACGTCCAAAATCTAAAAATCAATAAAAAACCGTAGACATACTCGATTTTCATAGAGTTTGTCTACGGTCTGACAAAACCTTTTGATTAAAATAAAAGAGGTTTTCTTTCAGTTTACAGCTCTACTCCTCTCGTCTCGATAATATGCTTATACCAATGAAACGACAGTTTCTTTTTCCGGTTTAACTGATCATGATGATCCACGTAAATGAATCCATATTGCTTTTTATACCCGTTTAACCAACTTAATAGATCAATGACAGACCATGCGTAATACCCTTTTAAATGGATGCCTTCTTTGATTGCACGTTTAATCACTTTTAAATGTTCCTCAATATACTTAATACGGGGAACATCCACTATTTCACCATCGATGATCGGGTCCTCATCACCAAGTCCATTTTCTGTAACATACATTTTAATATCACCATAACGCTCTTTTAACATATGCAGCCCTTCTAAAAATCCTTGAGGTGAAATTTCCCAGCCCCATTTTGTATAGGTTTTATCTTCCATTTTAACGGTCCGATAAAAGCCATCAAAAGACGGGTTCCCTGGAGCCAGGGTTGATGTTTCTCTTGAATGCTCCATGTTTGAAACGGCTTCCAGGTTTTTTTCCACGCGAATGGGCTGGTAATAATTGAGTCCAATAAAATCATTTTTGTCCGCATTTCTTTTTAGCGTATCCAGTTCTTCTTCGGTCCAACTTGGCGTCCAGCCTCTCTCATTTAATTGCTCAACCACATAAGAGGGATATTCACCTTTTAAAATTGGGTCATAATACCAAAAAGTTTCATATTCATTGGCATGTCGAGCAGCTAATACATTCTCATGTTTGTCATCTTTACTGTAAGCTGGCAGGAAAACATGGGTAATTCCAATTTCACCGTAATGATTAAGTGCCTTATATACCTCCACCGCTTTGGCATGTGCATAAAAAACATAATGTGTCGCTTGAAAGTACTTATTTTCATCGTTCTGGATTCCAGGCGGATGCGCTCCTTTTAAATAGCCCAAACCGCAAAACATAACCGTTTCATTAAACGTGATCCAATGTTTGACACGGTCTCCGAATGCGCGAAAACAAATCTCCGCATACTTGACGAATGCTTCAGCAGTTCGCTTATTCGTCCACCCCCCATCTTGTTCAAGCGTTAAAGGCAAATCCCAATGATACAGCGTAACAAATGGAACAATCCCATATTTTAAGCATTCATTAATAACACTATTATAAAATTCCAAGCCTTTTTCATTGATTTCCCCGTCACCTGTTGGCAAAATACGTGCCCATGAAATGGAAAACCGATATGATTCAAGTCCCATCTCTGCCATCAATTTAATATCCTCTTTGTAACGATGATAATGGTCTATCGCTACATCCCCATTTGTACCTTCAAATGTTTTTCCCGGAATCTTTGAAAAGACATCCCAGTTTGTTATACCTTTACCATCTTCATCCCATGCCCCTTCTATTTGAAAAGAAGCAGAAGCTGCTCCGAATAAAAAATCGTGTGGAAACTTCATTATAAACCCTCCGTTTTTTCATACCTGCTTATTAAATTGATAATAATATATTTTATTCATTGGTACAAATATTTTTGATTATATTGCTTTCATTCATATTTGCATAAACTTTAAACATAAAAGATAGTATTTACTATGATGGAATGAATAAATCAAGATAAAATAAAAGACGATAATTCTGCAGAATCAATCTCCCTTTTTTAGCAAAGGATGAATGACTTACATCTAGTTGTTAGTTTCATATGAACACATTAAAAACCCGTCCACCTTTGGAGGACGGGTTCATAATATTCAAGATGTCGGCTCATCTTTCCACAACCGGGAGCCAACCTTTTATCCCAATCAACTTTTCCCAAAGCGGATCTGGAATGACCAGTTCTTCCTGATCTTTTTTTGAGAGGGTAGTCCGTATTTCCGCTTCTTTTCCAGACCTGATTTTTTCAATCCAATGCGGTTCCATAAGAAGTTCACGGCCAAGGGCGATAAAAGGGACACCCGTTTCCATGGCTTCTGCAACTTCATCGGGTGTATGCAGTGAACCTACACCGACCACCGGGATACGATTACCTACTTTTTCGTAAATTTTAACGATGCGCGACTTTGTCCTATCACTCTCACGGAATGAGCCATTCCAGAAGTGACCTACCGATATATGTAGATAATCAAGGTTTTGATTCGCTAATCTATCAACGAATTGGATCGTATCATCTAAAGTGATTCCAGGATCGCTGCCTTCTTCAGGAGAAAGGCGGTAGCCGATGATAAACGGCTTTTCCGCATGCTCGGCAACCGTTCTCTCGACTTCATTCACAATGGTAAGCGGGAAAAACAATCGTTTTCCCAGTGTTCCACCCCAATTATCCGTACGACGGTTCGAGTGTGGCGAGAAGAATTGTTGCAGCAAGTAATTATTGGCACCATGGATTTCCACACCATCGAATCCTGCTTCGATGGCCCTTCTTGTTGCTTCGCCAAATGCCTTAATAACGTCTTGTATTTCATCTTCACTCATTTCCCTCGGTACAGGTGCTTCCTCGCTGGAAGCAATGGCACTTGCAGAAACAGGTTGGTTATCAGGCAGTAATTCAGGCGGACTTTGTCGTCCTCCATGATATATTTGCAGGATCGCTTTTGACCCGTTGGACTGAATCGTTTCAGCTAGTTTTCTCAAGGATGGGATAAAGAAATCGTCATCTGCGCTAAGTTGGCCTGGGAATCCCTTGCCACCAGCAGATACAAAGGCACATGCCGTGACCACCGCACCTACACCAGCCGAGCGCTCAGCGTAATAGGCCAGTTCATCATCGGTTACAACGCCTTGGTCATCCGAAGAATAAGTGGTCATAGGAGCCATCATGATACGATTTTTCACTTCTACCCCTGATGGAAATATATATGGTTGAAAGATCTTTTCGTATTTTTGATTCATGCCAATCCTCCCCCTTTACTATTAGTGGTGATGATGTCCATGCGGTTCTTTAGAAGGATTCGTGATTTCAAAGCCTTCTTCAGGTACATAAAAATATTTAATCCAGACACCATCCAGAAATTCTTCACGTGAATCAAGCAAAATATCGATATCTTTATCTGTTTTGACGATTTCATCATGTTCTGCCGGTGTATCAAGCTTCATGTCATAATGGGCATGATCGCCATGCATATGGGTGATATATACACGAATCATTTTCCCTTCGGCTTCTTCAGTGCTCAGCATTTTTTGTAAGACCTTTGCTGCATTGCGATTTATTTTGCACTTCATGTCCATTCCCCCAACAATAAAATTATCCCTGTACTGAATTCTACCCAATTAAGGGTTATCAGTAACATCCATTTTCACCCTTCATGATTGGCCTTGTCCATGGTCTGAAGGAAAGACGACGCCGATTTGCTTTCTTGCTTCATCCATGATTTCCATAGTCAACAGTGAATTCGAATATGAATTTATATCGGATTCCATTTTCCCCTGCTGTATCAAATCAACAAATTCTTTCGCTTCATAATACATGGTAGGCATATCCTGTTTAACAGAAATATTTTCAGTGGTTCCATCCCGATACTGGATATCCACCGCTTGCGGTCCTGAAATTTTCTGAATGATGATGCTTCCACGTTCACCTTGAATTTCCGATGGCAAATTGGATTCAGTAACCTTGGAAAACATGACGACTGCCTCCATTTCATCATAGGAAAGCAGAATCGTACCCTGCCCATCAACTCCTGATTCGAGCATCGTTCCTGTTGCCTGTACCTTATTCGGTTTACCGAACAGTACAACAAGTGGATAGAGGACGTAAACGCCTAGATCCATTAAAGAGCCACTGGAGAATTCAGGATTGAATGCATTCAGCACAGTTCCTTGTTTATATGAATCATAACGTGATGAATATTGGCAAAAGCTTCCCGAGAAACGCCTTATCTTCCCGATTTTATCCAGATTGCCCTTTATACTTTCGAAATTCGGCATGATGGTCGATTTCATCGCTTCCATCAATAGCACATCATTTTGTTTTGCAGCTTCAATCATTTCCATTACTTCTGCCGCATTCGAGGCCATTGGTTTTTCACATAATACATGTTTTTTATTTTGTAAAAATAACACGGCTTGCCTGCAATGGTGAGAGTTAGGGCTTGCTATGTATACAGCATCGATTTCATCGCTGCTGGCCATTGCTTCTAAATTCGTAAAAGTCGTATGTACTTCGTATTTATTGGCAAATTCCTTGGCTTTCTCCTCTGTACGGGAATACACGGCGGATAACGATAAACCCTCTACATGCTTTGCAGCCTCCAAAAATCGTTCCGTGATCCAATTTGTACCTATTACCCCTAATCTTATCAACATCCTATCCCCTTTCAAGCGAACTTAATCATGTCCTCAATATACAGACATTTCACTGAAAAACAAAGTATAATGAACACTCGCAATTGTTTAAATTGGATTTTTCAGGCAATATTCGTTTATAATTTTTCTATATTACAACTGCCATGATGTTTCTACATACTCCCAAAATGGGAAAGAAAACTTAAAAGGAGCGTGTGAAGTGTATGACAGAATTAATGAAAAACAAAGTTGCCATCATTACCGGCGGAGGATCAGGAATTGGCCGGGGTGCCGCACTGAAACTAGCTGAAAACGGCGCGAACATCATCTTTTTTGACCGTACAATCGAAAATGCCGAAAAAGTGAAGGAAGAAGTGGAGAACCTTGGTCGAGAGGCTTTAATCATTAAAACGGATGTTTCCAAGGCTGAGCAAGTTGAACATGCCTACAAAACGGCCTATGAACATTTTGGGAAAATTGATTTTGTATTCGCAAACGCAGGCATCAACGGAGTGATTGCCCCTATTGAAGACATAAAGCCAGAAGATTGGGATCAAACACATACCATCAACCTCAAAGGCACCTTTCTCACCATCAAATACGCCATTCCCTACATGAAGGAAACGGGTGGCAGCATCGTAATCAACAGCTCCATCAATGGAAACCGATATTTCAAGAATTTTGGTTTTTCCGCTTATAGTTCATCCAAAGCCGGTCAAGTCGCTTTCGGGAAAATGGCTGCACTCGAATTGGCAAGATATAAAATCAGGGTAAATACCATTTGTCCCGGCTCCATCGATACGAACATTGACGATAATACATTCCCGGAAGAAGAAAACCTTAAGAAAATCAGGATTCCCATTGAATATCCGCAAGGCTCCCAGCCCCTGGCGAGGAAAGCGGGGACTGCCGAACAAGCTGGCGATCTTGTATTGTTCCTAGCATCAGACATGTCCTCCCATGTTACGGGTACGGAAGTTTATATCGATGGAGCAGAATCACTATTATGATTCAAAAAGGCAAAAAGCTGAAATCCGCATCTGGATTTCAGCTTTTCCTTTTTAAGCAACTCGCCTTAACCCTCGACGGGCGAGGAGTAAATAAGCGCACATGGCTATGACATGACAACTTACCATCACAATTCCCATCGGCAAGGGTGACTCACCTGAACCTAATCCCACCAGGGGAGCCATTAGTGATCCTAATATGAAGGGAAGCAAGCCAATTAAAGCCGAAGCACTGCCTGCTGTTTTTTTCTGATTTTGCATCGCTAAAGAAAAACTTGTTGTACCGACAATACCGACGCTGGAAACGGAGAGGAATAAAGCGACCAAGATTCCTGCCAACCCCATTTCGAGAAGGACTGAGGCAAGAAGTAATATTCCACCAAACAAAGCTAGGCATAACCCCATTTGAAGCAGTCTTTCTTCTTTTACCTTTCCTGCCAGCTTCCCGGCAACTTGTGAAGCGATGATGATTCCAATTCCGTTTATTGCAAAAATCAGGCTGAAGGTCTGCGGGGAAACCCCATAAATGTTCTGGAGAACAAAAGGAGATCCGGAAATATAAGCGAACATTGCGGCACTTATGAATCCTTGTGCAAAAGCATAGCCCATAAACACACGATCCTTCATTAAGTTCCCAAAAGTCCTGATAGTATCATTTACCCCACCGGCACTCCTGAGATTGGACGATAAAGTTTCCTTTATCCCAAAAAATGCAGCCGCAACCATAATGATACTTAATACTGAAATGACAATGAAAACTCCCCGCCAAGAAGTGAACTGCAAAAGTTGACCGCCAAAAACCGGAGCCAATATCGGTGCCGCTCCATTCACCAGCATTAACATGGAGAAGAACTTGGTCAAATCCGTTCCTGAAAAAAGGTCACGAACTATGGCCCTTGAAATGACAATGCCTCCCGCTCCCGCAATACCTTGGATAAAACGTAATAATAAAAGCAATTCAATGGTTGGAGCAAAAGCGCATAACAGAGATGAAATGCAATAAATGGATAAAGATATGATTAACGGTGACCGCCTTCCTTTTGCATCACTTAGTGGCCCTAAATAAATTTGGCCCAAAGCCAATCCTAACAAACAGGCAGTCAAGCTTAGCTGCGCTAACGACGTACTGCTTTTCAGATCCTCTGCCAGTGTAGGGAGACCTGGTAAATACATATCAAGTGACAGTGGTCCAATCGCTGCAAAAGATCCCAGCATAAGAGCCATCAACAGCCTTTTGGATTTAGTCATTTCGTTGCCTGATGATAACGTTTCCTTCATTTCAATCATTAATACCCCTATCCCTTTCGACTAATTGTTTTTCCTAAATAAAACTCGACTTTCTTTATTTTACAAAAGATCCGAGCAATTTACGATAAGTATGCTTTACTTGAATTGGTTTCTTCCTTTCAGCACTCTGTTAAGCACATGTGCACCAAAACTCCGAAATGTTGTAAAAATGCCAAATCATATATCAGGAAATATCATTTGAGAATACTGCGAACCAAAGAAAAACTATTAAAGGTCCAACAATTCCCCATAAAAAAATGACCCCATTTCGGAGTCATTTCAGACTGTAGCCAAACTCAAAGAAAAATCCGAGAATAAAAATCCCACTATGTTCGGGATGAAACCATTCCGAACCCCTTTTTAACGTCATTTTGATTTATTCAACAATACTAAATTACGGGGAGTATCACCTGATAACCCCTCCATCAAGTTTTGTACAGCAAGAGCTGCCATTTTCAATCTAGTGGCAATGCTAGCACTCCCGATATGCGGTAATGTAACCACATTGGGCAATGTTAGCAGCGGGTGGTCAAGAGGGACGGGCTCTTCTTCGAATACATCCAATCCAGCCGCCCAAATCTCTCGATTTTCCAGCGCCTGGTACAACGCTTTTTCATCGATAATCCCGCCTCTTGCGGTATTTATGAGCACAGCCGTCCCTTTCATTAATGCAAGCTGCTCCTTGCCAATCATATAAGTGGTTTCCGGTGTGAGCGGCAGCATGACACAAATGAAATCCGAGATTTGGAGCAATTTTTCAAGGGGCTGATATTCGATTCCTAATTCTTTTTCCTGTTCATATTTACGGCTTCGATTAAAATAAACTAAGTTCATATCAAAGCCCTTAGCTCTTTTTGCAAGGGCTTCCCCAATCCTGCCTAATCCGATGATACCCAGCGTTGCACCATGTACATCTTGTCCGGTCAGCTGCATCGGCGACCATGTTTCCCACTTTCCACTCCTCAAATAATCTTCTGCCTCCATCATCCTTCTTGCCGTTGCAAGCAGTAACCCGAAGGTTAAATCAGCTGTCGTTTCCGTTAAAACCCTCGGTGTGTTCGTCACCATGATGCCCCGTTTTGTTGCGCTTTGAACATCAATATTATTATGGCCCACTGCCATATTCGCGATGATTTTCAGATTAGGAGCCTGTTCAATCAGTGACTCATCGATTTGTTCCGTCAATAAGCAAAGCAGCCCCTCGGCTTCTTTCATTTCTTCTACAAGGACTTCTCTAGGGACCGGTATATCCTCTTGCTCCCACATCCTGACATCATATTTCCGACTAACACCTTCGATGATTTGTTCTGGCAATTTCCTTGTAATATAAATTTTTGGCTTCAAACCATAACCTCCTATACATTTCATTCAATAGATCGCATTCTTGCACCATTCGCCGCCTTCGGTTTTCATTACACATTAATTAAACTTAAAGAATATTGGCTAAATTACTGGCTTGTTTATTTAATTTTAAAATAAACTGGATAAATAGACCATCCATTTCCAATCAATCTTAGGTATTAAATTTCCCGATTACCTGGAAGCTTCCGCTTGACAGTTTCAGTTCATTCTACTAATCATAGAATAATAACCCTTTAAATCTATTCGTTCATTAGTAATATCGCAATTTTCCAGAAGAAGTTTATCTCGATTTAGGAGGATATGGGACGTTCATGAAAACGAATACAACATTTAAAATTTATCCAATTATAGCTCCAAGCGCTTTATCTTTAAAAAGTATAAACTTTTATTTAGTTAAACAGGATGAATCTTTAACATTAGTTGATGCAGGTATGAATGATGACGTTTGCTGGAATGCACTGCAGCAAACATTAAACGAAAATGGATTTACAGTTGGGGACATCACGGAAATTTTGTTAACCCATCACCATGGAGACCATGTTGGTTTGGTCAACAGGATTACTGACCTCCATCCGATTCCCGTTTATGCCCATTCTAAATCCATTCCCCGTTTAAAAAGGGACCCTGACTTCTTAAGTATGAGAATTGAATTTTATAAACAGCTATACCTTGAGATGGGCTGTGGTGAACTTGGAGATAAACAAGTGGCTTACCTATTCAACGCGGTCGATAATAATAAAGATCAAAAACTGAATGGTGACATCATCGCAATCACGGAAAAACAATGGCTGAATTTTGAAGTGATCGAATTTCCCGGTCATGCCCCGGATCAAATTGCTTTCCTTGACCAAGAAGGGAAACGGCTTCTTGCCGGTGATTTATTGATTGAACATATATCAAGCAATGCCTTGGTCGAACCTGATGAACAAGGTAATAGAATGCTGACTCTTGTAGATCATATCGACTCATTAAATCGTTGTTTAGCATTACAGGTGGATCTCCTCTTTCCTGGTCATGGTAACATCATTGAACAACCTGGTCATCTGATTGAAAAAAGACTCAAAAGCATAGAGAGGAAATCACAAAAAATCCTGGCCTTGATAGAAACCGGAATTTCTACCGGCAATGAACTGGCAAAGGAGTTTTACAAACAAAAGTATATAGCAGAATTCCCGCTCGTCATGTCAGAAATCATCGGCCATTTGGATTATTTAGAATATCAGGGGAAGGTCACTAAACGACTCGTTGAAAATGTAGTTCATTATCAAGCTAAATGATATCAAAAAATCGAAAATTGTTATAGTCCCACTCATGTGGAAAGTGTAAAAGGATATTTGTAGATGATACACTCACACTTAATGGGACTTTACTATGCCTAGAAAAAATATGTAATCACTTGAATCTGAAATACATAGGCCTAATTGGGTGTTTTAATCAATCGAACAGGAAAACGGGTAGAAAATGAAGAATATTTTATCTGAATATTAAATATTTTCAGAATAGGGGAATGAATGTGAAACGGAAATTTTTAAAGGTTTTAAGTTCAACAGTAGTGGCCGCAGCTTTACTTGGCCCAAATGTCAGCTTAGCTGAAAGAGGACCAAATCCGACAGGTGGAACCAATCTTTCAACCGAAGCATTCCTTAATTATGAAGAACTGGTAAAAAATTTAAATCAACTTGAGCAAGCGAGTGCAGGAAAAATCAATGTAGAAGTGGCTGGAAAAACCAATCAGGGGCGTTCCATTCAAAAAGTGACTGTCGGTCATGGTGACAAAGTCGTTCTTATTCAAAGTGAAATTCATGGAAATGAGAAAACTGGAACTGTTGCGTTATTGAACATTCTTAAAAACCTTGGTCAAAGTAACTCACCTGAGGTAAAGAAAGTGCTTGATGAACTAACTATTGTTGCTATTCCAATGATGAACGTAGACGGCTCAGAGCTTGATCGTCGTGGAAATGAGATGACATGGTCTGAGGTTATAGGGAAATTCCCCCAACTTTCTAATGTGAAACCTACTTGGAACTATTATACTACTCCCAGATCGGGAGACGACTATGCTAGCAAACCAGGATTTGATGTTAATCGAGACTTTAATCCTGACCTAAACTATGTACCAAAGCCTCAAGACTTCCCGGGGGCATCTGAAAAGCCGGGCTGGTTTATTACACCCGAAGCGCAAACGTTACGTGACACATATAAAGGGTTAAAATCGAAATTCGGGAATGTGGATGTTTTTATCGATCTTCATCACCAAGGGTTTCCATATATCGAAGGAACTGATGAGCGCGTAACCATGTCAATATCAGGAAAATTCGTTCCTAACCCAAGCACTCCAGAAGGGGCTAAGTATGCAGAGTATGCAGATAATTTTAAATATGATTTCTCCCGTCAGCTGACACTTAGTGCGTATGACGCACTGCAAGCAAAAGGGAATTCAGTTTTTACAAATATTTCATTATACGATCAATCTATCGACCTACCAGGAACTGCTTTAGGGACGTTTGCTTTAAACGGAAGTGGGACGGTTCTATTTGAGGTTAGTGGTCAAACACAAAACTTTGGGCAAAAAGAGAAAGGCCAGCTCGTAAAAACGGTTGAAACGGGGCTAATGGGTATTATCAATGGTGTAACAGATGGATCGGTTCATAATCTTAATCCATCCGACTATGAAAAAATTCCTGAAAGTTCATCTACACCCGGAATCTAGTCAATTTTGAAACTTAATTGTAAAGGGGGCTGTCCGCCAACTGGCACCGGTTGAATATCGAAGCCAGTTGGCAGCACAGCCTTTTTTAGTTGTCTACTTGAAAGGGTAAGTCCATATCAATTAAAGGTTTCGGCCTTTTCTTGCTGATGAAACTTATACACACACTACAACCTCTCTGGAAAAAATGCCTTTCCTGGCCACACAGCGATCGGCAATCTCAAATCCTGCTTCTTCGATCATATGGTCCATCGTGTCGATCGTTACGACGACGACTTTGTCAGCAAAGCCCCTGGCATGCTTAAGGATCGATAGCTGATCTTCCGGCGTCGCATGTGTATATAAATTATAAGGCATATCGATAATCGCGACATCATATTTACTGGTGACCTCCGAAATCGGACCTGTAGTTACATCACCTTCTAGTCCGAAATAGGCAATGTTCTCCCTGGAACCGTCGGTAACAAGCGGGTTGATATCACGGCCATCAATATTGATCCCCATCGACAGGGCTTCTACCAATACCGTTCCAATTCCGCAGCATGGATCAATTGCCTTCACTCCATCCGGATGCGGAACGGCAATGTTGGCAATGGCCCTTGCCACTCTTGTGCTAAGCGCAGTTGAATATTCACGGGGCTTCTTCATATGTTTTAACCAAACCGCTTCAGGTTTGACATACTTCCCAAAATACCAACGTCCGCCAAGGGGTACGATTCCAAAGACCTGATCAGGATTACGTACATCGGCATTTCCCTGAATGTGCCACCCAATCTCCCGTTCAATTTCACGCTGTCCATCATAATCTATTTTTGCTTCTTTATTCAAATCATTAATTTTTACGAATAATACTTTGAACGTCGAATCAGGCAAATGAATCCCCTTCACTTGCTCAACGATTTCGGATATGCTTTCCCCTTCAAACATGATGTCGACCCGCCCTTTTATAAAAGGGCTCCTGCTCGGTTCAATTGCTATATCACTTTTCAAAATATTTCCTGAAGTCTCAAAACCAAAGAACGAGCGCATCTCCATTTTAGATAATGAGCGTTCGTCAGGGCTGCACGTAAACGTATATATATATGCCGGTTTTCGGCTATGATTAGTCAATCCATTCCCATCCTTCATTACTTTAGATTACTATCTTTCTATCAAACATAGCTGTAATAGTATAGAAAAGCAAATGGAATCGTACAGAAAAAAGCAGGAATGCTTTTTTTTCAACATTCCTGCCACTATATTTTTCAATATTCCATCACTAAAGGAAAGGATTGATTAATCCAATTTATGCAGCTGGCTATTTATATATTTTGCACGGGCCTCAATGAATTTCAGGATGAATTCGGGCTCATCATCAAATTTGACAATATTCCCCTTGATATATGGATCTTTTGAAACATAAGGTCTTATTTGATCATGCATTTCCTTAATGATAGGTTTCATATAGGCCACGGTAAATTGATTGTTCAAAATCTCCTTAAGAAGTTCTTGGTACCGGACACGAAATCCCCTTACATCAAGGATTCTAGCAGTCAATGTATTGAATCCCTCGATTCCCACATAATCCTCTTCCATCACTTTCCCGTTAACATCCCTGCCCCATGTCGCATCATAATCCCATGGAATCATTTCAAATAGACCAGTATCCCCATTTCGGTACAAGGCATAGTTATGAACGAACCCATCATAGTTTTGCGTGAATATGACACCGGCCAGCCAGCGCAGGTACTTTTCCACATCGACATATTTTACGATTTCCTTTCCAAAATCCACTCTTGAAATTGTATTGATGTGAAGGATCAACTCTTGTAAATAGAGTTCATCCTTTGCTTCCCCGCATTTTTTTTGATATCCCATTTCCAATGATTTTTTGATTCCTTTATCCAAATCGCTCATCAATGAGAAATTGGCATCACCATCCACTGCATAGAAAATGGACCCCTTGGGCAACCCCCTTTTCTTCAAATAATATTCATCCACCGATTCCAATTCCAGGTATATCCCTTCGTCCTTTCCGTTCAGATTCAGGAAAACGAACTGGGAGTTCGGCGATAAGGTGCCTATATCCGCAAAAAAGTCTAAAGATAATTTATTTCTTAGTAAAGATTTATCTTTATATTCGGCATTTAAATGAACTTCCTTGGCATTCTTAAACGTGTTAGGTTTATAAAATACTACATTATAGGATTTTTTGTGAAAACCGCGGATATGTGAGCCACGGTAAACAATATCAATATCAAGTTTTTTTCTGTTAAGTGTTAACTTTGCCGGTAAAGGATCATTGCACCATATATCTCTGCGAAGTTCCATTAAATTAACTGGCGAAATATAAAGCTGGTACACAGGCACCTTCTTGTCAGAATTCATATAACCCTTCCCTTCACTTTCCTATTAAATTATGGAAAAAAAGCGAAGGGTGTCACCCAAAAAACACTATTTTTAAAAAGATTGGGGATTATCTTTAGCACATCACGTACAAGCAACATAGTTTAATGTATAGAAAGGGGGATTATATATGTCAGACATCATTCGTGACATACAAAATGCGGTGGATAGAGCCAATTCCATGGGGTTAAGCGATTTCATGTTTAAGGACCCACAGCCAAAAGGCAGACATTCACGTAGCAACGAAGAAGAGTGCTCTACTTGCAGCACTAAACATTGCACGAGCAGGAATCGGTACACTTGTGGTACTCAAAGGGGCACGAGCAGGTCCACTTGCAGGACGCAAAGGCGCACTAGCAGGAATAAATCGACTTGCGGTACTCAAAGGGGCTCTTGCTGGAAACGATCCACTTCCGGCACTCAAAGGGGTTCTTGCTGGAAACGGAGGTCTGCATGCAGCAGACAAAGGCACACCAGCAGAAACCGGTGTTCTATATGCAGCAGACAAAGGCGCTCCAACAGAAACCAGTGTTCCTCCAACCACTGCAGGTGGCTTTGCTGCAATAACTTTCGCAATAAACGGAAATGGTGCTTCTAGTTTCATGGTTCCGTTTTAATGTACAAATAATATTTTCTTACTGGATATTAAGCTTTATTTTAAAGTCCAATTTCTTATAAAAAACACAAACTCGTCTTATAGGGCGAGTTTTGTGTTTTTAAAATGATTACGATCTTTATATCCATCCATTCAAATGTCTCTTCTTACCTGCAACTGTTATTCCAACTCTAGCATAATCTAGTTGAGAACCTGAACCTATATTAAAAGGATCCCACCTCTTACATACGGTAGGATCCTTCCAGTTTCGCTTATTTAACGGAGACCAATTCGAACTGTGCATACACATCCTTCAGCCCTGCTTGAATGGCTTGACCAGCCTTCCCACGATAATGCAATTGTACACGATCAATTAATTCTTCGATGCCATCTTTCAGGCAATACCCCCGCAGCAGTTGACGAATGAATTCCCTGCCATGTTCTGTAGCAAGTGTACAGGAAGCCTCGACTATTACTCCATATTTAAAGTCAAGCTCCACCGTGATCGTGATCGAATCATATATATTTCTCGCTGCCATCCCTTGTGGAAGTTTTGCATGCCCTGCAATAAAGTATGTGTTCATCATCTGATCTCCTCTATCTATAGTTAATGTACGGAAACTTGCTCGAAGGGCCATGCAGGCAATTGCTTACGAAGCTCTTTATCCTGCCTGTAGCCAAGTGCGTATTCACCCTGCATTACAGTATGAATCTCACGGGTTCCTTCGTAAATGACCGGAGCTTTCGAATTCCGCAGAAAACGTTCGACTGGATATTCATCCGAGTAGCCATAGGCACCATGAATTTGAACAGCATCATTGGCCGCTTCATTAGCAGCATTACATGATATCCACTTGGCAAGTGATGTTTCCTTCGTATTCCTTTTTCCTTGATTTTTTAAGGTGCCCGCTTTAAATACCAACAATCTGGAAATCTCTAAATTTGCGGTCATCTTGGCAATCATCTGTTGAACGAGCTGATGTTTGCCAATCTCTTTTCCGAATGTACTTCGTTCATGGCAATACTTCAAGCTTGCTTCCAGGCTTGCTTCTATTAACCCTACAGCACCTGCGGCCACTGTAAACCGGCCGCTGTCCAATGCCGACATGGAAATTTTAAAGCCCTCACCTTCTTCACCGAGCCTATTCTCCACCGGAACTTTTACATCCGTTAAAAAGATCTCGCCTGTATTCCCGGCACGAATACCCAATTTCCCTTTAATGGCTTTCGACTCCACTCCCTCGAAAGTCCGTTCCACAATAAAAGCAGTGATTCCCCTTGAACCGGCATCATGATCCGTCTTGGCGAAAATGAGGAAATGATCTGCATAATCACAGAGCGAAATCCATGTTTTTGACCCGTTCAATATATAATGGTCCCCAACGCGTTTTGCCGTTGATTTCATTGCCGCTACATCAGACCCTGCATTCGGTTCAGTCAGCCCAAATGCGCCAATCTTAATCCCTTTTGCCTGGGGTACTAAATATTTCTGTTTTTGTTCTTCCGTCCCCCATTGCAGCAGGGTCATGCTATTTAACCCTGTATGTACAGAAACTGCAGTTCGGTAAGCCGTATCGCCTCGCTCCAGCTCTTCACAAACGATGGCTAGGGTATTATAATCCATTCCGACCCCACCATACTCTTCAGGTATACAAACGCCCATCAATTGCAATTCCGCTAACCTTTTTAAAATATGCGGCTGAAATTGCCCTTGCCTATCCCACTCTTGAATATATGGAATAATTTCCTTATCCACAAATTTCCTTACCACTTTCTTCACACTTTGCTGCTCTTCTGTTAATTCGAAATTCATCATTAAAATTCCTCCTAAATAATTTTATTTTCCTTGAATTTGCTTATTTGGTCTGCACTATATCCTATTTCAGCCAAAATGGAAGCGGTATGCTCACCATAGAGAGGCGGATGCTTTCTCATGGTAACCGGTGTTTTTGAAAGGTTCAGGGGCGATCCCGTCACTTTAAGATCTTCGATTGTGGGATGTTCCATGCTCACCAACATGCCTCTTGCGATGATTTGCGGATCCTCGAACATCTCTGCGATATCATTAATCGGGCCATTGGGTATCCCTGCATCATCAAACAGCCTTTTCCATTCTTTCTTTGTCTTTCCACCCAGCGAATCCTCTATTATCGGTATTAATTCTTCCTTGTTTTGCAAACGTTTTTCATTATGCTTGAACTCTTCCTGTTCCGCTAAATCAGGTCTGCCTATAACGGTTGAAAATCTCCTGAACTGATCATCATTTCCTACAGCCACGACAAGCTCTCCATCCCTTGTCCGGAAAGTCTGGTATGGAACGATATTGGGATGCTGGTTCCCCATTCTTTCAGGGGTCAAGCCACTGAATAAATAGTTGCTGGCGACATTCACCAATGAAGAAACCTGACAATCCATTAATGAAATATCAATTTCCTGTCCTTCCCCCGCTTTATCCCTATGATGTAAAGCGGATAGAATGCCAATGCATGTATACAAGCCAGTCAATATGTCAGCTATGGCCACTCCAACCTTTACGGGACTTCCATCTTTTTCTCCTGTGATGCTCATCAAACCACTCATCGCTTGAATGATATAATCATAGCCCGGCAAATCTTTATAAGGACCGGTTAAACCAAACCCCGTAATCGAGGCCATGATCAGTTTCGGGTTCATTCCCTTTAAATCCTCATAACCCAACCCCAGTTTTTCCAATGTGCCCGTCTTGAAATTTTGAATCACTATATCACCTGAAGACACCAACTTCCGGAAAATCTCTTTCCCTTCCTCAGATTTTAAATTCAAGGTCATGCTTTGCTTATTTCGATTGGCACATAAATAGTAAGCGCTTTCTCCTTCGGCGAACGGCGGACCCCACCCTCTCGTTTCATCACCTGACTCATGATGCTCGATTTTAATGACATCGGCACCCAAATCACCGAGAATCATTGAACAAAACGGTCCCGCCAAAACACGGGATACATCGATGATCCTGACTCCTTCCAAAGCTCCATTCATATCATCACCCCTTTCAAACTGTCGGGATACACAAAAAAGAGCCAGTAAAACCAACAATGTCGTTACATTGAATGTTTCACTGACCCTTATCCACGAACCGTCTTCCTGCAAAGGAAGATCAAGTGAACCAAGTCAATTTTTATGGATTCCAGTTTTATGTCAAGCCGGCCATGCAACAAGGTAACTTGTTGTCATCGGTTTGGTAAATTAAGTATAGTTGTATTTTTTGAATTTTGCAATAATTTTGTTTGAGTGTTTTATTACATTTCCCGGAATACTCTTTCGCATACTTTCCGTATACTTCCAGGGCTCCCCCCATCCAAAGTAATCGGAATTGCCTTTATTCGTTTGGCATGTGATGATTGAATAGGTATAACTGTCAATATATGAATTTTGAATATAATCAATTGTCGCTCGGCAGACAAGGAAAGGTTAAAAAGGGGATGGCGATATGGACAATAAAAAAATGGAAATAATCGAAGCGATCAAGAAATACCACACAATTATCATTCATCGCCATGTAAATCCGGACCCGGATGCATTGGGATCACAACTCGGTTTGAAGAACCTATTGAAGCACTCCTGCCCTTCTAAAGAAGTCTATGCGGTAGGCGAGGAAGTGGATAAGCTTCTATTCATAGGTGATATGGATGTCATTTCCGATAACAAATACAAAGGTGCCTTAGTGATTGTTTGTGATACTGCCAACATTTCACGGATCAGTGATTCCCGATATGATCATGGAGATATGCTGATCAAAATTGACCACCACCCCGAATACGAACAATTCGGTGACATTTCTTGGGTCGACCCTTCTTATAGCTCTGCAAGTGAAATGCTTGTTGATTTATTCTTGGAATATCCAGAAGGCTTCATCATGAATAAAGAAGCGGCTAAATCCTTTTTTGCAGGAATACTTAGTGATACAGGGAATTTCACGAATGGGAATACCACTCCCAGGACATTAAAAATGGTTTCGCACTTAAGAACTTATAATATTCAGCCCGAAAGAATCCATAACAGCCTTAACGTTAAGGCGAAAAACGCTTCCCGACTTCAAAAAGACATTCTAATGAGCTTCAAGGTAACCGATAAAGGGGTAGCTTACTTCATTATTACGGAGGATCTGTTAAATATGTATGGTGTGGATCGACTTGAAGCTTCGAACTTAGTCAATACGCTATCTAGTATCAGGAGCAATAAAATCTGGGCTTTCTTCATCGAATACCCTTCGGAAATCCGTGTCAGGATACGTTCAAGGAATATTCCCATCGCTTCCATCGCACGTCAATTCAATGGAGGAGGACATTCACTGGCTTCAGGCGCTACCATCCATTCCTGGGAAGAGGTTGATCATGTTATCCAAGCATTGGATCAAGTCTGTCCATAACAGGGAGTTCATGACCTGTGGTGTTTATATCCAAGATTATTTCCCCGCTTAATTAAAACTGATTAGATCGTCCTTTACCTGATTACAAAAAAAACGCCAAAGCCAGGATGGCTGAGGCGCTTGCTTGTTTCAATTTATTTGGACACTTCTTCAAGAATTGATAAATCGATCATGCCTTTTATATCATTGCTAGGGATATAACCAGCTTCTTTGCTAATGTCAGCCATTTCTTGAATGACTTGCTCATTAACTTCAGTCGTCACTTCAAGGCGTGAAAATGCTGAAGCCACTTCTTCTTTGCTTAATTCTTTTCCAGTGAGTTCCTTCAAATGCTTAATAACCAGTTCTTGGCTTTCTTCAGGGTTTTCCTGTATGAACTTCACTGCTTTTTCATGCGCTTTCAAATAGGAAGCAGCGAGCCCCTTTTTATCCAAGAACTTCTGGCTTGCAGCCACTACCGTGTTAGGTGAATCTTTTCCCCATGCAAATTGATCCCAGTCAAGCACTAGCTTTCCTTTTGCCTGGTTTTCCAATACATAACCCCACGGTTCCTGGGTCGCTGCTGCATCGACAGACTTTTGAACAAAAAGGGCGGTTGTGTCAGCAGGTGCTGCCGCATACAGCTCAACTGTGCCCCCATTTGTAGTCGGTTTTAAGTCAACATCTTGAAGGGCCTTCCTAAGCATGACATCCTGTGTGCTTCCAATGACGGGAATCGCTACCTTTTTACCGTCCAAATCTTTTAAATCCGTAACCTTGCTGTCTTCGCTAGCCACAAGTACGGCACCTCCATTAACAGCCCCGGAGATCAAGTGGTATTCAGGGTTTTTCACGTAAAAGTTAAGCAATGGACCTGGCCCGACCGTTCCGACATCAATGGCGTTTGTGGCCATTGCTTCCATGAATAATCCGCCATTGGCCACTGTTTTGGTTTCAATCTTGACATCTTTACCGAACTCTTCTTCGAAAAAGCCTTTTTCAAGTGCAATGATCGTTGCACTGTGGGTTAGGTTAGGAAAATAACCAATTTTCACGGATTTCCCCCCGGCCCCTTCCCCTTCTTCATCATTACTGCTGGATTGAGTGCATCCGCTTACTATTCCGATTAACAATACAGACAGAATAAGGGCAAAGAATGATTTTTTCAGCATATTTTTCTCTCCTTTTTAACTATTATTGTATTAAACTACCGTTACTTCACTCCCCACTTCAATTGAACATTACGTTCAAGACGGGAGAAGACAACATTATCCACGATTGTTCCAATGATTGCGATGATGATCATCACGGAGATGACCAAATCCATTTGTCCCAGTGATCTGCCCATTTCCAGCAATTGGCCAAGACCGCCTCCCCCGCCAAGTAATTCACCTGCCATCAAAGCACGCCAGGAAAAGGCCCATGCAATTCGGAGACCGGATATTATTTGCGGGACGGATGCTGGTAAAATCACGGTGCGAAGAAAATGAAACCCGGTCGATCCATATGTTTTGGCAACACGCTGATACAACTGGGGTACATTCCGGAAGCCACTCGTTGCATTAACCGTCATCGTCCAAGTTGCTCCGATGGTGACGATGAAGAGGATCGAAAAATCATTCAATCCAAACCAAATGATCGCCAAAGGGAACCACACGATACTCGGGATGGACTGTAATGCCGTCACGACGAATCCTAAAGTGTCTTCAACCAATTTAAAACGCCAAATGAAATATCCTAATATCAGGCCTACTATAATGGCAATCATAAAGCCGATCAGGATACGGCCAAGGCTTTTTCCGATGGCTTCGGTTATTTGTCCGCTCATCAGTCCCTTAAACAGAGTTTCCAAAACCTGAGTCAGGCTCGGAAACATGAAATCCGGAAGACTGGAAAGTCTAGATGTGACTTCCCATATCCCCGCTATCATCGCGATGAATATGATTCGTCTTAAAGCTGTAATCATTCCCCATTTCCTCCTTCAGCACTTTTTCAATTTCCTCCTGCAAAATCGATAGAACCCTTTGTTCTGTATGCAAAGTTACACTATCCGGCATAACTCCATCTTTCATGGAAGGGACGGAAATCGTCTCTTTGATTTTCCCGGGACGGGTAGCAAAGACGATAATTTTTTCTGAAAGCTGAACAGCCTCGCGAATATTATGGGTAACGAAAAAGATCGTCACTTTAGTTTTTCTCCAGATTTCGAGCAGCTCTTTATGCAAAACCATCCTCGTTTGCTCATCAAGTGCGGAGAATGGCTCATCCATCAACAGGATATCCGGTTCCATCACCAACGCTCTTGCGATGGCTACCCTCTGTTTCATTCCTCCTGAGAGTTGATGTGGATAGGAGTCAACATATCGGCTGAGGTGAACCATCTTTAAAATGTCCAGTGCCTTGGCTTTTGCTTCTTCTTTGGGCATTTTCTTTAACTTCAATCCGTATGTAACGTTTTCAAGTACCGTCTGCCAAGGAAATAAACCCGCCTCCTGAAACACGACAACCCGTTCCGGACCTGGCTTCACCACTTTTTTCCCAGCTACACGTATTTCACCCACATCTGCTTTATCAAGGCCGGCAATCAGATAAAGGAGCGTGGATTTACCACATCCTGAAGGGCCGACGATCGAAACGAAGCTTCCTTTCTCGACCTCTATGTTTATCTTATCGAGCACCTTTATGCTTTCTTTCTTTTCATTCTTAAAACTTTTTTCAATGCCATCTATTGTTAAATACATAAAGTCACCCCACTTTTATATCGCATCGATTTACTAAACATTATTTCTTAATAATGATTAATCCAATGGTTTTTGTCAACTATAAAAATGCAAAAATTCTAATTAATCGGCATCTTCCTATTCAACTGTCAATATATTGATAAATATTCCAAACATACATAAAAATACATATAGCCAATTCCATTCAGCAAATAAAAGAACCTGATTCCCTTTTAAGGGTTCAGGCTGATTTCAGTATCCATAGTTTTCAAATTGAATTAACCGAGGTCACCGGCAATCTTTCAATACCTTAAAAAATCCTGCTTCCATACAATTTATCCTTCATCTTTTGTGTCCTTGCATGCAGAGGCTTTTTCAAAATGATACCTAAGATGAGCGTGATTATTAAAAAGAGAATCAAGATAAAAATGTCCTTGCCAGCTACGCTCCAAGTTATTCCCCCAACAGATTCACGAAGTAAACCCACAGCATAGGTGAATGGCAAGAAAGGGTTAATATGTTGAAAAAAGGGCGGTGTGACCTGAATGGGGAAGGTGCCGCCTGAACTTGATATTTGAAGGACCATCAAGACGACGCTTATCCCTTTTCCAACATTTCCAAGAACGGAAACGAAGGTATAAACAATGAGTGTAAATACGGTACTTATCAGAACGGAAAACAGGATGTACTCAAATTTATCCGCTACATAAACACCGATAAGAATGATATTCCCAATGGAAACACTAAGAGCCTGCATGACCCCAATGATGAAAAATATAAGATACCGCCCGATATAAATTTGATATGGGCTATAGACTTTTTGAGAAACACCCACGCTAAGCATGGAGATCAATATTGTACCGCCGACCCAGAGGGAAAGTGCCGTAAAGAAAGGGGACATGGCAGATCCATAGTTCGGAATCGGAAAGAGACTGTGTTTATTGAGCAGCACTGGTTCTGAAAAGAATTCACTTTCTTGTTCAATATCATTCCTTAGGAAATCGATCACTTCTTCCATATTATAAGACTTATCAATTTCCCTCATTTTAGAAGCTAGAGCCTTTATTTTCGTTTCGATTTCCGGAAACTTATTCTGTAACTTATCGATATCCCCTGTGCGCGTTTCCAATGTTCGATTGGTCTCATTCAACAGCGTTCTCACCTCAGGAAGGACCTTGTTGCCCTCCTCCATCGTAAGTTGGACATTATTCAATATTGATTCCGTTTCATTCCAGATTTCGTTGAACTTTGGCCCCGTTTCCTTCAAATAGCTCTCCTGGAAGCTTGCCAAGACTTGATCATTGTTCCTGCCAAGTTCGATAAGATTGCCGTATGCTCGGTCATTCAGCGCTTGAAGTTGGTTCGAAGCATTATCCCTTAGTCCATCAACTAGCTGTATTTCTGGCTGAAGCACGTTTTTCTCATTATATTGATTGACTCTCACCAATAAATTATACATACTGTCCAAAAGGTACAACTCTTTATTTATCCTCGTTACCCCTTGTTCCACTAGCTGATTCGACGCATTGTCAGGTAAATCCTGACCCGTTAACCGGTTCGCCAGTACTAAAATGGATTCATTATCGCTCCTGATGTTCGCGATATCATTTTTCAAGAGGGGATTGATTCCTTCGAATGCCTGCCTTGTTGAATCTACATAACTAGAAACGTCCGATACCAATTTGTCCTTCTGCGACGTTATACCTTCTATTGAATCCAAACCTTCATTGACCTTCTTAATGATATCTTCGGCCTTTTTAACATGTGTTTGAACAGTTTTGATATTTTGTTCAAGCTCTGGCAGTTCACCCTCTAATAAATACACCATATTCTTCATTTTTTGAATGGTCGGCAACTCGTTTTGCAAGGTGATTCCCAATTCATTAAAGATTGCAAGGATACTCCCACTGGCCGATTTGATGAAGGTTTTGCTCACATTGTCCACTATGCTGTTGGCACCTGCTGCCGTAATTTTTGGAGCAATGGAATTGATTTTTTCATTTACATAGTAATCAATCTCTGCTTTCTTAGGGTCATCGGTCATGATAGTCGAAATATGTTCGGAAAAGTTCTCCGGAATGATGATGGATGCATAATAATCCCCCTTTTCCACTTTTGCTATCGCCTCTTTTTTCGAAGTGAACCTCCAGCCCAGATCCTTATTCTCCTTTAACCCCTCTATGACTTCCTTGCCTATGTTCACGACTTCGCCATTTAACTCCGCACCTTTATCCTCATTGGCAACACCGACAAGAATTCCTTCCGTATTTGCATACGGGTCCCAAGATGCGACAATATTAAACCACGCATAAATGGAAGGGATGAACATGAGAAAGACTACTACGATACAAACAAAGAAATTTTTATAAATGCTTTTTAAATCGTCAATGAAAATTTCCTGAATATTTCTCAAAACATACCCCCGTGCAAATGTATTTTGATACTATTATTCGAAGAAATTTCTTAATCGATACTAAGTAAACATATCCATGGATTTATCAAACCTAAAAAAAGCAAGTAATGAGCTGCTTGCTTCCTGAGACTTCACTTATAATTGAATGCCTGGTTTATAAGAAAGTTGTTTCTTAATTATACTTCATGAATAAATCTATAATTTTATGTAAGATGGGTTCCCAAATCAAAGACGGTTACCTTGTCATTTTCCTATACAGAATAAACGGCAAGATACAACAACATACTATTACAAATCCAACTGTCGGGAGTTTTGTAAGGGAGAAATCATCATGTCGGAATCTGTTGAAATCATCTTTCGAACCTTTACCTCTTTTATTTTATTATGGGTATTTGTCCAAATCCTCGGTAAACAGACAATTGCCCAGAGGACCTATCACCTTTATATCGCTTCAATTACCATGGGGACAATTGCAGGAAATTTAGCATTCAATATTAAAATTAAATTCCTGTATTTTATCATTGCCATTATCATTATGGGTACCGTTGTTTTTATGCTCAATCTTCTAGCGGTTCGAAATCCGCGTTTCGGGAAATGGATTGCTGGAGAACCTGCCACTTTAATTCAAAAAGGAAGAATTCTCGAAGAGTCAATGGAACGAATGGGGTATTCACTGGATTCTCTTAAACAGGCTTTGCGGGGAAAAGATATCTTCAACATAGATGAAGTTGAATGTGCCATTTTAGAGATAAATGGCTCACTCTCTGTATTGAAAAAAGAACAATACCAAAATGCCACCAAGCAGGATTTACCTATACTGCCCTCAGCAGGACCTGTACCGATTGAACTGGTCTATGGGAAGATCCTTTATGATAACTTATCCAAACACCCCTACAATGACGAATGGTTGATGGCTGAACTCAAAAAAAGAAACCTTGCTGTTTTTGATATCTCGTATGCTGTCGTAGGGATAAAAGGAAATTTGTATATTGATTTGATTAAGGATCAATCAAGGGAATGATCTTTTGCATTTCAGCGAGTATCATAATCAGTATTAAAAATAAATCCGGGTATGGATAGAAAAAGTGGTTTTTCCAGAAGGAAAAACCACTTTTTCACCGTACTATGGATTTAACCCTTTTCAATCACGTTTATCAATTCTCTTAAATAATCCGGCAGATCAGGTGGACGTCTGCTTGACACAAGGTTTCCATCTACGACGACGGGCTCATCTATCCAAGTTGCCCCTGCGTTTTCCATATCATCTTTAATGCCAGGTGTACTCGTTACATTCTTCCCCTGTAAAATTTTTGCGGATATCAACACCCAACCAGCGTGACAAATTTGCCCAATGGGTTTTTTATTTTCTTCCATGCTTTGGATAAGTGATATCACTTCAGGAAACCGGCGAATTTTGTCAGGTGCCCAACCGCCCGGTACAAGAATGGCATCATATTCTTCAGCTTTGATACTGCCATACTCATAATCAGATATGGCTGGTACACCATATTTTCCAATGTATGTTTCATTCGCCTTTTCTCCAGCGAGATGAACAATCGCCCCTTCTTCTTTTAAACGTAAAATCGGATACCAGAGTTCTAAATCTTCAAAATCATGGTGCACAAGACTGATTATTTTCTTTCCTGCTAATCTCATGAAAATCTCTCCTTCTTTCGTACTTTCCGCTTTACCATTCTTCCCTGTTACTTCCCTTTTTCTACTGCCTGTACACATTACATGCATTAACACATGCTTCAATATCCGGTCTAAAAATCAACCTTTACCAAGTATAACCCAGCTGCCTCCGCCATACGGCCAGTTTGAATTCTTTCTTTTGACTCTATAATGCTTGGGATATTTTCAGCTTCTATTTCATCCAACCCAACTTCTATCAACGTCCCGACAATCTTTCTAACCATATTATAAAGAAATCCATCGCCTCGTACTGTAATTTCGATGAAACCGGCATTTTCTTCTATATCAATGGAATATATTTCACGTACCATGGATTTTTTCTTTGATTTTGCATTTGAAAAAGCAGTGAAATCATGTTCACCTATAAAATATTGACATGCTTTTTTCATTCTTGTGATATCCAGCTTTTTCTCTACATGCATACTGTACTTTCGCATGAAAGGATTTGTATATTGCTCGTTCCAGATCTTATACAAATAGGTCTTATCCTTAGCGTTATAACGGGCATGAAAACGTTCAGGAACTAGACTAACCTCGACAATGCTGATATCTCGGGGTAAATATCTATTTAAATAATTCATGATTTCAGCTTCAGGCATATATTCACCGAGCTTAAAATTGGCGATTTGAGCAAGGGCATGTACACCCGCATCCGTTCTGCTGCATCCGATGATCTCGATTTTTTCCCCTGCCATTTCCGTCAATACATTTTCTATTTTCCCTTGAATGGTATCATCACTATTACCTAGTCGCTGCCAGCCCTTATAGCGACCGCCATCATATTGAATGGTCAATTTATAATTGTTCATCGCTTCCTCCTTATTTTATTACGTATAGTCATCTAAACAGAAAATTATTGATAAAATACAAGACCCCATACAACTCCTGCTGTATGAGGGAACAGATGGTCCTTTCTTAGAAACACATTTAATTTGTTAAGTTGTTAATGGGTTTTGTAACTGCTCCACAAGTCTACAGTAAAAGGAGTTCCATTTTAAGGGTTCGTTTAGGATACACCCCCACAGCCTCATGGACCATGATTTATGTAAAGATCCTGCAGCTCTTCCATGCGATTCGATAGTAAATCCTAGCAATCAAACTAAAAAAGCACTTCTGCATAGTGTACCAAAGTGGCTAACGTCATGCAACGAACGAGCCGGCGTCACATATCCAGTTTCCGTGCAACTTTGTGCAATGCAGAATTACACAGGAATAATAAAATCCAGGAAATAAAAAAGACCAAAACCCTGTGATATCAAGGATTTAAGCCTTTGGCAGTTGATGACCTGTGAGGGATTCGAACCCACGACCCCTTCCCTGTCAAAACTATTTCACACTTTTCCTCTAGTTCATTATTATTCCCAGATATATGACACGTAAGGGATTATCATTCTTTTTCACAATAAAATTACCCTCTCATACTTTCCGATTATTTGGAATTCGCCCCCAATCAGACCGTATATTACTGATAAAATAGTGATTGTACCGCTTTAATCCATCGATTTTAATTAAGCATTTGAATTGATGGCTTTGGTGTGAAGGAGAGGCGGACAAGAAATGCCCTAAATATTAAGGACAGAATTCCATTGTACTCTATCTTAATTATAAAAAAATGTAATACTTGAAAGTTAATACTCTAGAAAAATATTCCTAAAAGGAAAAGAAAAAATACGATATAATAAGGATATTAGCAAGATGATAAATCAAGAAGAAGCTCAGATAGACATAGTGTCACTGGGGTCATCTATTTCCCATTTACTCTAGGAGGTACATTTTGAAAGAATCTAAATTGAATAAAGGGTGGTTAAGTTTGGGGGCAATCGGGTTATTTTTCCTAGGAAAAATGAAATGGTTGTTTGCGCTATTGAAAATAGCAAAAGTAGGTTCCCTGATTTCCATTTTCGTTTCATTAGGAGCGTATGCCTTGGTTTACGGTTGGAAATTTGCCGTAGCCCTAGTCTATCTTATTTACATCCATGAAATGGGGCATTTACTTGCTGCTAAGAGAAAAGGCATAAAAACATCCAATGCCATTTTCATCCCGTTTGTCGGAGCGTTAATTGCCCTTAAAGAAGAACCCAGGAATGCTAACCAAGAAGCTTATCTTGCCTTCGGAGGTCCTTTATTAGGTACATTAGCATTTCTACCAGCCATCCCCCTATTTATGATGACGGAAAATCCATTTTGGCTTTTAGTCATTACACTTGGAGCCATGATCAACCTATTTAATCTAATGCCTGTGCATCCTCTTGACGGAGGACGTATAGTGGGAGTCATCTCCACAAAGCTTTGGATATTAGGGATTATCGGAATGGTTGTATATTTGTTTCTCCATCCAAATCCACTTTTAATTCTTTTCTTAATATTGGGTATTTCTAAGTGGTGGAAAGAATTCCGTAGCGAGACAACCAGAAGTCAAAGAGACAACATCATTGAATTGAATCAATTCGGTTTAAGGCAACTAAAACAATATGCAGGCGCAACAGATGAAGAAAAAATTCGCTTAATTAATATTTGGAATATGGAATTAAGCCAACTACATGAAAAGTTTAACAACATGAAGAGTTGGCATATCCCGCTATTTGATGATAATAAGCTAAAAGAAAAACAGCTGACCGAGGTAAAATTAAATATTTATAGGTCCTTACTGGATGCTGCTAATTCGAATGAATACCAGTACGGACCGACCGATTTTGAAAATATAGGCACGTATGAACGAATAACAGCAACGTTCTTAAAAGAAGTGCAAGAACAAACTGAAATTAGGGATAAAGAGAAATCCTATTACTCATCGAGTCTCAAAACCAAAGTCACCTGGTTCTCATTATACATTGGGCTTGCCATTTTCTTAATGATAACCAGCTTATATGCAGGTGATTTAATGGAACAATATAAAACGTTATTACCTTAATACACCATGAAGGGGACCTCAATTTATGAAGGTCCCCTTTGACTGTCCATTTATTAAAATTGATGTTAGAAACATACTAATTAAACAAGCATTAAAAACTGAACTGCTTTTCAATTTTTCCTGCTTCAAGCAAACCATATCATCCAAATAAAAAGGCGACTAGCGGCAAAACTTACGGCAGTTATAGCCAGAGAAAGCAGCGATTGGCATCATCCTCTTTTCTTTTCCTTTATGAACTATTCATCTATATACTATGAAAAAAGTGATGTCCTAATAGAATAATCTGTAAAGTCAGGATAAATAGGTCGACACAACCCGGTACCCAATTTTCATCCATTCCTTGCTTACCATCATCTTCTTTTTTCTTTCCTTGTCTCTACTTATTACGAGCCATTTTAAACCTCTCAAAACAATTATCATATTGGCAAGTACAGTAGTAAAACTTTAGCGGATATAAGGTAAACTTAATAAAAAGTGATTATTTGATGTGCCAAAACACCAAATTGAATGAACAAAATAAAAAAACCACCGCAGCCGGGGAGTAAACTACCATCTTTATTTTGCTTATTTTTATCCGGGAGGATCCATCCTTCCTCTTCCAAACTCTTACGATCCCTATTCTTCGGTTTCATATGACACCTCTTTATATCCTTCATTCATTTTGTTTCTACTCATCCTTCATACAAGCGCCGCTCTAATTCTCTTTGTCTTTCAATCTCTTCTCTCACTCTGTCAACATCATTTGCTGGGCTTTCTAATTCTCTACTTATTTGATAAAGATTGTCTGAATGTCTTTGAAAAAGGACAGCTGCTTCATGTAGTATTGAATCAAATTTTTTCTGGGCTTCGCCAGCCCATGTCTCCGTATTTGTATGTATACTCTGCATTAATTTTGATTCATCTAATTTTAACTCCTCAGAAGATTCCTGAAACACTTTTGTTAATGCTCTGACTTTATCCGAATTCATCTTTTCACCTCATTATTGAGTCAACGTACTTTTTCTCTATTTATACCCAAAGAGTAATAGATGAATTGAGACTTGCAGTTTCATTCAGAAGGGGAACAGTTTGGTTCCTTATTTAGGCAAAAAAGCTCTCTTTTTAAAGTAAAACTACACATTTGCTTCATTTCGATTCTTTTTTTGCCTTTCTTCTATTTGTCTTAACACTCCCAAAATCGTGATGAGAGAATAAAACAGCAGCAGCATCGAGTGCCCAGCTTTACACTAAAGTTATATTCCTCGTATGAATACCACTCCCCTATCCTAGAATCCCTATGATTCTTGAGATAGAGGTGGGTATTTTTCATAGTCCATAACCTAAAAGTGTATATCCCTTGCCCCTCCATTACATCACAACTCAGAAAAAATCACTACAGACTTGCAATTAATTTATAATTTTTGGACATGGCGATACTATTACTCTAAAGAAGGTGCGTGATCAAAGTTAGAAATCAGGTTTAAATCTAAGCTTTCTAAGACAACTCCTCTTTCTCTGGGTCTTGTCTTATTGGATATCAGTTTAATTTCTCACTCAAAAGTCAGCTCCAGAGAAATTCCCCAAGGAGGCTTCTTTTTCTTGTTTTAGTTTAAAGTCGGGTCTCCATTTTCTTAGAGTACATTAATTTATTAGCATTTTATCTAATTCGCGAACTTTATCATATGACTCCAATAGTTGTTCAGGTATTAATGTTCTCCCATAATCCCAAGCATTAGTTTCTATTTCAGATTTTAGCTTTTCTTTTTCTTCTTCGTGACCATACATTAAAATCCTTAAATCATGTTTGTTTTTCTTAAAATCTAAATAATAACCAATCATACGATAAAGAATAATTTTAACAAAGTCTTCCTCAGTCTCTTTAATTCTAATTTTCCCTTTATAACCGTTAACTTGAAGGTAATTGAATTTTATAGTATTGGTCGATACATTATAACTCATAGGTGCACTTAGATTATTGTCAAATTCACAAATAATATCCAAATTGTGCTCATTTAATGTGTTATTAATTATCTTTTCGATATCGCTTATATAAAGCATTTAACTATCACTTCCCTTTTAAAGACTTACTTCATTGTAGTAGTAGATTAAGTTATTCTTCCTTTATCAATATAATAAACTGTTGAGAAATTAAAATCACACATTTAAGAATTCATCAAAAATGACTATGAAATTAGTCTCCCAAAGATATTTGGTTGCTATTATTAACATCTGTGAATTAAGAAGTGATAAATGAGGTAATATATATAAAACACTGGATTGATTAAAAGTGGAGGTGATGGCCTTTTGCCTAAAGTTCTAAATACTTGGCAAGGTATGACTAAAGAAGAGGCTGAGAAGTATTGGAAAGAAGGCATCGGCTTTGAAATGGCCCATTACGATTCCAATATGGAAATGGATAAAGAAATTGACACTAAAGAGAAGCTATTGAAGAATTTGATTATTTCAGGCAAGCATACTAAAGATGAAATGAAAGACTTGATTGACTTACCGGCTACAGCTTTTGAAATTATCTATGTTAGAAACAAAAAGTAAGGACTTCTGTTAATCTTATTATAAAAAATCTATATTAAGGTTAATAATCGAATATAAATTAAGGACCTTGGATTGGGTCCTTAATTTATATTATTAAAGTTGAAGAGTATTGTAAAACAATTTATTTGCCCAAATGGTAAAGATAACAATTGCCTTTTGCTAAATGTTCTGACATAGAAATTATCTTTCCAAGTTGATTAACCACTTCATCACGATTGATATTAATTCTTTCGTATTCTCCATCTTGTTCGTTATCCCAATCAACAAAATTCCCTGTTATTTCAAAGGTATTTGGTGCACTCTCGAATAAATTTCTCCAAGATGTAAAAATACCTTTTAATGATTTGGAAGATTGTTCATCAAAAAGAGTAACTCCATAATAGTTAATACTTTGACCATCTGGATGTTGTCTAACAATTGGGGTGCAGTTCATTCTACTAGTTCTTTTTTAATATTATTTTATTCGTTAGTATCTTTCCTTTTATGGGTCAAAATCGACTCATTGTCCATTTATTTTAAAAGTGAGTTACTCAACTAAATGGCCCGATTGTCGAATATGCAATTGTTCCTCAAATTTTCATCACTAACGTCCCATTGTTTGAATTGGGGTTTACTAAATTTTGAATCGAAAAAAATCACTTATCCTAAACAAAAGATGAGTGATTTTTTTCGATTTTTCATTCGCTTTTATTTGGTTTAGACTTTACCCACTCAGCTATGTCATGAACGACATATTCTGGAATGTTAACTGGGGCAAGATATTCTGCCGGCAGGCTCATTTCCCCTTCGCCTTCAGTAAAGAAATGATTCAGCTTCGGATATAGACGATATTCAACATTGTTCCGATGAGAAAGCTCCTCTTTCCATATAGGAATCTCTATGTCTGAAACGACTTGGTAATCCCGCTCTCCTTGAATAATCAGCAATGGTTCATTTTGTTCCTTTGCCATCTCTGCCGCTCTTATATCATTTATAGAATCCCAAAACATTGCCTGACCAAGGAGAAATTCATCGGGAGGGTTTTCTCCTGAGAAATCCGGATCATTTAACATTTCAAATTGAGTAGTATAAAACTCAGCTGCCTGCTGTGGGATTTGGCCGATGGAAAGAAGATAATGAAATTGATCAATACCGACATCTTGAAATGTTCGCGCCGGTCCGCCCATCACGATTGCACCAGCGATATTTTGCCTCTTGTCTTGATTGATCATTTGAGGCACCATCATGCCTCCTTGGCTATGACCGAGCATATAGATTTGCTCATCATTTATTTTTTTCTCTTTTTCAAGCAATCGCGTTGCTAAAAGAGCATCATCTGTTGTTTCTTTATCAACTGTGTGATTTTGGTCTGCCGAAATTTTTGCTGCATGTTCAAATGTTCGTTTGTTGTAACGTAGCACGGCAATTCCTTTTGAAGCAAGACCGTGCGCCATATCACGGAATGGTTTTAACGCATACGCTGTTTCATCCTTATCGGTTGCCCCTGATCCTTGAACGAGAACAACTACCGGAAATGGTCCCTTTCCTTTAGGAATCGACAGCGTTCCAGGCAGTGCAAAATCCCCTTTTCCTATCACAACGTCTTTTTCAGTAAAGGAATGCGGATTGCTGTATGCAGGATCTGATGCAACCAAACCCGTATACGTAGTTAATTGAAAATCATCTACTTTTCCAGATCGGTCTAATCGAAGTGTAAACGGATACATTACTCTCTCGAATTGAAGCTCAACTTCCACATTCTTATGGACTCGATTCGATTCCTTGACCGCAGCTGTTCCGAAACCGATGAACGATCCTGCCTGTGGCTGCAATTGCTGCTTAAGTGTGGTCCAATAGATTTCCAGCCATTGTTCGGAAATTGACTTCTTTAAAGGGCGGGATGACGACTTTAAGGCTTGTCCATAGTTGCCCGCTTCCATATCGCTTGCAAATTGAACGGCATTCTGCAAGAAAAGATCTTGATGAATATTCGCCTCTGCGATTGGGCCTTTTCCTGCGAGTACACCCTTCTTTTTAGGAACAAATGCGGGTGAACTTGGTAGATTAAGAGCAATAGGTATACTTGCCGCATTCGTGCCTTTAACTAGATTAATAATTTGGCCTGCTGAATTTGACCTAGCAGCCGGTTCCTTTCCATATGCAATTGTCGGAATGCATAAAGAAATGACCAGTCCGAATACAAGCGATTTTTTCCGTATTGGATTTTTCAAAACTATCCCTCCCTGTTTTCATTCATTTGCATCTTATGACTTTTTTATTATACGTTTTTATTTTATAGAGGGTAAGAATTTTTTCCATTTTTTAATAAAATAGGAAACTACGAAATTTCTACTGCCCAAAACAAACAAACACCGTTTGAATTTTTTCAAAAGGTGTTTTCTAAAATGAGGTAATTGTTTTAAAAAAATTCTGTTTTTTGGAAAGTCTTCTTGAAAACATTCGCTTAACAATTGTTGTATATTTGAAGTTAAATCATTTCCCATCTCATTGACTAAAGCACCTGTTAGTTGAATTAATCGATTAACCTTCTATTGATAAATACCTACACATGGTTAATAAAACCAACAGTTACTTTATAAGAATGCACCGCTATTTATATTTTTCTTTAAATCCAGATAACAACCAGGATTGTTTTTTCACAGCGACTACGTAGGACACAAGAAAAGAGCTATTCCAATAACCAATAGTCCGCGATCCACTTTTATACCTCACAATCTGTTGTATACTTTTAAGAGGAAATAGTATGTGTTATAATATACAAATAGTTATAAAATGGTATTTTAGTTAATAATTACACATAAATAATAGGGGGATAAGTAGGGGAATTTTCTGTATTAAACACCGATTATCATTTGAATCTCGTAATTATGGTAGTAATAATCTGCTTGTCGTTAAAGTTTTAAAAAACCTTATTGCATATTACCCAAAAAGGAGAAACTTAAAATTTATATGGAAATTAATTTTATCTGTCATAATACAATACACTCTTATGTATTTAATTTATGAATTATTTTCTTTAATTTATTTTTTCGGAAAATTTAGTTCTTTAATGGAGGTTTTTATTTGGATACTAAAGTACCATTTTCATTTATATTAGTTATTGGTTTAATGTTATTTGCTCTATTTTTTGGGGCAGGAAATTTAATTTTTCCACCAATGCTTGGTCAATCAGCAGGAATGAATATCTGGTCAGCAAATGCAGGGTTTTTAATAACAGGAGTAGGCTTACCGTTACTTGGTGTATTAGCACTTGGTTTTTCGGGGAAAGATGATTTACAGTCGTTAGCAAGTCGGGTACATCCTGTATTTGGTATTATATTCACAACCGTTCTTTATTTAGCCATTGGACCTTTATTCGCTTTGCCTAGATCAGGAAACGTTTCTTTTGAAATCGGTGTTAAACCTTTTTTGTCCGAAAATTCAGGCCCTTTACCTTTACTTATTTTTACAATCATCTTTTTTAGCATTACGTGCCTTTTTTCGATCAATCCCGCAAAAGTTATCGGAATTGTCGGGAAAATCTTAACACCAATCAAGTTAACGTTCATTGGAATCTTAGTAGTAGTTGCTTTTAATCATCCAATCGGAGATTTTCAAGCACCTGTTAAGAATTATACAGTTCACCCATTTTTTAATGGGTTTAGAGAAGGTTATTTAACAATGGATACGCTTGCATCTTTTGTTTTTGGCATCATCATCATTAATGCCATTAAAGAAAAAGGTGCTAAAACAAAAAAACAAATTATGGTTGTTTGTGCAAAAGCAACTGGTATTGCTGCCTTTATCCTGGCAACCATGTATTCAGCTCTTTCTTATATGGGTGCTTCAAGCGTAGAAAAACTTGGGCATCTGGAAAATGGAGGTACCATCTTAGCAAAAGTCTCGAATTATTATTTTGGAGCTTATGGTGGGCTATTATTAGGATTAATGATTACAGTAGCTTGTTTAACAACAAGCGTAGGACTTGTTACATCTTGTTCTTCATTCTTCCATAAACTATTTCCAATGGTACATTACAAAACAATTGCTATTAGTTTATCTATTTTTAGTGCAATAGTTGCCAATATTGGGCTAACACAGTTAATTGCAGTTTCAATTCCTCTCCTAACAGCTATTTATCCATTAGCTATTGTATTAATTTTCTTAACATTTTTTCATTCTTTATTTAAAGGGAAAGCTGAAGTGTATCAAGGAAGCTTACTTTTAACATTTATCATTAGTTTATTTGATGGATTAAACCGAGCTGGTATACGCTTTTCATCCATTAATAATTTCTTTCATGAAATTCTTCCTCTGTATGATGTGGGACTAGGGTGGATTATACCAGCGATTGTTGGAGGATTTATAGGGTTTAGCAGTAGCATAATACGAGTGAAATTCGGTCTTAATCATCCAACTAGAATAGTTAAAAGAAAAAAAATTTCTTGAATATGTCAACCATTTTTAAAATTTGTTGACATTTTATTCGAACGACACCTGTTCGTTCAAATAAAGAGCATGTTTTAATTTAATCAAAACATGCCCTTATACTATTTAATTGGATTATTCTGTTATAAAAAAGATTGATCATTTTTTTGTGATCCTTAATGAACTAACGCACCCGTTAGTTTAACAACTAAACTTAATTTTTTTTCTCTTTTACGAAATAGAAACCTGTCCCATTTTCTTGTGGAACAAACCCTTGTTGAGCTGAACTATTTTCTACCATACCTTCTCTACGATTCACTATGACAATTGTCTTCCCATTTTGGTTTAGTTGTTTTAAAATCTGTATAATTTCATTGCGGTTTTCAATATCCAGTGATCCTGTTGGTTCATCTGCTAAAATTAAGTCACATTGTTTTAACAAAATTCTGGCGATGGCCACTCGTTGCTGTTCTCCTCCAGATAGTTCATGGATTTTCTGATTTAACGATACCTGTAAACCCACCTGTTCCAGAACTTGTCTTTTCTTTTTTTGTTTTTCTTTTTTTGAACTTTTTGAATAAATCAGAGGAATTTCCAGATTATCTTCTACTGTTGAGTTATTCCGATTATTGGCATCCTACCAAAGTTCATGGATTTTCTGCTACGCTTGGTGGAAGTACTCCTGTTAAAGAGTATGCCTATCGATCACAGCCCATAGTAGATCCTCTTTAGATTTAAAATAATGGTAAATTAATCCATCAGCAACGATAGCTTCTCTAGACAATCTCACTATACCAAGAATGAGGTGTTTTTTATATTTAAAGAGCGCTTTGTCAAGGGGCGAAATGAATCCGTGAGGATTCCAACTAAATAGAAAGATTAGGGGGAGTAGAGCATGGGGATACCTACACTATTATTAAATGCATTCATTATTATAATTTGTATTCTCTGCTATCAAGTATTTTGGTTAGATAAAGATGGAAAAGAAACACGTAATGATCTATATATTTCCCTCCTTTCATCAATTGCTATTATTCTTTGCATGACGTTTCCCTTTAATTTTCAATCCGGATATATTTATGATTTAAGGCTTATTCCTATTCTTTTAGTCTTTCTCTATGGCGGTTTTAGAAGCTTTATTATTATCACCTTTGTATATCTTTCTTACCGCTTTTACTTAGGAGGAAATGGCTTTTTCCCATCAGTTGTTGTATATATCATGACCATTACCATTACTTTGATGTTTCATTATTTTCTACCTACTTATTTAAAGAAAAGAAAAATATTGTTCAGCACACTGCTTATTTTCATTTGCACTAGTTCCTTTTCTGCCTTTGCTATAATGAACCAAATGAGGATAAATGATAAAGTCGAAACTTCTTTTATCCAATTTTTATCTAATTTTATAGTAATCAATATCCTTACGGGATTGTTATCTATTTATTTAATTGAAGGTATGATTGAAAAGTTTAAAATGAAAGAAAAAATTCAACGGGCAGAAAAATTTTATGCGATAAGTGAAATGGCCGCTGCTATTGCCCACGAGATTCGTAATCCACTGACTACGGTATATGGATTTATGCAGTTGTTTAATAAAAATGAAATCTTAGAAACATATAAGGATGAATATTTGCAAGTCATGCTGATGGAGTTAGAAAAGACACAACTCATTATTGAGGATTATATGTACTTAGTAAAACCACAAATTAGCTTGAAAGAATCCTTAGATATTAGCCAAATCGTCCAACAGGTAATAAATGCAATATCACCGATGGCCCTATTACATAATGTTGAAGTTAAAACAAGTATTAAAGATCCTCTTTATATAAATGCCAACGCCAATAAAATAAAACGTTGTTTAATTAATATTGCTATAAATGGTATTGAAGCTATGGTTCATGGAGGAATATTGCAAATCAATGTAAAAAAGATGAAGAATAATGTTGTAATTAATATTATTGATTCAGGCATTGGTATGTCCCCTGAGGAGATAAAGCGAATCGCAATGCCGTTTTATTCTATAAAAGAGAAGGGAACTGGACTCGGCACTATGATTTCATACAGTATTATTAGAGAATTAAACGGGGATATAGAAATAAAAAGCGAAAAAGGGAAGGAAACATGTTTTTCTATTATTATACCTTCTTTATAAAAGAGCCCAACATGTGAACTGCACCCCAATTGTTTTAATAGTGGCCCCTGAAATCCAGAATCGTTTCCTTATTTGGCAATGTCTTTTGTAGTACTCGCCGAATACCCCTTTTTCGAAAATATAACTAAAGCTGCATCAATTAAGTTGTTTTTGGTTTTCATTGCTTGTAATTGTCGGTTTGTTTGTTTCATTCTCTACCTCATATTCATTAAGTGTTTGCTTAGTAAAAGAGTGTATCATACTATAGCTTCTTTGCAATACATTTTGTTGTCTAAAATCTCAAATTGATATTCAACAATCTGTCCCAATTGCTGAATAAAGATCAAACAGCACTCTTCAACTCCCTCAGTTTAATACGATTTTCTCACAAATCCTCGCTTAATCGCAGGATTTCATCACCCTTGAATGTAAGTTCACGGTTATATGGAGTGATTTCAGGACTTGAAGATTTCGTGAAGGTATAGTGAAATAAAGGAGTTATACAACACTCCACATTTTACTATATAATGTACATTCTCCACGCCGCCCCTGAAGGCTATTCCTCCCATGTCTCAACGGGTTAATTGCCCTCTCATTCCTTCGTCATACCTATCCAAGGGGTGGAGTTGACGTCAAAACCCATAGCATTTAACCTATATGAAAACCGGTAGGATAGTAAAAACCTAACACTTTACATAAAGAAAAAAATACTCTGGAGGAATATCTCATCCCCAGAGTATTTTTACACTTACCAACTATGACTATTATTTAACGACCTCTTTTAATTCCTTACCTGGTTTAAAGGCAGGAACTTTGGAAGCTGCAATTTGGATTTCTTCTCCTGTTTGTGGGTTTCTACCCGTACGAGCTGCTCGGTCGCGCACTTCAAATGTGCCAAATCCAACTACTTGGATTTTTTCCTCTTTAGCGAGCGTATTAGAGATCGCTTCAAACAATGCATCGACTGCTTTTTTCGCGTCTCCCTTTGTTAGTTCAGCTTGTGTTGCCACAGTATTTACTAAGTCTGTTTTGTGCAGCCCTTCAATATTTCTGTAATAAATCCTCTTCCAGTCCACTATTATGACTACGTTCCTCTGTAAAACAGCCTTAAATAGAGAAATCCCCAGTCCATCGGAAAGACGTTGGACTGGGCAACAAAACTACCAACATTTTTAACACAGTATCTCAAGGATTCCATGGGACTCTAAACAAAAAGAGCAGCCTAACAAAGCTGCTCTTTCGTAGATTAATTATCCATTTCTTTTTGTACACTAATCAATACACCAATGTATTATTAGGGGTCTAGCCACATTCCCATCAAGTTAAAGTTTTGTAGTGCCCCCTGAACGAAATTTTGTACTTTCTTGTATAACTTATAAGCTCAATTTATCGTTTTGGGGGGTGACCTATTTTCTTAGCTTGATGGGCATGGGGTACCACCAGCAAAAAACGCGAATTTACAACGTTAAGGAAATTCCAGAATAAAAAGTCCAATTTCTCAGATTAAAATTGAGAAATTGGGCTTTTTTGTTACTCCATAAAAGCGCCCGATTGTTGAAGATCAAAGGCAATTGCAGCTATCTCGCACTTATTTAATTCTAACCACCGTTAGCTTATTAAAACCGTGTGAATACACTGTGCAAAAAGTTTGTAAAACGTAGCTTAATTTATAATAACTTCTCTTAAAATACGTCCCCAAATTTTGCTATCGTCAGTTAAAAAGTGACCTGCATCAGGAATAAGGTGCAACTGACACTCAGGTATTATCCTTGATACTTTTTTAATCTCTTCCACAGGAGCCATTCTGTCCTCTTCTCCATGAAAAAGATAGACTGGTACTTTTATGTCTTTTAAATCAAATCCCCAATATTTAGACAATAAATGAGGTTCGGTTGCTCCTTCATCAACTTTGTTCCTATATGCTTCTCTTAAATGCCTAAATGTTGCTTCTAAGTGTTCATCAGTTTGCAGAAACTGGCGATCCCAATCGGTTAAATGTTTATTGCCATTTTTAAGGTCTTTTTTAAATTTATCTGGAGATTTATCCATTATCTTTACCATGGATTTATATGATAACTTCAAAATCCACGGTGCATTTTTAGAAAGCCAAAACGCTATACGATTTTCTTTTACCATCGCCTTCGGGGGCTTTCCATCTTTGAAAGGAGTAACGCTTGAAACCATCGTAATTGAATTTATTCGTTGCGGAATTTTATATCCACAAGCAGCTGCATATGCTCCTCCTCCAGAAACCCCAATTACTGAAAAATTTTCAATTTGTAAATGATTAGCCAATTCCTCAACATCATCGGTCCAATCTAGTACAGTTCTGTTTGGCTTTAAGTCTGATAAGCCGTATCCAGGTCTATCTATCGAAATTAACCTAATTCCTAGTGAATTTGATACTTCGTCATCATCTAAAAACCATATTCTTGAACCTGGTGTTCCGTGAAAGAGAAATATAGGTATGCCGTCTTTCTTCCCATATTGAATATATCCAAGTTTTCTTCCATCATTTAATTGTAAAATTTGGCCGTTTGGTTCCACCCTTATCCCCTCCATGTCAATTTTGTCGCCTCTTATTTCGTGTAATTCCGAGATAAACAAATACCATGCATACTATAAGACCTAATGTAGCTGGAATAATTATAGATTTACCAGAGTCCCCTGCAAATAGGATACTCCATCCTACTTTCCCTATTGCAATAAAGGCCATAATTGACAAGCCGAACCAAATGTTACGTTGCCAGAAAGCAAGAGCTAAGAGGGTTAAAGATAGTGGTACAATCAATGTAAGCAAAATTTTACTCATTCCCCAATCCCCAGTTAGATAATCGACTTCATATTGAAGAAATTCTTGCACTTTTGTATCTACGGTAGTCGGTTCAGGGAACCAAAACATGGATGTGAAAATACAGAACAGTGTGAACGATATTCCGGCAAGGCTCCTTTTGAAGGCAAAAAAACAAAAAGGAATAATAAATATAGGTCTTATATACCAAGAAAGCTGATTTTGATGCCTTGCAAAAGCCCAATCTAATAAATCGCGATTAAATATAAATACAATCAGTAAACATATGGAGCATAGAGCAAAGAAAATAGCCAATGGCTTATCATATTTACGCATCAAAAGTTTTTCTCCTTCCCTTGTAATGGTATTGATAGACCTTTTCATTATAATAATGGGGGACTGCTTTTCATGGAAGTCCCCCGTGTTTTTAGCGAATACCGATATCGTTTACTAAAACGGTGCCTTTTTCGGTTCGATTAAATTCAAATGAAATTTGGTTTAATGTTTGGGGATTAAAGGCTGGATTCATTCGCTTGAAATCCTTCAGTTGGAAGTTAAAGTGTTGAAAGATGGGCTCCTTAGTAGGAGATAACTCAGTAAACGGCCATTTTAATAGTTTTCCTTCTATCATTGGGATTAATTTTGAAACATGGCTAAGCGGCAGGCTGGCACGATTACCTTCATCATCCACTAGGGTGATGGTTAAATCAATAAGATCTTTTCTATAGGAAGGATTTTTCCTTTTTGTCGAATCGGCCATTGAAAAGGAAATGGAGCTATTTTCTGTAAGATTCAAACCCTTCCCGGGTAGGAAGACCGTATAGGAGGCAGCCTTACGGAGCTTACGAAGGTTCCAACCTAACCGTACCACGCTGTTAAGGGATTCTCCATATTTCAGTTTCATCCGCTCTTCCTTCCATTCCATTAAGTGCTTTCCTTGAATTCTCCCCCCCATGACGGAAGTACTTAGCACATCAATATCTTCATCAAATGAGGTAAGGATGGAAGTCTTCGAGTCTCCATAATCACTAATATACATGGTATTCGGCAGCCATTTTTGTGCATAACCGATATCTTTGAAAATCAATTTATATTCCTTTTTATTTTTTATCGTAGCATCGAGAAAGGAAGAAATGAACACTTTGGCCACTCGTTCTTGATCTTCTATTGGCATAAGCTGTTTCAGGTTGAAAAGTTGATTTCCTAAACCAACACCGTCCCGTTTGCCCCAAGTTTGATTAAATTGACCATGATTGGCCCCGTAAATGTAAACGGAAGCCTTCATAAAATCCTGATCAGAGTTAAAATGAATTCGATTAAATTGACTATAACCAGAAAAGCTATTGACATCCATATCATGAGAACCATGCAAGGCTAGATAATTTATATTTTGAAGCGGGACTGGTTTTCCAGAAGGAGAATAGTATCCATCAGTACCCGAAATTGAGATAAGCGAGCGAATGTGAAATCCGTAGTTAAATTTAATCTTTGCATTATCAGGAGAGTTGCTTAATTGATTAAAGGCCGCAGCTATTGAAATCGCTTCACCACCTCGTGAATGGCCAATAAGTGCAATATTGTCCATATCTACCTTTTCGAAAAAGGGGTTTTTCTCTTCTTTGTTCCAGTTCTTCCAGGTTTTAAGGTGCTCTAGAAGTAAGATAGCCCTTGCAGGGTTTTCTTTTTCCAAGGCATGAAAGATAAACATATCATTAAAGGGTGATACATTTAGGAAATTCTCATCAATTGAAACAAAGATATAACCGCGGCTGGCAAGAAGTTGACCGAGATATTTGTAGCCGGGGTCGGAGTAGTCTGTCATTAGATGGTTTCCGTGGACGGCTATAACGAGGGGAAAGGGCCCCTCTCCTTTTGGATACCAGACTGTTCCATTGAGCGGCAATTCTTTTGGTCCAAAACCAAAGGTTTTCGTTCTTAAAGTGGACCATTTTTCAAGAAATGGAGATGCATCAATGGGTTTGGTAAGCAGTGAGTTCTTTCGATTGAATTCTTTGCGGTAGCTATTCTTACTGCCATACGTAATCGATTGGACCTTATACAGCCCATTTTGGTTGGGATTCTGGATAGCAGAACTGTCATAATGATTTGCTTTTTTTAATTCTTTTAACGTGACTCCACGGGGGGATGGCTGGCCATCGTTAATTATCCAATAACTAAAGAGTCCGATCCAGATGGTGAGTAGGGCGAATAAAAGTTTATTTCTAATTCCACCCTTTTCCTTAAGCCGGTATATAAGTGCACCCCAAAGGGTAAGGGAAAGAATAAAAACAAAGATAAATAGTGTAGAAACTTCTAACGGACCCATAAAACAAATAAATAGCATGAAACAAGAACTAAAGAATAACCATAGATAAAGATTTGGCAATTTTTTAAAAGCAAATAGTAAAACAGTTAATAAGCCACTAATTAGAGAAATAAATAGGATAAACAGGAGTGTAGCAACAGTGAATTCATAGATTCCTCTGTCCCCGAAAAAATAGATAGATTGAATAATAAATAGGATGAGAGAAGGAATGATCATGATAATTGCTGCCCACTTCCAATTTGAAGACAGAGGCTGCTTTGGCTCTCGGTTCGTTTTAAAGCGATTTATCGATTGTCGGACATTTTCCCATATAACCTGCATGATTGTAACCTCCAATAATGATTGATATTTAAGACTCCCAGTTTCATATTACTGGATAAATCTTTCTGACTTCTTTCGAATTTCTTTCAATAATCTTACAAAAAATGAATGAGAATGACGTGGACAAGTGGTAAGCCCGAACTATAAAAATAAGAGCACCTTTCTGATACGTATGACAAATAACCGTATATCATGAATTTTTTATCAGATATAGAGAGATAACGTCTCCATCATCTATTGTATTAGCTATAATTCGCATGAGTTTATCGTGGTGGACTGTATCGAAGAATCTTTCAAGGTCAATGTCTACTACCCAATCGTGTCCATCATTCAGAAATTCCAAGCTTTTTATGATTGCCATTTCGCAACTTCTTTTTGGGGTACCGCCATTATTTATGTTGTATAGAATGAACAGCCTTAGCGTATAAAAAAGCCTTTGTTTTAGGTATTTTAATCCTTAGCGTATGAAATCCGCGTTTTGCTGGCGGTACCCCATGCCCATCGAGCTAACAACATAAATTACTAGCACAAAATGATATTGTTCCAAAACTACCCAGTTCTTGAAAACCAGGCATGCCAAAGAAGCCTATCAAATATGCGCTTTTTTCTAGGCAGCTTGTCTATCCTTCACCGTCGATTGATACACAACCCCAAGAATATCAAAGACAGTCATCTTCTTATACCGATGACATTTACGACCGTTCTTTTTGAGTAGATGATAAAGGCGATGCAAAATTTTCAAAAGTTCTTCTGTGCCAACTGACATCGCTTGAAACAGTAACGGGAAGTAATCCTTAATCATATAAATCGCTTTGTATTCACTTAATTCCTTCTTTTTCTTTTTAAGAAGTAACTGTCGCATTTGAAACATGGTAGAAGAACAGAGGAGAATGCCGATAAGTTGGCCATATAAGTGGCACTCAAGGCGTTCTTTTTTGATTGTTTTACATTCATCGATTTCAAAGAATGACTTCCATGTTTTAAATAAAATCTCAATCTGCCACCGCAGGGAATAGAGGGAATGGACATAATCAGTGGGGACTTCTTCTGGAGATGTGTTCGTAATATAGACGTTCATGCCCATCAAGTGCTTACTTTTCTCCTTCATGACAATGCCTTTCTTCTTTTCTCGAATCGCTTGGTTTTTTAGGCGTGTTTGCGTTTGATCATCGCTTAAACGATGGATAATGACACGTGCTGGGAGCTTCTGATTTTGTCCAATGTATGCCTTTGATATTTCCAGCGTTTCACCAGGGGTTAGACTAGACATCATTTGTGTCATATCAACCTGAATGTATTCGGTTTGTTTTTTTACCGTTCCATTGTTGAAGAATTCTGGGTCGGAATTCTTGATATAAATACGTGTATTTAGCTTCAACCGAGAGATAAAATAAGCCTCTTTATCATGAATGGCTTGTAAGTCTCCTAAATCAAAGTAACCAAGGTCACGTAAACATAAATCGCCTTTCTCAACAGTTTCAAGGCAGATGGTGCCGTATGTTTTATCATTGTTCTTTCCAGGTCCCAGTTGTACGTTTAAAAATTGGCCACTTAATAAATCGTATTCCAATTGGATTTTCACTCCTGCAGTATGACTACTGCCTCCAGAGCCTTGATAATTTGTGGCGAAGGAATCAGGTAGCTGAAATACAGTCGCATCTAAAATCCGAATACGTTTGAAAGCAGAAATCATGCCTGAAGAAAGTGATTGATTGAAACAGAGTTTTTGTGTTAGGAGTGAAGTAAAGACTTCTCGGAGGAATGCGACAGCTGCTGGATTAAAGCGTTGATTCAGGCCTTCTGGGCTTATTAGTACCCCCGTCGAAGCCTCTAAACGACTACATAAGTGCGTGAGTGATGTACTAGCGACTTCTTGGCAGAGCCAAACGCAAAGGGCGATGAGTTCAGCTGCTTGATACTTACTAGATCGCTGTACAAATCCCATCTGTTTGGCCGTTTCTTGTAGGACTAATGGAGATAGAAAGCGTTGTAATTCTTTCGCAAAAAGTGTCAGTTCACTAGAGATGATAGGATTCATAAAAAAACCATCCTTTCTCGTAAACTTCTTACGATAAGCATAGCGTTTTTTCGTTATTGGAGGTATTGTTTTTGCTTAGCTTGATGGGCATGTGGTAGGACCCCTAGTTATCCAGTTCCCTTCCTCCTATTTACCTTGTGGCTTACATTCCACTGAGAAGTTCATCCTATTTCTATGATAAGTCATATGCACTATTTTATCCATTTTTGTCAGTTTTTGCTATTTTATTAAATTTAATCTAGTTATAATTAAAGCTGTTCAATACAGAAAGGGATGAATAGTGTGAATCTTAAAAAAGGAATTGTCAGTGTCGTATCAGCCGTTACTCTACTTAGCTGTATCTCACCATCTGCATCATTCGCTTCAACAAAAATGGATACTCCAACCGTGAAAGTTAGTAAAGAACAGGTTGCTGACATGCAGGAAGTAATCGATGTCGTCAATGAATTGGAGCGCAGTAACTTAAATATGGACAACCTGTCTAAGAACAAGCAAAAGGATATCAATAGACTTAGCAGTGATGCCAAGGAATTCTATTACATATATTCTCAAGCAAGTAAAAACGGTAAACTCGATACCACACAGATGATGAGTGTATTTCATACTTACTACAATGCTATGAATAACCCAACAACCAAACATGCAAGTTCCAATCAAGGCATTACAACATCTTCAATTGGTAGTGTAAAAACCTATAATCTATCAAACCAACAGGTCAAAGATATCGGTAATTTGGTCGGTGTACATGGCTCAGGTTGGGGTTTGGCTTTAGCAATTGCGAAACATTTCGGAAAAAACCCTACTCTTGCAACTCTATTGATTATGGCAGTGCCTGCATTGGGTTGGGCTACTCTGAATGCCTGTAATAGATATTCTAAAGGCGTTAAGATAAAAGACATCAGGATAGGCGCAAGCCATAGTTTTTCTTGCTCTGCAAGGAAGTAATTAAAAAATCTCAGGCTATTTGTTAGCCTGAGATTTTTTAATACTTATAAATTCAGTGATAAAGAAAATCGCCAGTCCCATGACAAGGATGATCCGTGAATTTGAAATAAACTCCCTGTTATAAGTTTCACATATAGAATTGATAAAGAGGACTACTCCCCAGAATACAAAGGTTGCGAAATAAGCGTTGTTTACAGCTTTGCTATTAGCGCTTTTTTTGAAGAACATGCTTTCACTCCTAAGTGTTAAACTCCGTTTTTCTTTTCTATGATAACACTTCCTTAATTGATAATACATGGGTTTTATTATTTAATTCCGAACTTTTCCAAGTCCCTCTTGATTAAATTATTCACATTAAGTTGATGCTCTATTAACCATAATTGATGAGGCATATCGACTTCCTTGGCGAACGTTTCCAGTAGTCGTCAACTATCGTTATTGATTCTTCGTATCCATGGTACTCAACTCCTTCTGGGATCTCTCCCATCACATATCCCTCTTTTAAGTCAAAAGCATATGCCTGTTGACCTGCAGTAAGGTCGATTACAACGTCATCGATTGTGATGAAAGCATGAAGACCCATTTGAATCCTGCCTCCATATCCTCTTTCTTAAGTAATAGATAGAGTAGAGCGGAGCAATAGGCGCAGGACATACCCTTTTGCTCATTGTATATCTGATGTTCTTTCTTGGATAGTTCGAACTCTTCGCCTTTATTCTTAAAAAGCATATGGACATAATACACGTACTTTGCGAAATTAAAGTACGTCCTTAAATCTTCCGGAAACGCCTGTGAGACATACTGCCTTGGCTCTTTACGCTTGTAGCTATAACTTGTTAACCAATCAAGCTTCTTCATATAATCATACATTTTAGAGCCTATTTCTCTTGGACTTGCATCTTCCTCGATTGGAACTCCCATAGAGCGATAAGTATTATCCATCACAAACGACCTCCTATGAATATTGCGACTTGGCTTAGTATCATTCCTAAAGGCAGACCTACAATGAGCATCCACTTCATTCTCTTTTCATCCTCCCACTTCTGGGGAAGATTATTGAATACAGGGGTCCTACCACATGCCCATCAAGGTAAGAAATAATAATACCCCCAGAACGAAAATTTTGTGCATCTTACTCGTTTTTATCGTTTTGGGGTAACTCGTTATTGTTAGCTTGATGGCGATGTGGCGGTACCCCATGCCCATCAAGCCAAGAAAATAGGTCACCCCCAAAACGATAAATTGAGCTTATAATTTACAAGAAAGTCCAAAATTTCGTTCTGGGGGTACAACGAAACTTTAACTTGATGGCAATGTGGTGGTACCCCTATACCGTAATAAAGCAGCTGGATCAAAAAGAAAATCAACTTTTACTTACGGCTAAAGAAGAAGTGGCTGCGGCTAAAGAGGAAATAGAAGTAATCAAAGCAGAAAAAAAAGGCTTCCTCTCTCGACTTTTCGGAAAGTGAGGAAGAAGCCCTTACACGCTCTTTTTCTATGCCATAGACTAAAAAGGAGTATGACCAACCCGAGAAGTTTGTCATACCATAATTATACAGGAATAACCTCACCAGATAAACCGATAACCCCCGACTAGTCACCGGGGTTTTTCTAGAATGTATTCTAACGAGGTTCATTCCCATTAAAAGATAAAGAAATAAAAAGTACCATGATCAAGTACTAGATCATAGCTAACAAACTACCAACATTTATCATCGCAGTGTTTCTTCTTACAACAATCAAAGTGATGGTCATCATCGCAGCGTTTTTTCTTACAACAATCAAAGTGATGGTCATCATCGCAGCATTTTTTCTTACAACAATCAAAGTGATGGTCATCATCGCAACGTTTTTTCTTAAAACAACCATCGTGTTTCTTAGGAAAACAATTGTTATGATGAAGATATGTTGTATCTTTAAAAGGTTTACAATGTGGAATAGGATTAAAATGGTTTATTTTAATCACCTCTTTTTTATATTTTCGAGTTATTTTATTCATTAATAAAAAAACTGCTTGTACATAATAGTACAAACAGTGAACTACCAGGTTTGGGTTTTATTTATATATTCTAACGAGGTTCATTTCTTTTATTGTAATCCTCATACGCTTTCTTTTGGCGGTCATTGAAAGCTTTTACCTGGTAATAGTGCTGCTCGCAAAAATACCCCTCCAGCTCCCCACTGGTCCAACTATAAAGAGGTTTTAACCATTCGACCTTTGGGAACCTCCTCTGACAATACAAGCAATAATTTTCTTTACTCATATACAACCCCGTGTAGCTTTATTATTCTATTCTAAGTTCCTTTTGCATTTCAATTCTCACTGAATTTCGATTTTCAAGAATTATAGTTTCTCTTATTTTTTGTCTTTCTTTGATCATTTCAGGAGATGGAGGATGTAAATCTGGATCTAAATAGGGGTATCGTCACATGCCCATCAAGCTAAGAAAACAAGTCGACCCCAAAACGAAAAAAATGGGTTTATGTGTTACAAATGAGCCCAAAATTTCGTTCTGGGGGAGTTATAGAATTTTAACTTGATGGCTATGTGGCGGTACCCCTATACGAACTTTCTATAGTCGGCGATATCCGACAGCGCGGTCTCATGATTGGAGTGGAAATCGTTAAAGACCGCCAAACAAAAAAACGTTCACCCTCCAAGAGAACGTCGTTTCCGGAATCATCCATACAGCACGGGAAAATGGCCTGATCATTCGGGAACTTGGTCCAGTCATCACGATGATGCCAATTCTTTCCATGTCAGAAAAGGAACTCGATATCATGGTCGAAACGGTCTACCGTGCCATTCAGGAAGTCTCCATTCTTAAAGGATTGATCCCAGCAGCAAACTGATTCAAAAAGAACCGGAGGAGCAGAGCTCATTCCGGTTCCTTCTCGATTGGATTTTCAGTTCTTTGCAGGGGTTTTCAGAAAATAAGAAGCCATTAAAAGAAATAACATGGATAACGTCCACAAGGTAATTCTCTTCCACGGGAAATCAATTGCCAAGCCAATCGACTGAACTTAATAAAATCAGCTAGCTCCCTCATTTTAGATTAAAATGTGTGAATATAATCCATCAATAACCTCCTTTTTTGTAATCTTGTTAATTACATTAATAACATCACAAAAATTAATTCCTCTTATAGAATAATGAAGAATTGAGTTAGCTAATTTTGTTGGATTATCATATACGTCGATTATCATTCCGATAATCCTTCGTTTAGAAATTAAAAATTCATAATCATCGATACTTCTCGTTTGAATATTATTTTTTGTCAATCTAATTTCTTCCATAAGTTCACATGGTTTGGTTGTGATCGCACTTAATAAGGAGAAAGAATAACTATTGGATATTTCGTATTTTAAATCGATGTCTCTATCTACAAGAGAGTGATTAGAGATTTTTTGCTGAAAGTCGGAGGTTCTGCCAAATAGTATTTCTAACCCTATTCTTATAATAAATTCCTTTCGGATACCGGTATCAGAGGCCACACTTTCATTAGCAATCGTATTTCCAAATAACAGGACCGATTGATTGGTATTAATGGGTTCGATATTGATACTCTCTCTTTTGACAGGTAATAAAGGCAAGTATCTATTTTTATCTTTCGAAGTGGAACTTGCAAGTTCATCCCCTATAATTGTATATATTTCTTCAGGAATGATATCTCCAATTATAATGATTTTCATATTTTCAATAGAATAGAATTTCTGAAAACACTTCTCCAATATGTCTGAATCCATTGAATCTATACTAGCTAAATTCCCAACGATTGGTTGTGCTACCCCACTTTCATCCCCGTATAAGTCAGATAATAAATTAGTGAAACATTTGGCTTTCTTATTACTTTGTGTTTGCAAAATTTCTTGCTTAATGATTTTTTTTTCTTTTTCCACTATGTCATTAGTTATGGATATGGATTGAACAAGTTTTAATATCATTTGAATATTTAATTCAAGCTGTTCCGTACAAGAAATTACAAATGAAGTATATTCAAAATTCGTACTAGCATTTATTGAAGATCCTATATTCCCAAATCTATGTAAGACATCAAATTGATTGTTTTGAAAAATTAGATGCTCTAAGAAATGTGCAGTTCCATAAGGGATTTTACTATTACATTCTTTTTCATGATAAATGGAATTGCTATCCACCCCTCCAAAGTCGATTGATAAGAGAATATAATTTTCGAGAAAACCTTTTTTATTTACTAACAAAGTGTCTAACCCGTTTATTTTCTTTTCTTCTATAAAACTACCAGTAAACATGAATTCTCCTTATCTCTCCCCTAAAGTATAAATAGAATAACCTTGTAAAACTTGCGCTACATCTTGTATATCCTGTGATTTTATACGATCCATGCAATCTATCATTTCATTCATGGTCCTAACTTGCCCGCTAACGATCCCATTTTGATGAAAATCAATTAGGCTAATTGGGGAATCTTGAGATAATTTATAACTATTTATCAAAGTTTTTATAGTGGCTCCTAGTTCTTTTTTTGTAAAATCCCCTTCTTTTATCGACTTGATTTCATCAAATATTTTTCTAAGTACCATTTCTTCTGAAGGGGGATCAATTGCCGTTTGTATGAATAGAAGACCATTTATTGCATCCAGTATGCTTATGATCGAATAAGCTGCATTGAGCCCATTTCTTACATTCATAAATAACCTTGAGTGTGGGAATCCACCTAAAAGCCGATTAAACACCACCAATGCAGGGTAATTTTTGTTTTTAAACGTTAATCCCCCTGTACTTAAACATGTCGTAATTATCGCATGTTTAAACTGATATTTTTCGGAATTATAGGTTTTTATATTGCTTTGCACGGGGCTTGGAGGAATAAGTGTTTGGACTGTTTTATCGGTTTCCATTTGAAAGTAGCTACATAATTGTTCCAAAACATCTTCTTCATTAAAGTCTCCAATTACATACATATGTATGGAGGATGTTTGAAGTATCCTTTGGTAGAGAGTAGCCAAGTTTATCTCATTCCACTCATCTATTTCATCAATGGATCCTATCTCATCAATGGACAAGTTTTGTGATTTTCTTTGTAAATATAAAAGGCTCTTTTTATAAGAATAATTATACGCATTAAAAATCTCATTATGGATTCTTCGAACATGAAGCTTTTTTTCAATTTCAACTGATTGCTTCGTTATTAATGGTTTGGTTATTAAATCATGCAAAATATTTAATATTTCCGGATTGATTATTTTGTGACTTTGGTTGTAAAACTTAAGTGACAGACATAAAACCTGTTTATTGCCTTTTTTATCAATTGAGACTCCTATTTTTGCTCCGTACTCTTTATCAAGTTTTGATTGGATGATAAGATTGTTTCTGAATAGTTCACTTCCATGCAGTAAAATATAAGGTAGTAATGCAGCACCAGTCGCCACTTTCTCATCAAGATCCAAATAGATCCTGACTGCGATTGTAGTTTGAAAATACTTTTTCGAAGGCAAAAGATGAAAGTTGAAATTTCTATAGTTTTTTGTTAAAAAATCATTGCTCATGTTAATTCCAAGCTTTTGTTCTTTTTATTGTTATAAATGGATCTTATGAAGAAATAGGTTAAAATTAGGCTTATAACCACAAAGGGTAGAGAAGTAGCTATTAGTAATTTTTCCACAATTATGAAATGAGATAAATAAGGTAAAAGCCCAGTTAACATGATAAATAGAATTCCATCTAATGCATCCGCAATAGAAATTACCTTCCCTCTAATGTTATTTGGTGTAGATTGAAGTTCAACATTTAATAAATTGGAAGGCAGAAACATTGCTATCCATATAAATAAATATAATATCGGACCTAATATAAAGGGTGACAGAGCAATACCCATACTACTGAACGATAAAATTACTAAAGGTAATACATATCCATATTTAGTTATTTTCAAAGATAGATATCTTTCCCTCCAAGGAACAGCTAAATAATTCCCTATCAACATACCTAGAGCTGCAATGAATCGATAAACACCATAATATTTCTCACCGTCTTGAATAGTGGAATTTAGTAAGGGAACTAACAAAACATCGGTGATACTTAGACATCCCCAAATCAAAAAAGATCCGAAAATAAGATTTTTTAGAACCATGTGATTTTTTATATATTTGATACTAGTTATTAATCCACTTTCTTTAGAGCTTGTACTTTCCTGGCTAACCTCCACAAGAGAAGAATCATTATCTAGATTTGCAGTGGGGAGCTTAGTCCAAGTTATTATTCCAGCAATGAAAAATGTAATTGCATTAAAAATCAGCAAACCGGTTACAGTGTCATTTAATAATCCGAACGCGGCAATTGCTGAACCGATTACTCTAGCTATACTTGCTAAGATCCCTATTAGCCCGTTAGCTAAGCCTAACTGATCTTTATTCACTAGAGATGGGATACTTGAGGAAAGGGCTGGGTGATAAGGTATCTCGATAATGCCAATTAGTAAGGTGATAATAAGAATGATGGTTGTACTATGAGAATTAAATGTCATTACACATGTTAAAAGTGCTAACAATATATTTATTATTGTTAAGGTAAAACGTCTGGAATATTTATCAACTATACTGCCGGCAATTGAAAAAAGTAAAAATTGCGGGGCGAAACGAATAATGAGAAATAGACCAAAGATGAATATCGATTGGGATAAAGTAAAAATGTATGCAGCAAGGGCGATTCCTTGTGCCATGTTACCAAGGGTGGAAAGTGACTCAGATAAGCATAAATAAGTAAACCTTTTTTCATTTAATAATGGTGTATATTTCTTAGAGTGATGAAATAAATGCAATAAGATACCCCCAACTAATTTGAATGCTAAAATGACCCTGAAAAAACTTTAAACTTTTTACCTTTTGGAACTATCCCATAACCAAATCATTCATGTCGCGTACAAGTGTTTCACCATCAGGCGACAATGAAGCATGGTCTTTAATCGTGGATAAACCGAGTTGTAACTCTTCCCTAATTCTATCTATTTCTCCATTTAATAATTCATCATTTTGAATGGACCGATTTTGTTTCAATAACTGATAAAAGCGTAATACTCTACAATGCACAAAACATCCATGGTAAATACCGTATAAAGGTCTTAATTCATCTCTCCATGGTGACCTATAAATAGGCTTCATATCATTGAAAATATGGGGCCTCGCGCACATAAGCGTATTTAACCTACCATGGCTTGCCTCATGAATTAACCATTCAGCAACTTTAACTACAGGTCTTGTAACATGACAAGCAAAGATTATTCCATGTACTCGAAAATCAGAAAAGAAAGGTAGACCAGGTGGGTTAAAAAAAACAATGTTTTCTATATTCTTATCAATTTCGTCAAACATTTCCGGCCAAGTACATTTGATTAATTGCAACGCTTCTTCGAAAGTCTCCTTTATCTCTTCCGATACAATTTCAGTGATTCCCATATTCATACGCAATTCGGCAGAGGATGCAATGTTTACATATTCCTCAAACCAAAAAACTTCATTCGTAATGAATTGATTGTTTGATAGTTTGTTAAGATCTTGTCCATTCACTTTATACATTTCTTTTTCCACTTCAAAAGTAATGTGGTCATTTTCGCTTATTACCTTAATTTCTTTAGGATTTTGATTCTCTGTTTGACCTTGCATGAAAAAAAGATCCTTTGGTTTCACGCTAATTCTAAGCTCGAAATTTTCTAGCGTTGCATTTACTTTATATTTCAATTGTAAGAAGATGTGTAGAAAACCATTCCAAATCCAAGTTTGTTTTTCTATATCGTCCATTGAAGAAAAACTCTTATACTTTTCTATCCATAAGTAAACATAAGGCTTGTTAAGAACAATATCTCTTTCTACTGCATTACAATTCCTGAATATCTTGATTGCATCCCCCAACCATTTTAGATTTTCAGCTTTATTTAAATGAAAGATTAACTCTAAAGCTTTAATATTTCTAAGAGAAAGTAATTGTTTATGAACATCGCTATTAATATCTAAACTAGCCGGAGTCAATAAGTTTTTAAAATCAATTGTTTTCATTATTTATCCTCCATTTACTGCTTTGAAATCTTTTAGATACTTCTCTCACCGTATTGCAATAGTCTTCCATTTTTGTATTTTTCCCCAACTCAACAGTTATACCCCGAACATCAGGGAACATTTCTAAACAAATGACTAATTGATTCCAGCTTTGTTCAAAAGAAATCTGCCCTTTTTTGGATACTCCACTAGCTCCAATATGGATCTCAGCAATAAGAGCTCCCTTTAAAAGGCTTAATAAATCCTCAAAAGATTTGTTAAATGCTTTAGCAGTTGCCCATGTATGAGGAATATCGAGAATTATTGGAATATCGGCTTCGATGGAAATTGATTTCAATAATTTATAGTCCTCTAAAACATCCACTCCTCCCCAATCATGATATCGAGGTCCTAATTCAATAACAAATGGTATTCCATATGTTTCTTGATAACTCTTAATTCTTTTTATAACTCTATTCTTTAGGTCGTCATCTTTAATTGGAGCAAAAATATAACCAAATTGAAGCCCATTTGTCGTTCCTAATATTGAAAGGTGTTCACCTATCCAATGGGCTTTAATGTCTTTGGCTTGTTGAAAGACATCTTTTATTAGATCTTTTGTCGGTTCATGTAGATCGGCCAATGGCAGTGTGCTGCAATGAGCAATTTTTTCGAAATTTGAGGGCACATTTTGAATATTGGATGGGAGGTGTACCTCAATATAGTGGCATAAGGGATCTAACTCGCTGTTTATAAATCTTAAATACTCCGGAGAGTCTATCCAGGCAACCCCTATCCCTAATTTTTTCCCTAATATTGCTTCTTTTTTCAAAAGTGTTTCAGTTTTCATAATAAACCTCCTGACGCTTCATAATCGGCACTTTTATTTTATGTATATCACACCATAGTGCAAAGCTATATAAATACCAAAATGAACTTCCAAAATCATATAAATGGGCAGAGGGATTCTTGCCTAAAAGACTTGAACTATCATTCAGGAACTTATCTAATTCTTTAAAATTGATTAAGTCTTTCAACTGGCTTGTTTTTAAAAAGTCATAAGCAACTCTTCCTAGTTCACCATGTTTCATCCATATAAAAACAGGATGAGGAAATCCGCACTTCGGTCTTTTTTGTATCTCAATAGGTATTCTGTTTTTACTTAAACCACGGAAAAGACTTTTTTCCTTATCGGGTGGTAACGACAAGGCTGCATTTAAAAAATCTTGATCTAACAATGGCACCCTACACTCCACTGAAGAATTCATTGTCCCTAAATCCACTCTCGGTAACGCATCAGCTTCTAAATGATAAAAACCAAAGTTACGGATGGCATCTCCTAAACTTTCTCCATTAGTCATAAAACTTTCTATTTTATGTTTTCGGTCTTGAAAACATGTATCGCTAATATTATTCCAGACATCATCATCAATCATTAATAAATTTTTTGTTGTCGCTGATTTCATCCAATGGTCGAATTGTTCCATTGAATCCGAATGCAGCCAATCATAGCTCCCGAATATTTCATCGCTGCCTGTACCTGTAATAACAACCTTTAGACCTCTTTTTTCTGCGGCTTTACCTAAAGCATAATAAGCTACTATGGTTGGATCCATGGATAGTCCATCTTGGTTAGATAACGCTTGGGGCAATAATTTAATAAACTCTTTTTCTGATAGAATCACTTCATTTAATGGTACATTCAAAAATTCACAGACATACTTACTAAATGGCACTTCAGAATATGAGAAATCACCTGTTTTTTCATACCTTAGAGTAAATGCTTCTACATTGATCCCTTGAGATACTAATTCAGATAAAACTGTACTTGAATCAACTCCTCCAGATAGGAACATGCCCAATTTTTGATTCGGTTCCATTACACTAGTTATCGCTTGAGTAAAAAGAGTTTCTAAATCTCTAGGTTTATTTTTTTCATAAGCATTCGCCAACTTATGTGAGACGATCTCTTTATCTAAACTTAATTCGAGAGTTTCGCCTGGTGAGACTTTTTTTATAGAAGTGATCAAAGTCTTTGGTTCAAGTAATGTGTCTCGATACATTAGATATTCATAAAAATTTTCTTCTGTTATTTGGCAATCTTCATGTAAACTTTTCAAAGTGTTTAGAAGTGCAGGGAATTCAGAACCATAGATATATTCCCCATTTTTAGTTTTTGCCCAATAAAGAGGCTTGATTCCTGGAAAATCACGTGCTAAATAAAGTTTTTCAGTATGAGTATCAAATGCTGCAATGGAATACATCCCTCTTAATTTTTGTAACCCTTCGTTCCCGAACTTTTCAAACAGCTCTGCAACTACTTCCGTATCACATTCTGTTTTCCAAGAACAATCTAACTCAATCCGCAACTGCTGAAAATTATTTAATTCTCCATTAAACGTTACGATCCATCTCCCAGAAGAACTTAAGAATGGTTGATTGGCTTCTTCATTAGAATCTCTAATCGATAATCTAACAGTCCCCATAGATATATTTTCTAATTCCATAATGCTGCAATTATCAGGTCCTCGATGCTTCATTTCATCTAAACAATTCTTCACATAAAAAGGTTTGTTATTTACCCTTCCAAAAAACCCAGATATACCGCACATTTTATACCTCCAAATTGACCATAATAATAAATAAAACCAATACATGGATATGGTATAACGCACCAAAAATAATAAATTTAAATACTAGTTAATTACTCTTTAATTATCAACACGTGGTCCAAGAAGCTGGCCTAAAACGGCATCCGTTAAGCTACCGTTTGGATTAGCTTCCAGAAAACCTGGAGCAACAAGTTCTTGCAACTCATTTAATGAAAGTTCTTTATTATCGGAATTTAGTTCGGTATTCTTTTTTATTTTTTCCATATGATTTTCCCCTCCTTAAAATTAATTATCAACACGTGGTCCAAGAAGCTGGCCTAAAACGGCATCCGTTAAGCTACCGTTTGGATTAGCTTCCAGAAAACCTGGAGCAACAAGCTCTTGCAACTCATTTAATGAAAGTTCTTTTTTATCTGCATTTAAATCTAGGTTTTTATTTGATTTATCCATATATGTTCCTCCTTCCCCACTATGTATTAAAATTTATTATTGGTTTGGTGCGCTATATCATATCCATGTACTAAACTAATTAATGCTAGTGTTTATGTGTAATAAGCTGTTCATCTATATCTAAAGCGTTAGAACAAAGTATTCTGAGTTTTAAAGCAGAAGAAATTATATTTCTTTCAGAATCATTAAGATTATCTGTTGTATATCCTTCCTCGAAAGAAGATAAAAGGTTAAAGTAATCTACATTTATTCTATAAGTCTTTTTTAATGGTGAAATGATATAAAAAGATTCGCGTGGTAATAATGTATGTAATTCGTCGCTGCCCTCAATTACGCTTAATACATCATAATTTGTTTTGATAATTGTAGCTGAAGTGTTTTTATAAAGCGTCCCCTCAATTAAGGATGTATTTTTGCTTGGTAATTTATAAGAAGCTTTGAATATGGCATATTCTAATTCGAAAAGTTCCACTAGTTTTAACGGAAGCATTTCTTTTTGCGATCTAAGAAAGTAAATAAAAGCAGTAGCTTTTTCTATTCCTTTGCCATAGCCTAGGGGGTGAGGAATGCTGAACTCGATGTTCCATAAAAAAGGAGATGAAAAGAATTCGTTAAATAAACTTGTTTCTATTAATTCATTATCATTAGAGGTATTTAATTCATCGCTTAATAAGGGGATGCCATTAGAGAATATGGTTGTTAAATGGGATAGAATTTGTAACCATCTTCCTTTTCTTTCTGAATAAAATGCAAGTAAATTTACTTGAAGCAGTTCTTCTTTGCCTATTTTTTTTATTGTTTGTTGGAATTTCCCCCCCTTGATATCTGGACTCCACTTAGGATCAATGCTCATTTTCACAAGCAAATCCTGTAAGGCTATCTCATGCTTAATTGAAGTACTCATGTTTAGGCACGGCTCCCTTTACATTCATTAGTTTTTTTACATCCGAAGTAATTTGTGCATCACTAGACAGTCTGTCGGTCATTAATATCAGTGAAGACTCTTCACATTTCAAAAAATCCAATATACCCCATATTTCATCATCCACTCTTTCACAAGCACATGGAATAAAGGCGTCTCCAGCCTTTCTAACAGCGCTTAACCAAAACATTGAGATTAAAGGATTATCTTTTAGAAACCCAATAATTTCTTTTTTATACTCCGTTCCCCAGTTTTTATAGTCAGACAATACACAGCCTAAATCAATTGATAAAGGAATATGTAAATCACTCAATTCAGTAATTATATTTTTATAAAATAAGTGGGGGGATAGTGATAATTGTCTAATCGGATGTAAATAAATCGGGATATCATATTTTTTTTTAAAATCGGAAATCCATGATTGTAAATCCTGGATTGATTTTTGATTTTGATACTGGAACCCACCCGGATCCATGAATGAATTATTGATCCCCCATGTTCCAATCTTCAAAATTATTTTTCCAATTTTTAATTCCGTTATTAAGCTGACGTAATCTTTTGTTAAATTTGAATGTTTGTTTGTATATGGTATTGCTAACGTGGTCTCGATATTAAATTGGGAATAGATCATTTTAGAAGCATTTTTAGTTCTATCAGAAAATATGTTACTGAATACAACAGAGTCTATTGGAAATCCTCCAATAAGTTTGCCCTGAACTAGAGCACTATCTGAATCTTCAATATGCACGATTCTTTTAAATATATTTTCCGCCCCCATTTTCAAAAAATTTACTTTTAATATAGATGATGATATTACAATTAAATGGTAAAATCTATATATTTTTGTAAAATGAGGAATTTGGAGTGGTAGCTTATTACACGCTCACAGGAGGAAATATATTCTAATTTGCAGATAGGGGTACCGCCGCATGCCCATCAAGCTAACAATAACGAGTTACCCCAAAACGATAAAAACGGTAAAATGCACAAAATTTTCGTTCTGGGGGTATTATGATAGCTTACCTTGATTGGCATGTGGTGCTAGGGCCCTTTTGCGTTTATTGAATAGCAGATTCTTTAGTTCAGGAATATACATATGAGATAAACTTCACCTACATTGATGTTTAGTTGCAAATATTTTATTTCAGAAACTTTCCCATTTGGTTTAACTCCCAAAGGTTCACCTCAACACGCCCCCAAACCTTAAAAGGTATGGGGGTTTTGTGTGAATATTATTCGGTTCGCCGGGGAGATTAAATACTGACCTTTCATAAAGCACACCCTTGCATCAGCCGTAAAAAGTTGGTGCAGGGGCATTCCTGCGTTATGGCTGACTTCAACAGATTGTTTCATTTAGAAATATTGCCCAAATAAATATAGGAGGGTTTAAGGATGAGATTAGTTTATGCTCTTATAGGTGTTGGTATATTTACGATTCTTTATTTTTCATTAAGGTTTATTATAGAGATAATCTTTGGGGTGGATTTTTAACCAAGAACATCCCAAACAGCACAATATTTTCCGTTCTGTCATAGCGTTTCTCCCTTAATAAGCGTCAGTAATCTGTTTATGGGGTCCCCAACATTTCGCGGAAAACATACGGTAAGACATTTTTTGGAATGAAAAAGCAGGCTTTTTATAAGCTAAGGATATTTTTCACCATAAACCCTCGTTTTTGGTGATTTATCCATAACTAATGAATTAAATGGCTTTTTTAATTTTGTTCAACAATCGGGCCATTTAATTGAGTAAGGCTGCTAAACAATAGTGGATAATTATGTTAATTATCAGTGTGAGAGAATGGTAAGAAATGTACTTAGACTAAAGAAGCAGATTAGTATGACAAGTATAATCACCAAGAATATAATGGATTTATATGTAAAAAGTTGAAAGGAGGATGGTTATGGTTTATATAGCTCTTCTTCGGGGGATTAATGTAGGTGGAAAAAATAAAATTGACATGAAGTTGCTTATACAAACGTTTGAACAAGTCGGGATGAATGATGTGGTGACATACATCAATACAGGTAATATTATTTTTTCATACAAAGGCCTAACAAAAACTGAACTATCACGTATTTTGGAAGAAGCGATACATAATGATTTCGGATTACAAATTAAAGTAGTAGTTCGTAGTGTCGATGATGTCAGAGGAATCATTAATGCTATTCCTGACACATGGAAAAATGACAAGGACATGACAAGTGATGTCATGTTTTTATGGGATGAAATTGATGATGAATCTGTACTTGAGAATCTGGTTATTAAACCAAATATTGACACGGTTAAATATGTCGCCGGTGCGATCCTATGGTCGGTTGACAAGAAAAATATAACCAAAAGTGGAAAGTCAAGGATCGTTGGATCAAAGATATACAAACAAGTTACGGTAAGAAATGTCAACACTGCTCGTAAGATATATGAACTGATGCAAGCTCAAAACAGTTAGTTCTCCCGATGATAATTTTACAATTGATTTTTTTTATCGTTTTGATCAGAGAAGTAAATGGACCACTTTGGTTTAAAAAACGAATTTATTATCAACCGAGAGTAGAAAAAGATAAAGTGGAATGGAAAAAATAACAGCATGGTCTCAATTAATAATCACACCTTAAATTTAAACGAAGGAAACACTTACGGATATTAGTTTTTCTTAGCAAAGTAATGTGTATGTGAAACTATCTACTTAAAGTAATGGGTGCGATTGTTTAACAGAGTACCGCCTCTTCTTATTGAATTAAAGGGCAATTTAATGGAGCAAGTGGATTCTGAAGTTCTTCTACATAAGGGCCATTTTCTTGAATAAGCGATTGCATGATTGATAGTAATTTGAAATAATTGGTATTAAGTAATAGGGCAGGATTATCGAATAACAATGAATTACTTGAAAAGCAAAATTTTAACAATGGACCTACTTTTTTAGGCATGAAATGTCGGGCAAATAATATCTAATCTGTATTAAAGTAATTGACAGGGAGTAAACCATGGATTGGCTAGAAAGAATGAATAATGCATTGGACTACATTGAAAACAGTCTGGATGAGGAAATAGACTACAAAGAAATTGCAAAAGTAGCTAATTGCTCTGAGTTTCATTTTTCAAGATGTTTTCTTCAATTTCTGGTGTATCACTTTCAGAATATATTAGACGAAGGCGATTAACACTTGCAGCATTTGAGATACAAAAAGGTGATATTCGAATCATCGATGTGGCAATTGAATACGGTTATGTTCTTCTGATACTTATTCACGTGCTTTTCAAAAAATGCACGGAATAACCCCCACCAATGCTCGTAATAAAGGAGTATAGTTAAAAGCCTTTCCAAGAATTTTCTTTCTAATTTCTATTAAAGGAGATACCGAGATGGAGTACAGAATTGAAGACGTTGATTTTGAAATAAGGATTGTAGGAAAAAGCAATCTAGTAAAAACAAGTAGAGCATTTAAAACAATCCCTACGCTCTGGAATACTGCAAAAAAAGAAGGATTTATGCAAGAACTAAAAGATATGTCATGGGAAAATCCAAAATGTACGCTTGAAAGCCTTTTGGGGGTTTGTGGAAAAGAAGCAGCCATAACAGATGAAGAGTTTTCCTACTTTATGGGTGTAAGATACGATGGGGAATCACCATCAGATATGGAAACGCTTATTATTCCTGCAAGTACATGGGCAGTTTTTCCGAATATAGTAGATGCATGGAAACGTTTATATTCTGAGTGGGTCCCCACATCTGAGTATGAACTTGCAAATTTGCCGTGTATAGAATGTTATTATGGTCCGAAGCATAAACCAAGACATGAACTTTGGGTTCCTGTTATCCCTAAGTAAAATACATACTCCATAATAGGGGGCTTTTTCATTAAAATTGAGTGGGCTTTTTTCGTTACTCCATTAAAGCGCCCGATTGTTGAAAATCTTCTATTAATATCTTTTTTTTAACTGAGAAATTGAGTGGGCTTTTTAAAATCGAAATTTCCTTAATGTTGTAAATCGGCATTTCCCTGACGCTACCCCTTATAGAACTAACAGGTGCTTTAGCTTAAGATCGGAGCTGTCTTTAAGGCGGCTTTTTCTTATGGAACTATCGGGGCAGGTTAGTTCCATAAGAATTGTAAATCAACTAAAAGAAAAGGTGAAGATAATAATGAGAGAAGAACTTAAAATTTTTGATGAGAATAGAAATGAAATAGGGATAGCTGATAGAAGTGAAGTACATAAAAAAGGGCATTGGCACGAAACATTCCATTGTTGGTTTGTCGATAAAAAGGATGGAATTGATTATATTTATTTTCAAAAAAGGAGTGATGAAAAAAAGGATTTCCCAACTCTCTTAGATATAACTGCTGCTGGGCATATAATGTCTAATGAAAGTGTTTCTGACGGTATAAGAGAGGTGAAAGAAGAATTAGGTATAGATGTTCAATTTGAAGAGTTAATATCATTAGGAGTTATTGAAGATTGTATAGTAACAAATAGCTTTATTGACAGAGAATTAGGAAATGTATATTTATATCATATGAAAGATACGGATGATTTCAATTTACAAAAAGAAGAAGTTTCTGGAATTGTAAAAACTGAGTTTAATAATTTTTCTGATTTGTGTCTAGGAAAACAGAATAAAATTATAGTGGAAGGATTTAAAATTAATGAACTTGGAAAAAAAATTGTTCTAAAAAAGAACGTAAGTTTAGACCAATTTGTTCCCCACCAAAAGTCATATTTAGAAAAAGTGGTAAAGTTAATTACTTACTACATAAGGTAAATTTATCATTTGAAAAACCTTGTTGGTTAGAGGTTTAATACATAAAATTAATAATTCTTAGAAAGATTGTGAAATATTCTTCTTAAACTAACAGGTGCGTTAGCTGAAGATCAGAGCTGTCTTTAAGGCAGCTTTTCTTTATGGAACTATCGGGGCAGGTTAGTTCAACAAGCGTAGTGTAGTCGAATGGTCAATGTTTCTAAAAAGATTAGTTATTGGTAAAATAAGTTAGGGTTTCAGAAGTAAAAGATCTAAC
>NZ_JBIWES010000006.1:0-302712 GCF_044762665.1 Peribacillus sp. NPDC096622 | reverse complement strand
CGTCACCGTAGACACCCTTGCATTAAGCTAACCACTACTACTGCCTTCATGGTTCGGGACTTTCACCCTATAGATTGCACCCATGCCGGGCGCACGAAAAAGCTGCCTTAAAGACAGCTCTGATCTTCAGCTAACGCACCCGTTAGTTTAAGTACACTTCTTCACAAACTTATATTAGTTCGGAACAAAGATTTAAGAAAATAATTGATAAATCAGCTCTTTAGTTAGTAGAGAAACGCGAACTTAAAAAGTTACCACCAAATATAACGAACACTGTTCTTTACAAACACCGTTCGTTATATTATAAATAGAACAAGACATTTAAAATTTAATTTATAGGAGTTGATAATTATGATAATGAAAACAAAAGAAATTCAGGAACAACGGATTGCTATTATAGGGGCAGGTCCAGGCGGCCTCACATTAGCTCGCATTTTACAGAAACATGGTGTAAAAACGGTCGTCTATGAAAGAGAAAAGTCTCCAACTAGCCGCCAACAAGGTGGTACATTAGACCTTCATGAGAATTCCGGACAATGGGCGTTAAAAGAAGCTGGCTTATTTGAAAAATTCCAAACGCTTGCTCGATATGAAGGAGAAGACTTTCGTCTTGTAGATAAATCGGGTAAAGTCTATTTGGATGAAGTTACAGATAAAAATAATGGAAAGCGTCCTGAAATCGATCGTGGAATACTTCGTGAGTTATTATTAGATTCTGTTGATTCAACTTGTATTCAATGGGGACATAAATTGACACATGCCGTTCCTTTAAAAAATGGCATACATGAACTTCACTTTGAGAATGGGCATGTTGATACTGTTCATCTTGTGATAGCTGCCGATGGCGCTTTTTCACGTATTCGCCCTCTTGTAACGGATTCCGTACCTGAATATACTGGACTCAGCATGGTTGAGCTAAATATAAAAAATGTAGCAACCTCTCATCCAAGTATTGCTGAGCTCAATGGTCATGGAACATTCTTTGCCATCGCTGATCATAAAAGTATTTTTGCGCAGCTAAATGGAAATGGGAATATTCGTGTATATTTATCATTTAAAGTTGACCACAACTGGCTAGATACTTGTGAAATCCCGTTCAATGAACCTGATAAAGCTAAACAACAGCTACTTCAGTACTTTAATGATTGGGATGAGTCTCTAAAAGATTATATCCGATTTGCTGATGAAGCTATACTCCCAAGACGTATATATATGTTACCTATTGGCCTTAAATGGATTCATAAACCAGGTGTCACTCTGATTGGCGATGCGGCACACTTAATGTCGCCTTTTGCCGGAAAAGGCGCAAACTTGGCAATGCGGGATGCTGCGGAATTGGCATTGTCAATTGTTAAGCATGAGAATGTTGATCAGGCGGTTCAAGGATACGAGAAAAAAATGTATGTGTATTCCTCCCAATCAGCCGAAGAGTCAGATTCGAACCTCAAGCTTTGTTTTTCAGATAATGCCGCAGTTAAATGGATGGATTTAATGAAACAATATAATGACACCATTTGATAAAGGAGATTGGAAAAGAATGATGAATAAATCAGAACGCACGATTATTAGCCGTCGTTCGCGGCCTGCTAAGGATCCATTAAGCAAAGATCTTATTGTGAGAACTGCGTTAGAAATTTTAAAGAACCAAGGTCTTTCTGGGCTGAGCATGCGTAAAATTGCCAAAGAGTTAGATACGGGTCCATCTTCTCTATATGTGTATGTTAAAAACGCTCAAGAGTTAAGAGCGTATGTGTTAGATTATGGACTCGAAAAGGTTGTCTTGTCAGATAGCCAAGGGCATTGGAAAGATGAGTTATTTGATGCACTAGAATCTTATCTAATGACTCTCTATGAATCACCAGGGATCGCTGAACTTGCTTTAACGACACTTCCAATAGGACCTAACTCATTAGCAATGATAGAATATATCCTTCAGCGTCTTCATGCGGGTGGAATTCATTCTACTTCAGCAGCGTGGGGAGTAGATCAACTATTTATCTATGCTACTTCAGTGGCATTCGAACAAGCTTCACGTAAACAGAATGGAACTGCGATGGATTCCCTTTACGTTTCTTACCAATCAGTGGATGCTAGGGAATATCCAATAATCTCTAGTTTAAAAGAGGAATTATTCTCGGGAGAACAAGAACGTTTTCGTTGGGGATTAGAGGTGATCCTGCAAGGAATATTACAAATGCAAAATAAATGAGAACACAGCACTTTATGAGGTGTATCTTTGTTTTATTTCTCCTATGCTATTGAACAAAACAGAGCACCCTTCGAGGACGAAGATATTATAAATTATCAATACCTAAATCGTAAAATCATTAAAAAATAAAGGGGGATACATATTAGTCTTGTATAATATGTATCCTCCCTTTTCTTTCCTGTTCCACAATCGCGCCCTATAATGAAATAACGAAAATAGAAACATGGATGCAAATGAGCTTATTTTTTTCTTCAACTAACCCCCCCCGTTTGTTCAACAAGAAAATCTACAAGATTATTTAACAGTGTCTTTTTCATTAGAAAAAGACTCACAAACGAATCATGAGTCTTTTTTCTCGTATATTCTTAATAACTATTGTAAAAGCATTAGAAGAAAACGTTATTAAGTATTCAGAGATCTATAATTGTTACATCCTTTATAACAGGAGAATCATTCATGCCGCTGATTAGTAAGAATCGCGAATAGTACTTTTGGATGAAACAGATGGAGAGGGCTTCGGATAAGATTCATTACTCTGACTAATCGAATATATATTTCCGGCTCAGAAGCTGAAAGTTCATATACCCTTTTGCAGTACCACTGCTTGTATGGCTGAACAAAAGTTCGCTCCCCTTTAATTTCGGGATGACGAAGAACCTCTGTTGTCGCCATTTCCCAAGGAACGTCGATAATCTTAGAAATCTTCTTATGAAATCTTTGACCAAATCCCTTGTCAGCCCTCTTCGTTTGAAAAAGAGAAGATTGCAACTCTAAAGCTTGCACCGCAGCAACAGAAATTCCCTGTCCGAAAAGAGGGTCAAAACGGCAATGAGCATCACCAATGATTAAGAAACCTTCCGGAATGTTTTTTGCTAGATCAAAACGGCGTCGTACTTGATAAGGAACCCGATGTATTTTAATCTCGGAAAGAGGCTCTGCTCCCTCAAGAAATCGAAGAACATCAGGAACAGGAATTCTTTTTGCGTATGAGATAAATTCCTCATTTGTGTGTGGTGCATATGCATTAGCATACCCGCTGAACGTGACAGAGAATCGGTTTTCTTCAAGAGTTTGAATATAGGCACCGTAAGGGTTATCGGGAAAGCTCGGTGATATAAGGAGGTTTTGCCATTCGGGATGTTCTTGACTTTTAAGAGAATAAAGGCGTGTTGCATAAAACAATTGAATCTTAACTTTTTCTTCCTTCACTTTTACATCAAGTGCTTGTAGCCAATCTATACTCTTAGAGGCAGAACCGCTGGCATCCACTACAAAACTGGCATCCAGTTCTTCTGCGAGACCCGTCTTAAAGGAACGTACTCGGACTCCTAGAACGGTATGGTCATGCTTGTTTACTAACAGCTGTTCCGTTTTTGTTTCATATCGAGTAGTAATATTAGGAACTTCTTCAACCCGTCTTTGTAAATGCCATTCAAGCATAGGCCGGCTTTGCTGAATCAGGATAAACTCTCCAGAAAACCGTTGTTTCCAATAACCAAAATGGTGCCACTTCAGATCTTTTGTAAAATTAGTGACGATGCTGCCATCTTCTATTAATTGAGACACTATCCCCGGAAACAAAATCTCAATGGCTTCTTCTCCTCTTTTCAATAAAACGTGAGGGTGGTAGCTCTGAGGAACTCTTTTTCTAGGGACTTTTTCTTTACATTCTTGACCTGCTTCTATGATGATGACTTGCTGAAAAAAATGAGACAACGCTTTAGCAGCTAATTTACCGGCAATCCCCCCACCAATGACTACAGCCTTTTCCCGCATTTTACTCCTCCATTTTTATTTTATATTTACATGATTGAAGCATTCAGAAAACTTTTACTGTTTTGCTATTTTAAGCACGATCTTATTATAACTAAAAAACAAAAATAGGAGTAGAAAGATTAGCTATCACTTGGAACTGTTGATTCAACAGATTCGTTTGAAGTAGCGCCAGCGAATTTGCAAATCACCACATATATTTCCAGTTTGTGTTATGGAACTATCCTGCCCCGTTAGCGCCATATGAAAAAGCTGCCGTAAAGACAGCTCCGATCTTCAGCTAACGCACCCGTTAGCCATCCATGAAGCGCAAAAATCAGCGCTTCACTAAAGAGAATGAACATTGGTCTCTATGTCGATAATGTTTTAATGGCTGCGAAGAAGGTCGTTGAACTATGGTGCCTTTGAGCCCATCCGTTAGTCTGACTCCGACGACCACGGTGTACCACCGACTGTCGCGCCCTTTATGGGTAGCACTCATGGGAGATTAATCCTTTTTTGGTCGTCGCGCTAGCCTCTACTTAATTTGCTTTGATTGGAGGTTTTTGTTTAACGATTGACCAAACTCAATCAGATCACTCATTAGGCTCAGCCTTTTTTTAAAAAGCGTTTTTACTGGGTCTATTTTGTTGTGATTTTTTCTGGATTTTGAGCTTTTTTAATTTTCATGGGAGTTTAAGTAGTTTTTTCACAAACTTTTTAGTATTTCAGTTAATACAGGAATGCTGCTCCTTTAGTTCAACAAAAAAATGCACTTCTCCTTCTTGAAGAAATGCACTCGTTTGTTTAAAAAACTGTGGTCTCAATAACAGTCTTTCACCATATGAATTAATTTTTGGGTATATTCTACTTCATAAGCATCAGTATCCTTATTGAAGTATTTCTCACTGAGCCCCTCCATTTGACGTATAAATATTTTTCTTCTGGTTCATCTTTAAAAATGACATTAGCAACTGTTCCTTTAATTGCACATGTGTTCCACTTCATACCATAGTGAGCGTAGACTTGTAACCAATCACTGGCTTTATATCCAGCTCCTTAAAGACAATCCTTTGTTGCATTCTCCATTAATAATGAGCGAACAGGATTACCTTTTAATCCGTCATATATTAATAGAGGAACTCCAATGAATACTAAGAGAAAAATGATAACAATTAAACGTTTAGTATTTATTCCCAAAAATACATCCCCCTAAATTCATCACGCCTCTTATCTTTTTTTGGCTTTTCTCTATTTTTTTAATGGAAGTCGAGGACTTTCGTCTTGATATATAGAGTAAGTCCACTCTTCATTTTCCATTTTTGAACATTGATAATTATCACAAGAAAACAGTTAGGTCTGCTTATCAGTACGTATACTTACCGCAAAATAGTAGGGGATTACTGCCCCGTTCACAGGTCAAATTCCCTATTGATAAAATTAAGGATTACAGTCCATTAACTAAAATATTTATTATTCTCGTATTAATATTGCGAATTTTTTCCTATTATGGCAACCTATAGAATGAAGAATATATTTCATAACAGTAATCAAACAATTTGGTTAGCTATTCTAGGGAGAAAACCTATGTCTGTTCGAAAAATACTAACAATCGTTTTTGTTTTTATACTACTTCTTACAAGCCTCAGAGTCATTTGGTTCATCAAAAATTTACCACTCAATCAACCGTTTGTTGAGGAAGGTGTCTTTGACTTAGTTCATTTTCCATTATCTGATAAATCCACCGTTGCCCTTGATGGCGAATGGTCATTTTACCCAAATATATTTGCTGTTCCTAAAGAACTGCCAACGCTGGACAAACATAGCTTCATTCAAGTCCCACGTGGGTGGAAGGAGCTTTCCACTTTAACAAACGATACTAAGCAAGTTGGAACTTACGAATTGCGGATCCATGTACAAGACGACGAAAAAAAGTACGGTTTAAAATTACACCGAATTTCAGACTCATTTATTCTATACGTAAATGGAGATAAGATCGAACAGCGAACTGCTTCCATTGACCCAATGAATCAGTCCTCTCTCGTTCCGACCATCATAACGGCGACACCCGATGAAACGGGATGGATTCATCTTGTAATTGCTGTTTCTTCCAGTGATGAAATCTATGATGGCGGGTTATTAAAATCGATTCGTTTCGGAACAGAAAGAGCTATTATCAGAGAACATTGGACATCATTGGCAATGCAGCTGATGGTGGCTTCAATCATGCTAGTTCACGGAATATATGCCTGTATTCTTTATTTTATTCGTCCAAAAAAAATCGAGCTTTTGTACTTTATGGTGGCCATGTTACTCTCCTCCCTATCCATTTTGGTTAGTGACGATCGCCTCATTCTTCAATGGGTACCATTAAATTATGAAATGTTTGTTAAGCTTGCATATCTGTCATACACAGGGCTCTCCGTTTTCTTCTTATTGTTTGTGAGGTATTTATTTACTAATTACAAAGGAAATCAAATGGTTCGATGGATTTCAGGTTTTTGCGGGGTGTATGGGCTTTTTATTGTTATGGCGCCGATCACATTGATACGGGAATGGTCAATATTACTACTATTTGTACTAGGAATACCGTTTACTGCCATTATATTGCTTATGTTTCAAGTAATCGTAAATAAAGTGAAGGATTCCCTCTTTTTACTGCTGGCCGCTATTAGCGTGGCTTCAAGCATCCTATGGTCGACCTTTGCTGGAAGAGTACACTCGCTCAATTTAGGGATTATTAGTATGATTGACCCTAACTTTTATCCAGTTGATTTAACCCTTGCACTTTTGTTTTTTTCCACATTTTGGTTCATGCGATTCTTTCGCGCAAATGACAAAAATCATGAACTCGTGGATAAGCTCCAAAAGGAGTATACTACAAAGGATCAATTTTTAGCCAATACTTCCCAAGAGCTTCGTAATCCTTTGCACGGGATGATCAATATGGCTCAAAGCATTATCGAACAAGATAGGTCACGACTTACTCCTCAAAGCAAACAAAAGCTTGAGCTTCTCATGGTCATCGGTCGGAGAATGTCCTATTTATTAAACGATTTAATTAATGTGACGAAAATTCAACAAAACAAAATCAACTTGAAGAAACAAACGTTTGACCTTCTTCCTGCCATCAGAACCGTTGTTAATGTTCAAAGGATTATGATGGACTCGAAGAATCTTCACTTTCAATTAGTCATCCCTAAAGATTTCCCGCCTGTTTATGCAGATGAAACCCACCTCAGACAAATCATTTTCAATTTACTGAATATTTCGGTGAAATATTCAGTAAATGGTGTAATTATTGTTGAAGCCGAGGTGAATAACAAGGAGGCTGTCATCCATATAAAGGATTCTGGAATCGGAATGGCTGATGAAAAACTGAAGCGTGCTTTCCTTTCGTATGAGCTAGGGTCAAAGGAGCGTTACGATGACCTAAACGGGCTGGGGTTAGGGCTGAGTGTTTGCCACAAATTAGTCAGGATGAATAACGGAACGCTAACCGTTGAATCCAACCTTTCAAAAGGCTCTATTTTCACATTCACCTTGCCGCTCACACAGGATGATGAGGGAAAACAGGAAGAAAACGGTCTTGCTCCATCCACCAGCCAAGAAGACATGGTCCATCAAGAGTTAGCAATATCCGAAGATCCACTATCTACAAGGGATAAGCAAGGTTATATCAAACCAAAAATTTTGGCTGTTGATGATGACCCAATGAATCTTCACGTTTTAAAAAACATTCTCTCAGGTGAAGAGTATTCAATTGAAATCGTAACAAGTGGTGAAGAAGTTTTAAAACGGTTGGACGAAGGTTGGGATCTCATTATTGCCGATGTTATGATGCCAAAAATGTCAGGCTACGAATTAACAAGAAAGATACGAAAGCACTTTTCTATTTCTGAACTTCCTGTTTTATTGCTAACAACTCAAAATAATCCTGAGGAAGTTTATACAGGGTTTCTAGTAGGAGCAAACGATTATCTAGTAAAACCAATAGATTCGCTAGAATTAAGGGTACGGATTGGCGTTGTTATCGACCTAAAGCATTCGATACAGGAACGATTAAGAATGGAAGGTGCTTGGTTGCAATCACAAATCCAGCCACATTTTCTTTTTAATACACTAAATTCAATTGCTGCACTAGGAGTTACTGATTCCTCTAGAATGCTTACTTTACTCGATGAATTCAGTAATTATTTACGCTTAAGTTTTGATTTTAATAATGCTGAACCGCTTGTTCCGTTATCGCATGAACTTTCGCTGGTCCAATCTTATTTATATATTGAAAAGGTTAGGTTCAATGAGCGTCTTACAATTAATTGGGAGCTTGACTACAGCGGTGAATGGATGATTCCACCTCTAACGATTCAACCCCTTGTCGAAAATGCAGTTAACCATGGTATTTTATCGAAGCCAGGAGGGGGTACTATCTCGATAAAACTATCAAAAGAAGCCCATGATTTAAAAGTTGAAATTTGTGATGATGGTAAAGGTATGAGTCCAGATATACAACAAAATCTGTTTACATATGTAAAGTCTGAACATAAAAAAGGAATAGGACTAATCAATGTCAATCGTCGTCTTGAGCAAATGTACAGGAAAGGATTAACAATTCAAAGTAAATTAAATCAAGGAACAACGATTACGTTTTTCATCCGAAAAGATAAGGGATAATCAATTTACTTATCTTTCGGTTTTCCTCATTTTGTTTCTGATTATTTAAGCATTATGATATATATGACTAAAGGAGATAAGATATAGAATGATTAAGGCTATATTAGTTGATGATGAGATTCTAGCACTAGATTATTTAACAAATTTACTTCGGGCATTTCCTATAATTCATATTATCAATACATATACAGATAAAACTAGTATTCTAGAGGATATTCTGAGCCAAACCGTTGACGTTGTATTTTTAGATATTGAAATGGCTGATGGAAACGGCTTAGATTTTGCAGAAACTATTTATTCTTTATCTCCTTCTATTCAAATTGTTTTTGTAACTGCGTATGCTGAATATGCAATAAAAGCTTTTGAAATACATTCAATCGATTATTTATTAAAACCTGTTATGCCCAATCGATTAGCTAAGACCATACAGCGATTATCAGAAAAAATCATTGACAATAAAGTTGATCGAAAGTTGGAGAATCCGTCATTATATATTCAGTGCTTTTATGAATTCCAGGTGTTGAAAGATGGTGAACTACTCCATTTTAAAACTGCAAAAGTAAAGGAGTTATTTGCATATTTTGTAACCTTTATGAATACATACATTCCTCGTGACCGTATTATCGATAGCCTATGGCCAAATTATGATAGTAAAAAAGCAAAGATCAATCTCCATACCACCCTATCCTATTTACGAAAATTTTTGAGTGCAATTGGATATACAAATTGCATTAAATTTTCAGATCAGAGCTATATTTTATCAATGGATTCGATTCACTGCGATTTAACTATAATCAACGAGGTTGTTTTAAATATAGAAAAGGTTGACCAATCAAATATACTTCACATCGAGGAAGTACTAAAACTCTATTCCGGTTCATATATGGAATGGAACCGCTATGAATGGGCAAATGAAGTGGCACAAAAAATAGAAAATGACATTATTATTCTTTTGGAAAAAGTAATAGATTATTATAGTGACAATGACCGCTATAGAGCATTACATTATCTACATATTCAAAGAAGGCTATCACCATACTCGGATAGAAATATTGAGCAAACAATGCAACTTCTCATTCAAAAAGGAAATCATGTTGAAGCAATGAAAATATATAATGATTATGAACAATTGCTCTCGGAAGATCTAGGAATTGGTCCCGGAGAACGTCTAGCTACACTTTATCAGTCCTTACTAATAGGATAACCGTTTCCATAGTTTTTTTATCTTTCCACATTATTAAATGATTGTATAAAATCCCTTATTTCATCTATACTCACACCTAATTCCTTTGCTTCAATTATTAAAGAAATCCATTCTTCATCTAATTGATTTTTTTTACAGGTATCATTCATATTCTACATTCCCCCTAAATATGTTAATTCATTTTATCGTTTATCTCTTAAAAATCTCTTAAATGAAGAAAGACAAATCCACAATGGACTGCCGTTAATCAATATTAGTAATAGTTTTTAGCTTCACTAAGTTCATACTCTCGATTCCCTTCAGTTAATTAATCTTAAGGGTTTTTGTTTTGTTATTATAAAATTCAACATTTTCTACCTATATGGTTTAGGCTCCCGCTAAATTGAAAAGTAATATTCCTGGTATGGAGATATAACTTAGAGGAAAATCGGCAAGATTGCGCCCAACATTCTACACGTGATTTCAAGGCCGCAAAGTCCAATGAAAAATGGGTGACAGACGTCACAGAATTCCATCTAGCTGGGAGCATGGAGCAATTCAAACAAGAACTAGAAGAAATATGTCCATTACTACAATCATCAACGAATCAAGGTAAAATTAAAAGGCATGAGCCCGGTAGATTACCGGGTTCATGCCCTCAAGGCTGCCTAAGTAAATAAAGTGTCTAACTTTTTGGGTTCACTTCATACTCAGCACTTTTAAAGGTAATGCTTCTCTAATCGAAGCATTCCCTCTATTTTTAATCACAATGTTTTTCTAAATGAATAGCACCATTTATCATAATCTAATTTCTCTTCATAAAAACGATGAGCATTGACACTTTAATTAAATGGAGCTATTCTATGGACTTTCTACTGTTAGTTAATAGGAGAACGACAAGCTCCCACCTTTATACCTAAAGAATTATAGTGATTTTTTATGTTTATAATGGCTTGGCCACTTGTAACTTCATTAATTAATTCGTTTATCTTCCAAAGATCCACTGGTTTATTCATTAATAAGTCATTAAAAATTTGTCTGATTTCTTTTGGATAAACATTTCCTACCATACTAGAAAGTCCGTTACATCCATTCATTATCTTTTCTATAAGGTTTACATCTCCACCAGCGAACATGATGAAATTATCTGGTAAACCAGTATTATGGTGACGTTTGGCATCACTTTCTTCTTTAAGTCCTACAAGGTTGGCGTGTTTCTGGTTAATAAGTGCCCTTAATGATTCAGCACTCAGCTCAAATCCTGTTCGGAAAGGGTTATTATAAAGGACAACTTTTTTAGTTGTATGTTGTAGCAGTTCATTTATATAAGAAATAGCTTGTTGTTGCGTCGGCTGAATGTAAAGTGGAAACTGAATTAGAATAGAACTAAAAACAGATTCCTCAAGCTTTTTAATCAACTTTATTGCATCTCAAGTCCTTGTAGCTGATACACCAAACATCAGTTCAACATTTTCAAAATTTTCTTGATTAAAATAATCAATAATTTGGATACGCTCGTCAAGGCTCATTGAATTTTGTTCGCCTGTCGTAGCAGAAACAAGAAGTGAATCTACTCCGTTATCTGTTAAATGTTTAATGATGTGATTGAATCCTTCTAAATATAAGCTCTCATCATCATGAAAGGGAGTCGGAATAGCAACATTAAAATTTTTCATCAGTTATATCCTCCAGTATATTTACATAGCAAGAACTTATTTGTACATAAGGTCAAATACTAAATCCCTTCAGAACATTTATTTAAGGGATTTTTGAATGACGAAATTATTCTGTGTATATGTTGTTTAAAGTTTAGTTACATTCTTAGAGGCAAAAGTATTAACTAATATTTTCTAGTTATTCTTTGTTTGTTTGTTTGTTTGACTATGTGACGAGGTGTACTACCCACCGGCTCTTCTAAAAACCAAGCGCCCAATGAAGCGAGTGGATGAGACCTATATCAAAGTCAAAGGACAGTGGATGTATCTGTATCGTGCAGTTGATTCAGAAGGAAATACCATTGATTTTTATCTAAATAAAACAAGAGACCACAAGGCTGCAAAGCGATTCTTTAAGAAAGCCTTGCGGTCTTTTCATGTTTCAATACCTCGTGTGATAACCGTTGATAGGAATCCCGCCTATCCTGTGGCGATTGAAGAGCTGAAGAAGGAGAAAAAGATGCCTTTAGGCATCCAAATAAGAAAAATAAAATATCTTAATAACATCGTAGAACAAGATCATCGCTTCATTAAAAAGCGAGTTCGTTCCATGTTAGGATTAAAGTCCTTTCGAACTGCCAAACAAATTCTTGCAGGAGTAGAAGCTGTGCATATGATGAAAAAAGGACAAACCCTCCAAGGGGAGAAGTCTGTCCGAAATCAAGTAAACCTCATTCATCAACTATTCGGCCTTCCAGCATAAAATAGATTCCACTAAGAAACTTTTCGCCTCTTTATACCTCTCCTGAAGTATTTGCACCAGAACCTTATTAAGAATGTTTTGTGCTATCTGGATATCCAGTAACAACAACTTTAAGGAATAACAAAAAATTATACGTTTTGCAACACCGTCTATAAAACTAATCTACATAGCTGAAAAAGTCTCTTCTTTTTTGATCTGAACCTGTTGTGCATGAGAACTTACTACTTGTTCACTTATAAACTTTGCATCCCGGCCAACCCATCCAATCAAACCAGAGCCGCGGGAAGTCTGCCAAGGCAATCCCAGAAAATACAACCCAGGAACATTACTTATTCCTCTATCTTGAATAACCTTCCCATCATAGTCAAACAGTTCTGGGATTTCAACCCAACTGTAATCTGATATGAATCCCGTGGCCCAGACGATAGTTTTGATTTTCAATTTTGTTTGATCAGCAAATTCCACTTCATCATTCATCGCTTCTATTGCGCGAGGCTTTACTTTAATAGCGCCTGATTTGACTAGTTTTTTGAGTATAAACCCATACATAGGATCAGGTTTTCCTTTCATTCTCTTACCTAATATTGTTTCAGGCCCCTTTTTTAACAAACCTAATTTATCATACCACCAAAATAAACTTCTTCCTAAAAACTTATACGGCAAATATTTAATCTTAGAACTAATAGCAAGATAAACTTCACGATCTTTTGAGCATTCTACAGCAATCTGCCCACCTGAGCTACCTCCTCCAATAACTAACACCGGACCTTCAGGTAACTGCGAAGGATTATGATATGAAGACGTGTGAATCTGATAAATTTCGTTTGATAAATTTTCAGCTATACTGGGAATATAGGGATTTTGGAATGGACCTGTCGCAATGACTACTTTTTGAGCTTCAAACTCCCCTTGGCTGGTTTCAACCAAAAATCCGGTTGCTGTTTTTTTCATTTTGTATAAATTTGTGTTTAAAGAAACTGGAATGGAAAAATGTCTTTGATAATCTGCTAAATAATCCGCAATCTCATCCTTCGTAGGATAGTCCCACTGATCGCCAGAAATGCGTAATCCGGGTAAGGCACTGTAAAATCTCGGTGTATATAACACAAGTGAGTCATAGCGATAACGCCAAATATCACCAATATTTTGACTGCTGTCAATTAAGAGAAAGGACACATTTTGTTGTTGCAAATAATATCCCAAAGATAATCCAGCTTGCCCCGCTCCAATAACTAGGATATCTATCTTTTTCATCATAATCGTTATACTCCTCAATCCATCTAGATTCCAAACCAACATTTCGTACTCTGCCACGCATACTCAGGCAGATGAACATTTGCTCTCCTTTTTTGATTGAGCGAAATTGTTTCTATCGGATATCCCCTTGTGTAAAGGTGACCTAAACTCTCCAACATAACCGTTTTATCTTGAAAGGAGCATCGCAGGAGAAGCGCTGATTTCCCTTCTAGTCTATCTACCATATTTTCCTGATCCAATAGAGGTTCTGGTGAAATTTCCAAGTAAATGGCATCCCTTTTACTAACCCATGTCTGCAATTGTTGTTCAACGCTAAGGCTAACATAATCTGAATGTACGGCCCTATCATCCATAGATAGTACCCTATGAATTGCCTCCTGTAGCGTCAACAATCCAGTTGCGTAGGAACCACTGATTTCTCCTAAGCCGATTCCTATAAAAGATACTGGATTTATACCCCAGTAATTCCATAAATCCACTAAAGCTACTTGTAGTGCAAACAGTGTGAACTTTAGTTGTTCTGATGAACCCTCCCATGTAGTGTTTCGATTTACAAATAACTGATTCCATATTGAATAGCCAACCTGCTTTTGTATGAGACGGTCTGTTTCTATCAATGATTCACGAAAAACTGCTTCTTGTAAAATCCAAAAGTCTTTGTCCTGTGACCAAATAGGCATCTGGGTTGGAAAAACAAACACTACCTCTTTGCTGTTATCTAAATTTTCTATCATTTTGTTTTTCACGTATTCTTCGAGCTTCTTAGCAACTTCTTCTTTGCTTCTCCCGACAACAGCCAACCGAGTCTCATGATGCTTTCTTTGATGAATAAGTGTGCTGCTAATATCCTCCAATCGCTCTTCCTCCGCCGAAGAATACAACAGATAGTCACGCATTCGACTAGCAATAGTCACGAGCGCATCCCTTCCTTTAGCTGAAAGAGGAAATAACACAGGTTGGTCAGAGGTTGTCTGATCCAAAAACGTGCAGCTATTACCTGGAAAAACCCCTCCCAACACCACATGGGCATTGGTTCCACCAAAGCCAAATGAACTTATCCCTGCTATGTTTTTATTTGCATCAGGCCACGATTGTAACTTTGTTGGAACTTGTAATAAAAGTTCTTCAAATGGAATGTTTGGATTCGGTTCAGCAAAGTTCAAGTGTGGAGGAATCTGTTTATGTTTAATGGAAAGAGCTACCTTAATGAGTCCCGCAATACCAGCAGCAGATTCTAAATGCCCAATATTTGTCTTCACCGAACCTAGACAACAGTAATTTTCAGCATTTCTACCTTGGCTCAACACTTTTCCTAACGCTTTTGCTTCGATAGGATCACCAAGATATGTACCAGTCCCATGTGCCTCGATATAATCAACATCTGTAGGTGAGATCCCAGCGTTTTTATAAGCAGCTAAAAGTACTTCTTCCTGTGATTGTTGATTCGGTGCTGTTAAGCCGTTTGTGCGTCCATCCTGATTCACAGCACTTCCATGAATGACTGCGTAAATGTCATCTTCATCACATATAGCTTGGGAGAACGACTTAAGAATTACCACTCCTACTCCTTCTCCGCGAACATAGCCATCTGCTCGAGCATCAAATGTTTTACAACAGTCATCACCTGCAAGCATACCTGCATTCGCAAAACTGGACGTAATCTCCGGAGATAAAATGAGATTAGCACCACCGACAACAGCCAATGTTGAATCTCCTTGCCAAATGCTCTGGCAGGCATAATGAATGGCAACAAGAGAAGATGAACAAGCAGTATCAATTGCCATACTCGGACCATGAAGATCAAAAAAGTATGATATCCTGTTGGCAGCAATACTTAATGCTGTACCAGTAACCGCATAAATATGAGGATCTTGCGATTGAGTGATTTGCATACGTCCATAATCACTGTTGGAGGTTCCAATAAATACACCTGTCTTCGTCCCACGTATTTTCTCAGGATTAATGCCCGCGTCTTCGAAAGCCTCCCACGTTACTTCCAACAGCATACGTTGCTGTGGATCCATTCTAGTCGCTTCCCTTTTAGTAATCTTAAAAAAAGAGTTATCAAAAAGCTCAATATTCTCTACATATCCCCCTCTACGTATCCCAAAATGTTCTCCCTTATACTGATTAATCAGCTTCAAACGTTCAATCGGGAAATCTGAAATCGCATCCTTACCTTCCTTCAACAAATCCCAAAACTCTCTAGGATTTTTTGCTCTAGGAAATCGGCAACCAATGCCTACAATTGCAATCGGTTCTTTTGATATTTGTACTTTTTTATCGGCGGTAAAATTAATTTTGCAATCTTCATTATCACCATTTGACAATGAAATTGCTAATTCCTCAATGCAAGGAAAATCCCAGAAAATTGTCGGTGAAACTTCTTGACCTAACCATTCTGCCAAGTCTCCAGACAACATGACCGCTTCCGCAGAATCCAAACCAAAATTAATGAATGGTTCCCCTGTCTCGATCTCCTCTGGAACTAGTTCCAATCGAGCAGCAATTTCTTCAATTAGCCATTTCTTTATATCTGATGAAGTACGTACATTTAGACTCATTTGTTTACCTTTCATACCTGTGTTTTTAGATTAGAAACATCCATAGGCTTCAAAATTGTTTTCTAGATACTTTATTTTTGAAGCATGCCGCTGTATCTTACCACTAGAAGTCTTAGAAATTGTACCAGTTTTAATCAGTATGAGTTTATAAAGTTGAATTTCATGTACTTCCACAACTTTCTTGCGTACTTCAGTAGCAACTTTTTTCAAAAGAACCGCCTCATCCGACTCATTCTGATCCTCTAAATTTTCATTTTTGCCTCTTGGACGGTAGTCACGATTCAGTTCAGCAACTACCACTAATCGTTCTTCCCCATCAACCTCTACCGAGAACGCTGCTACATATTCATCTCGAATAGCCGGGCTGCTCTTTTGAACAGTTAATTCAATATCCTGCGGATAGTGATTACGTCCTCGAATGATAATCAAATCTTTCATTCTACCCGTCACAAATAGTTCTCCATCCATAATAAATCCTGAATCACCTGTTCGTAAAAATGGGCCTTCTCCTGTATCTTTGATGTAAGCCTCAAAAGTTTCAGCAGTTTTCTCTGGATTGTTCCAGTATCCTTTGCATATACTTGGTCCAGACACCCAAATCTCACCGACTTGCAAATCAGTACAGTTAACCAATGTTTCTGGATCAACAATCGCTACCTTTTGTCCGGTATAAACGTGACCACAGCCAATCAACGCACGTGCTTCCTCTGTTGTTTCCGAAACAACCTTCACTTGATTTTGTTCTAACTTTACAGCATCGACGAATAACGTAATCGGAAAATAATCCCTGCTACAAGCAGATACATACAAAGTACCTTCCGCCAATCCATACCCAGGCATGATGCTTTCTTCCCTAAAACCATAAGGAGCATAACACTCCGCAAACTTTCTTAGAGTTTCTAAACGGATCGGTTCCGCACCATTTAGAGCTACACGCCAACTACTCAAATCCAAATCAGTCACCTGCTCAGGTTTAAACTTCTGAACACATAATTCGTAAGCAAAATTAGGACCCCCACTGTAAGTTGCACCGTATTTTGAAATTGTTTGTAGCCACTTTAGTGGACGTTGCATAAAGCTAACTGGAGACATCATAACAAGCTGACTACCCAAATAAGGTGTCAAAAGAATTTTTCCAATCAAGCCCATATCATGAAAAGCTGGAAGCCAGCTCACCGCTTTTGTTTCAGAAGAAAGTTTAAAGTTTTGTTCCATCAGAAAAAGATTATGTAGCAAATTACGATGAGTAACCATCACGCCCTTTGGCTTTGAAGTAGAACCTGATGTATACTGCTGGAAAGCAATCATGTCAGCAGAAATCTCTTTTTCCTGAAATTCGTTAGCTGAAATATCTGAAATAAGATCTGTTGCCTTAAATCTCAAGATGGATAGATAAGGTAGTATAGATGAATTCTTCTTGATTTCGTCGGATATTTTAGAAGTAGTTAAAGCAATAGAAGCCTGAGAGTCAGCAACAATCGCTTGAATTCTTTCCGAAGGACGACGAAAATGAGGCAACGAAGTAGGTACAGCAATCATTCCTGCATATAGACATCCAAAGAATGCTGCAACAAAATCGAGACCTGATGGATAAAGAAGAAGAACGTGATCCCCTGGCTTTCCCATCTCAAGCAACGTTGAGGCAATAGCACGAGCTTTTCTGTCCAAATCAGCAATGGTAAACGTTCTTTCTACCTTTCCAGTGTCATCTAAGTATGTATACATTAACGAATGTGGATCATATAATGCACGGTACTGCAGTAAATTGACAAGATTTGAATGTTGTTCAGCTATATTTACTATTGTCATGTATTATTTCCTCCACCTTTTCCTACTTTGTCTGTTGAAGATGTGAAAGTACGTATTGAGCTAATGTGGCAACCGAATAAAAATGCTTTCTCAAAGAATTGATTTTTTTAATATCTACTTTCATCCCGAACTCCTTTTCGATTCCTTTAACGATATAAATCGTATCGACTGATTCAAGACCCAGTCCTTCTCCAAAAATAGGCTCTGTATCTTGAATATCGCCCGCTGTAATCCCTGTTAATTCCAAATTCTCAATAATTACTTTCTGTTTTATCACATACGAAATATCTTCAATGGTTAGCACCTTATTTGCTTGCATATCCTCACCTCATGTTAGAGTTGTACAAAATTGTTCTGCTCAATAGGAATCATCCGACGAAGCTTTGAAACGACATGCTCTAATGCATTAATCAGGAAAAACACATCATCTTTTTGTGTATATTTTCCAATACTGATTCGGATAGATGAGCGGATTTGTGCTTCTGATAATCCAATGGCGGTCAGCACATGTGACAAAGAAGCTTGTTTGTTCGAACTACATGCCGATCCTACTGAAACAGCAATACCATAAATCTGATTCAAAAGAGCAGCAACTGCTTCTCCCCTGACATTTTCAAAACTAATATTTACAGTATTATTCAAGACATGCTCTTGATCAGTTGAGCCGTTAATGCAAGTGTGAGGAATCCGCTCTATGAGCTGCTTTAAAAGAAGATTTTTATATGCCTGTATCCTTTCATAATCTTCTTTAAACTCCTGACGTATTTTTGCACTTGCTTCTCCCAAGCCAACAATGGAAATCACATTTTCCGTTCCACTACGCAATCCATTCTCTTGAGATCCTCCATGAAGGAGTGGTTCAAGTGCGCGTGATTCTTTTAAAAAAAGTCCCCCAATTCCTTTTGGACCGTAAAATTTATGCCCAGAGAATGAAAGGGCATCTACCCCTAATTCTTCAATATTAATACGTATTCTTCCAACAGCCTGAACGGCATCGGTATGAAAAAAGATACCATAGCGCTTAGCAATACTCGCGCATTCCTGTATGGGCTGAATGCTTCCAATCTCATTATTTGACATCATTAGTGAGATGATTCGGGTGTGCGGGAGAATTGAGCGTTCAAGATCATCCACGGACACAAATCCATTTTTATCCACTTCCAAATAAGTGATTTCAGCGTTGAAATACCTTTCTAAGTATTTGCATACTTCTAATACAGAAGGATGTTCAATCATCGATGTAATTACATGAATGGGATCAAATCGAAATTGTTCAATCCATCCTTTTAAAACCCAGTTATTAGCTTCCGAACCTCCCGATGTAAAATATATTTCATTTGGTTTCGCTCCAATAAGGGCTGCGATTTCTTCACGAGACTTCTCTATCTTCTTCTTGGAACTACCTCCATACTGATGGTTGCTTGACGGATTACCGAACAATTCAAATGCTTCTTTTGACATAGCCTTTGCTACACTCTCATCTATAGGGGTTGTTGCATTGTAATCAAAGTACGTTCTCAACATGCATTCGTCCCTTCCGGTATACCAAGTTGTTTAAAGAGCTCTTTCATGATATCCAGACAATGCATTTGATTTGGCTCTAATTCCCCAAGCAATGCCTCGATTTCTGTCTCGGAAACGGCAGACAAATCGGAAATACACTTATTCTGTATAAATTCACTAAACACACTGACTGTGGCGATAGATGTGGCACAACCATAAGCTTTATATCTGACGTCCGTAATTTCTTGATTATTGTTGTAAGCAATATGAAGAATGATAGTATCACCACAAACAGCGTTGCCAATTTTAATAACGCGACTTGGATGCTCTAGCTCTCCAATATTACGGGGATTCATAAAATGTTCTGTAATAATTTCGTTGTACATTTTTAGCCTCCTTTACTTCATCCATAATCATCTTATTTGGAAAGTGCTAAGAACTTTGCACCTCTTCGTGACAAGAAACCTAAATCCATACCGATGAGTGAAAGCATCGATTAGCACCAATCGCGAAGTAGTGCATCGTTTTTTATCTCGTTTCTCTTCTAATAGATCTCTAATTTTCTTTTCGATATTCTGTAGGACTTGCTCTTCTAATTTTAAATACCCACTGTACGGAAAAGCTTATATCATCTTCTCATTTTTGAATTCAGTCATTCAACGATGTAGGAGGCTCTAGTCCTTAGTTCCCAAGCAGTCTACTCTACTGACTTTTCTGTTTCTAAATAAGCTGCCTTGCTTTAGAATGCTTCTATTTTCGCATTCCCTGTTCTATATATCCAAATTTAGTCTGCTAACAAAAACAACTCACAGAGAAACCTTCTCCGCCATCGCTCTTTTCATTTTCATCCATGTGCTTTTCTAAATTGATGGCACAGCAACCGATTTCCGCCCCTTTAATTCGAAATAAATAGTTGATCCTTTGTCCATTTCGACCACAGGAGCAGCCTTTATCTTTAGACAGAAAAACTAGATCTTCCGTAATAATAAATCCTGGATACGATATGGAGGTAGGGTCTAAAATTACTAGTCTTCCTACTTCCCCATCTTCTACTTCTTTACTGAGATCTTCCATGGCCCGTACAGAAAAATGTACCCAAGGGGGAACATGTTTTTCATGTTGTTCGCACTCAATAGCCATAAAATTAGTTTCAACCAATCCATACATATCTCTCACTTGATCTTCCTTGATACCTAAATACTCAGCACATTCCTTATTAAATTGTTCTCTATCTATCTCAACGCCCGTATATCTTTTCCATCCACCTAGAGTAATTACTTTTGTTTTTCGATCCAGTTTCAGTCTGATATCATTTTCTCTTAGATAATTGAGCAGTCGGTCAATCATAAACGGAGGTCCAATAAGATGTCTGGTGTGAATTCTTTCCCATCTATTTAATAACTCTATTACCTCTTCTGGAACAAAAGTCGCTTGCTTCACTACATTATGGCTTCCATCCATCAATCCAGAGAACATGCTCAATACTTTGACCATCCCCATTTCCGGCATTTCCTCAGCGGATGGTGCCAAGAAGATTGCTTCTCCGTCAAAAAATTTGAAGAACTCTCGATACATTGCGTAAATCCCTAATACAGTACGGTTGATGGTTGCTTCATCCCGTCTGGAGATACTAGGAATACCACTTGTTCCTGAACTTCTTAGTTCGTGTTCAAGAGACGCAATAGATTTGGTCAACAATTGGTGAGAGTTAACATCTTTAAATCTTGCTACGTGTATCCCTGGAATTTTTACGAGATCCTTAAATGTCTGCACATCATCAGGAGTCACACCCTGTTCATCACAGAGGCCTCGGTAATAGGCATTATTTTCGTAATGAAATTTGAAATTATCATAGATTAGGTTTGCCTTGATTTCCTCAATTTCTTTTTCTGGTCGTGTATAAATGTCTTTTACAGACGAGATAACTGCCCCTACTGGATCAATCCCCAAATTGTTCATATTTTTTACCACTTCAGCAAAATAACTACCCATTAATCAAAACCACCTTTTTTTTACCTGTATTGTATTTATTTTCCTTAAATACAGGATAATATTATCTGCATTTCAAAAAAATGTAAATAATAAATTGGAATTTTGGTGAAATAATTTAATCCATCTCTAAAATCACTCTTTTTTAGCTATAACCGAAATGATTTTTTTAGTAAAAACATCGCTGAAATACTAAAGAAAATGGATAATAACATTCCGAAAATAAATGCATAATGAATAGCAGTTACCTTATTTTTCTGTTCCTGATCTCGCAAATCTGAAATCATCTTTTTCCATTCTCCCAGATTATTCTTACTGATTTCGAGCGATTCCAAATGGGATGTATAATTTCTATCGAAAAACGATACCTGTTGTGCTTTTAAAGCATCTGTTAGTTTACTTTTTTCATACGTTGACAAAGAAGTTGAATGAATTTGTTGAATGGAATCTTGTATCGAAACCATAGAGAAATGATTAAAGGATGTCATAATCACACTAACAAAAAGAGAAACACCAATGGCCCCTCCAACATTTCGTACCATTGCAAAAATACCTGATGCGACAGAAGACTGTGAAGATTGAACAGAAACGGTGCTGACAGTTAAACTGGTAACTGCAATCATGGCAATCCCAACACCAATGACTCCAATTCTCCACAATATGGATAGTGTAGGTGTGTTTACTTCAAGACTTGTTAAAAGATAAAAACCGATAACACTGATAATATAACCAATTATCATAGGGACAAAAAAACCGAAGCGATCAATCAGTCTCCCCGTAACCGGAGCAGTAATCAGCATCGCTGCAGATAATGGTGTAATAAAATAGGCTGCTTGCAACGACGTAAATTCCATAGCTTCCGTAAGAAGGATCGGCAAAATCATCATCATACCGCTTAAAAGAATTCCACCTAGTAAATTCGATATCAGCCCAACTACATACAACTTATTGGTGAATAATTCAAAGTCAACTAACGGATAAGAGATCTTATGTTCAATCCAATAAAAAACTCCTACCCCTAGTATGGAAAAAGTAAAGCTTCCTATTATTGGCCAGGACATCCACCCAACATCCGGCCCTTTAATAACAGTGTAAATAAGAACAAAGAGTGTAACACTCAATGTAATTGTCCCCCAAACATCAAAATGGAGCGGTTGTGTCTTTTCTCTTAAATGTTGAAATATTCTTTTATTTAAAAACAAAGCAATTGTAATGACAGGAAGGTTAATGTAAAACATCCAACGCCAATCAGAAACCTCTGTAATTACTCCCCCCAAAGCAGGTCCAATTGCTATCGCCAATCCACCTACTGCTCCCCAAACCCCCATGGCAGAGCCTACTTTTTCAGGAGGAACTGCAGTACGAACTAGACTCATACTGGTTGGTATCACAATCGCTCCGCTAATCCCTTGAAAAAAACGAAAAAGGATAAGCATCTCCACATTAGTGGAAAGCGCGCAAAAAAAAGAACTGAGCATAAACATAACCAAGCCTATGTTGTAAAATTTAGCTCTCCCTAACATATCTCCGATTTTCCCCATAAAAACAAGAAAAACCGCTACAGTAATGACGTACGCATTTATTATCCAAGATGCCATTCCTAAGTCAGTGCTATATTCTTTGATGATGCTTGGCAACGCAATGTTTACAATACTTCCATCTAAGAAAATAATAAAGAGCGCTAAACTAATAGTAAAAACTTGTTTCATGCCCCCATAGCCCGATGAATTTTCGCTTAGTTCAGCCAAATTATTTCCACCTTTCATTTTTATATGGAAATTAAAGTAATATTTGTTTAATATTGTAATAAATAATAAAGTGAGGTGATAGTTATGAGCAACAAAGAAAAAAAAGAATTTGAATTAAAATGTCCTATGTGTTACATGGCGGATTTTATTGTTTGGGCAAACGAGAAAAGAAAAAACAAAAAGAATGCAAAGAAATCACCGCAGATTCCTTGTGACAAAAAGTAAAAAAGAATTTTAAAAAGCCCATCGACCCTTTTTAGATTCGGTGGGCTTTTTCCACGATCTTTCTAGAAAACAAACCTAGTTCTTAGTTTAATTTCTATATGACTATATCAAGTCGTTTAATATATCATTGTAGTTTTTTCCCCATTAACTTTGCAAAAAAACGCATACATACTTTTGGCATAAATCTCGAGAAAATACGAACACATTTATCAATCAAGATTACCCCTCCTTTTACTTAGCTTTCTAACTATATAATTACAATAATATCCTTTTATATATTTTTTACAACTTATTTAATCGGTTAATATTTGAGTTTTATTTCGATTTCTAAATTATAATCTACACTACGGTCTGTTTTTGACACAGATTATCGGAAACAGGTAAACGATACTCCGACGTATATAAGAAAAGTTTCAAATTAAAGAAACCCGACCTAAATGACCAAGTTTCTTTAATTATAATAATGTTTAGTGCTTTTCAAAACACGTCAAAGAATTCACGCTGTGAGTGAGAACATATCCCGCATTTGCAACGCCCGCAACCATAACCGCTTCCAAAATCTCTTCCATTTCCCCACCAAGTTTCTTATAGTTTTGAGTATGGACCTCAATACTATAGGCGCATCCAGTCACTTGAGCGACTGCCACGGCAATAAGTTGCTTAGTCTTTGCATCGATATTTCCTGAAACAAGTACATCTGTATTAAATACTTCAAAAGATTCCACTGCCTTAGGTAACGCCGTCTTAACTTCCTTGAATTTATCCATATAAGTTTTCAAATAAAGGCTATCACTTGCTTCTCCCTTGAAAGCATTTAATGCATTCACACTTTTTAAAATGACGGACTCAGCGTTTACTACGCCCGCAACCATAACTGCTTCCAAAATCTCCTCTACTGTTCCGCCGTGACCTTTGAATTTTTTTGTATGAACATCGATGCAGTAAGGACACCCTGTTACATGCGTAATAGCAACAGCGATCAGTTCTTTGGTTCTAGCATCAATTAAACCAGGAGAAAACGCCTCATTCATAAAACCAAAAAAAGCATTCGCTGTTTTGGGCGCAAGCTTTTGAATATCAGAAACTCGCTCCAAGTTAGACCGTTTGTATAAAACATCATCCATTTTAATCAATATTATCCCTCCAAAAAATAGAAATCATTAGCTCCCATAAATTATGGTATCTAAATATTTTTGGATTGTCAATATTTACAATCTTATAACAGATGGAAATAAGCGTTTTGTTATATTTCAATATTTTTATGCACACGCTGAAGCCATAAGCGAAGTATCATAGTCTCTTCAGGCGAAAACCCCTTACGAACTATGACTTCTGCTTTCTCGACAATAGTCAAGCATCTTTCCTCTAGCGCTTTTCCTTTGTCCGTCAAATACATAAGATTTGCCCTTGAATCATTAGGATCCACTCTTCTAATAATAAGTCCTTTGTTTTCAAGTCCTTTAATGAGATTAGTTATTGACGCTGGCGTAATTCCCAAAGTCTGTTGAACTACTTTCTGGCTGGTACCGTCACTTTCCCATAAGATAAGCAATACACCTAATTGTGAATTCGTTATGTTGTATTGTTCTAACTCATGATCTAAATAATTACAAATTGATCTATAATTCCTTTTTAACCAAAATCCTATCCAACTTTTCATTTTTTTGTCCATATTGATTTCCTCTCATAAGAAAAGTAAAATTCTAACTTTATTATAACAAAGTCTTATATAACTTGTTCTATTGCTTCTAGGTCCATTAATGTTACTTCCTCGGGAAATTGCGCCTGTATAGTACACGCTGACAAGGTATAACCTTCTGCCAAATTATACTGCTTAAAAAACCAGCGACAGGGACTTTCATTGCATGCAAAAATAATCTCCCCGTTGTTTTTTTTGGTTATGGAAAACGAATGAAAAGGTTGGAACAAGCCTTTTCCCACAGCCTTTACATAGCTTTCCTTTAAGCTCCATAAATCAAAAAAATAGTTTTCTTGTTCTTCCCTTGGCTTCCTCAAAATTTCTTGATATTCCTTATCCGAAAAAATGCGTTCAGCGATGTGAATATCAACAGGGCGAATTTTTTCCACATCAATCCCTATGGGGGCTGTATGGAATATTGCCACTACCCACTCACCTGAATGAGAAACATTGAAAAAAAAAGACTTTGAATTCTTTAACGACGGTTTCCCATATTGATTATAAGTAAATTTAATTTCTTCATTTGGTATGTTAAATTCTTTACTTATGACCGCTCTCACTAATAGTTCAGAGAACAGTGAGCGCATTGCATCCTCCTTTCGAAAGAATCGACTTACTTTCTCCATTCGTTCTTTTGATACTTTTGTGCTCCATTTTAAAAAAATTTCCGGTTCAATTTCTCCTGGTATCTTAAGCGCAAAAATCTTGATCAATTCTATTATCCTCCCTTTGTACAAATGATGACGTTATTATTTCCCTATCGATTCCCTCGATAAATTTCTGTTCGACTTCTTCTTTGTTGTAAAAAAAGTGATCTCGCGATAACGAATAAAGTTCATTCTCGTTTACTAAATCAATAATTCTCTTCGCATTTCCCCAATCTTCACACTGTATATAGGTTACGATTAGGTTTCCTGTGATGACATATTTTCTTTCTTCATTTTCAAATGACAGTACCTCCAGTGCTCCATTGTAAAGATAGATAGCGTGTTGTTGTTCTCCTATTCGCTTCAGATTTCTATGCTCCGATTGAAAGGACTCTTAATTGAAAGGACTCTTAATTGTATTCTTTACATCACTAACAATACTGTATGAAAAATCATCAGTGATTAAAATTTTCGGATTCCATTTGTTTACTTTTGGATTATACGTATTATACCAATCAGGTTTCCTTTAATCAAAAAGCTCAGAAAACTTCTCTTGATATTCTTCATCATCTAACACCCTAAAATTCTTTTCTCCTAAAATTCTTTTCTCCTAAAATCATTTTTTTGGAATGCTTTCTTTGCAAAAAAATTATTAAAGAACTCCTGAATTGTTCCAATAAAGTTAGGGTATTCTATATCATTCATCCCCATTTTTGCTAAACCTGTCCTAATCTCATCTACTGCAACATTTGTATGCGTAATAAGACATATCCCTTTATCACTCTTAGCTATTTTGTTCAATAGTAGGCCACACTTAGCAATTAGAACAGTAGTCTTACCAGATCCTGGACCTGCAACTATATCAATTGAACCCTCCGCCCTTATTGCTTCTTTTTGTTAATCAAAAAAATCACACCCTGGTGGTAAAATTTTTGGTGTTAAAGCTTTTAATTGTTCAATCATATTCGTATTGTTACCGTTCAGTAACTAAAAAACTACCAAACAGGGTAGTTTTTTAGCATAAATTGATGGTTAATTTAATCAAGCAACCCCTTTTTCTAAAAGACACTAGAAGACCAGCCATTAAATCAGCTACTTCTTTCTTAAAACAAAATATTAAAAACAATAAACGTAAAGCCGTTGCTCAATTCTCTCATGTGGATAATTCTCTAAAAAACTCTTTAAAACAAGCGAATTTTGTAGCTCATTGGGTTCCGAGTGTATTTAGTAACCTAGTTGGTTCTTTCTACGAAAAAGCTGAAACTGTACAGGAATTCTGGAAGGTTATTAAGCAGTGTAATAGAGTGGTTGATTATTCTGCTAACAAAAGAGCATTCACAGGTAAACAGGAAATAGAAATCGGAACCAAAGCTTTTAAGGAATTTGCTATGAAGGTTAAGAGTCGAGTTAAGATGCATAAAGGACCATTTGCTTACTTTAATGGGATTGTGAATAAGCTTATGAATGAATTTTACTTTGATGAAGAGTTTATGCACAGCTTTAATTGAACATAAGAAGCAGGATAGTTGGAAGAATTCACTTTAATAAGACGAACTTTTACTGTATTGAGGAGTCCTTCTTATTGAAAACTTGTAAAAGGGTATATGAATTCTCCTTTTGATTTTTGACTCGTCTTACAATGCTGTATAAGTAAGGAACAAAAAAAGGCCTGGTAATCCAGACCTCTTATCGGGGAAAGTGATTTCACTAATAAAACCAACTCCCCTTTTAGATTTATCTTTTATAGTTTTTGCTATTGCTAAAAAAACTATAAATCCGATAATACCCACGAAACCTAATATATTAATTATAGTAGACAATCCGATTCTTCCTTTCCGTTAATAATCTTATTCTTTATTTTGAATAACAACTCTAAAGGAACCAAAAGTTTGTTGACTCTCATAATTATCAGCATTTACTTCATAAGGAAATGGGAAGGCGATGAGTTGGAAATTATTTTCTCTTTCAACGTTGGGTAGATTAAAATCAAAAAGATGTCTAGTTTCTGGTGGAACAGTGGTATATAAGACGTCTGTGTTATCTCTAACTGCAACTTGTTCCCAATCTTTTAAAGCTATGATTGCATATCTGATCTCAGCATTTGTCTCATTTCCGGCAGAGAACTTAAGTTCCTTGCCTTCTTTTTCAGTCATAATTGATTGCAACTTTTCCTGACTATTTGTGATAGATATATTTTCATTGAATCCATCCTTTACAATAGCATCAGGTTTTACTTGCTTTACTTTTATTGCATCTTTCCCGCTGTCAGCTTTGTTGATGGAATACCGCATACTTAAAACTTGTTCTAAAATCCCTGCCCTATTTAGGTCGAGCTCCTTCAATTTATACTCTGGCTTTTGAACGATTACAAAAGTCAATTCACTGGAATCGGAACGAATGGGAACAGAAACTTTGAAGTTTATGGAGGTGTTAGGTTTCGCATCAAAGAAAAATTTATTTACTTCCTGCTCCTTATTTTCAGCTTTGAAATTTACTTGTTTATAATCTTCAAAAATAAGTAAAGCATACTTTCTGTCCTCATCAATGTCATTGTCTACTGAGGCAACAACTGTCACTTCATTGTTTTTACTATTAAGTGCACTTCCTTCATCGATAAATTTACCATTCAAATCTATCAAACCATACCCAACCGAACCATACTCAGCCGCATTCGTTTCTTTGCTTTCTTTTTCAATATCATCATTATTAGACGTGCTTAATCTTAATTCTTTAAGTGGAGATGAAGCATAAAACCAGTAAAAAACCCCAAGCAATATCAAAACAGATAACGCAGCTATGTAGTATTTTTTCATAAAACCAATCTTCTCCTAATTAAAAGAGATATGCAATGAGCATATCTCTTCATTATTTTTCTACTACCAATTACCAATAGGCCTTTGTTTGACCATTAACAGTTTTATACCCTTTAAGTTTAAAAGTATGAGTCCCAATAGCAAAATCATTCCTGAAGTATATTGAATCGTTCAATGTTTTAACTCCAATATAGTCCGTCTTTGTAGAACTTGCCGATTTAGTTTTAAAGAACCATCACCATTAAAGGTTTTAGCTCGTGCGTAAATATAGTCCTGTATCTTATCAGAAGATGATTTAGCGACTGCATAATTAGTCGATAAAATTGGGTTGTATGTACTTAAACTCATACGGACTTTATTCTTTGCTAGGATGGTACTACCTGTACCATCTGGTTCTTGAGTAAATGATGATTCTTGCGAATTTACCAGACCTTCAGTTTCAGCTGCACTTGCCCCCGTAGCAGAACCTAGTATTGATAAACCTAATGCTGTTATAAATAATGACCTTTTCAACTTCAATATAATAACCTCCCCTCCGTTTAACATTTTACTATAAAAGTAAATTTAAGTAAGTATTACCAAATTATACAGTAAAATATGTCTGCAGCTGATTTTGTCTTAACAAATTCCCAACTGGATAAATACAGGAAACTACCCTGCAATTGATAAGCCGTTTTTGTGACGAATAAATAAAAAAGGCGAACTTTTCAATCTACTTTTTCTTCTTTCACAGCTGCAAGCAAATTTCGGTGTGAGCTAAATGTGTAAGAATACAATTGCAAATAAGCTTGAAGTCTCTTATAAAACAGTTCAACGTTTAATGAAAAAACTTGAAGACCTTGGTATGACCCGCCAAGTACCAATGAAGAGAAAAAAAGATATGATGCAAACAGCCAATGCCATCATTATTCAACCTGTGAAAGAAGAAATGTCCGGCAAGCCCCCTGTGAAAGAGTCCAAGAAGTGTCCGGCCATTAAAACCCAAGAAAACTCTTTAAAAAAAAGCAAATTTCGTAGACATTGGGTTCCTGATGTATTCAGTAACCTAGTAGGTTCATTCTATGAAAAGGCTGAAACTATACAGGAATTCTGGAAGGTTATTAAGCAGTTTTTTTCTATTAAAGGTTTTTGCTGATTTTCTTATGGAACTAAAAAGGGCAGGTTAGCTCCATAAGAAAAGTCAAACTTGCCGTTCCCTAATTCGAAGTATGAAATAAAATAATTAACAGGGGGACGGACAAGCTCTTAAGGAATGTCTGAAAAAAAACGTATATTAAAAAAGAAGGGGGTGGATATAAATGGCAATAATTAAACCTTTTATGGCTTCCAGAAAATTCACTGCCACAATAGGAGATGGTACAGGTACAGGTGCGACTTTTGCAATTGCAGCAACAACCTTTACGGATGATGCAGGTGCAGCTGTAACCGCATTTCCAGGGTCATTTGCTTATTATATTTTATATATAAATGCTCAGATTCAAACAGCTGATACCTCAACCCTTACTACTACTACTATAACTATTCCAGGTGGCGATGCACTTGATGCTGCAACTCCAATTGTTGTTGAAGTTGTAGTCAACTAATCCTCATGATTTGCCAATGAAAAAATGCCGGTAATCAATTGGTGATTGTCCGGCATTTTGTTCATTGGATGCGCAAGAACTTCCACTTTTTCTTTATCCATAAATTATTACAAATTGAAGAATAATAGGGGATCCAGATAGGGGTAAATCGTTAGAGAATGTAAGTTTTCCCTTTTCTACGATGTAATTTATATTTGGCTGTAATATTCCATTTATAAATAAGTTTATATAAGATACGCTGTTTGGATTAAGAATCCCAGAGCTTCCGTATTTTAATACTCCATCTTGATTGGTATAAACCCTTTTTATACCGTCAGAGATTGCAGTATATTGAAAAGTTTTTACCTTTAAAATGTTAATTGGATTTGGGTTTTCCCTCACTGGATAAATATTTGGACAACCTCTTGGCGGACTTGGTGATATACAACTATTTTTATTATACAATCCTGTTTTCTTTTGTTGCTGGTACATGCTATGATAACCAATTAATTTCTTAGTCATAACTTACTATTAAACCCTCCTTTTTGGATAATGATGCTCCGAAATTCTCTGTACTTGTTCTGTATCTCCCTTACACTTATATATTCATTTCTATTGGTTCAGGTATGGGTTCTACAGCCTCTATAATTTTCACATCATACACATTTTTTTGCTTTTTCCGACTTCCCACTTTTTTATCTTCAAGCTACTATTCTTTTTATTTTCTATCTCTTTCTCATCCCCTTCACTCCGTTTATACATACAACCTACTCTCTACTTCCCATCTTTACTCCTGCCGGCGACGACTCTAAGCCGTGTAAGTACAGAAGAACAAAAACCAAAACCTAGATAAATTGAACAACTTATAAAATATGGGGTAGACGAAATTGTGTGAAGAATTGTACATTAACTGTCGGGTGCATTAGTTTAAACATGAAGAGTATTTTGTTTACGCGGCTCGATAGACTTATATATAATAGATGAAATCCATTAGGAGTCGACTTTATGCTTAATCGGATTCGGAATAAATTGATCACCGCACAAGAAACGGGAGAAGAAGTAGATAATATCTACACTATTTTACCCCCGCCAGGAACCATTATCGAAGAGGCAACTGGATAAGAAATGGAAAAAGCAACAGAGTTTGAAATTAGACAAATGGCTTTCATGAGGTTACAGTAAATGAATATACAATTTGACGGTGCGTCATATAAAGAACTATTAAAAGGGTTTCAAGATTTTGAAACCGATTCGAGTAAATTTTGGAGAGGTGTATAGCAAGCCGTTTATCCGTTCCGTATGAATGGCCAATCAGAATTGATTATGCAAACGGCCCTATTTATATTGGTAAACACGATTTATATGAAGTAGAAAAGGAAGATTGATATTGAAATTTACGCTTGGCATGGTCATGTATTAGTTATTAATGTATGTTAAATCGATTTTAGAGTGTTGACCAAAAGGGTTAACGCTCTTTTTCTTTAAAAAATTAGCTGTATAGTGATGTAAGTGGATTTTTCCTTCTTTTAGAACTAACAGGAGCGTTCAAGAAAATTGTTTAAAAAAGTTTAAGAAGTTCATTTTCTAATATTACTTCAAACCCTTTTTGTTTAAAACTATCAAATTCTTAAAAACGGCTATAAACCAGTAGATTTAGGCTGTTTTTATAGCCTTATTTTCACTATTTATACTATATTGTACAAACTTTTTTTCTATTAATGAATAAAATAACTTGAAAATAAAAAAGAGGTGATTAAAATAAACCCGTTTAATCCTATTCCACATTGTAAACCTTTTGTAGATACCACATATAAAAATCATAACAAATGTGATCATAAGAAACACGATGATTGTTGTAAGAAAAAATGCTGCGATGATGACCATCACTTTGATTTTTGTAAGAAAAAACGCTGCGATGATGACCATCACTTTGATTTTTGTAAGAAAAAATGCTGCAATGATGACCATCACTTTATTTGTTGTAAGAAGAAACACTGCTTTGATAACTTTTGGTAAATGGTAGTTTGTTAAATGGAAAGTGCTTTGATCCAGTACTTGATCAAGGCACTTTTTTTAATATATTACCAAATATAGTTTATATAAAAAATACGAATTTCTTTAAGTACCTGCCCCTTTAGTTTACTAGCATTATCTTATACAACATTCCTCTATTTCAACTAAGTCTTAAGTAAAAGAAAAAACACTTTGACCCAGTAATCTCATCTTAAACTCGATATCTACACCATAAGTTGAAAATAAGATAAGCCTTTAAATTTTTGAAACAACTCACCACCCCGTACCTCCCTCATAATCTGTAACTAGGCACATTTATGAGGGGGACGGATCATGGAGATGGAATTAACGGCACTCCATTGGATTTATGTTGTTTTTATTGCATTGATAATCGGGTTTATGGTAAAACGTCGTGATACTACCCTCATCTGCATAATTGGTATTTTCCTTTTGGCTTTAGTGGCTACAGGCAGTTTAGCCTCTTCCATAAGCGGGATATTCAACAGCTTCATTTTCGCAATCACGGAATTAATGTCCACGATATTAATCATTTCCATAATCGTTGCCATGAGTACGGTTTTAACGAAGTCGGGCATTAATGATGTCATGATTGCACCGTTTGCAAAATTCATTAAAAATCCTACACTTGCCTTTTGGGTAATCGGAATCGTCATGATGATGATTTCCTGGTTTTTCTGGCCATCACCTGCCGTTGCCTTACTTGGGGCTGTTCTGCTTCCCGTTGCTTTACGGGCTGGTTTACCTGCACTCGGAGTGGCGATGGCGATGAACCTTTTTGGTCACGGAATAGCATTATCGGGGGATTTCATCATTCAGGCTGCCCCTAAGCTAACGGGTGATGCGGCTTCCATACCAGTCGGTGATGTCATTGCTGCGAGCATCCCCCTTGTCATTACAATGGGGGTCGTCACCACCCTCTCCGCCTTTATCCTTTTAAAGCGGGATATGAAGCTTGGAAGAATCCAGCCTGCGGATAATGAGGGACTTGTCCAAGATCAAACAATCAGTGAAGATTTGCTAACACTGGCACAAAAGAAGTTTTTTGCCGTTTTCATTCCGATTGCCTTTCTGTTGGATGTTGTGGCATTGTCGATTTTGAAATTGCAAGGCGGAGATGCAACGGCGTTGGTTGGCGGTACAGCCGTATTCATTCTGTTGGTTTTATCCCTTGTCGCACATAAACAACAAGGACTTGAAAAATCAACGGCCTATTTGATTCAGGGGTTTCAATTTGGCTTCAAAGTATTCGGACCCGTCATTCCGATCGCCGCATTCTTCTATTTAGGTGATTCTGGATTCAATCAGATCATCGGTGACTACTTACCAAAAACATCCCTCGGCATCGTCAATGACCTCGGTGCCGCCTTAGCTGCCTCCGTTCCTTTAACGAAAGAAATAGCAGCCGTCACATTAACGGGCATCGGTGCCATCACTGGCTTGGATGGATCGGGCTTTTCAGGCATTTCTTTAGCGGGATCTGTCGCCAAACTTTTTGGCACGGCAATCGGAAGCGGAACTGCCACCTTGACTGCACTCGGGCAAATAACCGCGATTTGGGTTGGTGGAGGTACCCTGATTCCATGGGCACTGATACCAGCCGCTGCCATATGTAACGTCAGTCCCTTTGAACTTGCCCGCCGGAATCTGCTTCCGGTAACCATTGGTTTAGCAGTGACTACGATTGTCGCAATGTTCCTCATTTAATCGATTTACGCCGATTTGTGTGGACTTTAAAACACACGGAACGGCATCTCAATTTCCATTTCCATATTTAAAGGAGGTTCGATTGGTCTCACCCCGAACCGTGAAATAGAATTGGTTATCCTTCATGTTTTTTACTTTTTTATAATGATGATCTCTCATTGATTGAATAAATTAGCGATACTCATGCCGAATAACTGGCTAGCCGAGGGCGGACCTACTTCCAATCTACATCCAAAATCTAAAAACCAATAAAAAACAGTAGATAAACTCGATTTTCATTGAGTTTATCTACTGTTTGAAAGGACTGAATAAATCAGTCCTTTTTTTAGATGAAGATTGGGTTTCATGCTTATCCAAGCGGATATGCCAAACTTACATTAAATTTTGACTTCTGAAACTAATTGGCGGAGCAAATTTTGGTACAAAACCGGCCGCTATCTTAAATGAGAACTTCACAACGACGGTTGAGTACATACTCTTGAATGATTTTTAAAACGATATCCTGGTTTTGCTTTATATAGAAATGATCCCCTTTTAATATATGCAATCCTTCAATATGTTCAATATATTCATTCCAGCTTTCGATACTTTCCTTCGTCACGGTATCATTCGATCCCAATAGCAAAACGGCTTTGTTTCCCACCTTTTTCTCGCGTTTTTTTTCATGGTGGTAGTTTGCTAATATATTCAAGTCCGACTGGATTATCGGAAGGAATATATTCATGAAATCTTCCGTTTCCAGGAGTTCCTTGTTTGTGCCCCCGATTTTTTCAAGCGATTGTTTTAAATGTTTTGTATTAGAGCAATCGATTTGATCTACTTTATAATTTGGAGACGACTTACTTGAAATGAATAAATGTTCAACTTTATTACCATCTCTCTCTTCTAATTTTGCCGCAATTTCATAGGCTACGATCGCACCCATGCTATGTCCAAACAAAGAGATGCTTTCCAGTGAATTCATTCGATGTTTCGTTTCCATTTCTTTCAATAATATATCCGTCAAATCCGTCATATGATCACATAATGGCTCACTATATTTACTGCCATGTCCAGGGTATTCCAGCGGGACTACCTCTATCACATCATCATCAAATTTCCATTCTCTATAAAAAGATGCACTTCCCCCAGCATAAGGGAAACAAAAAAGTGTTTTCTTCAGTCCTTTCATCCCCCTTCTCTTACGATCAATTATTTCAACATGTACTTCATAAAGCTTTCAACATACCTTGGATCAATTTCCGGCATTTTCATTGATAGCCTTTCCATGTCCTTCTTGGTTTTTGATTGCAGGATTTCCGACTCTTTTAATTTGGTTGATTCATCTATTAACTGGGACAAAGCACTTAATGAATGAATCTCGTTAGATTGTGTCTTTTCTTTTAAAGAGTGTAACCATTCTTCCAAATCCATATTGGAGTAAGGTATTTCATTTTTTTCGAAGAAGGAGGTCACGAATTCACTTGAAACTCTCTGATCATTGAACATATGATAGATCCCGAGCTTCTGATCCTCTTTTAATCTTGATATTTTGTAAATAAACTCACTTACAAAATCGACTGGCATCAATTCAAAATGAATTTCCTCTTTAAATGGCAATATCCTTTGTTCAATAAATGATTCGAAAACCTTGTACAACATATCCTTCTCATTCCAAACCCCGTTTGAATTAGATGAAATCCTGCCTAATCGGAAAATATCGATTGTAAGTCCAAGTTCCCTTGCTTGAAGTAGCAGTTTCTCGGCAACCCATTTGGACTGGCTGTACCCGATCATTAAATCGGGGGAGTAAACCAATTCGTCTTCCTCGTCCCATTTCCTTTCTCCGGTCAAGACAGAAAGCGTTGATGCATAATAAATGTTTTTCCGATTGTATGATGAAGCAAACTTAATGACTTCCACTACACCATCCACATTCGATATTTTTGATTTGCTATACGGCTCGAAGAAATTCGTTTCTGCACCGGCATGATACACATGAGAAACATCATTGCTTAATTTCTCATATGTCATATCATCCAGACCGAATTGATGTTTACTAAGATCCCCTTCAATTACAACGATTCGACTTACGAATTCATCCTGCCAAAGACCATATTTCATTAATGTATCTTTCAGCCTATTTCTTGAAGGAAACCTAACCAAACAATAGATTTTGATATCTTCCAATTCCAGTAACAATTTGTTTAATAGATGTGCTCCTAAAAAACCTGTTCCACCTGTAATCATCATATTTTTTTCAATTTGAACTGGTTTAGCGGATATTTCCTTTATTTTCCGCACCAACTCTCGATCGAGCATGGAATCCTTCTCCATCACTGCTTCCATGCTGCCAGATGAATCGACTTCAATTGCCTCAACAAATTTATTCACTGTATTATTTTCCAATAAGATTTGTAAAGTGGCTTCAGGAAGTACAGTTTCCTTCATTACATAGACCAGTTTTGTAGCTAAAATGGAATGGCCTCCATTTTCAAAGAAGTTGTCGTCCAATCCTAGACTTTGATTTCCTAATACATCTCTCCAAATCTCCAATACTTCTTTTTTCTTTCCAGTTTCTTGATTGGCTAAGGAAGTTTTATTTGACATGATATCCATTTCCAATAATTTCTCTTTATCCACTTTACCGTTGGCATTAAGCGGGAAATCATCCACTCTGACAAAAAAGTGGGGAATCATATAATTCGGCAATTCATTGTTCAGATAATCTTTAATATCCTTTTCAGCGTTTTCGGCTTTTTCATCTTTATGTTTGTAATAAGCGATAACATATTTTTCATCATTGATGTTTTTAACAGCAACTACTGAACTTTCAACCTTCATGTATTTATCAAGCTTGTCTTGAATTTCATTCAGTTCAATTCTAAAACCGCGAATTTTCACTTGACTGTCTTTTCGGCCTTTGTACAGGATCTCACCATTATGTAACCGGATGCCATGATCACCTGTTTTATACCACTTGGTCTGATTCAAGTCATCCATGATCAACGCTTGTCCGGTTAATTGCGGCTGATTTAAATAGCCTCTCATGACCCCTTGACCGCCAATGTAGATTTCGCCTATTTCCCCATCTGCTACCTCTACTTGTTCTTCAGATAGAATCCTGATTTCTACATTGCTCAATGGCTTTCCAATGGGAATAACATCTGCATCTTTGTCTTCGACCTCATGACAAATGGCAAAAGTCGTGCATTCAGTTGGCCCATACCCATTAATCAAGGAAAAATGACCGATTGTTTGCTTCAATCTCCTCACATGGGAAACCGAGATTTTATCTCCGCCAACCACAATTTTCTTTAATCCTTCAAAAATTAATGGATCCTCATCTACCATTGCATTGAAAAGACCTGTCGTAAAAAAAGCTACATCCACCTTTCCAATGGATATCGCTTCTTTCCAATCATCAAAAGAAGTGAACTCATTCGGCATCAAGAATAAAGTTGCTCCATTTAATAAAGCTCCCCATATCTCAAAAGTTGCGGCGTCGAAGCATGGGTTGGAAAATTGAGCCACTCTATTATTTTCGTTTATTTCAAGAATTTCAGAGTTCAGTACTAAATTGACTACACTCTTATGCTCTATCATTACACCTTTTGGCTCCCCGGTCGTTCCTGATGTATAGATGACATATGCGAGACCATTCTCCGAAGAACGGTTCACGGGAATATGCCCGTCCCTGCTTAGTTCATTCATCTCAAATGGAATTGGTTCGATATCCAATTCACTGAGCTTCCCTTCTTGACCATTAAACGATAAGAAGAACTTCATATCCGTATCTGCAAGCATATATTCCAATCTTTTTAATGGGTACTTTTCGTCAATTGGAACATAGCAACAGCCTGACTTAATTATGGCAAGCATCCCTATGATCAGTTCAATGGACCTTTTGCTTGGAATACCGATCATTGTTTCTTCTTGAATCCCCAAATCAATGATCCTTTTGGCAAGATTATCTGAAAGAATGTCTAATTCTTTATAAGTAATTTGACGTTCATTTTCACAAAGTGCCGCATTTGATTGATTATCTTCCACGATTTTTTTAAAAGCTTCAGTTATTGATATCAATTTATTCGTCGTCATCGATTTACTTATCATCGGGCCCCAACTTTCAAGTGATTTATTAATTCACCAATATATAGAAGCGTTTCATCTTCTAGTAGTTTTAAGAATATTTCTTGCATGGAATCCATAAAACTTAAAATTTCATTTTCGGCGAATTTACTGTCTTTATAAATGATTTTATAATGCAGCTTGGATTGCACTACAGCCGCGGAGAACGTAAGATCAAAATTGGTCGATTCGCTTCCAACTGAATTTTCGATCATGATTCGCGAATCCTCTGCCAGTTCTGTGCTCGGATAATTTTCAAATACAAATATATGTTGGAACAATTCTTTATCCCATGGAATTTTGGCGTATCGCTTTATATCCGTAAGTGAACTGAACTCATACTCTCTCATTTGTAATTGTTTGTTTTGAATAGCAGTAAGGTAGGATTGTAAATCATCATCCCAATCGATTTTTAACGAGAATGGCAGAGTATTGATCAATAAGCCTACAGCTGATTCAATATGCGGAATGCTGAGGTTCCTTCCTGAGCTTGTCACCCCATAGCATACTGAGTCACTTTCACTGAGGCAGGACAGGACGATGCCCCAGACTCCTTGAACGACTGTATTGATCGTCTTTCTATGCCGCTTGGATAATTCTATTAATCTTTCGGTAAGCTCTTCAGGTAAACTATATTCAATAACTTTATCCGATGTAACAGCTTCCTTATCCGTTTTCTTACCTACTAGTGCTTTTACTTGTTCAAAATCCTTCAATTCTTCATTCCAAAAAGCTGCTTCATCCTGTTTATTAATATTCCGGACATGATTCATGACTTGTTTATAAGCAATCTTGTGTTCATCACTGTCTTTTGCCATATTGGATGGACTTCGATAATTATCCAAAAAATGATTAATGACGATTTGCAGGCTCCAGCCATCAATTAAAGCATGATGATGTGTCCATATGAATTTATAGCGATGATCCGATAGCTTGATCAAGGTGATGTTCATGAGCGGACCATTCTCTAAATCCGTTTGTCTATTTTTGCTATGCTCTATAAGATTTTCTATCTTGGATGCTCTCTTGTCTTCACTAAACATCGTTAGATCCACATGATTAAACACATAATAAATGTCATTTAGTATGATTTGATAACGGTCACCCATTTGATTGCGCCTGAAAACAGATCTAAGAACGTCGTATTTTCTACAGGTTTCATTCCAAGCTTCTTCCAATTTAACAAAGTCCAGATCACCTATTAAATCAATCGATAGCTGTGAAATATATTCAGGACTTTGAGTTACTTCACTATGGAATAACATCCCTTCTTGAAGTGATGTCACTGGGTAAATCTCTTCAATGTTATTAAACTTATTAATGAAATGGGTGATCGTACTTCCATCGACTATTTTCTCAGCTTCAAAATCCGTTTCGACAATAGCTTCATTCAAATCTGCACTTCCACTTAAAATTTTGTTTAAGTGTACTTCAACTTCTTTACATATCATTTGGTAGTTTTCATTGTTGCTATCGCCAATAATATTCAGCATGAGTCTATTGTTTACGATGCTGGCGACAAAGTTGAGTTTATATGGAAATTTATAGTTCAAATCGATATTGCTGCTATTGGTTTGTTCCATATCACCAGTGTTATTGAACTGTCCAAGATAGTTGTAACTCACAAGGCTATCTGGATAGTTATGATTCCGGGTGGAAATATACTTTAGGATTCCAAAGTCGAACCCTTTATTTGGCACACTTCTTAATTTGTTTTTTGTATTTCTCAAGGTTGAGCCCAAAGACGCCATTCCTTTAATCCTAACTGGATAAATGGAGGTGAACCACCCTACCGTCCTTGATAGATCAATATCATCTTCAATATCCTCTCTGCCATGTCCTTCTAAATCGAGCCAAAACTCATCGATTCCCATTATATTGGAAAACGCATGGGCGATAACGGATAATAAGACTTCATCAATCGTCGTTTTATGTTTTCTTAAAGTGTTTTTAATAAGGTTTTGTGTTTGGTCCACATCCATTTGTATTTTGTACATGTTTTCAAAATCACATGTTTCTCCTAAGCTTTCCGTCAGCGGAGAAACCGGAATATTCATTTCCTTTTCCCAATATTGAACGGCATCGTCCGGTAGGTCAGTGTTCCGGTATTCGTTCAGTTTCTCGGACCATTGTTTATAAGAAGTCGTTTTTAAAGGCAGTGAAGGTTCTTGTTCATTCTTTATCTGTTGATAGCATCTTTCGAAATGATCAAGAAGTATCCTCCATGAAACACCATCAACCACAAGATGATGAATCACCCAAAAAATCCTTACCTCCCTTTGATCCCTGAATAGAAGGAACTTCATCATGGGGCCATTGTGTATGTTTAAACTTTGTTGGGCGTTTTCTTCTAGCTCCTTAATTACTTTCAGACTATTTTCATCTGTAAAACTTGAAACATGATACTCATAAAAACCGCATGCCGTATCAGCATTTGAAATATTGCCAATATATGAATCACCATGTTTTACAAATAACGTCCTTAATATGTCGTGCTGATCAATTAATTTCATGATGATTTTTTTATATTGTTCAGTCTCCAACGCATTATCCTTCATCAAAACGACTGACTGATTCCAATGATGGATATTCTCATGATTTTCATTAAAAAACCAAGATTGAATAGGCGTCAACGGTACATAACCTGATATTTTTTCTTGAACCACTTGTTTTTGCTCAAGCTCATTTACAATATTCCCTAGCTCACGTACCGTTTGGTATTCAAATAAATCTTTAGGCGTTATAAATAAATCTTTTTCTTTTGCAGCAGAGCATATTTGTATACTGATGATTGAATCACCGCCACATTCAAAAAAGTTATCTTCTGGTCCTATAGTTGGATCGTTTAAAACATTTCTCCATATTTTCAGAAGCTCTGTTTCAGTTTTGGACAATTCTTGCACATCCAGCACTTTTTCTTTCCTCTCATCCAACTGTTCAGTCCATTTCGGCAGGGATTTCCGGTCAACTTTTCCATTCGGCGTCAAAGGGAATTTATCCAGTTGCATAAAATGAGCAGGAATCATGAACGCAGGCAGTGTTTCTTTCAGTCTTCTTCTGATTGAATCCACCGAAACCTCATCATTCACCGTATAATAAGCAATTAGCCTTTTATTCTCAAATCCATCTTCCATTACCGTTACATAACTATCTTTGATTTCTGCTATTTTTCGTAATGAAACATTAACCTCAGATAGTTCCACACGGTATCCCCTTATTTTCACTTGATCGTCCGCTCTGCCTATATAAACTAATTCCCCAGCTTTGTTATGCTTTACTAAATCCCCAGTTCTGTAAACTTTTTCGTTAGGGTTGAATGGATTGGATATGAATCTTTCATTTGTCAGACTCTCATTATTCAGATATCCCCTTGCTAACCCCATTCCTCCGACATAAAGTTCACCAACCGTTCCTGCCGGAACTAGTTTCCGGTTTTCATCCAGCACAAGTGCAACCGTGTTAGTCAGAGGCTTCCCAATTGAAACAACGAATTCATCTGTAACATCCTCATTCGGGGGAAACATTTTAAAACTTGTACACACCGAATATTCAGTAGGCCCGTAGCCATTGAAAAACGATATATGCTTAAACTTTGAAACGAGCTCAACTGGACATTCAGAACCTGCGGATCCCAACACTTTAATAGTGCTCAATTCATTGATTGGCAGTTCCTTCAACACAGCAGGCGGTAAAATGATATGAGAAATTCCTTCGTGCTTAATTTGTTCAACAAGTTTACTCATGTCAAATTGATTTTCTTTATCTACGCTTATATGCAGCTCGCCACCGAACAATAGTGTGCTGAAAATCTCTATGACGGATGAATCAAAATTAAACGTAGCGAATTGCAGCACTTTAGCTGATGTATCTAAACACATCATTTTATTTTGGTTATAAACTAAGTTAATGATTCCTCTATGTTCCAACATGACTCCTTTGGGCCTGCCTGTCGTTCCAGAGGTATAAATGACATATGCTAAGTCTCGCTGATCCGCAATGTGAAGATTCTCTTTCATTAACAAATCCGATTCTTTTTCAATATCTTCAAAATATATTATTTTGGATGAGTCAATCAAACCATTCTTTCCGAGTTCTTTGTGACTCAAGCAATAGGAAATGGACGAATCTTCAACCATGTAGCTTAATCGTTCATTAGGATAATGAGGATCCAATGGGACATACGCAGCACCTGCTTTAATTACTGCCAACATCCCTGTCACCATATCAATTGATCGATTCACATAAATTCCGATTCTTTCTTCTTTAGAAATCCCTTTGCTTAGTAAATAGTGTGAAAGTCGATTGCTCTTATCATTCAATTCGCGATATGTAATGGTTCCAGGACCATCAACAATGGCTATCTTATCGGGAAATCGTTCAACAATTTTATGGAAGGCTTCTGGGATTGTGTCATTGATCCCCTCAAAGCGAATGGTTTCCCCCTGCCATTCTTCCAATAATACTTTCTCCTGCTTCTTACTCACGACAGATACCTTGTCAATGGATTGTTCAGGCTGATAAGTAATTTTCTTGATCCACTCCAGGAAATTCTCAGCTAACGATTGAATGGTTTGTTCATTGAAGATCCCTGAATTATACTCAAAGGCGAATAATAGCTTATCTTCATATTCTTCAGCAGCTAAACTCAAATCGAATTTTGCTGCCTTTGATTTTATTACTTCAGGCGTTATCTTTATGTATTCACTTTCCAATGCAGCTTTGGCATTATTTTGTAAAATGAAGACGGTTTGAAATAAAGAAGTGCTTGCTAAATTTCTTTCAGGGTTAATGACTTCAACGATTTTCTCCAATGTCATTTGCTGATGATCATAGATGTCGATGATATGGTCTGTATTTCTTTGAAGAATCTCTTCAAATGTTTCCTCATGTCCCAGCTTTAATCTAAAGGGAAGTGTATTGACAAAATAACCTATCGATTTTTCTGTCCCTTCAATCATTCTATTCGCCAAAGGACTTCCAACGATGATATCATTTTGACCTGTATATTTTGCTAGAAAAGACTGGTACATCGTTAGCAGTGTCATGAATAAAGTCGAGTTTTTTTCCAGGGACATCCGCTTTAAACCCTGGAGCTCTTCCCTTGTTAGTTCCACTATAAAACTACTGCCATCGTTGCGATTTTCTTTTGAACGCATCGTATCTAAAGGAAGCTCCAATTTAGGTAATTCCCCAGATAAGTTTGTTTCCCAAAATAGTGATTCTTCTTTAATGTTATTTTCCAACCAGTTTTTCTGCTCTAATGCAAAATCCTTATATTGTTTAAAGTCATTTCCAAGGATAAGTTCCTTTTCATTCACTTCACTGTCATAAAAAGATAACCATTCATCTAAAAATATACTCACTGACCATCCGTCAAAAACGAAATGGTGGAGATTCACAAATAAAACAAAATCTTTTTCACTCAATTTAACAAGTTTCACTGTCATGAGAGGACCTTTTTCAATTTCAAAGATTTCCGATTGGACATCATCTTCAATTTGCAGCATACGAGTCGTTTGCTGTTCAGGCTTTAACGCAGAGAGATCGATTTCATTTATTTTAATGTATACATCTTCCCTGATTTCCTGATAGCCTTTACCAGCTTTTTCACGGACGGTCGTCCTCAAAATCTCATGTCTATCAATGACATGATTGATAGCTTTTTCCAGCATCGAAGTATCCACTGTTCCAGTAATTTTATATTTTTGAGGGATATTATAATTGGCTGTCTTACCATTGAGTTTTTCGTTGAACCATAAAGCCTCTTGGTTACTGGATAAAACATGATCTTTTTGTTGCACTTCTATGTGCTCAATGTCATGATCTGAAATTTCATTAATGATGAAGGCCGTCAACGAATCGATTGTAGAATTTTGAAAAATATTTTTCAAAGTTAGAATTTGATTATATTCTTTGTTTAATTTTGTCAATAACTTCATGGCTAAAATCGAGTGTCCGCCCATTTCAAAAAAATCGGCATCTTTATCGATTTGACTTGTTGATAAGACTTCCAAAAATGTCTTTTCCACGAAAGATGAAACTACCTGCGTTTCATTTCTCTTAGGTGTACTCATTTCCTGAAAGATCTTATGATTTAGCATTTTCAATGTAGGATTTTCAAACAAATCAGCTAATTTCATATTCGCATCAAGTCTTTTATTTATTTTAGACACCATTTTCATGGCTGTTATCGAATGCCCGCCCAATTGAAAGAAATCACCATTAATATCGCTGTTCAAGAAAAACTCTTGCCATATTTCTTTAAGTCCTTGATTAACTGGTGTGGATGTGATCGAATGGCTATCCGTTGCTTGATCGTCTTTACTCACATTATTTTTAAGTTTTGAAAAATCAATATCCACAGATATTTCATCAATTTGCTGAACTTTAGTAATTTGATGGGCAATCTGCATGAAGGCTGATTGGATATCATTTACTAGCGAACGCTGTAAGAAGCAGGTATTAAAATACAATTTGCATTTAACCGTTTCTTTATTATCCTGGGCTTGTAACGATAACGGAAAGCTATGTGACTCTTTTCCGCCTTCGACCTCCCAGTTAATGCTAATGCCTTCATCTTTCGCCTCCGGATAATTTTCATAAACAAATAAAGTTTGGAAAATCGGATCGTCCTTCTTTAATTTCGTATGCCTTTTGATATCCACTAAAGAAATTTGGGAGTAGTCCAGCATATTGTTTAATGTTTCCTGGAATCGTTTCAGTAAATCGGTAACGCTGTCTGTATCGCTTATTTCAGCTATCATAGGAATCGTATTAATGAGCATCCCAACAATTTCTTCCGATTTGAATAAGTTATTCGACCTGCCAGAGCTGACGATTCCAAAGACTATTCGATTTTGATTGGACATTTCCTTTAGGAGGATTGACCAAATTAACTGCAGTAATACATTAAGCGTTACATGGTTTCTAGCGGCAAATTCTCTTAAAAGCTTACTTTGTGTTTTATCCAGCTCCCAAAAGAGATCATTTTCCTGTTGGTTTTCCTTCACATGTTTCATGACGGGAAATGTGATCGTCGGCTGCTCAATATCCTTTGCAAGCTCTTTCCAAAAACGATTTAAATCTTCCTCATCTGTTTTATTCATATACCGGATAAAATCTCCATATTGCTTTGGCTTTTCAATAAGTCCTTTGGAGTCTTTTCCCACAATTCGGCCGTAAATAACAAAGAGTTCATCGATGACTATGCTGGTGCTCCAGCCATCCAAAATTATATGGTGATGAGTCCAAATCAAGATAAACTGATTTTCTTCAATTTTCACTAACTGGAGTTTCATCAAATTGGAGTTATTCACATCCATCTCCTGAGATTCGGAAGTCACTCTCTGAATTTCCTTTAATTGTTCATGATCACTCAACTCTGTCATATCGATCATTTCCGGTTGATAATCCATTGTATTGAATACAACCTGAACATTATTTTCAATATTTTTAGAGATGACCTTCATTCTTAATGCTTCATGACGTTCTACAACCTGACTCCACGCCTCGAACAATGCATTCACTTCAAGAGCGCCTGTTATCCTGATTCGCATTTGAGAAATGTAAAGGTTCTCAGCTGTATTGTTCATTTCCAGTTCATAAAGGATTCCTTCTTGAAGCGGAGTTAATGAGTAGATATTCTGAATAGATTTCTCCAATTTTGCGCCTCCCGATTCCATTATCTTCGTGTCATCCATACCCGCTGACTACAATCATTCTATTAAACCAGTAATCACCTTATTTATTAGAATTCAATATATGAAACAAATCTTCCTCAGTGAGTATCGCATCCGGAAAATCACTTTCTATTAAAGAACCTTGGTCAAATTCAGTTCCCTTGATTTCCATGACGACTTTACCAATAGCTTCTATTATTAAGTTCATCTTTTCTGCGGCTAATTTTGAAATGATTTTTATGATTAGTTTTCCGTCCTGAATAAATGACAGGAAATGCAGTTTTGGTTTATTTTCAAACTCACCAAAATCCCTGCTATTGGATGATTCAAATTGAGAATCCAATCTTCCTAAGTAATTGAAAGTCACGTGGATATCCGGCTCCTGAATGACCCCAGGTCGTAAATACTTGATGACGCCATAATCAAGACCCTTATTTGGGATTTCCCTTATGGCATTCTTCGTGTTTCTTAAAGTGTCGTCAAACGTCTCATCTGAATGCAGCAATATTGGATACATCGCTGTAAACCAGCCAACGGTCCTAGTAACATCGATTGTTTCGTCCACCATTTCCCTGCCATGCCCTTCTACTTCCATCCAAAAGTTCTTTACATCCAAAGATTGTTTCAAACCCTTTGCGATTAATGACAACAATACTTCTTCTACAGTCGCTTTAGATTGCCTTGTTAATTCCTGGATCAATAATTCAGTTTCTTCTTCACCGAATGATTTCTCCATCGTACTTTCTTCTTTAGCTATAAAGTCTTCCGCTATTTTAAAATCCGTTATTTCACTTTTTGTTTTTTGTTCCCAATAACGGAGTGTTTCAGGGTCCATCAACGATTCATTGTATTTCCTCAAGAAGTTTGACCAGTCTTTGAATGATGAAGTTTTATAAGCCAGCTTCCCTGTTTGATTGTTTAATGCTTGATCATGGAGAGTATTGAAATCTTCAAGTAAAATCCTCCAGGAAACTGCATCAATCAATAAATGATGGATTACCCAAAAGAAGCGATATTTGTTCGATTGTTCTTTTAAAACAAGCATTTTCATGATCGGTCCATTACTTATGTCCAATGAACCTTGAGCCTTGCTTTCCCATTCATCTCTCATTTTCATCCGCGTTTCTTCATCTAAATGATGTATATCCTTATAGACTAACTCCCATGTTTTGTGTTCGGAGTCTATATTCCCGATATATTTATTGTCTTGTTTTTTAAATAGGGTTAACAATCCATCATGATGTTCCACGATTTGAGATAGAATTTTTTCCATGTCCTCCATTTGGACACGGGCATCTTTACTAAAAACAATAGACTGGTTCCAATGATTGATGGAAGTCGTGTGTTCTGCAAAGAACCATTCTTGGATGGGGGTCAGTTCCACATTCCCCCTAGTGGCTATAGGTTGGATCATGACCTTATTTTCGGTTTTCGCGATCGCTGCCAGCTCTGCTACCGTTTGATTTTCAAAAATTGATTTTGGACTAATGATTATACTTTCCTGCCTTGCTAGTGAACATATTTGAATGCTCTGAATGGAATCGCCGCCAAGTTCAAAAAAGTTATCTCGGATACTGATATCATCTAACCCTAAGACACTTTTAAAAATTTGAAGAAGCACTTTCTCATTGAACGTCTCAGGTTCTTCCAATGTATTGCTCCTAGTTACTGGCACCGGAAGAAGCGCTGAATCAATTTTCCCATTTGCATTTAATGGAAATTTGTCCACTTGCATAAAGAATGAAGGAATCATGTAACTTGGTAATCTCTCTTTTAAAAATGCTTTTAAGTGATCGTAATCAACTTGTTGTTTGGATGTGAAATAAGCGATTATTTGTTTATTTAAGTTTGGCTGATCCTGAACCTTAATGAATGAGTCACTTACTTGCGGATATGCATTGAGATTGACCGAAATCTCATCAACTTCCACACGGAAACCTCTTATTTTCACTTGATTATCTTTACGCCCCAGAAAAATCAACTCACCATCGCTCGTGAATTTTGCAAGGTCACCGCTGCGATACAAACGCTTTCCAGCTTTAAAAGGATGTTCAATGAACTTTTCTTTTGTTAAATCATCATTATTCACATATCCAACGGCTAACCCTTCACCACCAATATATATTTCCCCTGCTGCACCTATCGGGACGAGTCTTTGCTCAGGACTTAATAAATAGACGTCGGTATTCAGGATTGGTTTGCCTATCGATACTTTATTATTAGTAGTCTCATTGTTTTCATGCGCTTTAAACATTTCAAACGTGGTCCATACTGAATATTCCGTTGGACCATAGGCATTATAAAAATTTATAGTTTGATAGCGATCCAGCAAAGCTATTGGACATTCAGATCCGGCTGAACCAACGAATTTCACATGGGATCCCTCTATATTGAGCTCTTGTAATACTGCAGGCGGCAATACTAGATGCGTTAACTTTTCACTTTTGATTTGATTTTCCAATGCGAATAAATCAAACATTTCCTCCTTATTATTCCCGATATGCAGCTCTGCACCATTTAATAAGCTCCCAAAAATCTCATATATAGAAGCGTCAAAATTAAACGTGGCAAATTGTAATGCCTTTGAGGTCTCATCAAGTTGTAAGTATTTGTTTTGACTTATTATTAAATTCACTACTCCTCTATGAGATAACATGACACCTTTGGGTTTTCCTGTCGTTCCCGAAGTATAGATTATGTAAGCCAGATCGGAAGGTGCAATGGATTCGTTACAGCACTCGGTATCCACGTAATGTACGGATTCTAGATCAATCACTTTAGCTATTTTTTTAATGGCAGGAACCTCAACTTGATTCGTAATGCATATATCCATTTTCGAATCATTGATGATATATTCCAATCTTTCAGCTGGCAGCATAGGATCAAGCGGAACGTATGCACATCCGGCTTTAATGATTCCCAACATGCCGATTACCATATCAATCGATCTATTTACATGCAGGCCTACCTTATTAGAACCATTTTCGATTTTATTTCTAACCAATTTCGCAATCACATTCGATCTTTGATCTAATTCCGAATAAGTAATGGTCTGACCATTATCAGCAACGGCTAATTTGTTTGAATGCTTCTTAACGATTCTTTTGAATATGGTGGTAATCGTCTCATTTTGATGTGCATCCGAAACCTCACCTTGCCACCCAATTAACAATTGATTCATTTGATTGTCATCTAAATACTGCAAATGACAGATAGGCATATCTGCATTTCTGCAGATTTGGAATAACCATTTTTCGAAACTCAACATGAGTCTTTCAATTGTTTCCCGTCTGAAAAGTTCATCGGAATACTCGAATTCCAGGATTAGATCATGAGACCCCTTCACCTTTATAGTCAGGTCATAATTTGAATAAGGAATTTCGAATTTGTCTTGTTCAAGAGTGAAGAATGAATTGCTAAAGTTCCCATCAAAGCTTTCTTCCATTGCCAAAGCTGTTTGGAACAATGGGGAATGGCTGAGATCCCTGTCTGGATTAATGATTTCCACGATTTTTTCAAATGGAAAAGCCTGATGTTCCAATACATCCAAAATCACTTTACGATTCCGGTTCAATATTTCATGAAATGATTCCGTGGCATCCACGGTTAACTTCAATGGCAGCGTATTGACAAAGCATCCAACTGTCCGGGCAAATTCTTCTTGGCCACGGTTTGCCACGGTACTCCCGACAACGATTTGATTCTTCCCGGTATACTGACTTAAAAACACTTGATAGGCTGTCATCATAAAAGCATATAAAGTCGTACCATTCTCCTTTAAAACCCTGTCTATCAATACACGAAGTTCATCCGTTATGTCCATTTCCAGTCTTTCCCCTGAGTAAGAAGGTGATTTTGGACGTTGAAAGTCAAATGGAAGTTCTAATGCTTCTTCCTCTTGATCTAAATAACTTTCCCAAAACCTCCTTTGGCTTGGCGTACTTTCCTTGACCCACTCCTTATGCCAGACAGCATAATCTAAATATTGCATGTCCAGAGGAGGAATATCCCCAACCCTGCCTGTTTGAATTCTTTCATAAATCTCCAATAACTCTTCGAAAAAGGTGACAAACGATACTCCATCAAAAATGATATGGTGAAAATTGCATACTAAATAATGCATTTCTTCGTCAACTCGAAATAGTTTCATATTAAATAAATGATCATTTTCCAGGTCGAAGCATCTTTCCATTTCTTCAGTAAGATGGGAGGTGACCATTATATTACTGACTTCGGGATCTAAATCCCGACAGTCTTCATAGGCAATTATGTTTCTGCTTTTTTTTGATAAGAATTGAAGGATTTGATGTTCTTCACCCTTGAAATTAGTTCGCAAAGTTTCATGGCGGTCAATCATGAAATCTAATGCCTGTTGCAGGTCATCAGTATCCACTACGCCATTTAAAATGAATTTAAATGGCATATTATAGAGCATTTTCCTTTCATTCAGGCTGTCAAACAGATACATTCGATCTTGATTATGAGAAAGCATTCCTTCACTTTTCCCGCGTTTATAAGGCTTATTTACCTCGACTTCCCTCATTTCGAGGAGCATGTCCAGGAAACTTGCCAGTTTTTCTATATTCCATTGACTTGAAATGATTTCCGGTGTTAATTGAATACCAAACTCCTGTTTTATCGAAGACAAAAACTCATCTTTTTTTTCATTTGTGCTTAATGATTCATTCATGTCCTCTAATAGTGATATTTTAATAGGTTCGATAACAATTGAAATCAAGTTTAATAGCCTATCTTCCGTTTCACTGATCATCCTGTTCATAGATAAAACACCTCAATTCTTTTCCATTCAACTTAACTTATTCATATCGTCCAATTGTTTGATGAGTACAGATAGTTCCTGGATGGTGGACTGTTCGAACATGACTTTGATTGGTAATCTCACTCCCAGGTTATTCTTCACCATTTGTATAAATTGCATGGCCAAAAGGGAATTCCCTCCTAAGTCAAAGAAGTTGGAATCTGTATCTATTGTTTCTTGTTCTAAAATTTCCCTCCAAAATCCAATAAGCTTTTCCTCAATTAACCTTTCCTTCACCGTAATTGTTGTCTCCATATATTTCCCCTCATTTCACTTTCAATTTTTCCAACATTTCACTTAAGATTTGATTAAATATAGAAAGTACTGATGACCTTAACTTTGGATTGACCGCTGCCTCATTAAATTTAATTTGAACACTTGAACCAGGGGTGATGATGATGACGATTGGATAATGGGTCGTTTCCCGCCCTTCTTTCAAACTCACGTTAATTTCATCATTATTAGCTAGTTTCACGGGATAGTTTTCAAAAGCATATAATGATTCAAATAATTGGTTTTCCAAATTAGCCCACTCATAAATCTCTGATAACGGTGTATTCTCATAGGCACTTAATTCCAAAAATTCATTTTGAACTTCATCCAGTATTTCCATATAGGTCTTTTCGTGGCTGATATGCTTGATAAACGGCACAGTATTGATAAATGGACCAACCATGGACTCAATATTTTGGACAGGAATATTCCTGCCGGATGTCACTACGCCGCAGCATACATTTTCCGTTCCTTTTACTTCTTTCAAAGTGGCTAACCAAATGGTTAGAAAGAAAGTATTCATGGTAATCTTGTGCTCCTGACAGAATCGTTGAATGGAATCACTTAATTCCTCATCCAATACTTTCAAGTAGCTATTCTCAATGTACCCCTCGCCTTCCAACACTCCCATTAAACTAGATCCGGAATTTCGAGCACCTTCCAATTTCCCTGCCCAATAGTCCCGCAGCTCCTTATTACTCGTATAATCTTTCATATATTCAACATACTTTTTAAATGAAGCACTCACGGATGGTGATGTTGCTATTGAATAATAAGAAGCAAAAATGTCATTTATCACCATCGAATAGCTCCAACCATCCATAATAATATGATGGAATGTCCATATTAATTGGTATTCATTTTCCGCAAGCTTAACGATCATGAAGCGATTCAACTTATTGTTCTCGATATCTATGATCTTATATTGATCTGCTAACAACTTTTCCAAGTTCTCTTGATGATCAATTAGTTCTTCATATTCAATCTCGGTATCCATGGAACTCATTAACAGTTGGTAGAATACCCCTTTTCTGCTTGAATATAATTTGGTTTTTAAAATGTCATGTTTCCCTGCAGTTGTCACAATGGCATTCTTTAATTTTTCGACGTCCAGAAAACCTTTAATATCAAAAATGAGTTGCACTTTATACTGGCTGCTTTCACTATCAAACAAGCTATGGTACAACATCCCTTTTTGCAAAGCCGTCAATTCATAAATATCAACAATTCTTGTTTCTTTGTGCAATAGTTGGTTAAGTTCCTCTTCGGGCATATCCACCAATGGAAAGTCTTCCGGACGGTACATCTGTTTTCCCAATGTTTCTTCTTCCAATGTCCGTAACAATTCCGGCATATTGTGTTGAATATATTGCTCAAAATCTTCTCTTACGAAATGTCTGTTATAGTTTATTTTTATGGTTTGCTCCTCATTCACTACAAGCAATTCGATATCGACTTCATGTTCGGTATAGGAATTATGTTGAATATCTTGTTCACTAAAAAAGATGACCTCTTTTGCAGCCCATTCATTGTTTTGGTGAAATCTACCTAAATTATTAAAACTGATGATCGGCCTATTTCGTTTCATATGTGTCCCGCCGCATAATTCGGTTATGATTCCATACTCAATCCCTTTATTAGGCAGTGTCCTTAACTTTTTCTTTGTACCTTGAATCGTGTTCGAAATGGATTCTTTATTTTCTATATAAACCGGGCACATGGTCGTAAACCATCCTACTGTCCTGGACAGATCGACACCTGCAAATAACTCTTCGCGACCATGTCCCTCCAAAGTAAAATGAATATCTTTTTTATTAAAATATTTCCCGATCAGCGCTGCGAAAATGGATAAGTATATTTCATCGATAGATGCTTTATACGCTTTTCTCATTTCATTATAGATTTTGTTTGTAATCTCTTTATTCAGCTTCATTTCAAATGATTTTCCATCGTAAACATTCCCTGTTTTGACTAGTGCGTTTTCGTATGCTGTGTCATGTTCATTCAGCCAGTACTCTTTAATGCCTAAAGGAATGCTATTTTTATATTGGTTTAGGCTATTCGCCCATTCCTTATATGATGTCGTTTTACTATCCAGTTTTAGTTCCTGATTGTTTATATCTTGCATGTATAGCTGGTCAAAATCTTCGATCAAGATTCTCCAGGAAACCCCATCAACAAGTAAATGATGAATGATCCAAATGATTTCATGCTCGTTTTGATCTGTATTGATGCATACTATTTTCATTAGCGGTCCGTTTGATATGTTGATGCCCTGCTGTGCATCGATCCCGAGTCTAGCTATTTCCCGTTCCTGTTTGTCCTTATTCACGTTTGATAGATTTACGTAATTCAAAGTCCAATTTTCAGACGGGTCGATATGCTCTTCCACCTGCGAAAATGATTCTTCTCTATTGAATCTTGATCTGAGCCCATCATGATGTCTGACGATATGGGCCATGATTCTTTGCAGCCGCTTCTCATTCAATTGCGGATAGCCCTTTAACGTTACAGATTGATTCCAATGATTATAATTATTTATTTGTTGAGTGAAAAACCAACTTTGAATAGGTGTAAATGGTGCCTTTCCAAAAACATCAGACTGAGTTATCGTTAAATCGCCCGTCAATTCCACAACCTTTGCCAGCTCTTCGATACTTTGTTTTTCAAAGATGTTTTTTGAAGTGATGTGAAGATTTTCTTTCTTGGCAAGTGAACAAATTTGAATGCTTAGGATGGAGTCTCCTCCACATTGGAAAAAGTTATCAAAGATGGTTATTTCCTGATTATTCAGCACCTCTTTCCATATCTTTAACAATTTTTGTTCCGTTCCATTAATGACACTTTTACTGTTGGCTCCTTCCGAATTCGTTTTTGTATCCGGCAGGCTCTTCGCATCCACTTTGCCGTTAACGGTTAGCGGAAAGGACTCCAGTTTAATGAAATATGAAGGAATCATATAGTGGGGAAGGTGATTCTTCATATAATCCCGGATATAATTTTCTTCTAGGTCATTGTCGGCGATATAATAGGCAATGATGAATTTCTTCGATTTAGATTCTTCTTTTATCGCTATGAAGCAATCCTTTATACCCGTGCATTTATTCAGAACTGCACTGACCTCTCCCAGTTCGATACGATATCCCCGGATTTTCACTTGGTCATCAGCTCTACCTGCAAATAGTAGATTTCCATCCTCGGCATACTTAACTAAATCTCCAGTTTTATATAGTTTCCTTGAGGGACTGAACGGATTAGGAATAAAGCTTTCATCGTTTTTCTCCGGATTATTTATATATCCCCTTGCAATGCCTTTCCCGCCGATATACAGCTCGCCTATTTGACCTATAGGAGTAGGCTTCATCCTGGAATTGAACACGTATGCTTCTGCATTTAATATTGGCCTTCCGATCGGAATCACTGTATCATCACTTGGAAGTACCTTATATGCTGTCGAAACGACAGTGCCCTCCGTTGGACCATAATTATTATATAAATCAAAACTCAAACGATCGGGTATCGTTTTTAAACGATCTCCCCCTGTCAAAATAGCTCTGATTGATTCTGGGAATTTCATATCGTTTATAAATAATTGCTCGAGCAGTCCCGTTGAAAAAAACGCGAGTGTGACTTTCTCCTTTTCCATCTTCTCCGAAAGGATTTCTACATCCAATAAATCATAGTAATCCAGTATCAGGAGTTTATTCCCATTCGTCAGGTAAGGGAATATCTCCCAAACGGAAGCGTCAAAAGATGTATTCGAAACCAGTACTGCTGCATCATTTCCATCGACTGAATAATAATTGATATGCCAATTACAGAGGTTAGCCAACCCTCCATGCTCAATCATGACCCCTTTAGGTTTTCCCGTTGTTCCTGAAGTGTAGATGATATAGGCCAGATCACTTTCCGATATCTTTCTTGAATCGAATTCTGAGCACTCCATTTCCCGTTCTTTTAGTATGTCTTCGATACATAATAGTTTTCCTTCATCACCAGGATACTTTGGAAGTCCTGCTTCATTACTTAAACAATATGTGATTTGAGAATCCTCAATCATATGTTTCAGCCGTGACACTGGTTGTGACGGGTCCAAAGGTACATATGCCGCCCCAACTTTCATAATGGCTAAAATGGCCGTAACCATATTGATCGATCGATCCATAAAAATCCCAATTCTATCCTCTACACCTACATGGTTTAGGAATAAGCGTTGCGCCACCTGATTTGCCCGGGCATTTAATTCGCTATACGTCACCTGCTCATCACCATGAACAATGGCAACATCAGTGAAATTTGTCCTTACTTTTTTCTCAAACCTGGTTATTACATCTTCAAAGCGATGATCTTCCACTTCTTGATTTACATTGCCTGTCCCCATTTCGATTATTGATTGCAACTGTTCAGGCTCTAAGTAGGTAATGTCCTTTATCCGCTTGTTTTCCTGGGTTGTAACCTCTTGCAGCCAATGCTGAAAATTACTGGCCATTCTTTGAATCGTCGTTTTATTGAATAATGATTTGTTGAATTCAAACGAGATGACTAAATCATCCTCATCCATTTCTTCTGCCTGAACAACCAAATCAAATTTAGCTTTAAAGGTATTGATTTTTTTCGGTTTTAACTTGAAATTTCTATATGCCAGCTTTTCTTTTTGGTTATTTTGCAGGACAAATACTGTATCGAACAATGGCGTATTTCCCATGGTTCTTTCTGCCGATATATATTTCAAAATTTCCTTAGTAGGTAAATTTTGATGGTCAAAAACACCTGCAATATTTTTTATGTTTTTTCGCAAAATCTCTTCAAATGAATCTTCTTGAGACACATTTAATTTAAAGGGCAAGGTGTTGACGAAATATCCTATCAATTGTTCAGTTTCCACATGGTTTCTCTTCGCCAAAGGGCTGCCAACGACAACTTCCCCTTCATCAAAATAAACCGATAAAAAGGTTTGATAAGCGGTAAGTAAGCTCATGAACAAAGTCGATTTCGTTTTTTTATGAAGACTTTCCAGGTTGTCTTGAATTTCTTTCGGTAACAAAAAGCTGATAATATCGGACGTGCTTTTACCTTCTCCCGCTTTTTGATGATCATATTGTAAAAAGGACTTTTGCCGTAGTGCAGTTAGTTCATTACTCCAGAACTCATTATCCTTACTGGTTACATAATTTGGTGAGTTTTTTTGCCATAAAGCATAATCTCCATATTGGATTGATTGGTTATCTTCATCATTTCGTTGTCCATTCTCGATTTGCTCATAAATGGCAAACCAATCATTGATCATTAATGGAATCGACCAACCATCAAAAATGATATGGTGGATGTTACATAATAATTGATATTCACGTTCATTCGTCTTCACTAACGTAATTGATAGGAGGGGACCATTTCCTAAATCAAATTGCCGTTCCGTTTCTTCCTTCACAAAGTGATTCATTTTTTCTTCCTGCATGTCTGAAGGAATATCCGAAACATCGAAATAATTAATATAATGATGAATCGACTCATCGAAAGCCAAGATGCCCATTCCAGCTTCTTCTCTAATGACACTTTTTAAGATTTGATGTTTATTGCTTAGCTTATCTAAAGATAGTTCCAGATTTCCTTCATTCACTGCACCTGCTATTTCATACGAAAAAACGATGTTATATAATGATTTGTCTACATTGGTTTGATGAATGAACCACAAATTTTCTTGTTCATATGTTAAAGGGTATGTATTTCTGGCATTCATATTGATAGGTGTATACTCTTGCTTTACCTCTTCTTTTTGACGAGCTTCTATGACCTGGGATAATTTCATAATCGTATCGTTTTCCAATAAAACGGAAGGCGCAATTTCAATCTGAAATTGATTTTTAATATTGACAATCAATCTCATTATCGATAATGAGTTCATTCCACTTTCAAGTAGCGAATGATTATTATTTATAACCCCATTGCCTATGATGCTAACCACCAATTCCCTTACTTTTTCACTTATTGTTTTATCTGCTGGACTCTTGATATTCGATGGAGCTTCACAGTCTTTTATTATGAATTTTGGTAATAATGATTTATCCAGTTTTCCATTTACAGTTAGGGGGATGTTGTCCACCTTGATAAAATAGCTTGGTATCATATACGTTGGCAAAGAGCTTTTTACACTTTCCCTCAAATAACCAGCAGCTAATTCTTCATCAGCAACATAGTATAAGAATAAATGCATATCATCATTAAACGCTTTATCCATCGTAACAACTGCATTCTTGATGTTTTGCAAATCATTATACGCGCTCTCAATTTCCCCTAATTCAATCCTGAAACCTCTTAGCTGCACTTGCTCATCATTCCTGGAGATATATTGCAGATCACCATCATCCAACAGTTTCACTACATCCCCTGACTTATAGTAGCGGACATTATCAATATCCGTAAATTTCATCTTATTCATCATGGGGTTTTTATAGTAGCCAAGCGATACACCTTTTCCTGAAACGTATAACTCGCCCTCTTCATCTCCAGTTACTTCTTCTCCATTTTGATTCATCACTTTGAACCCAAGATGAGGCAAGACTTTTCCGATATTGGTAATTCCTTTTTCAACATCACTATTGGCGATTTCTTTGTATGTTACATGAACGGTCGTTTCAGTTATTCCATACATATTTATTAGCTTTGGCAGTCTGCCATTTTCGGGAGAAAACCATTGCGTCAATTTCTTGAAGTTTAATGCTTCCCCTCCAAAAATAATGTATTTTAAACTTAATTCATTTTGACGATTTATGAGCTCACCGCTCACCTCGAAGAAAGCGCTTGGCGTACAATTAAAAACGGTTGTTTCTGTACTTATCAATAATTCAACAAAGGATATTGGATTTCTGCTTTCTTCAAATGAAACCACTACAACTTCTCCGCCATATATCCAAGCCCCCCACATCTCCCATACGGAGAAATCAAATGCGTAGGAATGGAAAAATGTCCATTTATCTTTATTATTAAACTCGAACAAATCGGCGCAGCCATAAAACAAGTTCATGACATTTTCATGTGAAACGCAAACTCCTTTAGGCTTTCCTGTAGAGCCCGATGTGAAAATGATATAGGCTGGATCTTCTGGGTCAATTAAAGTATGTAGATTCTCACCTGTCATTTCTTTTGAATTCTCTATCACTTCATCAATGGATACATAATTACAATCAATGTCGCTAATATTGCTTTTATCCCCAATTAATAACTTCAATTCTGAATTCTTTATTATATGCTTTACTCTTTTATCAGGACTTTTAGGGTCGATAGGTACATAAGTAACACCCGATTTAAGTAGTGCTATGATCAAAAATAAAACATGCTCGGATTTTTCAATATAGATTCCGACATTGTCTCCTTTATTTATCCCTTTGTCCTTTATGTACATTGCCATTTTATTTGCCAAGATATTCGTTTCTTTATATGTAAATTGCCTATCCTTATTTCTTACTGCAATATTGTCTCCATATTCCCTAACACTTTCTTCAAATAAATTCGCTAAAGAATTCATATTCATCATTTTCCCCCATTATTTTAAATATGTGCCTGATGCAACTGTCAATATATGGAAAACAAAAGAAATCAAAGCTATTACAATCGTTATGATTAATGCATTTCTTCTCTTAATGAGCGCCAATTTTTCCAGACTATAGCTGAATAGAATTAAACTGACAATGTAAAACAACTCAAACTCAGCCATGAATGTGTGAAGGATGGAATGTTTATCATGCACCAGTAAGGATAAACTAGTAAATGTCGTTTCCTTGCTCTTAACCAATAATGCGATGATTGCATTAACACCAGATCCAATCACGATGCATATCCCTGCATTTATGACAGCTTGGCAGATCCCTTTTATATTTACCGGCCTTTCTTTTAAAACTAAAAATAATAGGCACACAATTAATATTTGAATGATGAATGTAACCAATAATCCTAGAGCCCCCATTACAATTGTGTTAATGGCAAAACTCATGGCTCCGATCTCTGAAATGGACATGCCATTTAATACGTTCATCCCTTTTTGATCTGCAGAATATAACAAAAGAGTCGTTTCGATACCTGCTATTAAACTGAGTATCAATAACGAAATTATTAACTTATGAACTCTATCCTCTTTTTTAAAAAGATATTGCACTAATTTGTTATTGTTTCTTAATTCAGCATTTGCTTCCATTTTTAATTCCATTGGTATTCCCCCTCAATTATTTTTGTAGAATTTATTGGAAAGGTAACACTTCTTATTTCATCATTCACGAGTACAACCGTCGATTTGTATTGGGAAAAATTTTTATAAAAAAGTGAGATGTTATCATGATCCAATTCAACCTTGGAAATCTCATAGATTTCAAGTGGAGAGGTCAATCCTGTTTTTAGTATCTTTGATAGACTTTCTTTTGCACTAAAGAAAATTTCTTTACTTAAAACACCATCACTTTCCTTAATCATTTTTTTCTCGGATTCCGTTAAATAGATCTCCAAAAATTCAGAATCAGATTTCGTTTTAGTCTCAATATCGATTCCCATTGGATGCAGCTGATCAAAAATCAATATTCCGATTGTTTTATCCGTATGTGTGATGGATATACCCATGTTCATTAATAAGAACAAGTTTGCAACAATAACCGGCTGTCCAAAGACTCCTTTCAACAGTGATACATTCTTTATTTCATCCAAACCTATACCTAAAAATTCCATAATTGCTTTTTTTCCACAGTACAAACTTTTCTTTGCTTCGATGGTTCTTTTGGGACCATTTTGCAAATTTAGATAACTCCATTCTTTTTCGTTAAAAACATCATCAATATAGTTCAAATTGACTGAATCCGCTTCATAAAACTTGATATAAGATTTATAAATTTTTTTCTTATTCATAAAATATTCAATCAATTATAATTTGCCTCCCTTCTTTTTTCTAGAAATCTCGCAATTTTTCTCCATTTTTTACCTCTAAAATTTCTTTTTTTAAACAATTATTTCATTTTCTAGGTCAAATATTACCTATTATCATTATCGATAACACTTTATCACAACAATTTTGCCGAGTCCATTAAAAATTTGTAAATTATCTACATTACATAATAACTTTACCAATTTTCATTTTTTCTTCTTTAGTAGTATTTTCATAGGACTTACCGCGTAAATTTAGATGGAAAAATTAACCTTAAATTTTCAAATAAAAAAGCCATATTTTATTTTTCACTATAATTTGTGAAAAATAAAATATGGCTTTAATACTGTTCAATCATTTTGGTTGTTTCGTAAAAATGTGCATTGCTTTTTTTAAAATCTCATTCTCTTCCTGTAAATCTTTAATTATTTTATCCTTTTCCTCTTTCAGACTGAGCCCTGAAAAACCATTACTGGAGTCCGCCGGGCCATCTTCATTTGTTTCTTTATAGATATTGACCCAATTTCTTAATGTAGGTATGGAGATATTAAGTTCTTCGGCCAACTCCTTAGGTTTTCTGCCTTCTTCCAATACTAATCGAGCAGCATAAATTTTAAAATCTTTATCATGGTGCTTCCCCATAATAAGACACTCCTTTTTTAAATTTATTTAGTGCCGATTTTCTGTACTTCCTTTATCAAACGGAAATGTTTTTCTAATATAAAGACTTTCATAAATTTATTTTCAATCTATTAATCAAAATGGAATTGATCGCTATTGCGATCATTAAAATTATCAGAGCTCCCATCAGGGGTTGGACACTGAACCAAATCAAGGCAAAATGAATCGCTGTTACCATGATTAATAATGGCAATCCATAAAGCAGGCTTATTAATACATTGGGGTTTGATTTGATAGCAGCAGATGGGTTCTCCCATTCTATACTAGGATTTTTCATATCATATAATGGTGTTAGAAGATTATAGCAAACCACTAAACAAGAAGTAATCAATAACAAGACTGCATTTTCCATTTCCCAATAGCCAAAAAGTGCAAATATTATAAAGCTGATCACTACGGCAATAATACTGATTATTGATGAAAATATCACTTTAGAAAAATAAACATATCTTTCATCAAAAGGGGCACTTTTCAGTAAATAATGGTATTTCCCTTCTCTTGAATATGGAGTTCCGCTTATATTATTTATACAACACAAGAAAAGGACCGAATATGAAAAGTATTTATCAAAGACTCCCTCTTTCGTTATATTCAAATAACTCGGGAACACTTCATTCTGAATCAGCAATAATATGACAAGTGATACGATTGGCGGCAACAGGAGACCTAAAGCGATTTGCATTTTAAAATATGCTTCAGACTTAATGATCCACATCTCTCTTTGTAAATAGTTACTCCATTGATTTTTTGATATATTAACCTTTGAGTTTTTCATATTCGTTTTGTTGTTTCCCAATAACCCGTTTTTAAAGTAATTAACAGAAATGTTTTCTATAATAATTGAATACAATAGGAAACCAATTACCAGTATCGAAATATAAATAATAAAAAATTGACCTGTTATTTCATTTGAAACAAAAGCATCCAGTATCCACTTAATCACTGGAATCATATTTGCGGTTTCAAACATATGTCTCATTAACAATTCCAACGAGTTTTTTAGCCCTTCAAAAGAATTCAAATCTATTTCCGAGATGACCTTTGAAATGGCAATTGATGATTTTCCTGCAAAATATACGATGGAAAAAATCGTAAGCAATAGAATGATAGCAATGTTCACCATTAAGTATGCTACTTTACTTTTGAATCTATAATAATACCTATTAATGCACGATAGGATAAAAAGCAGGAACAAGGCCGTTAATCCATTGACAATCGGTAAAAACGCGAATAATTTAATCGCTTCCATAAACTTTAGATCGACTATCAAGAAGCCTAATGTTGGCACTTGGGTTATCATTGATAAGATGATGGGGACCCATAAGCTACTTAACACCTTAGCCCTTGATATTTCCTTATAGGTGAGCGGCAGAGGTGCCAATACTTTAAATTCATAATAAGCAAATATTTGTGATGTGGACAAATAACAAACCAATGCAAAGACGAGAATGCTGGAAATCGTCAAATTATAAAATAGGAAGACCTGGGTATCTCCAAGAAAATAAACAAAGGCATTAACGACAGTCAGCTGCAAAAACATATAAAAAACGGCGATTATCAGGACAGCCTGCAACATTGTCTGCTTGGGCATTTTATAGAAGGAAGAAACGAAAAATCTAGTTAACTGAAGTTTTTCCTTCATATACCTGAGCCTCCATAAAGGTAGATTCCAATGAACTTTCACCTATTATATTTTGAATTTCATCATGCAGGATGATTTTTCCCTCTTTTAAAATAGCCACTGTATTACAAATTTTCTCTGCCACATCCAGCAGATGCGTCGAGAAAAACACTGTACCGCCCATTTCAACATATTGTTTGATCAACCCCTTAAAAACTAAAACGGCGTTTGGATCTAATCCGTTTAATGGTTCATCCATAATGATGATCGGGGGATTAATGGTAAAAGCCGCTATCAGGGATACCTTATGCATCATTCCATAAGAATAACTTCCCATTGGCTTTTTAATGGACTCCTGCATCCCAAACCGGTTGATATATTTCCCCAACCGCTCTTTGTCATCATTTCCATATAGGTTCATCAAGAAACGAATCCAATCAAATCCCGAAACATTGTTAAATACATTGATAGTATCAGGAATGAAGAAAAATTGTTTTTTATATTCTATGCCGTCTTCTTTGGTCAGGCCATTTATTTCAACCTTTCCATTTTCAGAATCTAAAATGCCCGTAATAATGTTCAGCGTCGTGGTTTTCCCTGCACCATTTGCTCCTATAAAACCTAAGATTTCCCCTTTTTTGATTTCTAGATTTACCCCATTCAAAATTTTCCTGGCCGAGTAGCTTTTCTCTAAATCTGTGATGCTTAACAAAGTTATCACCCTCCGATCACTTCATGATTAACACATTTCCACCCCAAACTTACTCATTATTGAATTTCTTTTTTGAAATCCATATGTTCGTTACCAATATCGTTACTGCCGTCAATGCAAGTGCAGCTAATGCACCCCAAATCGCCTGTGAATTGACTGTGCCTAAAATCAGTACTTCCATGGCATGTTTACTCATGCTTGCCGGATTCACATTGTCTATTACCGGACTTAATCCAACTATGATTCTACACCCGAGGAGAAATACTATCGAAATTAATGCTATAATACCCTGGCTATTAAAAATGGTACTGATCATCGTCGTGAATGAAACGATAAATAGGATCCACAGCAGATAGAAAAGCAAAGCCACTATTAAATCCGCAAAGTTAACATTCGTAAACAAAAAAACTACATACAGATATGAAACCAAATATCCCAATGCTACACTGCAGGCAACAAACAGATAATTGGAAATGATTTTCCCGCTTATATATGATCCGACCGTGACGGGTCTTGTAAGTATGAAAGCAAGCATCCCATTTGCTTTATCGGACTGTACGACTCCCATCATGGAAACGATGATGATCATGACCCCTAGCTGATCAAATTGAGACCCTAAGGTACTGGCAAGAACTTCGCCGCCTTTTTGGGCAGCCATGCTTGGATCAATGGTGATCCCTTGGCCCCCGCCCAGTGCCTCTAATATTGAAGGTAAATAATAGCTTACAACTGGTTGAGTTATTCCTAAAAATATAAATACAAGCGGCAGCCAAATCACTTTAAATTCACGTACCATCTGAACAAATTCCTTTTTAGCTAAAACGGCAAAATTATTCATTTTTCCACCACCAATTTTAAGAATATCTCTTCCAATGTATCGTTATCTATTTCGAACCTGACAAGATCAACATTATGCTCCAAGGCATTCGCCAGTAACATATTCTTGTTTGACTCAATATTTTCCACTTCTATCTTCAATTTATTTCCCATTACCTCTACACCTTTGACAAAGTTCAAGCTTTTAACGGTTTCAATCCATTTTTGACTTTTAGAGGTTATGTCGACATTGATTTTATTTCCGCTATTCCTGTTTAATAATTCTGGCATTGTTGTGTCCTCAATTTTTTTACCGCTTTTTATAATGACAAACCTCTCACATATTTCTTCTGCATCGCTTAATATATGCGTCGATAATAAAATTGTCGTATCTTTCTTTATCTCTTTTATGATATTCAACACTTCTCTCCGGCCGATTGGATCTAATGCCGAAACCGGTTCATCCATGACAATCAATGCCGGTTTATGTAACAGCGCCTGTGCAATTCCAAGCCTTTGTTTCATTCCGCCTGAAAAAGTCCGCACCTTTGAATTCTCTTCCCCGCTCAACCCCACTTTCGACAATATCTCTGGGATGCCGCTTAATAATTCTTCCCTCTTGATACCCGAAAGCTGCCCCATGAAAGTAAGGGTTTCTTTGGCGGTCATCCATTGAAAGAAGTTAGGGTATTGTGGTAAGTAGCCTATTTCCTTTTTCATTTTTGAAATTTTCTTACCATCAAGCAATACTTCTCCCATACTTGGATCTATAATATCTGCAATCACTTTTATCAGTGTCGATTTACCAGCCCCATTGGGCCCAATCAATCCAACACATTCTCCTGATTGCAATTCCATTGAAAAATTATTGACCGCTGTTTTTTCTTTGAATTTTTTTGTAACATTTTTAATCTCTAATTTCATATTCTTTCACTATCCTTTCTACCGATAACGAAGTACAGAATTGGACCGATAGTATTTGCAAAAATAATGATGAGTGTCCACAATAAAACATTTTTCCTCGTCTTTCGATTTCTGTATAAATCAATTAATGCTATAAGAACTAAAATCATTCCAATTGCAATTACCGGTAAAATAATTGGCAGAATAGACATGAAATCAATATCTTTCAATTCGTTCCATCCATAATGCAATTCCATATATACCACTCCTTTGGTAACGAAATATTATTATCATTATCGATAATGATAACATGTAATTTGGAATTTTGCACCTATTTTTTTTCTTAATAAAATATTGTTTTAGTTTTTATTGTTATTTATAATGATAATATTATCATAATAAATAATAATAAAATATCGCGATATTTATTAATTTTCATTGCATGAATACATCTTTTTTTAAAAATTTAAATTATTTAAAAAGGCTTATTATTTACTTCGAAAAAATATTTCGGTAATATTATTTTTCGAACCGTGTCATTTTTATTTAAATGAAAATGATTCAAACATTACAATATATGACGAATTAAACTTATTATTCATGACCAACATTAAATTTGATCAAAAATTATCCAGTTATAACAATGTGAGGAGAATTAGATGATTAATAAAGCTGAAATTTTAATGCACCCGGTAAGAATAAAGATTACCCAAGCTTTAATGAGAAATAGGGAAAATGGTTTAACACCATTAGAAATGTTAAAAATCATTAAAGATGTACCCCAAGCAACATTATATAGACATATACAGGTTCTTTTGGATTCAGGGGTCATACGCATTGTAAAAGAGAAAAAAGTGAGATCCGTTTCCGAAAAATATTACGTTTTAAATGAAGAAGAAGCACGGCTTAGCGGGGAAGAATGGAAAAAATCCTCTAATGAAAAAAAGGTGAACTATTTTTCTTATTATCAATTATCCCTTATGACCCAATATCAAAACTATCTTACTAAATTAGAAGAAAGAGACTGCGCAGAAGATGGTTCAACCTTTTCCCTTTTAGAACTAAAGCTTGATGATGAAAGCTTCCTTAACTTCCAAAATGAATTGAACGATTTAATGTTAAAATACTACAAAGCAACGAATCAAAGTGCCAAACAAGATTCTCCTATTCGAACAATCGGCGTTACAATTATTCCAGAATCATAAAAAATGAAAAGGCTGTTCCAAAACCACGGACTCAAGAAAAGAATACTTAGAAAAAAACCGTCAGGAAACATATCTATATATTCACAAACCAATCAGGTTGCAGTCCCGTTTTGAAACAGCCCTTCATTATGGAAGAAATCCCACCCGTTATGGGACAGGACTAAAAGTGATATATCCGCTTTCAGCAGTTCCCCAATGCTTCCTTTATACTGCCGTATACTTCGTCCCACAGGTGTTTTTCTTCAGCAAAAGCCGCAGTTATCTTTTTAATGAATGCTTTTTGCTCTGCCTCGAAACGTTCATCATCCTTGGGAGGCAGGTCTGACCTTAACTCCATTACGTACTCTTGTACCTTTGGTGCACGAGGCCCCCAAACAGCTTTTTCTTCACCATTCTTATCAATGAATATAAAAATGGGAATCGAACGCGCTGTTCCATTCGTTAGGTATTGATCCATCAGTTCAAGATTTTGATCTCGTAAAACCATGCGGGTTTCAATATTTGCCGCTTCAGATATATTCAGCAGTATAGGAATATTCATCATCGCATCTCCGCACCAGTCTTCAGTAATGACAATGGCTCGAAGTTCCTTCTTCTTTAATGCATCAAAAAAACCTTGGTCTTCAGCAGAAATGGAAAAACCATCCTGAATCGATTGTAAGTTTTCTTTATGAACTTTCATCGAAGATACAAATTCTTGAGCAGAAATCCCCTTTTCAAACCATTCATTCAGTGTCGTCATACTATTTCTCCTAACTATTTTTTAAATTAAAAGTACCATAAACCACTTATTATTTCATTGAATCACCCCTGAAAAATAAAATGGAAAATTGGTAAATTAAAACCATGTTTTCTTTCCCGTGTAAAGGGAAAACTATACATACATTCAATAGCTTACTAACTTGCTATTTTATATTGATAAAAACATTGTTTTCTAGTTTAGGAGATGAAATTTTGGAAGGTTTTCTCTTTGCGCTCCTCCCTGCATTGACATGGGGCAGCTTAGTGCTTGTGTCCGAAAAACTCGGAGGCAACTCTTATAATCAAACACTTGGCATTACAATCGGTTCTTTACTGTTCGCCATCATGATGTCTTTCATCAATCCGCCGGAATGGAGCGGTACAGTGTGGACTGTCGGCATCATTTCCGGAATAGGCTGGGCATTCGGGCAGTTATTTCAATTCAATAGCGTGAAGGAAATCGGGGTATCAAAAACCGTTCCAATCTCAACAGGACTGCAAATTCTAGGGAATACATTTTTTGCGGTTATCATTTTCAGGGAATGGAATGACAAGATGACAATCACCATCGGCATTGTTGCAATAATCTGTTTGATTACAGGTGTCTTGCTGACTAGCTACGGTGATGGTGATAACAAAAAAGAAGGAAACATGAAAAAAGGCGTTTTTTACCTTGCCATTTCTACGATGGGTTATGTTACATATGTCATCGTCGTTAGATGGAATGAAGTTGACGGATGGTCGGCGATCCTGCCGCAAGCAATTGGCATGTTCCTGGCTGCCTTGCTCCTTTCAATCAAACATAAACCGTTTAATAAGTATGCCGGACGAAATATTCTAACCGGAATGATGTGGGCAGTCGGTAATATCGTTCTCTTGCTCGCTAATCCAAAAGTGGGCGTTGCCATCGCATTCTCATTTTCCCAAATGGGAATCGTCATTTCCACTTTAGGCGGCATCTTTCTTTTAGGAGAGAAAAAATCCAAAAAGCAAATGGCCTTCGTCATCATCGGGTGTGTACTCGTAATTGCTGGCGGAATCATGATCGGCTTCACAAAAGAATAGTTAAAGGAGAGATGAATGATGTATGACGATTTAGAGAAAAAAGTGGTCGTGATCACCGGAGCGGCAAAAGGGTTAGGAAAAGCCATGGCCGAAAGGTTCGGTAAAGAAAAAGCACATGTCGTATTAAATTATCACACTGAAAATGGCGACCATAAGGAAATCATCAAAACGATTGAAGCTGCAGGCGGGAAAGCCGCAGCCATTCAAGGTGACGTTTCTAAAGAAGCGGATGTGAAGAAATTGCTTTCTTTCGCTGTGGACACCTTTGGTACAATCGATATCATGATCAACAATGCTGGTATTGAAAATGAAGTGCCCAGCGAAAAATTGACTCTTGAAGATTGGCAGAAAGTCATCGATGTAAATCTAACGGGGATGTTCCTGGCAAGCAGGGAAGCAATCAATTATATGCTCGATCATGGTATCAAGGGCAATATCATTAACATGTCTTCCGTCCATGACCGGATACCTTGGCCTCATTTTGTCCACTATGCAGCAAGTAAGGGCGGAGTGAAGATGATGACAGAAACCCTTGCACTTGAATATGCTCCTAAAGGGATTCGCATTAATAATATTTCACCTGGGGCAATCGACACACCCATCAATGCCGAAAAATTCAATGACCCAAAAGCTCAACAAGAAGTCATCGACCTGATACCGATGGGATACATCGGAAAACCGGAACAAATTGCCGCTTGTGCCGCTTGGCTAGCTTCCGCCGAATCGAGCTACGTAACGGGAATGACCTTATACGCTGATGGCGGAATGACCAAATATCCAGGATTCCAAGCAGGAAAAGGCTGAACTTAACTTATGAAAAAAAAACACTCCATCACAAACTTGGGGTGGTTCTTTTCATGACCCTGGACAAGAATTGTACAATTTAGAATCCTATTCTCGGCGGATAAATATTGTTAAAAAATAATACTTACTATACTTGCGTTCTATTACTTGGATTGGTGTCCCATTTGGCTCGATTTCTGCATTGGAACCAACAAATCATAAGCTATATCGCGGAATTGATGTCAGTGGAAAATCGTCTGGAATAGACGCTGTTTATATTCGTTCATGTGGAGCGCTTCATTTGGTGTTACGGTACGCCCGGTAATTTGTATAAAAACTTCCTTGTGTAAAGATGAAAAAATCTGGCAGGAATTCTCATTCCATAGGCTTTTTGATTCATTCCCCCTACTGGTCTCCCTTGTTATGGGGTCAAATTAGCTTTACTCGTGAATTTAAGTGATTTACTCGTGAATTCAACTACTTTACTCGTGAGTTTTGCCGATTTACTCGTGAATTTCGCTGATTTACTCGTGAATTCTAACAATTGATCCACAAAGACAACAAAAGCCCTTCTCGAATTAAGAGAAGGGCTTTCTAATAGAATTTTTATCCTGAAATTTCATCATCGGATTTAACATCCAACGGTGTTCGTTTATCCATTTTCAGCATGTAATAACTTGCCACAACCAAGGCTAGGAAAACGATCCCGACAACCAAGGAAATCCGGGTACTCGGATTGATCCACATACCCACCAGCACCATCAGTAAAAAGGCTATTGTCGCATAGTTACTGTAAGGGGCCAACGGCATTTTGAAAGGATGCTTCTCCATTTCAGCGGCATTTACCTTTCTGAATTTAAGCTCACTGATAAGTAAGACAAACCATGGAATCATCCCGGGCAATACACTCGCACTATACACATAAAGGAATAATTGCGGCGGTGCAAGGTAATTCAGGATAACCCCGATGCCCAATCCTAATAGTACAGCGATCGTGCAATATGCCGGCACTCCATTTTTAGATACTTTAGCAAAGACTTTCGGAGCTTGGCCATTCAATGCCAGTGTGTAAAGCATACGTCCTGCACTGAAAATCCCACTGTTGCATCCGGACATTGCCGCAGTGATTACGACAAAATTGATGATTCCTGCCGCCGCAGTGATACCGATTTTGGCAAAGGTTGAAACGAATGGGCTGCCTAAGTCATCCAGTTGATCCCAAGGGAAGACTGTCACGATGACGAATATGGCACCAATATAGAAAATCAATATGCGCCATATGATTGATTGAATCGCTTTTGTTACGGTCTTCGTTGGGTCTTTCGCTTCACCGGCCGTGATGCCGATAAGCTCAACGCCTTGATAGGAAGCCACGACAAGTGAAAGCGCAAAGAAGAATCCTGTCCAGCCTCCCGTAAAGAAGCCGCCATTTGCCCATAGATTCGATAATCCAATCGCATCCCCGCCATTGCCTATCCCAAAGAAGATAAGGCCCAGGCCGGCAACGATCATCAATATAATCGTTATGATTTTTATAAGCGCAAACCAGAATTCAAATTCCCCGAATGATTTTACGGAAATGAGGTTGGCCGCCCCCAAGATGATCATGGCTACCACACCTGGTATCCAAGCAGGTAACTCCGGGAACCAATATTGCATATACAACCCAACCGCGATAATTTCGGACATTCCGACGATTACCCATTGAAACCAATTGCTCCAAGCAGTCATATAACCTGCCAAAGGATGTATATAGCTGCTCGCAAAGGTTGCAAAAGAACCTGTAGTCGGTTCTAAATATAACATCTCACCCATGGAACGCATGATGAAAAATATAAAAATACCTGCGATGGCATAAGCAAGCATTACAGAGGGCCCGGTCCATTTGATCGTGCTTGCAGAACCCATGAATAACCCGACTCCGATGGTTCCGCCCAAAGCTATCATTTGAATATGTCGTGATTCCAGCCCTCTCTTTAATTCCTTGTTCGACATGATTAACTCCCCCAGATGCAATATCGGTAATGTTTTTCTATCCTTACCACGAACGACTCTCTATTAATTATTGCAGTTAGAAATGCTTTATCCTAATCAATATTACATAACACTTCAATTACGTTTTCTTATCTTATAATAGTAAATATTCTGTAAAAATACAATTGTATTTTTGAAATAAACAGTTACCAATAATATCTTGTCGATTTTCCCAGTCTAAAAATATCATTTTAAAAAAGTGATGTTCAGTATTTTATTATAGTGATCGTTCAAAAAGATCACTTCTGCTTAAACCTTAAGTTAAATACAACCCACTATAAACTGCAGATAAGGCCAGTTTCACTTCAAAAAAACTTGTTGACCTACCGAAAAATAGATGATAGAATTCCAATATTATTTTATAAGTATAATGAATGCTCCAGCAGTGATAGATTTTCACTGACTGACATTTCTTCACAACCGCATACAAGCAAGCGATGAATGCTATGGATGACACTATAGCAGGAGCAGCTTCTGGAGAGACTGTACAAGATACAGCGCCGAAGGATTCACAATCTCAGGCAAAAGGACAGAAGAGTAACGAATGATAAAATTGTTATTCTGAGCCCTTTAAGAGATTGGTATTATCCAATCTCTTTTTTTATTGTCCATTTTGTGATTGGACTAAAAACACCAACTTTTAAAACCAATGGGAAAGGCCAGCTGGGCGAAATAATCACGTCCCTCTCTCCAAGACCATGCAGGTAAAAACATTCACTACCAAGACTATAAAAGACGGGGGCGTACGAATTGGCTAAACAAGAATTGAAAAGAGATTTAAAAAATCGACATGTACAACTGATTGCAATAGGAGGAACCATTGGCACCGGGTTATTTTTAGGTTCAGGAAAAGCTATACAATTGGCAGGACCTTCCATATTATTCTCTTATCTGATAATAGGGATTGCCTTGTTTTTTGTGATGAGGGCCCTGGGGGAATTGCTCTTATCCAATGCAGGGTATGTATCATTCACTGAATTCGCAACTGAATATGTCGGTCCATGGGCCGGCTTCGTGACAGGTTGGACATATTGGTTCTGTTGGATCATGACCGCAATGGCCGATATCATAGCTGTCGGTGTCTATATACAATATTGGTTTGATGTCCCTCAATGGATTCCGGCTCTAATATGCCTGGTCATTCTGTTAGGATTGAACCTATTGACCGTTAAGATATTTGGCGAATTGGAATTCTGGTTTGCCATCATTAAAGTAATCACGATCATCGCCTTGATCATCGTAGGAATCTTTCTTTTGATCATCGGCTTCAATACCAATACCGGAACGGTTTCCCTAACGAACCTATGGAATCATGGTGGCATGTTCCCCAATGGCATTTCCGGATTCCTACTATCTTTACAGTTGGTCGTCTTCTCATTTGTCGGTGTCGAATTGGTCGGGGTTTCTGCAGCAGAAACGGCGAACCCGAGAAAGAACATTCCATCTGCCATCAATAAAATCCCTGTCCGGATTTTACTTTTCTATGTTGGTGCCATATTCGTCATTCTCTGCGTCAACCCATGGACACAATTGAATGCCACGAGCAGTCCATTTGTAGAGGTCTTTGCGTTAATTGGCATTCCCGTCGCTGCAGGGATCATCAACTTCGTCGTTTTGACATCCGCTGCTTCTGCATGCAACAGCGGTTTATTTTCAACAAGCCGAATACTCTATACGTTAAGCAGGAATGGAGAAGCCCCTGCTAAACTGGAAAAATTAAATAAACAGGCTGTTCCGAGCAATGCCTTATTAACATCCACAATCGTTGTATCAATAGGGGCATTATTAAGCAAAATGATACCTGAACAGGCATTTACTGTCGTGACTACCATCAGTGCCATCTGTTTCATATGGGTATGGAGCATTATCTTGATCTCCCATATCAAATATTCGAAAACAAGGCCTGACCTAAGAGCCGAATCGACTTTCAAGGCTCCTTTTACACCTTTTGTCAATTACGCCATTTTAGGATTATTCCTGTTCATCCTTATTGTTATGCTATTCGCTGAAGCTACACGACTATCACTGCTCTTGACCCCAATCTGGTTCATCCTCTTGGTGATACTATATAACTATCGGAAAAAAGATAGCTAAAGGAAATAAAGCCTTGAACTCAATATGAATTCAAGGCTTTATCTGTCTTATGAACACATTTGGATTCGGCTGTCTGCGAACTGTTGCTAAAATATATCAGGCAACTGCATTAAATTTTATATCAAAATAGTGTAAGCTAATATATATCATCGGACCTTTTCCGTCATGTATGAATTTTTCATCCCGGTTTGGTTCACCCATCCATCAGTCGCATTGAAGAATAAACCCCCATTGGTGGGCGTTTCACTTTATATAAAAACGGAGGGGTTTGTTTAGTGAAGATTATATATATTCTTACTCTAGTTCCTTTTATAGGCATACTCGTATTTCTACCTTTTGTTAATAAAATAGAACCATATGTATTAGGGATGCCTTTCAATATGTTCTGGATGGCTATGTGGGTGGTCCTTACCTCTGCCATACTCGGCATCATGTATAAGCTGGATCCCAGGAATCGGGAAGGTGACCAGGAATGAATATTGCTCTCTTAATCATTTTAGCATTTTTACTTCTATCGATATTTTTAGGCATACGCTCTTCAAAAGGAAAAGATATGGACTTGGAACAATGGACGGTGGGCGGACGCGGTTTTGGTGCGATATTCGTCTTTCTGCTGATGGCCGGGGAAATCTATACGACCTTCTCCTTCCTTGGCGGCAGCGGCTGGGCTTATGGCAAGGGTGCACCCGCTCTATATGTTCTCATTTACATTACTTTATCTTACGTATTATCCTATTGGCTCCTACCGGAAATATGGAGATATGCCAAAGAAAATAAACTGATGTCTCAATCCGATTTCTTTGTAAGCAAATATAAGAGTCCCAGTTTAGGAATTTTGGCTGCGCTTGTCGGTGTGGTGTCGATGATTCCAGTGATCGTCGTGCAGCTGAAAGGATTGGGGATCATTGTCTCGGAAGCATCTTATGGTGCCATCTCAATGTCCGAGGCAGTTTGGATGGGGGCGATCAGCCTTACCATTTATGTGATGATTTCCGGTATCCACGGTTCAGTTTGGACAGCGGTCATTAAAGATATCATGATGGTCGCCATAATAGGATTTTTGGGGATTTATCTGCCGATACATTACTTTGGCGGATTTCAGCCGATGTTTGAAGCGGTTGATGCGGCCAAGCCTGGTTTTCTAAAGTTCCCTGATCAGGGGCTTAGCGTATCATGGTTCATCTCCACGGTAATATTGCTCGTATTCGGTTTCTATATGTGGCCACAAGTTTTCAGCGCTGTTTATTCAGCACGCAGCGGCAAGGTATTTCGAAAAAACGCCATCATCAGCCCTTTATATACACTCATGCTGTTATTCGTCTTTTTCGTTGGGTTTACAGCTATATTGAAAGTGCCCGGACTCGTTGGGGCAGATGCAGACCTCTCATTGCTGCGCCTTTCGATCGAGACCTTTGATCCATGGTTTATAGGCATAATCGGCGGAGCTGGATTGTTGACCGCATTGGTGCCGGGATCCATGCTTTTGATGAGCGTCGCTACACTGCTCGCGAAAAACGTTTATAAGGAATTTGCACCCGCAGTATCCGATCGCCACATTGTACGGTTGGCAAAGTTCCTTGTGCCAGTCATTGCCCTTATAGCCGTCTACTTCACCTTAAACGGCGGTGAAACGATGTCGGCATTAATTCTTATGGGATACAGTCTCATCACACAGCTTTTCCCGTCCCTTCTCTTTAGTCTGAAAAGGAATAATCCGATCAATAAATTTGGTGCAATCACCGGTATCATCACCGGATTGGCCATCGTAATCTGCATTACACTAAGTCAATCGACAATAGGGACCTTGTTTCCATCCTTGCCGCAAGCAGCGAAAGATTTGAATGTTGGAATCATCGCATTGGCAGTCAATTTCATTGTGATGATCACGGTAAGTCTTGCTTTCAGAAAGCATGCGGTTCAGTTGGAACCTAAATCCGTTAACGATATATGAAGCAACTTTGAAACTGGTTATTCTGGATAAATAAACATTGGAGGCTCAGTCAAAAGACTGAGCCTTCCTTATTATCGACAGACAAAGCATAATGTCCTTTTTCTCAAGTTTGATTATAGGAAGTCTCATTTTAGACTATTAATCTTTTCTGTTTATAAACAAATCCCCTATTTTAACTAATAAATACAACGAAAAAATAATCATCAAGGTTCTGGATACTACCAGACCATCAATAGCTAAGTCATATCCACCTCTTAATAAAGCTTCCGGATTCAAGCAAAAAATAATCGATATTACGAAAGCTATTAAAATCAGGATAAAACCGAACTGAAATCTATTTGACATTAACATTCCGCCTCATATTATATATTTTACAAATAACTGCATTGCCTTTGGAAATAATCTACATTTATTGTTAGTGGGGATATCTCAGTTTCAATAAAATTCAAAAAAATAGCCACCCTAATAAAGAATGACTATATATCATAAAATAGGAAGCTTTCTCTGTTAACAGATAAAATGCATCGTATTTCGTCCAAGCCGACCAAAAATACTCTCTTCAGGAGGTTCGGGCTTTTACTCGTGAGTTTCATGCTTTTACTCATGAATTGGAACAAATACTCGTGAGTTTCATGCTTTTACTCGTGAATTTGGTGCAAATACTCGTGAATTTCATGTCCGTTAAAGCTCATTTCCTTTTTACCCCGTACCTTCAGTAATCCACTAAAGCCTTCCTGCGATCATTCAATTCTTTGACCATTTTCTTATATTCTTGCAACTCTTGTTCCAGTTTTTGTTTTCTATTTACAATCATTCTCGTAACCTCTTTCGGGGAGGGCCCGCCTTGAATGCTTCTTATCTCCACAAAATATTCGGGAGAGATTATTTTTTTCCATTCGTCTTCAGCTATGTTCACTGAAACGAATTCATTGATGATACTGTTGATTTCTTGTGTGTCCCAATCATATAGCTCTTTCCCTTCACTAATTGACCGTTTTGCAATAGTACTGGCTATGGAATGGGCTTTTCTAAAGGATATGTCGTAATCTCTTGATAGGGTATCCGCTAATTCAGTAACCGTTATACTGGATTTTGCGGCCATTTTCTTTGTATGTTCTTCATTTACTTTCAAAGTCGATATGACGGCATACATTAGTTTCATGACACGGCCTGCATTCGAAAAAGCTCGATATAAATGCGGCTGTAAATCATCTTCCGTATCGACGATATCACCAAATGGTGTATTGTGGATCATATTCATTGCAGCAAGTGCATCACCATACGCACTGCTTGCAATTGAACGGGAATGTTCAATTGAGACTGGATTTCTTTTTTGCGGCATGATGCTGCTCACTTGAACATAAGGATCCGCCACATGAAATGTTCCAAACTCCCTTGTCACATGCTGCAGGAAATCTTGAATCCATCTCCCTGTATTGACCATGCACGTCATGATTGCAGTTGCGGTTTCCAATAAATAATCTGCCCCGCCTATCGAATCATAGGAATTCTCAATCACCGAATCAAACCCAAGCAGATCAGCAGTACGGTTCCGACTGATCGGAAATCCGGTGGTCGTTAACGCGGCCGCACCCAAAGGGGATTGGTTAACCGTTTCATAGGCTGACCACAATCTGCCAATATCCCTTTGAAGCACATCATAAATGGCTAAAAAGTAATGTCCTATTGTAGTCGGCTGAGCCGGTTGGGTATGCGTATAACCTGTAATATAGGTTTCTGTATGTTTTTCAGCCTGCACTAAGAATGCTTCGTTCAATTGGTTTGCATAGCCTATCAATTGGAGCAGATGACCTCTCAAAACAAGCCGGTACATTGCAACTCCCATATCATTACGACTGCGGCCGATATGAATCTTCCCTGCAAGTTCATGACCGATTTCCTCACCGATCTTTGCCTCCATCATGAAGAATAAGTCTTCGAATTGGGGCTGATAGGTCAACTGGGCGAGATCTGTTTGGGCCACTTTCCGAATCCCATCAAGCATGGTTCTCGCCTCTTCATCTTTAATGATCTTTTGTTCCGAAAGCATGATGACATGTGCCCGATGAATATCGAACATTGCATGAAATAAATAATCTCTTTGATCATTAAAAACAGGCATCAGAAGCTCTCTAGCATAGGTTTTTCCGGGAAAGACACTACCTTCATTTTTGATAAACTCTTCAAGCCTGCTCATCTTTGAACCTCCGATTTATAAAGCTTTTTCCGCTTTGATTCCAAAAAACTTGTTCGAAATAAAGAGAACGATTACAATCAGCGTGATTTGAATCATCCCATATGCGGCTGCCTGCCCCATATTGAACATCCTAAGCTGATTCATGATTTCAATGGATATGGGCCTGTTTGAAATCGTGTACAACAGGACCGAGGTCGGGAATTCCCCCACAGATTCGATAAATGCCAATAATGTCCCTGATAAAACACCTGGCATAATAATCGGAAATATGACCCTTCTGAAGGTATAAAACCACTTAGCCCCCAAGTTTCTGGCTGCTTCCTCAATCGAATCATCCAGCTGCTCCAGAACGGCATTAGTCGAGCGGACAACGAGTGGAATATGCCTGATGAAATAGGCAAGCGGCAATATCCAAAATGTTCCTACCAATATTTGACCAAAGGAAAAAACGCTAGGTTCATTGAATGCGAATATCAAGTTCATCCCTATGACCGTTGCAGGCAACGCCCAAGGAATCATGACTAGAATATCGACAAGGCTTTTCCCGACGAATTTCCGTTTGACAAGTACATAGGACGCTATGACCCCAAACACCAGATTTGCCAACGTTGCAATGACCGCCATCAGTAAACTATTTCGTAACGGTTTGAAGATATTAGGATCTTCAAACAAAAGCCGGTAATTTTCCACATTAAATACTGTGGGGTACGTTTGAAATGTCCAGGTTCCATCCGGCACTAGTGAAAGCAAAAGAATCGTAAAATGCGGTAAAAGCAGAATAATTACGCCGATGATACCCGTTACGACCATCACCCATTTCATGAACGGGTTCTTCACTTCACTCCTGTGTGCGCCAATTCCTTTCGAAGCCATGCGATAATCCTTCCTATTCTGATACCAACGCATGAATAATAGAAATGAAATCGAAACGATGGATAGAATGACCGATTGAGTAGCGGCAATTTCCATATCACCATTGATTTTTGAAAAATAAATTTGCAGGCTCAACACCCTGTATCCGCCAGCTAATAAAAACGGGGCACTGAAAGAAGCCATTGATATCATGAAAACTAGTAAAGAGGCGGCAACGATGGCAGGTGTCAATAATGGAAATGTCACCTTCCAAAAAACCTTGAATTTATTTGCGCCTAAGTTATAAGCGGCTTCTTCAAGTGAGGGATCTATTTTATTGATTGCAGCGGATACAGTCATATAAAAATAAACATACATCGTATAGGCATGCACGATAAGAATTCCCGATACCCCGCCAATCTTGAATGGAACCTTATCAAGACCAAACAGGTCCTTGATGGCATTTGGAACCAATCCCGATTCTCCATATAAAAACATAAAGGCCATGACCCCTACCAATGATGGCAGGACAATCGGCAAAATCGCTGCTGATGAAAAGAAGCTTCTGCCGGGAAAATCGTAACGGTTAAAAATGAATGCGAGCGGAATGCCAATCAAGGCACTGACCAATACACTCAATAAGGATATATAAACAGAATTCCAAAGAGCCTCTAAGTTCGTTTTCGATTCCTGTACGAAGAAGTCCTGATAATTTCCAAGGGATATCATTCCGTCTTTTTGCAGACTTTCTATAAAGGTCCTCAACGATGGGTAGAGTACATATGCTACAAGCACCAATGCAACTGGTAGAAGGAGCCAAACCGTCAATCTCGTATCACGATTTTTAATCATGGAGCATCACCGCTTATGACAGGGATAAGACGCAGCTGTTTCTCGGGAAGCTGGACATACACTTCCTTTCCTTGATAAAAGTATCCAAAATCATGGGTGTTAAATACGTCGACCCTTAGTGACACGTCTTGAACATCCACCATGACATTCATAACAGATCCAAAGAATTGGACGGAATTTATTTTACCTTTAAAGATATTCATTCCTTCTTCGGTCACATCCAGAATTCTGATTGCTTCAGGACGAATCGAAACAGCAAGGTCAACATCAGTCTGTAAGATTGAAATTCCTTCTCTAGCTTGATTTTCCACATTCAATTTAATCGGTTGTTCACTACCTTTAAGGGCAACCTCTATATTATCTTGTTGAACTTTTTCGACTTGAACGGGCAATAGATTAATCTCGCCTATAAAACTCGCCACAAAGTCATTGGCCGGCCGATTATAAATTTCTGTTGGCGTCCCGACCTGGTGACATACACCATAATTGAACACAGCGATCCGATCACTCATGGATAATGCCTCAGCCTGATCATGTGTGACATAAATGGTGGTAATCTTATAATCACGCTGCAGCCTTAAGATTTCCACTCTCATTTCATCACGAAGCTTGGCATCCAGATTACTTAATGGTTCATCCAGCAGTAATATCTCCGGTTCAATGACCAGTGCTCTCGCAAGGGCCACCCGCTGCTGCTGTCCTCCGCTTAACTGGCTCACTTGACGATCCGAATAGCTCTCCAGCCTGACCTTTTGGAGGGCATCCAGCACTCTCCTTTTTAAGTCAGCAGGAGAAACCTTTCTGACACGCAAGCCAAACGCTACATTTTCAAAAACAGTCATGTGGGGAAAGAGGGCATAGTTTTGAAAAACCATGCCTGTATTCCTTTTCTCCGGAGGTACACGCGTCATATCTTTGTCGCCAAATCGGACGACACCTTTTGTCGGATAATAAAAACCGGCAATCATCCGAAGCGTTGTCGTTTTACCACAGCCGCTTGGACCAAGAAAGGTAAAAAACTCACCTTCTTTGATTTCCAGATTTAACTGGTCAACAGCTATCGTTTTCCCGAAGGCTTTTTGGACATTTTCCATTTTTATTGACGCCATCCCAACGACACTTCCTTATTCTTTAATTTCTTTATCTCCACTTTTAATATTTTCGTCCCAGTATTTCATCCACTCGTCACCTTTTTCCTCGAATGCATTCCAATCAATATCCATCGCTTTAATTTCTGTTTCCGTGATCCATTCAGGTAAACCCTTCACATCACTTCTGGTCGGAATCCTGTAAAATTCTTCTGCCAAAGTTTTTGCGGCTTCAGGTGTATTCACAAACTCATAAAAGGCCTCTGCCGCTTTTGGATGCTTGGCACCTTCAACGATGGCGATACCTTCTGTCAATACTGGTGTTCCGCTTTTCGGAATGACGAACTCAAATGGATAATTTTTATTTTCCTTAAGCATGACAACATCCGGCATTGCCCAAACGGAAAGTGACCCCTCTCCTTTGGCTACCTTGTTATACATCATTTCAGGATTCGCTGAATATTCCTTTGTGTTTTGGTCGAGCTTCTTTAACCAGTCATACCCTTCTTTTGGATCATTTGTATCCTTATACGTACGATAGATCATCGCAGAAAAAATTGTCCTCATCGTTCCGGAGGCTAACGGATAGCGGATGATTATTTCGTCTTTCCACTTGGGATCAAGCAGCTCATCCCAATCTTTCGGTACCTCGTCTTTTGATAGCTCTTTACTGTTATACATGATGACTTCCGGTGTCTGGCTCGTTCCTGTCCAATACCATTCCGGATCGCGGAATCCTTCATCGAGATTATCAGAATAGCTAGGCTTATAAGCAGCCAGCAGCCCCTCATCCTTTGCTTGATTGAAGTTCGTGGAAGGGGCACCCCACCAAACGTCTGCCTGCGGATTGCTTTTCTCTGATCGAACACGGTCAAGAATTTCCTGGGAACCCATATCAAGCCACTCAACATCAATACCATACTTATCTTCGAACTGCTTTTCGAATTTTGATAAAATATCTTTGCCATGCGGTGAATAAACAACGATTTTATCTTCCAGCTCATCCTTTTCTCCCTTGGCACCGCCAGTATCCGAATTCGTTTTCGTATCTGTACCGTTACATCCCGAAATCAATAGCGCTGCCGATAAGGTCAGTACTGAAACAAGCGACTTTTTCCTATTTTTCATTAATAATCCCCCTCATCACGAAAATTCAAAATGCCATCATGTTCCCTTAAGAATAGGGAAACCGCTCCAAGCACTCCTGCGTTTTCTCCCAGTTGTGAAGTTTTCATTTCTACTAAACTTGGAAGATATCGATCAACGATCTCCCGAATTCTAGGTAAAATGTATTCAGAAGAATTTAATACACCACCTCCTAAAATGATCACTTCCGGATTTAGCAAACTAGCCGCATTGACAATTCCGCAGGCTAAATGTTCGATGGCTTCATTTATGACGGCAATGGCTGTCGTGTCTCCTTTTTTTGCTGCAAAAAAAGCATCCTCCCCCGATAGTTCGGAAGATTTGGCCCGTTCGAATAAAAAATGATGAGGATCCTTGAGGACCTCCCTGGTGAAATGACCGCCAATCGACTTTCCTCCTGCAACACTTTCCAAATAGCCGTATCTATGGAAAATCGGCTTGAATTCACGTTTTATATCCTCTTTGTCCGTCACCATATATCCCATTTCCCCAGCTGCACTGGAAGCCCCTCTGTATAACTGGTTATTCAAGATAATGCCGCTTCCAATCCCCGTGCCCACCGCAATGAACAGCAGATTCCGCTTATTTTGTGCATTACCCAGCCACTGTTCACCTAGTGCAGCCGCGTTTACATCATTGTCCAGAAAGATCGGGAAATCAAAATAACGCTTCGCTTCTGCTATAAATGGATATTGTACCCATCCTAAACTCGGTGCCTCTATTACCAATCCGCTTGCCGTTTGCGTAATACCAGGGATACCGACTCCCATCCCCAATATCCTTACTTTCGCAATCTGATTCTTTGCAATTAACCGTTCCGTTTCAATCGCCATTTGTTTAAGAAGCCCTGATTTTAAATAAGTGTTAGTTGAAAAACTAGTGCCGGCAAGTATGTTGCCGCTTAAATCACTTAAAACGATTTTCACTTTCGTCCCGCCTATATCGACACCGATGATATAGGCAGCCTTTTCATTAAAAAAGAGCTGGATGGGCCTCCTCCCGCCTTGAGATGAGGATTCTCCTATTCCTTTCTCCAATACCCATTTCTCCTGTATAAGTTCATCCACAGCCTGAGAAACTGTTGGTTTGCTTAGCTGAAGCTTAACGGCGATTTCAGCTCTTGAAATGGGTGAACATTCTTGGATGCATTGAATGATTCTTTTTTTATTGACATATTTTTGATGACTGGGTGTTCTTTTAAAACTCATCACATCACGGCCTTACATCATTTAGTTAGTAAATCTTACTAATTAAGTAAAAATATAACTTAAAAATATTCAACGGACAAGTTATTTTTCTGAACATTTAAAATGTTCAACTTTAAATAATTACTTTGTATTATTTACATTTATAACCATTAGTGCTATTTATTAGATATGTTTTTTTCCCGTCTGGTTAGTTAGAAAACATTACTAACCTACATTTTTTTAGGTGTTTTATAAAAGTTGAAGGGGGTTACAAGAAGATGAAAAAAGCTTTGTTATCGTTGCTTTCCCTTTGGTTGGTCCTTGCATTATTGCCGCTTGGGGGTAACGCTGCAAATCCTGAGGAAGCCAACGTTGAGTTATGGAGTGCGGTCAAGCCGCTCGAGACGACCGTGACATTCTTGAACAGCGGTGCCCATCCGGATGATGAACGCAGTGACTTTCTCGCTTATCTATCGAGAGGGTTAGGGGTTAAGACATCCAGCCTGATTGCAAACCGTGGTGAAGGAGGACAAAATGAAATTGGGGATGAACTGGACAATGCTCTTGGAATCATCCGTTCGAGGGAAATGATAGAAGCTGCAAAAATCACCGGGGTTAAGGCCTATCATCTAAGTGAAACTACCTCAGATCCCATTTATGATTTCGGCTTCTCTAAAACACCAGAGGAAACATTGGAAAGATGGGGCGAGGAACTCACCTATGAAAGGCTAATCCGCTTTATTCGGACATATCAGCCGGATATATTGATGCCATCCTTTCAAAATGATGATACCCAGCATGGACATCATCGAACAATGACAATCTTAAGTGAACGTGCCTTTAAGGATGCCGCCGACCCAACTGTGTTTCCACAACAATTGAAACAAGGTCTATCGGTATGGCAAGTGAAAAAGTTATATTTGCCCGTTTCCTCGGCAGATCAAGCAACCACTTCGATTGAAATAGGTAAATTTGACCCAATATACAATATGACTTACCCGCAGCTTGGAGAACAATCACGCTATCTGCATAAAAGCCAAGGCATGGGTTCTGATATCCCTGCAGCACCTCGCCAAATCCATCTGGATTTGAAGCAAAGCGCCGTTAATACAAAAAGCGAGTCGGACCTTTTTGCAGGTGTACCATACAATTTTACTGAATGGGCTGAAAAACTCCCTCGCTCAGCTTCAAAATTGAAAGGTGAACTTAAATACCTGCAACGGAATTTGGACGCCGTTATTGCGGCTTATCCAAATGAAAAACGTGTTTTTTCAACATCCCAAAATGCTCTCTCCAATGTTCGTTCAATTACTGCGCAAGTCAAAAAGGCAAAGCTAAGTCCTGCCATTAAAAACGACTTGCTTCATAAGCTCTCATTAAAAGAAGAGCAATTGCAAAACGTCAGTTATGTCTCTTCAGGACTCGAAGTTCAAGCTGAAGCAGCTTCAAAGATCCTTACGAAAGGCCAAAGAACGAATGTTACCGTAACCGTGAAGAATAACGGGAAACAAACCTTGAAAAAAGTCGCTGCTGCATTGAATGTGCCTAAAGGATGGAAGATCAAAACAAAAGCTAAAGATGTCAATCTGGCTCCAAATAAATCAGCGACGATGACCTACCTGGTTGAAGTCCCTGAAGATGCAGCCTATTACCATACCTATGATGAACCAACCATTACAACGGGCATTTCTTATAAATACGGCAGCACAAAAACTTCCATCAAGGAAGAATTGGACGGAACGATCGCTGTCCTGCCCGACGTTGGCCTTACCCTGTCTCCTGAAGATATCGTCGTAAATACAGCAGATGTAAAAGAAGAAGTCCCAGTGACGGTGACCTTGAAAAACTATACAGAAGGAAAAACATCAGCAAAGGTCGCTTTAAAAGTCCCTGAAAATTGGGGAGTTCATCCCAAAAATGCCACTGTATCATTTAATGAAAAATCAGAAGAAAAACAAGTGAAGTTCACCCTCAGACCTCCGAAGGCAATTCAAAATGGTGAATATCAGATTAAGGCAGCTGCTACAGTCAATGGGAAAACCTTTGATTCGACCATTCAGGAAATTTCCTATGACCATATCGGAACATTCTATTACCAATACCCAGCAGTTATCAACACCGTTGCATTTGAGCTTTTGAAGCCAGCTTCATTAAAAGTGGGGTACATTGAAAGCGGATTCGATAAAGTGGCAGATTACTTGAGCAATGCAGGCCTGAACATTACGAAGTTAACTGCGGCTGATTTAGCTGAAGGTGATTTAAGTCAATATGACACGATCGTTACAGGCATCCGTGCTTATCTATCAAGGGAAGATTTAAAGGCAAATAACGCGCGCTTACTTGAATATGTGGAAAACGGCGGTCATCTCGTCGTTCAATACCATAAACCGGGTGATCGATGGGATGCCCTGAAGACAGCTCCATATCCCCTTACCCTCGGGAATCCTTCGATTCGCTGGCGGGTAACCGATGAAAAAGCCACGGTAAACGTCTCGAAACCCGAATCGGCTCTTTTTAACTATCCAAATAAAATAACAAGTGATGACTGGAGCAATTGGGTCCAAGAAAGAGGATTGTACTTCCCGATGGAATGGGATGAACGGTTTGAAACATTCATTTCCATGGCTGATCCAAATGAAGAACCATTTGATGGCGGAATCCTCATGGCTAAATACGGTAATGGCACCTACCTCTACACAAACCTTGTCCTATACAGGCAAATTCAAGGCCAGGTTCCCGGCGGATATCGAATCATGACGAACTTGATTAGTTACGGTGCCAAGTAAATAAGAAAAAACCTATGCATGTACCGAATGCATAGGTTTTTTTGATGCCTGCCCGATGATATTAATAAACATGCCTGACTGATTTCTACTCTAAAAAACAAAAAAGTTATGCACAAAGATGAGGAAAAGGCTGATGCGTTTGGGTTTCCCCTCATTTTCCGCTATTCCTTTGTCCACACTTCATGCACAACTTCATTCATGATGCACCATGGTTTCTTACAGCCATCCCGTTAAAGCACTTTGCTCAAGAATGCTTTCGTTCTTTCGTGCTGAGGGTTACCGAATAATTCATTCGGCTCATTTTCTTCCACGATATACCCTCCATCCATGAATATGACCCGGTCCCCTACTTCCCGGGCAAAGCCCATCTCATGCGTAACGACGACCATTGTCATGCCTTCCTTGGCAAGTTGTTTCATTACCTCCAAAACATCGCCGACCATTTCAGGGTCAAGGGCCGAAGTCGGTTCATCAAATAGCATGATTTTCGGATTCATCGCCAATGCCCTTGCGATGGCGACCCGCTGTTTTTGTCCGCCGGAAAGTTCCCCTGGATAGCTATTTGCCTTTTCCTTTAGACCAACCTTATCCAATAACTCAAGCGCTAACCTTCCTGCTTCCGCTTTATCGGTGGCCCGAATTTTAATAGGGCCCAAGGTTATGTTCTCCAAAACGGTTTTATGGGGAAATAGATTGAAATGTTGAAAAACCATCCCAACTTCTTGCCGGACTTTGTTTATATTGATTTTCCTTTTAGGATCGGTTATATCATGTCCGTTAATGACCACCTCACCGCCCGTAACTTCCTCAAGGAGATTCAGGCAACGCAGGAATGTACTCTTTCCAGATCCAGAAGGGCCTATTACGCAAATTACTTCCTTTTCCTGCACTTCTGCATTAATATCTTTTAAAACCTCGACAGTTCCGAATGATTTTCTCAGGTTTTTTACTGTAATGATGCTCATCGAACTTGTACCCTCCTTTCTATGAAATTAGCAATTAGGGTTAACAAATAGATGATGATAAAGTAAATCACACCCACGGCCAGCCAAATCTTGAATGCTTCAAAGGTTGCCGAAGCCTGAATCTGACCTTGCTGGGTTAAATCGGCTATACCAATGACGGATAATAGCGAAGTGTCCTTCAAGCTGATGATCGATTGGTTCGTAATGGTAGGGAGCATCCTTCTAAAGGCTTGCGGAAGCACGACATATCTCATTGTTTGAGCTCCAGTGAACCCGATGGATCTTGCCGCCTCCGTTTGCCCTTTATCGATGGATTGTATCCCTGCCCTTATTATTTCAGCAAAATATGCCCCTGCATTGATTGCAACGGTAATGACTCCAGCTGTTGTACTGTCCAAAGAAATCAAATTCAGAGAATTCACACCAAAATAGATAAAGAATAACTGAACGATGAACGGCGTCCCTCGTATCGCATCCACATAAACCTTTGCAATCCAGTTCAAGATTTTGATGGGGGCAAGCCGCAGCAAAGCGACCACTAAACCAATCAAAAAACCTAGGATAATGGCAATCACAAAGATATAAAGTGTCACCTGAAGTCCTTTTAATAAAAGTGGCAATGCCGCAACAATTATATCCATTTCTTTCACCCCTTTGAAAAAGAAAGCGCGCCATAAGCGCGCCTATTTAGCTTTAATCTACTGTTTATTCACCAAGATACGTTTTTATAATTTCATCATACGTGCCGTCTTTTTTAAGATTGGCAAGACCATCATTTATTTTCTTCAATAAATCCTCGTTTTGCCCTTTCAATACAGCAATGCCATATTGGTCACCATTCAAACGGTCACCTACGATTTTCAACCCAAGATCCTTTTGGGCGATCGCATAGGAGATAACCGGGTAATCTTCTATAAGGGCATCGGCGTTGCCGTTGGCCACTTCCTGGAACATCGCTGGACTATCATTGAATTGGACAACTTTTATTCCTAGTTCAGTAGCATTATCCTGTGCATATTTAGCACCAGTTGTCCCTTTTTTGACTGCAATGGTTTTTCCTTTAAGATCTTTAACGGTTTTAGTGCTTGTATTATCTTTTTTAACAACTATTGTTAATCCTGCATCAAAATACGGTGTTGAGAAATCTACTACCTTTTTTCTTTCCTCTGTAATGCTCATTCCCGCAATGGCCACATCAAGCTGATTGGCTTGCATAGCCGGAATGATTCCGCCGAAATCCATTGGAGACAATTTGATTTTAAAATCCTGGTCTTTCGCGATTGCATTGATCAATTCTATATCAATACCTTTATAGTCGTTCCCCTCTTTAAATTCAAAAGGAGGATAAGTCGTATCCACACCAACCTTATATACCTTTTCAGGTTCCTTTTCCTCACCTGCATTTTTTTCTTCATTGGTTCCACAAGCCGAGATAAAGATAGCAAGAATCAAAAACATACTCAGTAAACCAAGTTTCTTCATTCAAATCACTCCAATTCTTAGATTATACGTGATAATAAATAATTCTCCCTATAATATAGCATAAGTATAAAGTATTATAATATGAATTTTTAGAATATATATTATTTTCTTTAAATAATTTTTCTGGATGTTTTTCCTAATATTGTTTCAGTGATGGTAACTATCAAAAGGGTATGGGAATCGCATATTTGTTCCTTCTTTATAAAAATAGATGATCATGTCACCAGTACCTGTAAACAACACCATTAGAGGGGGGTTTTTCACTAGGGTTCCTTAGTCATCCCTATTAGGGATCCCCCAAAAAAACTAAATCAATTAACTTTTGGAGGCTCATAAACTAGAATATAGGAATTGTTTTTTCCGCCTCCACTACCCTTACTTTAAATGTCCGTGCAACCGTGCATCCTACCATGTCTACTGATTTAAGATTCTATCAAAAAAGGTCAACCAGTAATTTTACTGGTCGACCTTATGATACGAACGCACCTTTTCGATTTGTGATCGAATTAAGATTCGTTGATTTGTACTAAAGCAGCAATATTGCGATAGGTGCAGTTATAATTAACGTGATGAGCGTCCGTTCAAACCAAATTACAACCAACTTCGTAATACTGATCGGGATTTCGGTTGATAGGATACAAGGTATCGTCGCTGAAAAGAATAATATGGATGATACAGATACCACGGCAATGATGAACTTAGTTACCAGAGGTGCTTCAACCACGAGAAGCGCCGGCAGGAACATTTCTGCAATTCCTATAGCTGAAGCTTTTGCAGCCAAAAATGGTTCAGGTATTTGCAATGCCCAGGTAAATGGGTAAAAAAGATAGCCAAGTAAATTAAATACTGGAGTATACTCCGCTAATACAAGGCTGATGAGACCAACGGATAAAATGGACGGCAGAATGCTCATTGTCATAAGAAAACCGTCCTTTAAGTTTTCCCATAAATTTCTGCCAAGACTTACGGAATTGTTTGCCCCCACCATCGCACTGTTCCAGGCATTTCGGAAAAGTCCTTCTTTGATAACTTCTTCTGGATCGGCATTATCCGAATAATATTCGTCGCTCATTTTATTTAATGGCCAAATACGTACGGTAATGGCAGTGACAAGATACGTTATCCCTAAAGAAACCCAAAAGAAAAGCGACCATATGTCCATAAGCCCGAGAGTTTTTGCAACAACGATCATGAACGTTGCTGAAACGGTTGAAAAGCCGGTTGCAATAATAGCAGCTTCTTTAAGGGTGTATTTTCCTTCTTTATATAGTCTATTCGTAATAAGCATGCCAATAGAGTAGCTACCTGCTAAATCAGCAACCATATCAACCGCTGAACGCCCTGGCGTTTTAAATATCGGCCTCATGATTGGCTGCATCAACACACCCAAAAATTCGAGAAGCCCGTATCCAATGAGCAGCGCCAAAAATATTGCACCAAAAGGAACAACAAGTCCAACAGGTATGACAAGTTTATCGAAAAGGAAAGGACCCATACTTGGGGCCATTAACCATTCAGGTCCAATCTTGAAATATATTAATATCGCAACAACAGCACCTATTACTTTTAAGAAAGAAAAAACTATCGATACCTTATCTTTGCTCCAGTTTTTTGAAATAAATGGATAAACAGCTCCTAATAGGATAACGATTAGAGCATAAATAGGAACAGCCGACGGTAAGTTTACTTTGATCCATGTTACCATATGATCAATTGGTATGCTTGAAACACCATTTATGGTAATAGGAATAAAAAACATAAAACTTCCTATTAAACTATATATAATAAACTTCAGTACATTGGTGGTTGATTGAATTTGCGGCTTCTCTTGTTTCGTATTTGTCGCAACATTTGGTGATCCCATAATCATTCCCCCTATAATTTAATTGCATACTGGGTAAATCCCTGGCGTCATACCCACATCCAATCAAGTAAAGCTTCACCCGCTTACAGCTCTTTAAATGATTGAACATTCGAAGCAAAACACCACAGTTATGTGCCGCTTTCCAATCCCGCCGTATATCGGTGCACAACTACACCCCGGCCAAAATTGTTCACTAACATGCGAAACACTGCCAATTGTTGCGAGACTTTTATATGCAATCCTGTTCTTTTTTTCATATCGTTACTTTTTCCATTGTATCCGCTTTCATTTTGGTTGACCTCCTCATCATTCAACATTCATTGTATACTGAAAATTTGAAAAAATTTTTTATTTTTTGATGATTATTTTATAATTTATTTTCAAAAATTCATCTATTATTGTTCTTTTTATAATCTATATTAATATTAGAGCAAAATTTAAGAGGAGAATCCGTAGTTTTGGTACAAAAAGCTTGAATATGTAGTCTATAAAACCTGGGCAGAGTGTTCCTGCCCTTTTTCTTGCATAAGAACAAGAGCGGAGCGCACATATCATTAAAGAACCAATCTTTCTTTTATATGCTTCTTGCTCCTAACTTGGGGATAAATAGTTCTTACACTTACGTTTAATTATCTGTTAAATTGGGGAAATATAAATTCAATCGATGATGACTTTAAAACTAGGATGGGTATGATGAGAATTAAGGTAAAAAAAATAATATATTACCTGATAAAATTAAGAGGTAGAATCTTTATACCATTTGCCATTTTGTACATATTAGTTGCAGCATATGTTGCTTTTTCTATAGAGCCACAGACGTTCGAATCATATTTAACTTCAGTTTACTGGGTTCTTACAACGCTTGCTACGGTTGGTTTTGGTGACTATGCACCTGTCACCGATCTTGGAAAAGCATTTACCATCGGTCTTTACATAACGGGTATTGGGCTTGTTAGTCTATTTATTGGAAAAATCATTAAATCTGTATACCTTATCGAAAAACGTAAAGTTGGTGGAAAAATGAAATATACAGGTAGAAATCATATCATTCTGATTGGATGGAGTGATAAGTCAAAATCAGCACTCCAAGAAATTTATAAATCTGATGAAACCATTGATATTGTAATCATTGATAACTTGGAAAAATCCCCCATGATGGAGGAGCGTCTATTTTATGTTCGCGGGGATGCCACCGATGAAGAAACATTAATCCGTGCAAACCTTCCTAAAGCAAAAGGCGTTATCATTTTTGCTGACCAAATAACACAAGATAATTACGCTACAAAAGATCCGTTACTTGTCGATGGAAAGACATTATTAGTTGCCACTGCCATAACGTCCATTGAAGAAAAAACGAATACGTCCATTCATGTCACCGCTGAGGTGATCAATCAAAAGCATATTCGTTTATTCGAGCGTGTAAAGGTGGATGAGTTTATTCCTACACAAGAAATGATCTCCCACGCAGCAGTACGATCATTGTTTTCTCATGGAGTCACCCACATGTATTCTGAACTTATGAGCACAAAGTATGAAGAGACGATGTATGAAATTCCTAAACAAGATGAATGGCGAACTTATCGTGATGCATTCATAGATCTTCTCGATAAAGGAGCCACACTGGTGGCAGATCGTGGTGATCTTAACATAAACCAAAAATTAGATGCACGAATTCCTGATGATGCACAGCTTTTCATTATTTGCGATAAAGAGACCATTTCCAAAATAAATTCAAAAATACATTAGAATCTCTTGTACAATTTGGACGTTGATTGGAACGTAGGGCACTCGCTTTCCGCGGGAGTCTGGAGCCTCCTCGGCTTGCGCCTGCAGGCTCTCCCTAGACCCGCTTTTCCCGCAGGAGTCTCGAGAACACCCGCTCCAATCAACTTAGTTTTAACTTTTAGATAGAACCCTTTTGTCTACAAACTGAGGGATGCAATTAAAGCATCCCAAAACAAAAAAAAGAACCTTCAATCAAAGATAGATTAAAGGTTCTGTTGTTTTTAATTTCAATGTTGCTTCAATATCCAAAAATTAACTATAAACTAGCTCTTTTTTTTTGCTCAGACCAAGCGTCTCTGATGTTGAAGTTTGAATTTCTTGCAGAAGCTCTGGATTTTCCATTAGTGACTCTCCATAAGAAGGAATCATTTCTTTAATTTTCGGTTCCCACTCTTTCATGCGTTGCGGGAAGCATTTATTAATTACCTCAAGCATAACGTGAACAGCAGTAGAAGCCCCTGGAGAAGCACCTAGCAATGCTGCAATAGAGCCATCGGATGCACTGACAACTTCCGTACCAAATTGAAGTGTACCTTTTCCGCCTTCAGCAGTATCTTTGATAACTTGTACACGTTGGCCAGCTACTACTAAATCCCAATCCTCGCTCTTAGCGTTCGGGATGAACTCCCGTAACTCTTCCATGCGCTGTTCTTTCGATAACATAACTTGCTGGATCAGGTATTTTGTCAATGACATCTCTTTTGCGCCTGCCGCCAACATAGTTAAAACATTATTCGGTTTTACTGAAGTTATTAAATCGAACATTGAACCTGTTTTTAAGAACTTCGGTGAGAAGCCCGCAAATGGTCCAAATAGCAACGATTTTTTATTGTCGATAAAACGTGTATCAAGATGCGGAACAGACATTGGTGGAGCACCAACTTTAGCTTTTCCGTATACTTTCCCATGATGCTGCGCAACAACTTCAGGATTATTACATACCATGAAGTATCCGCTTACCGGGAATCCTCCGATATGCTTCCCTTCAGGAATGCCGGATTTTTGCAGTAAATGCAAGCTTCCGCCCCCGCCTCCGATAAAGACGAATTTAGCATTATGGCGTTCTACGCTACCGGTATCGACATTACGCACTTTTAATTCCCATGAGCCATCACTGGCACGTTTAACATTATCAACACTATGTTTATATTTGATATCGACGTTTTGAGTCTTTAAGTGGTCAAACAACATACGTGTTAGAGCACCGAAGTTAACGTCTGTACCGTAATCAATTTTTGTTGCCGCTATAGAATCATTCGATGGACGGTCTTGCATAATAAGTGGAATCCATTCCATCAGTTTTGCTGGGTCATCGGAATACTCCATACCTTGGAACAGAGGATTTTTTGACAGCGCTTCAAAACGTTTCTTTAAGAACGCTACATTTTTATCCCCTTGTACCATACTCATATGAGGCAATGGCATGATAAAGTCTTGCGGATTATCAATCAGCTTACAGTTTACAAGATACGACCAAAACTGCAATGAAACTTGGAACTGTTCATTTATTTTAATTGCTTTGCTAATATCTATAGATCCGTCAGCTTTTTCGGATGTATAGTTAAGCTCGCACAGCGCAGAATGTCCCGTACCCGCATTATTCCATTCGTTAGAGCTTTCTTCTCCTGCGTTTGCAAGCTTCTCAAATACTTTGATTTCCCATTCCGGTGCTAACTCTTTCAGTAATGATCCCAAAGTCGCGCTCATGACTCCGCCGCCAATTAAGATAACGTCTGTTTGTTTCTGTATGTTGCTCATTATAACCTTCCTTATCCCCTATATTTGCAAAAAAGATGTAGGCGCTCCTGCTTAGGTGTCACAAAAAAGCCCGGCACGAACTAGGAACACACCTTTTCTGTCTCCTTATAACTATATCATAATCTATTATTATTATTTCATAGATTAAAATATTCTACTATTACTTTTTTTGTTAAAATGTTGATTTTACGAAGAAATTGGCTTAAACTTATCCACCCCGATAGTCACATTAAAAGATTTCTTCAGTAACTCCCCATTATTGAAGGAAGAAACTGTTAGTGAAATAATATTGACAGAGTCGAAAAAGTCATGAAAATACACATTTATTGACAAAAACAGAAGTGAAATTAGAAGTTTTTGTAACCATTTCCCTAAAAAATAAGGGACTTCCTGAAATCCCCAAAATCCTATCTTTTTAACTTGAATCATAAATTCCACCCAATTATTAGATATTATAACAATACCAATAATTAATGAAAATTAAACCAATATAAGGTATTATCATTGAAAATATTCCTAATTTTAAGACTTATCGCATAGTTCCTTATAAATGAAATTCCTTGCTTTATTGCTATTACAAAAAAACATTATTTCTAATTTATTATTTTCGCAAAAAGATATTTTCAACTTTGTGTTCTGATCCTTTTTTCAAGACGAGTTTCGCCCTTCCTTTTGTCGGCAGTATATTTTCATGTAAATTTTTCAGATTAATTTCTTCCCAAATTTGAGTCGCTTGTTTAATGGACTGTTCTTTAGACAAATCAATATAACGATGAAAATAGGATTCGGGACTTTGAAATGCGGTTTTCTGAAGTAAAAGGAACCTTTCAACATACCATCGTTCTATGTCGTTTATGTCTGCATCTACATAGATTGAGAAATCAAAAAAGTCACTGACGAATACTTGATTTTCCTTGTCAACTTGAAGTACATTAACACCTTCCACTATTAAAATATCCGGATTACAGATAGTCTGCACTTCATTTGGCAAAATGTCATACTTCAAATGTGAGTAGATTGGAACTTCCACTTTATTTTTTCCCGCTTTTACATCTCCGATAAGGTTGATTAATTTTTGAGTATCATAACTTTCAGGAAACCCTTTTCTTTTCATCAGTCCTTTTTCTTCTAAACGATGATTTGGATACAAAAAACCGTCGGTAGTGACAAGACCTACGTTTCTGTGATTATCCCATCTGGATAATAAAGTCTTAAGTAACCTTGCAGTCGTACTCTTTCCTACAGCAACACTCCCTGCAATCCCAATGATATAAGGTACTTTTTTAGCATCAGTTTTTAGAAATGAAGAAGCGGCTGTGTTAAGCTGCTGAGATGCTTCAACATGTAAATTGATCAAACGAGTCAAGGGCAAATAAACCTCTTCTACTTCCTGAATGGATATTTCTTCATTTATTCCTTTTAAGTTATCCAATTCTTCTTCAGTTAAAGGAAGTGGGGTATGGTTTCGCAAAGATGCCCACTTTTTTCGATTGAATTCAAAATAGGGAGTATAGGAACTCATGATTTTTCGTTACCTCACTTTTTAGAGTTACTATCAGTTTAACAAGGATGATGTCCATAAAAAAGATGTTCCTGATCCCTTATTCACGTAAAGTGATTAATCTTTGAATGATAACCCACCTGTCTCCAAAGCTTCCCTAAGTTTAGGTAAAGAAGCTGGTCCCATACCGTGAAATTTCAAAATCTCTTTTTCACTATATGTTGATAGCTGTTGTAAAGAGGTTACCCCATTGTTTTCCAATGCACGTCTGGCAGGTGCCGAGAGCACTGAAAGAAATCCTGTATCAGGTTTTCGTTCCTGCTCACATACAGGACAGGTCGGACAGTCGCTGGATTTGTAGTATTTGTGTCCCTTTTCGCAAGTCCTCAAATTCTTCTTTGAAGTTGTCATTGTCAACTTCTCCTTTTCTATGATATTTAGCATTCTATATTAACTTTGGCGGAAACGTATCCTGATGTCATTAACTAGACTGCCCAGATCGTTTTCCATTCATCATAGATCATAAAAAATTGATATTTGTCAGATAAGCGTGTGCCTGTAAATTGGATCTTCTCCCTTTTAATGATTATTGAATTTTCATCAGATCCATTACATATGGTGAGATAGCCATCGTTCAAGTGAAGCCCAAGGACATATAAATAAAAATAATCCGGTGCGTTTGTTTCACATCTTTCAACAATCTCAATCCCAACCAGCTGTTTACAAGTAGCTGAATTCAGTAACTTGTTCTTTTCCCATTTAAGTCTTAAATCCGTCCCATACCAACAAAGGTCTTGGGTAACAAGGATTTTGTCAAAGGTAACAGCGTATTCATCAGCTTTGTTTGCAAATAATTCTAATTGGCGATTTCCAAAATGGATAACGCCGGGACAATCATTAAACCATTCTTCTTCGTTTTGTTTCCAGGCCCCCCATATTTCTGGAAGTTTTCACTAATCAGTTATTTAAGTGCATTTCTGTGGTCTTTGATGATATTGGATGGATTCGTATACATTTTAGGATTGTCATTTTTAAGTCCGACATCGTTAGTTCACCCTTCACAATGAAGCAATCAATTTAATCCATTTTATCATCTCTTATTAAAACTAATCTGCCCTTTTAATTTCATTGGAAAAGGGCTGCCGCAGCAACCCTTTGCATAACCTCATAGTGAATGATGGATTAACCCACTTTATCTTCCTTCTGAGCCTCTGTCTGAGCATTGGCTTGTACTCGCTTGTCTATTCCAAAAGCGAAATAACTAATTGCAACGATAGCCAGAAAACCTATTCCAACCATAAGAGATATACGTGTGTCATCATTAAACCACATACCGATTAATACCATGAGCAAGAAAGCGATGGTCAGGTAGTTTGTAACAGGTGCAAACGGCATCTTGAATGGATGATTGTGCATTTCTGCTTTTTTGACTTTCCTGAATTTAATTTGACTGATCAGAATGACAAACCATGGAATCATTCCAGGAAGTACACTCGCACTGTATACATGCACAAATAAATTTTCTGGTGCAATATAACTTAAAACAACCCCAATTGCTAAACCGACTATCACTCCAAACGTACCGAATAAAGGGACACCGCTATTAGATACTTTTGCAAAGAATTTTGGCGCTTGTCCATTCATCCCTAATGTGTAAAGCATTCGTCCTGCACTGTAAATTCCACTATTGCAGCCAGACATTGCAGCCGTGATTACGACAAAATTAATGATTCCAGCTGCTGCCGTGATACCAACCTTCGCAAAGGTCGCAACAAATGGACTGCCGATCGAACTTAATTGATCCCAAGGGTAAACGGTTACAATAATGAAGATCGCACCGATATAGAAGATTAAAATACGCCAAATGGTACTTTGAATCGCTTTGGTTATCGTTTCTTGCGGATCTTTTGCTTCACCAGCCGTAATCCCAATTAATTCTACACCTTGATAAGCGGCAACCACCAGTGAGAGAGCAAAGAAGAAGCCCTTCCAGCCACCTGTAAATAAACCGCCATGTTCCCAAAGATTCGATAACCCTAAGGCTTCCCCTCCGTTACCGATTCCAAAGAAAATTAGTCCAAAACCTGCAACGATCATTAAAATAATCGTTACGATTTTAATCAGTGCAAACCAAAATTCAATTTCCCCAAATGATTTAACGGAAATTAAGTTCGCTGCTCCAAGAATCACCATTGCAATTAAACCTGGAATCCAAGCAGGGAGATCAGGGTACCAATACTGCATGTACGTCCCCACTGCAATAATTTCTGCCATCCCGACGATAACCCACTGGAACCAGTTACTCCAAGCTGTCATATATCCTGCCAATGGATGAATGTATTTATAACCAAATGTTGCAAATGAACCTGTACTTGGCTCTAAATACAACATTTCCCCCATTGCGCGCATGATCAAGAATATAAATAAACCAGAGATCGCATAAGCTAACATTACAGACGGACCTGTCCATTGAATCGTGCTGGCTGAACCCATAAATAAACCGACACCAATCGTTCCGCCCAAAGCGATCATCTGAATATGACGACCTTTCAGGTCCCTATTCAAATCTTTGTTTGCCATTCCATTTCCCCCTACACTACTAATAGTCGAAATTTAATGCAAGATGCTTAATACACTCCCTATTTAATATAGAAATGATATAGCAGGCACTTTATTTTAAAGCCGCCCCTTAAAATCATTCTTCACTTTTAAGCATTCCTGACAGTCAGAAAGATTACTATCAAATTTCATGTTATTTCTTGATTCTGTTCAAGGTTTCATAGAAAGCGCTTACTTTTTATCGCTTATAAAAGCTCACCCCTTAAACGTAAAAATTCCCCTGTATAAAATAACTCGAATAAAAGAGTTTTGCAACTCTTTTATTCGGCTTGCAGGTTTATTATGCTGTTACTAAAAGGGACTTTAATCTCAGCTTCAACAACATATCATTGGTCATTTTCTCCAAATCATATTCCGCCTTGAATCCCCACTCTTCCTTTGCACAAGTTGAATCAATTGTATTTGGCCAACTGTCTGCAATGGACTGTCTTACAGGATCGACTTCATAATTCATGACAAATTCCGGAATATGCTTTTTAATTTCGGCTGCAATTTGCTCAGGATCAAAGCTCATGGCAGAAACATTGAAAGAATTCCGATGTTTCAATTTTGAAGCATCTGCCTCCATTAATTTAATGATGGCTGCTAAAGCATCCGGCATATACATCATATCCATATACGTTCCCTTATCAATGTAAGAAGTATATCGCTTGTTTTTAATCGCTTCATAGTAAATTTCAACTGCATAGTCGGTAGTTCCACCGCCAGGAGGTGTGACATATGAAATCAGTCCCGGGAATCGAAGCCCCCTCGTATCAACCCCAAATTTATGATGATAATAATCACATAATAACTCTCCGGATACTTTATTCACGCCGTACATCGTATTCGGCCTTTGAATGATGTCTTGCGGTGTCCAATCTTTAGGAGTGGTTGGACCAAACGCACCAATGGAACTAGGAGTGAATAATTGGCATTCGAGTTCTCGTGCCGATTCCAAAGCATTGACCAATCCGCCCATGTTTAAATGCCAAGCTAAAAGCGGCTTCTTTTCAGCTGTTGCTGACAATAAAGCGGCTAGATGTATAATTGTATCCACTTCATGTTTTTTTGCCATGTTATACATCGCTTTTTCATCCGTAACATCCAAAATTTCGAATGGACCTGATTGAGCAACATCGCTGTCCGTTTTTCGAATATCTGTCGCAATGATATTGTCAGCTCCATAAACCTCTCTCATTTTCAGCGTCAGTTCTGAACCAATTTGACCTAAAGCCCCCGTTACCAAGACCTTTTTCATCAAAAATCCCTCCCCAAGTTTTAAACTCTGAAACAAGCAATCTACTTATATGATCGACATCTCTTTTCCTACTTTTTCATAAATGGCAATTGCACGATCCAGCATCTCTTTTGTATGAGCAGCAGTAGGCATATTCCTCACTCTTCCTGTTCCTTTTGGAACGGTAGGGAATACGATGGATTTAGCATACACACCTTCTTCATTCAGTCTCTTGCTGAATTGCTGCGTTTTTGTTTCATCACCCACAATGCAAGGTGTAATCGGTGTTTCGCTCTCACCGATATCAAACCCTAATTCTTTTAGGCCCTGTTTCAAGTAATCGCTGTTTTCCCAAAGCTTATTTTGAAGTTCTGAGCTATTCATCAAAATATCGATGGCTTCTATGCTAGCTGCAACTGCTCCCGGTGTGGCAGCCGTTGAAAATAAAAATGGGCGGCTTCTCACTTTTAACCAATCAATCAAATCTTTCTTTCCTGCTACATAGCCTCCAACAACACCAATGGCTTTGGATAATGTCCCAATTTGGAAATCCACTTTATCCGATAACCCAAAATGTTTTACCGTTCCTGCACCGTTACCTAATACACCCGAACCATGCGCATCATCAACATACGTGATTAAATCGAACTCTTCGGCAATCTTCACGATTTCAGGAAGCTTGGCAATATCGCCATCCATCGAGAACACTCCGTCGGTAATAATCATGATTTTGTTATACAATCCGGACTCCTTTGCTTGACGGGCTTTTGTCCGTAAATCGTCCATGTCGGAATGGATAAAGGGAATAATTTTCGCCTTGGACAATCGGCATCCATCAATGATTGAAGCATGATTCAGTTCATCTGAAAGAATGGCATCGTGTTTATCCATCACTCCTGAAATCGCTGCCATATTACAGTTAAATCCAGACTGATAAGCAATTGCTGCTTCCGTATGTTTAAACTCAGCAAGCTTTTCTTCTAATTTGACATGAATATCTAACGTTCCGTTGATCGTACGAACGGCACCGGCACCGACACCATATGTTTTCGTCGCTTCTATGCAAGCCTCTATTAATCGTCTATCTGTCGCTAAACCTAAATAATTATTGGATGATAAATTAATTAGCTCCCTGCCTGCAATGGTAATTACCGGACCATTAGGACCTTCCACTGGATCAATAACGTTGTAAAGTCCCTTTTCTTTTAAATCTTCCAAATTTTCTTTCAAGAATTCATTTAATATTTCACTTGACATTTAATATACCCCCTCATTGATGGTTGGAATAAATGCAGGATCTTTATATGTTTTACCCCTATTTCAGAAATATTGTATTTTTTCCCTTTTTTCTAAAAATACATGTGTCCTCTCCAAAAATACATTAAGAAGTACCACAAACCCCTTTATACTAAGAGTTATAACAATCATAATAATAGATAATTTCAACGTTGTCCATATTGTGCGGACAAAAAAAATTGATTTTTTGTAGTTTTACAATTAACATCCGCCTAAAATGCGCTTATATCAATGGAAATACGAAGAGAATTTCATCAATTTTCCAAGCTAACCGATGTTTATCTACTGGTTTTTTGGAGACCTTAACCATTAACCTAATTAAGGAGGGGTATAGTGAAAACGGAAGATGAAAAAACATCAGAAGGCCTAAATGAAATTTTTGAGGTTATCAATGCCAAAGGTGACATTGGGGAATTAAAAGAAATCGTCCAAAAACCTGATGAACAAACAAATGAAGACAAGTAAAACAAGGGGATCATCCTCTTTCCTTTTGTTGACAAAAGGAAGTTCAGAATGGTTCATTCCTAATCATGAATCTTTTTTTGGGGGCTTAATTTCCCCTCCAGCAATCTCTTTCCGCGGGCGGTCTTTGCGCCTGTGGGGTCTTTTTCTTGGACACTCTTTTCTAAGCAGGAGACTCGAACACCTGCACCAATCAACTGGATTGTTTTTTTAAGAAAAAACTGCAGGAAAACCGATTTTTTCAAATTTGTCGATAATCTGAAAGGGGAATAATCATCCTCTTTTTTGTCTGTTATACATTGTACTAATGGACGCTTAAGTCCATTACAACAATAAAAAAAGAGCTGCTGATCAGCTCGGATATTGAATTAAATCTCACGTACAAAAAAGTCATGCAAAAGAATAGGAGAAAGGGAATAAGAATAAGGATTTACCCTATTTCTTTTCCTTCGTCCAGAATTCATGCACAACTTACAAATTATCCCCCTGCACTTCTCCTAGGACAGTAGTGCCCAGCTGCTCAGGCTAAATCAGGTTTCCATGTCCCACCGTTCCTCTTCGGTCTCCTTCATCCGTTTTTCCGTTTTCTCGGGATGGACAGTACTGAATTTATGGTGGTGAGCCGGAATGATTTCGATCATCTTCTCTATCATGTCTTCCGGATCGAATTGGTTCTTTAATCCCTTTTCTTGCTTTTTCATACCCTCTGCTCTTGTAAACTTCTTTTCTTCATCGAACCATTCCCATTTTTCCTCAGCTGCCCTGTCGTTAAAACCGGTATTGTAGGCACCCGGATTGATGGTCGCAACCTGCACCCCATACTCCTTCAGCTCATCTTTCAAGGTTAAAGCCATTCCCTCGATGGCATGTTTGGTTGCTGCATACGGACCGCTGTATGGTGTCGTTATGATCCCAGCCATTGAACTTAAGAACAGGAGCACCTCTTGGACCTTTCGCCATTTTAGATGTGGTAGGAATCAATACCGCTTATAATATTTCACTTGCAAAAGCGAAAGCGACAGGTGATCCAGAAGTTGAAAAGTTGGCTAACTTATTGAAAACAGAGTATATCGATAAAGGGAAAATCGGAAGAGAAGCAGGAGAAGGCTTCTATAAATATCCCAACCCCAATTTCGCAAAACCAGACTTTTTAAGAGGCCAATGAACTCGTATTTAATGTGCAGAGGGTGCCTTAAGGGGTGCCTTCTGTTATTAAATTCATTCTCACTTCCTAGTGTCTTCGAATAGAAAAAGACCCTGAAATCGGAAAAGTACTTTTCACGAAATCAAGGTCTAAATATCATGATGTTCAAGATAAAAACAGTACTGAACCCTTATCCCCTATATTTCAAAGCTAATCCTTTTAAGAAATTCCTGGCGTATCGATCCCCGCACTCTTTATAATTCCTATGACCCACTTTTCTTAATATAGCGCTTAATTCCCCTTTGGTTATCATGACTCCTGCATCTTCCAAGATATCAATCATATCCTCACTGGTTAATGTCAATGCTATTTTCAGTTTCTTCAAAAGGATATTATTCACACTTTCCTTATTCTTTACAGCAGGTGCCTGACTTTGGGGCTGACCAGGTTTTGGCTCTTGTCTCCCTCGTTTAAAAATGATCAAACCATTTAAGAAGGACTCTAGCATCATGTTATTGCAGTTTATCCCATCTTCAGCTTCATCCATATCATCATCATATTCATCATAATAATCATCTTTTGGTTTTGTGAGCATCTGCATGACTTCTTCTCTTGTCACTTCAATCTCCCCGAGTTTAAATATCTCAACCATATCTTTATTTTTAATATCCAGCGCATATCTTAATCGAATTAATATATCATGATTATGCATCCAAAACCCTCCTATGTATTTCTCGATTTTCACAGTACTTTCATTATTTCACAAATGGATGGAAATAAACGCAGATTAAAATCCGAGAACCTTTTACAGATTCCCGGATCACTCTGCTTATTCTTTAATCAGCTTCAACGAGGTTACTACTTCCACATGGCTCGTCTGCGGGAACATATCCACTGGCTGCATGGCCTCCACGCGATAAGAAGATCCCAGTTCTTGTAAGTCCTTCGCCAATGTGGACGGGTTGCATGATACGTACACTATGGTTTTCGGTTTAACTTTCAAGATTGTCTGCAGTAAAGATTGATCACAGCCGGATCTTGGCGGGTCGACGACCAGTACATCCGGTTTCCAGCCTTCTTTGGTCCAGCGTGGAAGGATATTCTCTGCTTTGCCTGTTTCATAGTATACATTGTTGCGTTTATGCTTTTTGGCATTTTTCTTGGCGTCCTCAATGGATTCTTTAATGACGTCCATTCCTCTGACTTCCTTGGCATTTTCAGACAGCCACAGCCCAATGGTTCCAACACCGCAATAAGCGTCAACCACTTTTTCCGTGCCGGTTAAGGCTGCTGCTTTTTTCACTTCATCATATAAGCGAACAGTTTGGACAGGGTTAAGCTGGAAGAATGTACGGGCTGATAGTTCATATGATAGGTCACCCAATGTTTCGTTGATGACTTTTTCGCCTGCCAGGTGAATCGTTTTTTCGCCAAAGATCAGTGATGTGTCCCGGTTGTTGATGTTTTGTACAACCGATTTCACTTCAGGCAATTGGTCACGAATTTGTTTTAGCAACTGATCTTTTTGTGGAATTTCCTCCGCTCCTGTAACAAGGACAACCTGCACCTCACCTGTTTCAAACCCTACACGTGTAATGACCGTCCGGATAACACCTTTTCTTTTTCTTTCGTTATAAATCGAGATGTTCAGGTTCTTTAGTATCTTTTTCACTGTACGTGTTACCTTATTTGTTGCTTTATGCTGTACGAGGCAATTCGGGATATCGATCAGTGTATGGGAATTCAAGCCGTAAAGGCCAGCAATCAACTTGCCATCTTTTTGGCCGACTTGGTACTGACTTTTATTGCGGTAATTCCAAGGATCTTCCATGCCGATCGTTTCTTTTACATTTAATGAAGAAACTGGGAATTTCGAATGACGTTCCATCGCTTGAATGACGATATCTCGTTTTTCAATAAGTTGCTGGGAATAGCTTAAATGCTGCAACTGACATCCGCCGCATTCAGCGTAAACCGGACATGGCGCTGCAATGCGATGCGGTGATTCTTTACGGATGGTTTTTATTTTCGCCTCGGTGAAGTTTGGCTGAACCTTTGTAACCAAAGCTACAATTTCTTCACCTGGCAATGCTCCTGGGACGAAGACGACTTTCTTTTTGAAATAACCGACTCCCTCTCCGTTTATGCCAAGTCGTTTAATCGTAAGGGGAAGGGTTTGATTCACTTCTAGTTTTGTATCTTGAATGTTTGTCATTTCTTTTCACTCCGTTTTTCAATGCTTCTCCACAAATAGAGGGAAGCGTAGCTTAGATATGGAGCCCATTTCACACTATAGGACTCCATTTCTTCTTGGGTTGGCTTATGCGGTAAGCCATATAATATTTTCAAGGCATTTTGAATGCCAATGTCGGCTTTAGGAAATAGGTTCGGCCGGCCAAGTCCAAAAAGCAGGAAGTTTTCAGCCGTCCATCTCCCGATACCGCGTATTTTTATTAGTGTATCCATAACCTCTTGATCGGATAGCTTATCCATTATATCAAGGTTGAGATGGCCCTGAATGATCTGCTCGGAAAGTCCGATGACGTATTCCGCTTTCCGGCCACTGAATTGAATGGCTCTTAATTGCTCGATTTGAAGTTGGGCGGTTGTTTCCGGTGTCGGATAAAACCAGGCACCTTCCATCTGAAAGCCGAAAGTTTTAACGAATCGTTCCGTGAGCGTATGGGCAAAAGATAAATTCAATTGCTGATGTATGATGCATTTGACGAGGCAACTGTAGTAATCAAAGTCCAAGACTATGGCAGTACCGCGGTGCTCTTCGAAGATTTCCCGCAAATCGGATTCCCGGAAGTGCCGGGAAACGCCTTCTAATGGCTGATGCCAATGAAAAACCTTTTTTAACCGTTCGATTGCTTTTGACTTGTACACCTCTGATTGACCTTTGATGATAAAAGATGGTTCATCGATATTTCCTATTGCCTGAACCTGCAAAACGATTGGTTCTTTTTCTATATATAGCGGAACTTTTACCGTCCTGTTAGTGAAATCAACTACCTGAAGTGGGTCTAACGATAATCGTTCGAGAACAAGATCGAAATTATAGGGTCCTTGAACCTGTAATTTTTCTGTCCACACAAGCGATCCATCCTTTAGCAGTTTTCCACGTATTATAGCATGTTTCCTGAAATATTACTTGAAATTGAGAAGAATGGATAAAAGCGGGACCTGAATTATCACTACAGGACCCGCTTCTCATTTTAATAAAGCATTCGGTTCGGCAACTGTTTCGCAATCATTAATTCATCAAGGCTACCAAAGGTGTACCCCTGTTTTTCAAGATCCGTCAGAATCGAGTCCAATGCTTCCGCATTATCCTTTGATACGGTATGCAATAATAAAATCGCGCCGGGATGAATCTGCTTAAGCACTTCATCATGTGCGAACGCGGCACCCTTTTGTTGATCTACAATCCAGTCTCTATATGCCAGTGACCAAAAGATGTGGTAATACCCTTCTTTTTTTGCGATCCTCATTGTTCTCTCATTAAATACTCCACGAGGCGGCCTTAAGTAGTTCATTCCCTTTTGTCCCGTTAATTTTTCCGTTGCTTCTTTTACCCGCTCAAGCTCGGTGCGGATCACATCGTCCGTCACGCTGGTCATATCCGGATGGTTCCATGAATGGTTTCCTACGATATGCCCCTCATTAGCCATACGGACGACAAGCTCAGGTGCCGTTTTTAAGTAATGACCCGTGACAAAAAAAGTTCCAGGAGCACCATGTTTCTTCAGAACGTCCAAAATCTGGCCCGTATAGCCATTTTCATAACCGTTATCAAAGGTTAAATAAACGACTTTTTTCTTTGTATCCCCCTTATAAATCGCTTCATATTTAGGCAGCATTTCATTGAATTTTTTGCCGGCATCGGCAGGTGTCCCATTTTTACCTTTATTGAAACCCCAGTTATAGGATTCTGCAAAAGCTGGGCTAGCCAAAGAGCACATCAAGCATATAAAAGCGGATAAAATCACCATTTTTTTCATTGGAATATCCCCCATATCCTTTTTTCTTATTGTTTGGAACATGGAGATTTATATGCATGATATTGTGAAGGTGGAATTAACGGGCTATGGGTCGAATTCCTTCCGCAAAACCATAATCCCACGCAAAAAAAGGCCTTTCCCCCGAAAGGGATAGGCCTCTTTGTTTTGTTCATCCTTTAAATAACGCTTGTGCCGCCTTCCAAATAATGGAGATAGCGAAAATGAGAACGGTTACAATTCCAACTACGTCAAGGAATGTTTCAAGACCGGAGAAAATCGTGTTTGCCACAGGAAGTTGGATGAAAGCAAAACCGGTTAACATGGCTAAAAAGAATAAGATGTAGCTATTCTGCATGAAAATCCCTCCTTTCTCTTCTAATGTATGTGCGACCGTTCCAAAAGATTGTACTTTTCTGAGGTAATTTTCGCCTTTTTTTTCATATACATTTACCAAGGGGGGAATGAAATGCTGGAATGGGTTATCACTTTAGGATTTGTTGGTTGTCTTGGTTTAAGTGGTGGAGTGTTTGTTCATTTTGTGAAAAGCGGATTGAATCTAGAGGATTCGTCAAGGATCGATCCACTGCCGGAAGTCGAAGAGTAAGATATACAAAAGACGCTCAACCTTTTGGTGAGCGTCTTTTACCATACATTTATTTAAATACTGGTTCTTTGAATTGTGCCAATTTTTCCAATGAAGATTGCTGAACATCTTTATGCAGGCTGTTTCCATGTGAATCCATGGTAACCACTGCAGTGAATCCTTCAACATTCAGATGCCACATTGCTTCTGGAATACCAAATTCAGTGAAGTTCACACCTTCGACGGATTTGATGCAGTCTGCATAATATTGAGCAGCTCCGCCGATTGCATTTAGATAAACGCCGCCGTGTTCACTTAATGCTTCTAGTGTTTTTGGTCCCATTCCGCCTTTACCGATAACTGCACGGATACCGAATCGTTTCATGATATCGCCTTGGTATGGTTCTTCACGAATACTTGTTGTCGGTCCGGCAGCCTTGACATGCCATTTGCCCTCTTCATCCTTCAGCATTACTGGTCCACAGTGATAGATGATTTGTCCATCCAGGTCGATTGGTGCAGGATTTTCAGATAAGTGCTTGTGGATGGCGTCACGGCCTGTATACATTCTGCCGTTAATATGAACTACGTCACCAACTTTTAATTCACGGATTTGTTCTTCCGTGATTGGTGCTTGCAGGGTGATTTCACGGGAAGCTTCAACGTCCGATTCTGCAGCGGCTGCCACTTCATCCTTCGCCGCTTTTTCTGCTTCCCGGGCAAAGTCGATTTTCTCGCCTTCTTGATATAACCACTCACTGATTTCGCCTGTTACAGGATTGACTTTCACCCCTAAACGGCGGAACGCCCAGCAGTTATAAGCAACGGAAACGAAAAAGCTTGCCGGAATACGGTGCATGACACCGATTTTACATCCAAGCAGTGTAGTTTCGCCGCCAAAGCCCATCGTGCCGATACCCAATTCATTAGCTGTCTTCATGATGTAATCTTCAAGTTTACGAAGATCTTCATTTGGATTCACATCTTCATTACTGCGGAAAAGTTGAGCCTTAGCCAGATCATATCCGGATGAACGGTCCCCTCCGATCCCTACGCCGATGAAGCCTGCACTGCAGCCTTGTCCTTGTGCTTGATAGACAGAGTGAAGGACACATTTACGGATTCCATCCAAATCGCGACCCGCTTTTCCCAATCCTTCAAGTTCCATAGGCAGACTGTATTGGATGTTTTTATTTTCACAGCCGCCGCCTTTTAAGATGAGACGAACATCAATATAGTCTTTTTCCCATTGATCGAATTTAATGACAGGAAGACCTTCCCCAAGGTTATCCCCGCTATTTTCACCCGATAAAGAATCAACTGCGTTTGGACGAAGTTTTCCGCCTTTTGTCGCTAAAATGATTGCATTCCGAATTGCTTTTTTTATTTCAAGTTGGTTCACGCCAACTGGAGTTTTTATTTTGAAAGTCGGCAGACCAGTATCCTGACAAATCGGTGATACATTGTCGTCAGCCATTGTAATATTATTCGTGATGGTGGTCAGGCTCAATGCAGAACGAGTACCTGCATTTTCACGTTGTTTTGCACTTTTGACCGCACGACGAACATCCTTTGGAAGATTCGTTGAAGTTTCAACGATAAGACTGTACATACTTTCTTGGAATTTTTGAATATCCAAATTTCTCTTCCCCCTCTTATTTCCCCTAGATTAGATTTAATCATTTCCCTGCTTCTCTATAAATAGTGAATGATTCAACACCCGTTTTATTATACATCTAACATAATCTTTCGAAAACAAGTAATTATTTTTCTTAATGAACAGCAATTGGGAGAGAAATGAGCAAAGCGCCAGAAATAGCCCATGTGTGAAATTTCGTCACCAAACATTTCCATCAAAAAAGGATGACGCATTTTCCCGTCATCCCTTCAGAATATTAACATTGAAAAAATCATACTATCGAAACAGATATTAGTCTTCGCGGGTTTTGAATTGTTCCACTTTGCCTTCCAAATCATCTATCATGCCGATTAAACGGTCTATATCTTCCAACTCCGTATTTTCCGGTTCGATATGATCAAGAACTTCCATGAACATCGTGAGGCGTTCTTTTAAATATGTTAATTGTTCGTTTTTACCTGTAATGGATTTTCCCATGAGGCACTCTCCTTCCGTTCTTCTTTCATCGTAACGAAATCTGCTTGAAAGTGCAATGGCAAGCTATAAATGCAGCTCTCCGCCATTTGACAATTTTTGTCCCCATTGTTCATAATGGGTTAGTGCATTATTACGTAAGGAGTTTTAAATATGTCAATAATCAAGCAAGATCTTTTAACACCAATTACACCCAAGTATGACCCTTGGGAAGCATATATGGACGTTGAACAATATGGAAAACTCAGCCTTACCAATGTGGAGTTCACCACCACCACCCTTTGCAATATGCGTTGTGAGCATTGTGCCGTCGGTTACACACTCCAGCCCAAGGACCCGGATGCACTGCCTCTGGAATTACTGATCCAGCGCCTTGATGAGATCCCTTTGCTTCGCTCGCTCAGCATCACTGGCGGGGAACCGATGCTTTCAAGAAAACAAGTGAAGAATTATGTTTTGCCTCTATTGAAATATGCCCGCAGTCGCGGGGTCCGGACACAAATCAATTCCAATTTGACCCTTGACTTGGAACGGTATGAGGAAATCATTCCCTTTTTGGATGTTCTCCACATTTCCCATAACTGGGGAACGATCGATGAATTCATTGATATCGGCTTTGCCATGATGGACCGAAAACCATCCCGGGAACAGCGAAAGAAATTATTTGATAAAATGATCGAAAATTCCCGTGCCCTGACAAAAGCTGGTGTGCTGGTATCTGCAGAAACGATGCTTAATAAACGGACATTGCCTCATCTTGAGCATATTCACAGGCAGATCGTCGATGAAATGGGATGTCAAAGGCATGAAATTCATCCGATGTATCCAAGCGATTTCGCATCGGCACTTGAAACTTTATCACTGGACAAAATACGTGAAGCGATTCATCATTTACTTGATATCCGTGATGAAAATGTTTGGATGCTTTTCGGTACCCTGCCATTTTATCCATGTAATGACAGTAAAGAGGATATTAACCTGCTTCAACGCCTTTACGGTTCACATAAAGTGACTGTGCGTAATGACCCTGATGGACGTTCCCGGTTGAACATCAATATTTTCACCGGGGAAGTGATCGTGACCGACTTCGGGGATGCGCCTACATTAGGGAATATCAAAGAGCAGCCATTGACCGAATCCTATGAAACATGGATGAATTCGAAACTGGCCAATAAATTGAATTGCCACTGCCCTGCAGTCAAATGCCTAGGCCCGAATGTTCTCGTCAAAAATGCATATTACCCGAAGGAGGACTTCAGGATCAGGAAGTCAACCATATGAAGAAAAACTCGCCAATCCGGCGAGTTTTTCAATTTACCTGGGTTGCTGCGAGACTGTAAAACTGAAGGAAACATGGTCCTGAACCGGTATCCATGCACCGATGCCTTGGGAAGTGATGTTCTTTATCGTAATGGTTCTTTTATTTCCTTTTAGGTTCAAATACACTTCCCCATATGTGACCTTGCCTTTTTCATTTACGGCGGAAGCATAGCTGGATAAGTAACCAATCCTATTTGAAGCAACATTGTATACTTCATCTTTTTTCGTACCAGCTCCGATGATCGTTTCAAAAGCCAATGGCAAATTCGTTTTCTCAGTGGCTTTTAACAGCATCATTTTTTGAACATCCTCTGTCTTAGGGATTTTCGCTGTCAGACCGCCGCTCACTGCCTTCTGACTTTCCTGGACATAACGGATTTTGTATGGAACTTCACCGCCGCGATTATCATAGTAATTCGTATTGATTTTTTGGTATTCCCAGTTTGGTGCCGTTTCCAAAGACTCATAATTCAATGCCCAATGGCCAAGGTAAATGGTCGCCCTGTAACCAAAAGCAAGCGGCGCCTTTGCAACTGCCGATTCATTCAACATATGGATGAGTTCTGGATTTTCAATCTTGATATCCGACGAATCGATCAATTGTTTCGCAAACGTACTTGGCTGAAGCATCGGAAGATCCTGGGTCGGGTTCGGGTACGTATTCTCCTTTGCAATATTCAATACGGAAGGAGGGATATTCACCTTTTTCGGACTTGCTTTGTCTACTGGTATATCTGCTGCAAAACTTACATTCGCCTGTATGAAGGCAATTAGGGCAATCATCGTAATAAGAATTGTTCTTCTCATGCTGTCGCACTCCTTTTGAGGGGTTCAATCATTTTGTTTATAGATTTTGTTTTTAGCCAACATTCTATACATTTCATTCCGATTTCAACTTTGTAATGAATTTGTAAAGTTCTGAATATTTACTTTTCTTTTGGAATCGGTTATAATTAATTTACATTATAAAAAGGAGGCGAAATCGTTCATACCTATTAAACCTTAGGAGGTATGCTTATCGAACAATCCATGAAACCCTTTTAAAGGATGACAGAAAACGAATTCGCCAATACTTAAATCTGATGTAAAAGGATGGTGTGACACTCTAGAATATTTTCTCAACTTTTACAAAGCATGATGAAAATTTTTGGAATAACTTATGAATGGTAATTTACTAATATAGAAATGACTCTGCTAAATCTAACCTGAGCAGAGTCATTTTTATTTTATAAAAAGAAAGACCTTCCGTATCGGAAGGCCTGCATTCTTATAATAAGTAAAATCCAATTCCCATAATGAAGTAAGCGGCCAATAAGGTAAGGCCTTCAAACCAGTTCGTTTCCCCGTCATTAGAAATCATGATCATCAGAAAGACTGCTGTAACCATTGAGATCAGTTCTGGCATTGTGAAGACAAGCGGCATATGCGTTGGATACATTAACGAAATAAGTACGAGTACAGGAGCTACGAACATCGCAACTTGAAGCGTGGAACCGACGGCTATCTCCACTGCGACATCCATTTTGTTTTTATAGGCCATTATGACTGCGGACGCATGCTCTGCCGCGTTACCCACGATTGCAACGATAATGACACCGATGAATAACTCAGACCATCCGAAGGTTTCCCCCACTTCACTGAACGTATGGACAAGTTTTTCCGATACGTACGCAACGGCCAATGTAGCGGCAGCAAGTATTATAATTGCCTTTTTCCTGCTCCACTCCGGCACTTCCTCTTCATGTTCCGCGGGTTTCTCCGTATGCTGATATACCCCGCGGTGAGTAACCAATTTAAAGAATAATGCAGCAAGGTATAATAAGATCAATATAATGGAAATTCCTACACTTAACGACATCGTGCTTGATTCACTCATGTCTTGTGTGAATACTTCCGGTATGACGAAGGCTACAATAACTGCAAAAATCAATAGACCGGCATTATGCCTCGCATCGAATACATTAAACTTCTGCCGTTTGTATTTAGTCCCTCCGACAAAGAATGAAAGTCCTGCCACCAACAATAAGTTTCCTAAAACGGAACCAGTTAAAGACGCCAACACGACCCCAACAAGCCCCGCCTTTAATGAAAAGATGGATATGATCAATTCCACTGCATTACCAAAGGTTGCATTCAAAAGACCGCCAATCCTTGGTCCCATGACGATTGCTAAGCTTTCAGTCGCCCGGCCCATGAAGCCTGCTAGCGCGACGATGGTTAAGCAATATACGATGAACATGATCACACTCGGCCAGTGCAATAATGACCCGATGACTGATATGGGGACGCCTAACAGGACAAGCCCAAAAAATATTTTATTCACGATACTTCTCCTCACAATCCTATAGTTCTTTTTATGTAACAAAAACTATCATACAAAATCTTTGTGCGATGACAAAGGAAAATTTTATCATCTTCTCCTTTCTTGTCAATATTTACCCAAATTTCTATTGCTTAATCCTCTTCCTAAGATGTAACATCAAGAAGGTATACATTTCTTAGGAGACTTGATTTCATGAATAATAAATTGCTTTTTAGCGTTTTAATCTTAATTGTCGGCATATCGGGGTTTTCACAGGGAATGCTTCTGCCGGTCATTGCCATCATTTTTGAAAATGACGGAATTAGCTCATCCCTGAACGGGTTTCATGCAGCCTCGCTTTATATCGGAATTCTGTTGATTTCTCCTTTTATGGAAGCCCCGCTCCGTAAATACGGCTATAAGCCATTGATATTATTTGGCGGGATAACGGTCATTCTATCGCTTGCATTATTTCCTGTTTGGAAATCATTCTGGTTTTGGTTCGTCCTGCGTTTCTTCATTGGAATCGGCGATCATACACTTCACTTCGCTACCCAGACATGGATCACTGCCATTTCACCAAAAATGAAGCGCGGAAGGAATCTTGCCATTTATGGACTTTTCTTCAGTCTTGGCTTCATGGTGGGCCCGCTGATGACGAAGCTTCTCGAGATTAATCAGTCTTTGCCTTTCATTATCACATCCATGCTTAGCCTTCTGGCTTGGTCCGCTGTTTTCCTTATTAGAAATGAACTTCCTGAACAGGATGATTCCGAAAGCACATCATTCGTGGGCACACTCAAAAGGTTTACGAAAGTGAGCCGCATAGCTTGGGTCGCTTTTTTACTTCCGTTCACATTTGGCGTGCTCGAAGCATCATTGAATAGCAATTTTCCTGTATTCGCCCTGCGCTCCGGAATCGATTTAACCGCCGTTTCCATCATCATTCCGGCATTTTCCGCAGGGACTCTGCTCACCCAGATTCCCTTGGGGATGATCAGTGACCGTTTTGGCCGGCGAAAGACCTTGCTGACAATCCTTTTTTCAGGGTTTGCCATATTCACGCTTGCAGGGATTTATTCCTATTCAGTGATTGGTCTATTCATCTGCTTTATGTTTGGCGGAATGATGGTTGGTTCGACCTTTTCGCTGGGGATCAGTTATATGGCAGATCTTTTGCCTCGAAACCTATTACCTGCAGGAAATTTATTATGCAGTATTTTCTTTAGTCTCGGCAGCATTGGCGGTCCATTTTTTGGCGGCCTGGTCATTGAACATATACAAGGCGGGAATTTTTTCTACATGATCAGCATCATGCTTTTCCTTGTCTTCATTTCATTGGCCTTGTTTAAGGAGAAAATGCCTGCTTCAGTTATGTAATATAGTTTATTATCTGGACTACTTCTTTTATTATTCAATTTGAACGGTATTTATCAAGAGTGCCTGTATTCGATACTTTATATTTTTTCCTAGATTAGAATCATTCTTCTTTATTTCTGAATAGGATATGTGGTAATATAATATTAACAAAAGGGACATCACCTTAATAAACCTTTGAAAACATTGCTGTCATCGCAATTACGGTGGCAGCTTTCATATTTTATCCAGAGAAATGACGTTGATTATCTTTCTCAATTATATATAAAGTAAATGATAATCTATATCATTTACACAAAATAGAGAAGAATGTGGGAGGGAATCTTATGACTACAGATACTAAACATTTAACCCAACCGGCTACATGCAAAACCACTTGGTTGGAAAAAGCAAAACCTCATCTAGAACTTATTGCCGCATTATTCAGCGGTTTATTAATAGTTTTGGGCTGGGCCCTTTCAAAGAACGGAATGGAGTCCGCTTCCATAGTCATATACTTAGCCTCTTTCTTGATTGGCGGATATGCCAAGGCAAAAGAAGGCATAGAAGATACGATTGCCGACCGGGAATTGAATGTTGAGATGCTGATGATTTTTGCGGCCATCGGTTCTGCGGTCATCGGATACTGGACGGAAGGTGCCATATTGATTTTCATCTTCGCTTTAAGCGGCGCCCTTGAGACATACACGATGAATAAAAGCCATAAAGAAATTTCGGCACTTATGGACTTACAGCCTGAAGAAGCACTGCGCATCACTAACGGATATGAGGAAACCGTGTCCGTTTCCCAGCTTCATATCGGGGATCTGATTTTAGTGAAACCAGGAGAGAGAGTTCCTTCAGATGGAAAAATCACGGATGGGCGTACCAATATCGATGAAGCGGCCATTACTGGCGAATCCATACCAGTCAGTAAATCATTGGATGATGAAGTTTTTGCTGGAACGGTTAATCTCCGTGGTACGATTACCGTGGAAATCACCAAACCAGCAAGTGAAACATTATTTCAAAAAATAATCACTCTCGTTCAATCCGCACAAAGTGAAAAGTCCCCTTCCCAGCTGTTCATTGAACGGTTTGAAGGGACTTATGTAAAAGTGGTATTGACGGTTGTCGGTTTGATGATGTTCGTACCCCATTTCCTATTGGAGTGGAGCTGGACCGAGACATTCTACAGAGCGATGATCCTGCTCGTTGTCGCTTCGCCTTGCGCCCTTGTGGCCTCTATTATGCCAGCTACACTTTCTGCCATTTCAAATGGTGCTCGTCATGGCATTTTATTTAAAGGCGGCATCCATCTTGAGAATCTAGGTAACCTGCAGGCAATTGCTTTAGATAAAACCGGTACATTGACAAAAGGAAAACCAGAGGTAACAGATGTCATTATCCGTAATGATTTAAACGAAGAAGATTTCTTATTTCATATTGCATCTGTTGAAAATTATTCGAACCATCCTTTGGCAACATCAATCGTACGTTATGCCAAAACGAAATTGCAAAGAGACATCATTAAACCGGATAATATGGAAGATATCTCAGGTAATGGTGTTCAAGCATACATCAATGGCGTGCTTTGGCAAGTCGGAAAAGCTGATTTCGTCGGTCGCAGTGAAGCAGAACGATTCCAAAATGGCATTGCGCTGACATTAGCTGAACAAGGTAAGACAATCGTGTATGCAAAAGATAATCAAGGGATTGCCGGTATACTCACTATGAAAGATGTCGTGCGTGAAGAAACCGTTACAGCCATCGAAGCTTTGAGAAATGAGGGCATCCATACGGTCATGCTGACAGGCGATGGTGAAAAAACGGCTAAAGCGATTGCCTCGGAGAGCCATATTGATGCATATATTGCCGAATGCCTTCCAGAAACGAAAGTGACTGAAGTGAAAAAGCTGAAAGAACATTTTGGCACCGTAGCAATGGTTGGGGATGGCATCAATGATGCACCTGCACTAGCAACAGCTTCTGTTGGAATTGCGATGGGTGAAGGAACGGATGTTGCCTTGGAGACAGCAGATGTCGTCCTGATGAAGAATGACCTGCCGCGCATCGCGGAAGCAGTCAAATTATCCAAGAAGATGAATCGGATCATCAAACAAAACGTCATCTTTTCAATTTCTGTCATCATGATCCTGATAGCATCCAATTTCCTTCAATTCCTTGACCTACCATATGGAGTCATTGGCCATGAAGGAAGCACAATCCTCGTTATACTGAACAGCTTAAGACTATTGAGAAACTAAACATAAAAAAGGAGCCATACAAGGCTCCCTTTTTTTATGTTCATTTAGTGATATCCGTTCTTACCGTTTGCAGAACCTGATGTTTTATGGTTCGAACCTTTATTTTTCCCTTTTTGCTTTGTGCTGCCATCCTTTTTACTCATGAAAGAACTCCTCCTCTTTAAAAGTTGTCATTTCTTGAATAGTATCCGCAGCATGATAGTCCGCTATTACGGAAACTCCAGGAAGTTCATTCACATTCTGGCTTTTTCTTTTCACTTATGAGCGCATTTATTTCCCCGCCCAGTATGATGATGAGCCCCGATAAATAAAACCAGACCATTAATACGATTATCCCTCCAAGACTTCCATATGTTGCGGAATAATTAGCGAAGTTCTCCACATAAAATGAAAACAAAAAAGAAGCGAGACTCCATCCTGCCGTTGCAAAGATTGCACCAGGCAGTACGGTTATACACTTCAGCTTAATGTTGGGCGCAATCCAATAAAGGATGGTAAACACAATTAAAAATACAAGCGTACTGATCACCCAGCGAATTTGGTTCCAAATCGTAAGAAACTCATCGGATTGTCCAATTTCGGCAAATAGGAACACTCCGATTTGTTTTCCGAATACCGGCAGCAATAAAACGACAATAAAAACAAAAATCATCGCTAAAGTTAGAAGAATCGACATTCCCCGGGAAATAAAGAAAGTTCGACTTTCTTTTACACCATATGCATGGTTAAATGCTTTAATGATTGCATTCATCCCATTCGATGCCGACCATATCGTTCCGATGACACCAAACGACAATAAAGTCCCATTCGCTTCCATTACTTCCGATAGGTTAGCCTCAATGATGTTCATCGAATCGTCAGGTGCATATGTACGGACGGTATTTAATATATCTTCTTGTGAAAATGGCAGATAGGCCAATAAAGTGAATAAAAAAATAAGTAATGGAAACAGGGAAAGTAGGAAGAAATAAGACAGCTGTGCGGCAAGCCCAGACACATCATCGACCTGTAACCGTTTTACCAAAGTCTTGAAGAATGAGCCTTTCAGCCATTCTTTTTTATTGGCCATACCTCCACCCCATTTTCTAATTTAAGGAAATTTGATCGTGATTTCTAGAAGATGGCTCTTCTTCCTCTGCAGCAAAAACTTCCTTCGTCTCCATCACCACTTGGGCCACTTGTGATGGAATATCTTTCATTTCCTCAACCTTTTGGGAAATGAAGGATACATCTTCGGAAATTTTTTCAACAGTGGAACGGACCTTGGATGATGTTTCACGTACTTGTGTAAGCACCCCATTGGGATTCTTCACGAATTCCTTCATATTACTCATGCAGCTTTTGCTGTTTTCCAATACAGAATAACGCGTTTGCTTGTCAAAAAGGCTTATTGCCGCCCCAGCTAACGCCCCAATAAAGACCGCTTGCATAAATTTACTTTTCTTGGCACACTTATATTCTTCTCGAATGTTGCTCATATATTCTCCTCCTCGTCATATATTAGTTGATGGATAATGGTAGCTATCTCCATTATACAATGTTTAAAAAAGTTTTTTCCTATCTTTTCCCAAACTCTCTAACTTTAAAACGCGAAGATGACCAAGTATATCGGGGGTCAAGCTTCGCATCCCACCCGAATATTCATTGACTTCCAGCGGTAATCATGCAAAGATGAAAATAATTTAGGAACGTATGAAAGGATGAAGGAAAATGGATTTAACGCAAAACACAGCCGAAAGTGTCGAGTTTATGATCGAAGCAATCAAGGATAAATTAAAGGTGATGAACTTTGGAGCAATCAAATCAACTCATTTTGATATCGAAATGTACGAAGAGCTGCACGATATTTATACAATGGTGATGAAAAAAACGAATTTCAGTGTCCGTGAAATGGAAGCGATCGCTGAAGAACTTGGAAGACTGCGTAATAAGTAATATTCAAATCCTCCCATACCGGTGAGGATTTTTTTCATTTTCAAAAAAATTCTGCTACATTTGATATAGAAATTTGAAAACGGACAGGAGTTGTAAGCATGGTAGAAAGAAGAACGCCCATCAGCATTGCAGAAGCAGTGGAAAAAGTGATGAAGCATAAATTAATAGGACAAGTGGAACTGATTCCTCTCGAGGACAGCCAAGACCGTTTTTTGGCTCAAGATATTGTAGCTACAAATGATGTTCCGCATTTTAACCGCTCCCCATATGATGGATTCGCCCTCAGGTCCAAGGATACTTCTGAAGGTTCCATAAATAACCCTCTCGAGTTCGAGGTGGTGGAAGAGTTGGCTGCGGGTATGGTGTCGACTATTCCTGTACAAAAAAATCAAGTGGCTAGAATCATGACTGGAGCTCAGATGCCAGCTGAGTGTGATGCCGTAATCATGCTCGAACTTACGAAGGAATTCGAAAAGGACGGAAAGAAGTACATATCATTTAAACGCTCACTTAAGGAAGGCGAAAACGTTTCTTTTCAAGGCGAGGATGCAAAGAAAGGAGATGTTCTTGTAAAAAAAGGAACAGCGATCAATCCAGGGATCATCGGCTTGCTGGCAACATTCGGTTATGCCGAAGTGCCAGTTGCCAAGAAGCCTGTCGTCGGATTATTCGCTACGGGATCGGAACTGCTTGATGTTAATGAACCGTTGCAGCCTGGGAAAATACGCAACAGCAATTCACATGCCATCTCCGCCCAAATTCGGAGGGCCGGGGGAGAAGTCCGTTTTTATGGAAAGCTTAAGGACGAATTCGAATTAAGCTACGATGCCATTTCGACTGCCTTGGAGGAAGTGGATCTGCTCATTACAACAGGAGGAGTTTCTGTCGGTGATTTTGACCTTCTCCCGGATATTTATCAAAAGATTGGCGCTGATGTCTTATTCAACAAAGTGGCCATGCGCCCCGGCAGCGTTACAACCGTAGCGGTATATAATGACAAATTTTTATTCGGTTTATCCGGCAATCCATCCGCCAGTTATGTCGGCTTTGAACTATTTGCAAGACCGATCATCCGCACTATGCTGTTTTCGGAACATCCGCATTTAAGAAAAGAAACGGCCCAATTGGCAGAGGACTTTTTAAAACCCAATCCATTCTCACGTCTGCTTCGTACCCGATTATTTTACGAATCCGGCCAGTTGAAGGTAATTCCAAGCGGTGTGGATAAATCCAATATTACAACAAGTTTGGCAGGTGCCAATTCACTGACCGTCTTACCTGGAGGGACACGTGGTTTCCAAACGGGGGATTTCGTGGACATCCTGCTCCTCGATGACCAGGAAGGATGCAAATGGCCTTGGTGAAGCCCTTTATTTTTCAGGTGGTTGGCTACCAAAATAGAGGAAAAACGACCTTCATAACGAATTTAATCAAAAAGCTTGGCGAAGCCAAATTGGAGACAGCCGTTTTAAAACATCATGGACATGGCGGAAAACCGGATGTTACAGGCACGAAGGATTCCAATAAACACTTTCTTGCTGGGGCGGCCGCTTCACTTGTTGAAGGAGATGGAACAATCGAGCTGCTCGGCAATTTCAAGGGGAGAGCCCCTATCACTGAGCTGATTCAATTACTGTGTCTATTTCTCCCTGATGTGATCTTAATTGAAGGTTATAAGCAAGAGGACTTTCCTAAGATCATTTTAATCAAGGAAGTAAGTGACCTCCTGTTATTGGAACGGCTTACCAATGTCAATGCGGCAGTGGCTTGGCCCGAATGTCTGGAACAAACCAGGAATCATGCTTCAGTACCAGTCTTCCCTTTGGATTCGGATGAATTCATTACATGGTTTTTAGAACAAATATGAAGGAGGCGGACAATGTTCATTCAATTCCCCATGGAAAAACGCCGCAAGATGATCGATAGTATCCAAGATTATGTGTATCAGGAACATGGGAAGGAAATCGGTGAAATCGCTGCTGAAAATCACTTGCAGTTCATTTTCGAAAATATCGCTCCCTTTATTTACAATGAAGGTATCAAAGATGCTAAAAAAGTCATTGAGGACAGATTAGGAAATATCGAAGAAGATTTGTATTCATTGGAACGTCCAATTGATTAAAATGAAAAACAGCATCATAATCGATGCTGTTTTTTTATGTTCATTGTTCGGTTAGAATAAGCGGGCCGTTTTTCGTTATGGCAATCGTATGCTCATATTGAGCCGAGTATTTCCCATCTGCAGTGGATGCCGTCCATCCATTCGGATCGCGGCTCGCTTTATATGTACCTACGTTTACCATTGGCTCGATGGTGAATACCATTCCTTCCTTAAGACGCGGACCTTTATTCGGCAGTCCATAATGCGGAACTTGCGGCTCTTCATGAATGACATTCCCTATCCCGTGTCCGATGAAATCACGAACGACAGAGAAGCCTTCCGCTTCGACATATGTTTGTATGGCATGACCTATATCTCCAATCCGATTGCCTTCCACACATACTTCAATCGCCTTATATAAAGATTCCTTCGTCACTTTCACTAAATGTTCGGTTTCCTTTGAAACCTTACCGACCGTATACGTCCAAGCAGAGTCAGCAAGGGCCCCATTATAATTGACGACCATATCAATCGTTACGATATCTCCATTTTTCAAAGGGGTCTTACGAGGGAAACCATGACAGATTTCTTCATTTATGCTGGCACATGTCGCATATTCATACCCTTTGTAACCCTTTTGTTCCGGCTTCGCACCATGTTTTTTTAAGAATCCTTCAACAAATTCCTCTATTTCCCATGTTGTCACACCAGGAACAATCAACTTTGCAATCTCCCTATGACAAGCTGCCAAAATTTTACCCGATTCATGCATCGCTTGAATTTCACGTGCAGATTTTAATACGATCAATCGTGACACTTCCTTTTTTATTCGTCTCTCCTTTTATTTTACTGCAAAGATTGAAGTATATGAATCCTTTAAAATGAAAAATCCCGGCAGCTGCCGGGATTTTTCATTATTTCAATAGATTGAGCGATTCCCGGTTAAATGCCGGAAGATCCTCAGGTGTCCTGCTGGTTACAAGCTGGTTGCCGCAAACCACAACCTCTTTGTCCAAATATGTGGCACCTGCATACTCCATATCGACTTTAATGGATGTATATCCTGTTGCGTGGCGTCCTTCAAGTGTTTTGGCCGTAATCAGCAACTGCGGTCCATGACAGATCGCAAATACAGGTTTTTTATCATCCATGAACGATTTTGCGAAAGATACGAAACGTTCATCAGCACGCAGTTGATCAGGCGAGAATCCACCGGGGATGAATAATGCATCGAAACTTTCTGGTTTCACCGAGTCGATGCTTTCATCAATCTCGACTTCTACCTCCCCTTGTTTCCCTTTAACAGTTTTCCCTTTCACCATTTCAATCGTCGTTACCTTATGGCCGGCTTCTTCGAATGCTTTTGCCGGTTCACTATACTCCGAATCCTCAAACATATTCGTTACTACACATGCAATATTTTTACCCATAATAATTCATCTCCTCAATTTTTGATCGAATGAACCTATTTGCACTTTATTTATGTTCCCTCTACTACTATAAATAAAACACATAATTAATAGTTGTCCCTTTTGTTTATGAGTAAATCCCTAAGTTTCCGGCTGTCCACTTTTTCCTTTACCCAATGCAAATCAATGTTTAGGATACAAGCCAACAACGTGTATCGCATTGATGATTCTTTTATTGATCCATTTCCTGTTTTCTTTTGTAATTTCCAAATATCCTTTTCCGCCCTTCTTCCGTGGTTACATAGTAATTAGGCAGGTTATTCAATGATAATGTGATGATGTCATTTTTACATTTCCTGCACGAACAAAATGTTTGGTATTCCATACCTGACATTAAAACCTGCACCCATGTCACTACGATTTCTTCCATCACATTTGTGCATTCTCTTTCCATATATTCTCCTTCAAAAAGAAAAACCCGTCCATTCCTGACAGGTTTTCACTCATTTATCGCTGTCCGTGGAACAATTAGGATTTCAACTCTCCTGTTTTTCGCCCTTCCTTTTTTCGTTTCATTGGAAGCAACCGGCTTGAATTCCCCATGTCCTTTAGCACTGAACATTTCGGGATCCAAATCCTTATTTTCGAGGAGAAGTTTCATAAAATTCACGGAACGCATCACGCTCAGGTCCCAATTGGATTCATACTGGTAATTTTTAATAGGAATATTATCAGTATGTCCGCTTACGATAATATTTCTAGGTAAGTCCATGACCAATAAATCCGAGATTTCTTTAGCGATTTTACGGTTTTCACTTCTCACCTCGGCCACACCCGATTCGAACAACACGTTTTCCCTAATTGAAATCAACATGCCTTCATCCGTAAGGTTCGTTCCCAATTTATCCGTTAAATCATTCTTTTCGATGTAGGCATCAACACGCTCCTGAACTTCCGTAAGTTCTTCCTGCTCGTTTTTCCCTAGCTTCTCAAGATCTTCTGCACCTGTTTTTTGTTCTGGTGACGTCGGCTCATTGCTGGGGGAATCACTTGGATAATCCATAAAACCCGTTCCGCTTGTAAAAACCTGATTAAATACATTGGACAACTGCTGGAACCTTACTGCATCAACCGAACTTGAAGCGAACAAGACGATAAAAAGCGCGAGAAGCAATGTTAAGATATCGGCATAGGGAACCAGCCATGATTCATCGATATGCTCTTCATGCCTTTGTTTCTTTTTCCGCCTAGCCATCTTCTCTCACATCGCCTTCCAACCACTTTTTACGATCTCCAGCAGGCAAATATGATGTTAATTTCTGTTCAATCGTTCTCGGCGCTTCCCCTTCGATGATCGATAAAATACCTTCTATCATCATTTCTTTGATTCTGACTTCCTGCTGCGATTTCCGTTTGAGCTTATTGGCAAATGGATGCCATAGCACATACCCCGTGTAAATCCCCATCAAGGTCGCGACGAACGCGGCAGATATGGCATGTCCCAATGCCTCCGTGTCAGCCATATTACCCAATGCAGCAATCAGCCCGATTACCGCACCCAGTACGCCAAGCGTAGGTGCGTATGTACCGGCTTGACTGAAAATCGCTGCCGCGCTTAGATGACGTTCTTCCATCGCGTCTATTTCCTCTGCTAAAATATCACGAATATAATCGGCACTCTGACCTTCGACTGCAAGATTCAAGCCATTTTTCAAAAAGGTATTATCCACTTGATCCGAAATGCTTTCCAATGCTAATAAGCCTTCTTTCCTGGCAATGACGGCCCATTCCGAAAAGGTTTTTATTAAATCTTCCGGCCTTGTCAATTTTTGTTCAAAGAATAAAATCTTGAATATTTTTGGTAGTCTTTTTAATTCCGACAAAGGGAAAGCCGTTACGACAGCAGCTATCGTCCCTACAATGATGATCAAAATAGCCGCCGGGTTAATCAGCGCCGTTACACTAACACCTTTCAACACCATTCCGACTAAGATGGCCACAATACCCAGAACTACGCCCAAAACTGATGTTATATCCATAATACTCACCCATTCATTTAAAGTCTCGTCTCCTCCTTATATCGGATGAAGTTCAAAAAAAGTGAGGATTATTTTACTATTCGATTTCAATTTTCATTAAATCATCACAAAATCCACCAACTTTATTGCCTACATAAGCTTAATCAACAGCACATTTCAATGGTTCTGGCACTTTATCATTTCGAGAATGGAATTACCAGCCTGTTCCGTTCGTACTTTTCTCATAACGTCTGGAATATGCGCATTTACTCGTAAGTTTTTGGGGTTTACTCGTGAGTTTTGCACTTTTACTCGTGAGTTTTGCACTTTTACTCGTGAGTTTCACTTTTTTACTCGTAAATTGCGGTTTACTCGTGGGTTTCGCGCTTTTACTCGTGAGTTTTGTGTGTTTACTAGTGAGTTTTCCACTTTTACTCGTAAATTTCGCACTTTTACTCGTGAGTTTTAAACTTTTACTCGTGAATTTTGCTCATTTACTCGTGAGTTTTGCTCATTTACTCGTGAATTCCGCAAAACGCCAAAAGGACAAAGCCTGTCAGCTTTGTCCCTGTTCTTGTTTCCCGGGGCTTCTTCCTGCCAGCCATTTTATGATTGGTGAAAGAAAAAATAAAATGAATAAGATCCTGAATAAATGAAAGCTTGTGACAACGGATAAATCTACATGCACAGACATGGCTGTGACTGCCATTTCGGCGACGCCGCCTGGCGCCATGCTCAAAAATAGTTCGTTCGCCTGTAAAGATAGGATCGGGGCAAACTGAATGGAAAGATAATAGCAAAATCCAATCAATAGGACATTACTGACGAATACGGCCCCGAACATCTTTCTGAAAAGTCGTGGATTATCTATTTTCAGTGTGTAGCCTAAATGTGCGCCGATCAACAATTGCGACAAGTTCAACCAAAAGTCAGGAATCTGCGGGGCACCTGGGCCTGCTAAATTGAATAGTGCTGCGGCCATCAGAGGTCCTAGCAAAAAAGGAAGCGGGAAATTGGCTTTCTTTGTGATGAAGATGGATAAAAGCAAGGTTAGCAACATCATGATGGCTAATTTCCCATCATATTCAAATAAGAAAAACGGCCGCTCCGTTACGGCCATTATCGCACCTGATTCAACTGACATTACATGAGTCACAACCCAAGGAACAATGGAAATCACCAGGATGACCCGCAGTGTTTGCATGAAACCTACAACCGTTTCATCACTATCCTTCATTTCCTCACTTAAGACCACCATCTGGGAAAGACCTCCCGGAAAACTGCCCAGCATGGATGTTCCCAAGGATAAGTTCATTCGTTTTCCGACAAACCAGCCAGTCAACACTGTAAATGAAATGATTGCGATTGTCGTAAAAAGCATGACGGGCAGATATTCAATCATCTCATTTAACGATTGTTTCGTGAATGAACTGCCCAGTTGTAAACCTAGAATGACCAATCCAGTACTTCTAAATGTTTTAGACCAAAACAAGTACTTCCTTAACTTCACTTTCGCAATCATCACGACGAATAATGGCCCAAGCATCCATGGCAGGTATATTCCTAGGCTATCAAACGCATAACCACCCAGGAATGCTAGAAAAGCTGTAAAAATGACTCTAAAACTCTTACTCTCGATTAAATTTGCATTCAAAAAAATTACCTTCTTTATCTAAGCGGTTTTTCATCTATATCTTAACATAAAATATGTTGGTTCAAAGCTGTCATCCACGCTTGTTTTCGACTGAAGCGAGTAGCGCAGTAGTGATAAATACTAAACCGGCTCATATGAGAGGATATATTTGCAGCCTCCAGCTTACGTTTTACAATAGGCAGAATGTTGGTCCCATCAGCCATTCCGATGTCAGTGGATTGGTTACAATTGGGACATTTGCCGTTCTTGGCGCGCTCGCCATCGTCAGTGCACTTTTATATTTCATCATGTTTTCGCTCCATGAAAAGAAACAGCGTGGCACTTCCACCATTTACTAGATTTCCCACCCCCACAAACTCGCAAGAAAAGGTAGAATGATATATATAGGGGGTCAAACTCTTATGGAGGGGTGACTAGATGTTATCAAATACAGAAATAGGCATTGACTTAGGAACTGCAAATACGCTAGTTTACAGTAAAAATAAAGGAATCGTATTTAATGAGCCATCTGTGGTGGCCATTGATATAGAGACTAATAAAGTATTGGCAGTCGGTGTTGATGCAAAAAACATGATCGGGAAAACACCTGGAAATATCGTGGCAATCCGTCCGCTTAAGGATGGTGTCATTGCGGATTTTGATGTGACCGCGCAAATGCTTAGGGAAATCATGAAAAAAGCTAGTAAGGCCCTAGGTTTATCGATTCGCAAACCTAGTGTAGTGGTCTGTACACCATCAGGTTCCACTTCAGTTGAGAGAAGGGCCATTCAGGATGCAGTCAAAAGCTGCGGAGCGAAACAGGTCCACCTTATCGAGGAACCGGTAGCAGCAGCAATAGGTGCGGGCCTGCCTGTCGAAGAGCCCGTTGCCAATGTCATCGTTGATATCGGCGGCGGCACGACTGAGGTCGCTATCATTTCTTATGGCGGCGTCGTTTCTTGCAATTCAATCAGAATTGGCGGGGATCAATTGGATGAAGATATCAGCCAATATGTCAGGAAAAAACATAATGTGCTGATTGGGGAAAGAACAGCCGAGGAAATAAAAAAAGAAATCGGCTACGCACTCGTTGAACATTCCGTGATCACCATGGAAGTCAGGGGCCGCGATCTTGTAACGGGTCTTCCAAAACCGATTACAATATCATCCACTGACATCCAGGAAGCCATCCAGGAATCGCTTCTTCATATACTGGAAGCAATAAGGGCCACTTTGGAAGATTGTCCTCCTGAATTGAGCGGGGATATCGTCGATCAAGGAGTCATCTTATCCGGCGGGGGTGCACTTCTCAACGGGGTACAGGAATGGCTGACGAATGAAATCGTCGTCCCTGTCCAACTTGCGGATAACCCGCTTGAATCAGTTGCCATCGGAACCGGGCTTTCACTTGAGGTCATTCACAAATTACAAAAAGCCGTGTACTAAAAAGATAGGAAACCCCAACTTGGGGTTTCTTTTTTTTATCATTCCAGGCTGATGTCCCCCCATGATGCAAACAGCAATCTCCACATTAAATAACTTCCCTGAAATATTTTACCTCGTTTAAGTAGAGAATAAGGAATAGTTTTTTTTACGTTCGAAAGCATGCATTTCTGTTTGGATAGGAATCACCTGTCGGACTAAATGCATGCAATGTTACATAATATGTGTTACAATGTAATTATGTTACATTAGCAAGAGGAGAAGATCTATGGAATATGTAGAAGCCTTTAAGGATATCAATCAAATCAGCAAAATGAAAACCTACTTACGCGCTCACTCCAGTCGGGATTATTTATTATTTGTACTCGGCATCAATACAGGTATGAAGATAAATGAAATGCTCGAAATCACCGTCGCCAGCGTTCTGGATGAAACGGGTAAAATCAAGGAGTTCTATGAGCAACGGACGGAAAATGACGAAGTCAACCAAATTTATTTGAACCTGAAAGTCCGTACCGCCTTACAAGAATACCTTAAAGGCTCGAAGGTTATCGAAGGTCAATTTTTATTTCTTTCCCCTAAGACAAAAAAGCCGATTACACGTCAACAGGCGCACCGAATCATCCATGATGCTGTGGAAGGTGCAGGGCTGACAGGCAAATTCGGAGCAAGTTCGATGCGTAAAACTTTTGGCTACCATGCCTATAAACAAGGAGTGTCATTGGCCTTGATACAGAAGCATTACCATCATTCAAGTCCATCGGAGACATTAAAATACATCGGTATATCCAAGGAGAAGAAATTCAAGACGAATATTGACGTTAACTTATAAACATTCTGCTCTCTTCTATTAACTCTAACCAACATTTTAAGGAGGAATTCCAGTGAAAATTAGAGAAAGTGAACTTCCTGGTATTGGCCAAAAATTCGAAATCATAACGAGAAATGATGAAAAGTTAGTAATCGTCATTCACGATGATGGCCGTCGGGAATTATACCATTTTGATAATGAACATGAGGACGTCATATCGAGCATCACCCTTAATGATCAGGAATCCCGGCAAATGGCTTCCATCATAGGCGGCATGGTCTATAAACCACAAGCACTTGAAACAATTGAAATGTCATTGGGGGACCTGGTGATAGAATGGTTCAAAGTCGAACCCGGTTCAAAGGCCATCAATCAAACGATCGGTTCGATTGATATCAGGAGCAATTATAACGTGACCGTCATCGCCCATTCTAAAAAAGGCAAAAAACAACTGAATAATCCTGGTCCTGACTCCATCATCGAAACAGGCGACACCCTTGTAATATCCGGTGAAAGAAAAGATATCCGTAACCTGATAAGAGAATTATTGACCGACGAAAGGAGTGACTAAGCTCATATGGACCATTTAGTCTTTGAAGTGGGAACTGCCCTACTTCTAGTGGCATTAGCCGCTCTCGTTGCAGGTAAATTCAAAATATCAAATGTTCCACTATTAATTATCATCGGGATGCTCGTTGGTCCCCATGCCCCGCACTTCGGATTAATTGACCTGCGTTTCATTGAAAGTGATGAAATCATAGCATTCCTCGGTCGTGTCGGTATTTTATTCCTTCTGTTTTACCTAGGGCTTGAATTTTCCGTCAAAAAGCTTATGAAGTCAGGGAAAAATATCGTGACAGGCGGAACCTATTACATTTTAATCAACGTGGGAATGGCCTTGCTGTATGGTTTCCTGCTCGGTCTTCCGTTAAAAGAGGTCCTGATATTAACCGGGATCATCAGTTTTTCTTCAAGTGCCATTGTGGCAAAGGTACTTGTGGACCTTAAAAGGACCGGTAACAATGAAACGGAGCTTATCCTTGGCATCATCATGTTTGAAGATATCTTCCTCGCTGTTTATTTATCAGTCGTATCCGGATTGGTATTAAGCTCTTCTGGTTCCGTTTGGGGAACATTACTTTCTACATTTATCGCGATTGGGTATATGCTGATATTTTTCGTTATCGCCCGGAAAGCATCTGGTGTCCTTAACAAATTATTCAATATAACCTCCGATGAGATTTTTATCATCGTCGTGTTCGCATTACTATTCTTCATCGCCGGTTTCTCGGAAACGATTCATGTTGCGGAAGCCATTGGTGCATTACTGCTCGGCCTGGTCTTTTCTGAAACGGAACATAGCGACAGGATTGAGAAACTTGTCATTCCCTTCAGAGACTTCTTCGGAGCCATATTTTTCTTCAGCTTTGGCTTGAGTATCGATCCGACGACCCTTGGCGGAGCTGTCTGGATGGTTCTTGGAGCTGTCATCATCACCATAATCGGTAACTTTGCAGCTGGCATGATTGCCGGACGCAAATCCGGTTTATCTCACAGAGCTTCCGCAAACATCGGTTTAACGATCGTTTCGCGCGGCGAATTCTCCATCATTTTAGCCAACTTAGGCATTGCCGGAGGTTTAATGCCTATATTAACCCCGTTTGCGGCACTTTATGTTTTAACCTTAGCGATTCTTGGGCCGATCCTTACAAAAGAATCCAAACACATCTATAATATCCTAAATAAAGTATTCAAATGGACCCCTCCGAAGGTTCAAAAGGAGCAGGAAAAAGAAGTCCAATAGAGAAAAAAGGCCAGAAATTGCTGTCTGGCCTTTTTCCGTTTACCTTTTATAACTCACTTACATGATTAATACTTGTTATACAGTGGGCATAAAATCATACCTAGTAGTAGTATTGGTGCCGTCCTTGAAGTATCATCAGCACCTATTCACAGTTAATCGAGAAACTTTCGAGAATTTGGGATATTAATTGACTTTAAGCATTTAAAATTGACTTGCCTCTCTCTCCAAATTTGTTTTTCGTAATTACGGAGTTCGGATCAATCACACGGGAGTAGCTGTAGGTTATGTCATTGTCACAAACTTCTACAAGCGCACGGATTAGAGGTTTCAATTTCTTTTCTATTAAGGATTAACTTATAGTAACAGAGGGAATAGAAGCAGATAGCCTAAGTAACTATTCAGGAGTGATGCCCAGATGAATAAGTCGATCCAATTTTCAAAGAAACTTATTAAAGAAATAAAGGAAGATCGTGTGACCGGGCTGGCAGCAGAACAAGCTTATTACTATTTACTGGCACTATTCCCTTTGCTCATTTTACTGCTGTCCATATTACCTTATCTGAATATCGATATTCAGACAGCACTTGACACGATAAAAACCTTCATGCCTGCGGAAACGATGGAAGTCATCGAGAAAAATATCATCAACATATTATCTGAACGGAACGGCGGCTTACTGACTTTTGGTTTCCTTGGAACCATATGGTCCGCTTCCAACGGAATGAATGCGTTCATCCATTCCATGAATATCGCCTATGATGTGGAAGAAACAAGGAATTTCATTAAAGCCCGCTTCATTTCCATTATATTGACATTAGGTCTGGTTGTAGCATTCATCGTCATGTTGGGTCTCCCCGTCTTCGGAAAAGTCATCATCGAATTATTACAGCAAGTCATTCCGATCCCTGAAGAAACGCAAATATTATTCAGCTTATTACGGTGGGTCATCGCGGTTGTGGTCATCTCACTTGTCCTTGCCTTTTTATATCGCTTTGCACCGAATAAAAGTTTTCCCATTAAACATGTCATCCCTGGGGCAGTGACCGCAACTGTACTTTGGCTGGGAATATCACTTGGATTTTCATTCTATGTCAGTAACTTTGCCAACTACTCTTCTACATACGGCAGTTTAGGGGGCGTCATCATCTTGATGCTTTGGCTGTATTTGAGTGGTCTGATTTTTGTGATCGGCGGAGAGATCAATGCAATTCTTCATCGCCAAAATTCCATTCCAAAAAAACCGTCACGCACCATCGTTCATCCTGTCCCGCTTAAAAGGTAAATCAATGAATGACATTGAAGATTGAAAAGCGGCTGTCCCATTCGGACAGCCGCTTTCCTATTTATCCCTTATTGACAAACTCTTCATATCTTTCATCATGGGCCAGCCATGCAGCGTATTTCCGCTTAATGTATTTTTCCGCTTCTGCAAAAGTATCGAATGTTTTTTTCTGTTGTTTTCCGTTGATTTCTACAATCCATTCCTCTTCTTCATCTTCATAGATGAATATGTCCTGTTTGTCTCTCGTTGAATATAGGCAACCCTCTGGGGATTCTTTTACATTCAATTGATTTTTATGTGCATCTCGTTTAAGCGGCTCGGAATAGAAGGTCTTTTCGACATATTGGCTATATGCCTTTTCGGACATCGTACAACCGGCAGCTTTTTGGTGGCCGCCACCATCATACTTGCCAGCAACCTCAGAAACATCAATATCATCGTGGATTGTCCGGAAGCTGATTCTTTTACCTCCTACCATCAGGATGGCTATATAATCCAGATGCGAGAACTCTTTCGATAGTTCATTACCCAATTCTGAGTGGTATGACTCTGCATGGACTACACCAGCTGTATGGGGACCGACCGTGGCCTGATAAACTTCTCTTTTTTTCCTGTTTATGTACCGATCTACTCGACTCTCTTCAACATTCAGAAGCGTTTGCTCCACTTCGTCAAAAGAAAAACTTTCAGCCGTGGACAGCTTATTTGCGATTTTCATTTCGAATTCCTCTATCGGAATCATGAAAAACAGGTCATTCAATCGCTTTGCCGTTGTATTTTTATTGACTTCCCATTCCCAAGTATCGTATTGACGGACCAATTCAACGAATTCAGCGACAATGCTTGAAGGTTCCAGCAATTTATTTTCAACTGCATACTGATAGAATAATGACGTGGCTGCCGTCTGTTTACCATCTTCCTGTTCGACAGTTACAGATGCCCAATCATGTTCGTTCAAATGCAGTGCTGACTTATGATGATCAATCAACAGCGCCTTGCCTCCATCTTCCACAAACTGAGTAATCATTTTTTCGTTATCTTCATCAACCGATAGATCAGTAACGATCAATGTATCTTCAATCTTGGCCTGCTCAAGAAATGCTCCTACATTCTGATTAAGGCGGCCAATTGAATTATAACTAACCACTACTTCTTCTCCGAATGCCAGCTTGGCTACAATGCCGCAGCCGACTCCATCTAAATCATTATGTGTAAAGAGATGGTACACACAAACCCCTCCTAATAACTAATAAATTTACTTTTCCCTAAAGACATGAATTTCAATTGCAATCTTTACAATTGTAGCATAATCATATCCGCATATTTTATCATGCTTCCATTACGTGATGCTTTTGTTCGGTTTTTTTTAAAGAAATTCCCTAATGATTCTTTATTTTCCATAATTTATTCTAAAAAAATTTGAAAACCCATTACTTTGAAATCGAGATATTTCCATTGAAGAGGTTGAGGCGGGTGTCGAAGATCAGCACTAGCTAATCGATCAATGGCAAGGAACTTTACGAACTTTGAAAAATTGCTGAATGGTTTATGAAAGTTGACTCAATCAGACCAAGATCCAGCACATCAAAAAAAGCCGCAGGAATATTATTCCCTGCGGCTTCCTTATGTGAAATCACTGTTCTATCAATTTTCCAAGGTTAGCCATTTCAATGGCACTTACTGCAGCTTCATAGCCTTTGTTACCTGATTTTGTTCCAGCACGTTCAATGGCTTGTTCAATATTCTCAGTTGTCAGCAAACCGAATATAACCGGTACACCTGTTTCCAAAGAAACGGAAGCCATCCCTTTAGCTGCTTCATTGCAGACATAATCATAATGTGAAGTAGCACCCCTGATTACCGTTCCAAGACCGATTACCGCATCATATTTACCTGTATTCACAAGTTTCTTAGCAATTAAAGGAAGTTCAAAAGCACCCGGTACCCAAGCGATGTCAACATCATTCTCATCAACGCCATGACGCTTAAGGCCATCCAATGCCCCTCCTAAAAGCTTGCTTGTGATAAACTCATTAAATCTTCCTACCACGATTCCGACTTTCAATCCTGATCCGATTAATTGTGCTTCAATAGTTTTCCCCATGTCCAATTCCTCCTAATTTTTAAAAACAATATTATTTTTTTCATGTTAAGATTTAATTCCTTAAAAATCCTTCAAGCTTTCGGGATGTTCAGTTCAAGTTCCTGTTTCCCGATTTTATCATTGTGTTGAAGATACCGAATCAAATCGGCTATCGTAATGAATTTCAGGTTGAATTTATCAGCGATGACTTCTAAATCGGATACGCGGGCCATCGATCCATCTTCATTCATGATCTCACAAATGACACCGGCTGGAGCGGCACCGCATAACTTCGCCAAGTCCACCGATGCCTCCGTATGTCCTGCCCTTCTTAATACGCCGCCTTCTTTAGCGACTATCGGAAAAGTGTGACCAGGCCTTTGGAAATCTTCAGCGACCGAATCTTCATTAAGAAGCTCAAGGATGGTCAAGGACCGTTCAAAAGCACTGATTCCTGTAGAGGTGCTTTTATGATCGATACTTACCGTAAAAGCAGTGCCATGATGATCGGTATTTTCTCCTACCATAGGATGCAGTTTCAATTTTGCTGCCAGTTGTTCAGTGATGGTTGTACAAATCAAACCACGTCCATGAGTCGCCATGAAATTAATCGCTTCCGGTGTCGCCTTTTCGGCCAACACTACAAAATCCCCTTCATTTTCACGGTCTTCATCATCGGATACGATTACTACCTTGCCAGCCTTCAAATCTTCTATTGCTTCTTCTATTGTATGGAACATCATTACACCGCCCTTTTATTAGAATCCATGCTCTGCCAAAAACTCTAAATTCAGTCCTGGTTTTGGATTGCCATTTTTCATTTGATGTATTATATATTTCCCTATCATGTCGTTTTCGATGTTAACGATATCTCCAGCCGCTTTTTGTCCCAATACGGTGTCCTGATGAGTCAATGGAATCAATGATACTGTCAAAAGGTTCCTTTCGATCCCAAATATCGTCAAGCTCGTTCCGTCGATGGCCACGGAACCTTTTGGAATGCAAAAGGTACTAAGCCCTTCTTCCAATTGGATTACATAATATACGGCATTTTCTTTCCGTTCTTTTTTTATGATTGTTCCGGTTCCGTCGATATGACCTGAAACAAAATGACCGCCAAACCTTCCCTGTGCACTCATGGCTCGTTCGAGATTAACAGGTGATCCCAATTTTAACGTCCGGATCGAGGAAGCTTTGACCGTTTCCGGCATCACGTCGACCGTAAATAAACTTTTCGTGAAGGACGTTACCGTTAAGCAGACCCCGTTTACTGAAATACTATCCCCCAGATGCACATCTTCAAGGATTTTTTCAGAACGAATCGATAACTCCATACTGCTTTTTCCTTTTTTCAAGGAATGGACGGTACCGATATCCTCAATGATTCCCGTAAACATGTTTTTCCCCCTTTTATAAAATATAAAAAACCCCTTAGGATGACCTAAGGAGTTAACAGGAGAAATGAGTGAAAAAAATTGTATACTTAAAAAGCCTAATATTTTCATTTTCGAAAAATTAGGCGTACGTATACACTTGGGTTCCACACGTCCTTCTCCCATCCAGACTGTACTGTCGGCTTTGGAATCTCACCAAATCCTGCCTTTAACAGGCTCGCGGGCTTAGAATTTCTTCATCACCGCCGGTTGGGATTTTCACCCGACCCCGAAGGACTAAATTAATATGAATCTTTGAATATTTTATCACCATAATGTGAAGATGTAAAATTTCTAACCTTAAATGGTTCAATTGTTACAGAAACTTCCTCCTTTTATGAAATATCGACCCCCAAGTCCCCGATGTGCTCCAAAAAGGTTAACCAAGGTAAATATGTGGAATAGGGTTAGAGGATCACAATTCAAGTAAGGAGGAAAAACATGCTTATTTCCATCATTAACTTGATATTCTATCTGTTCGTCGTCACGATGAATTTTTCAGCCAATTTCCTGCCATTGAACGGCCAGACATCAGGAAAGATTTCCGATAAACTGGATGTCCTTTTCACTCCTGCCGGTTATGTATTTTCCATTTGGGGCTTGATCTATTTCCTGCTCGCCATCTGGGTCTTCAGGCAGTTTTTAAGTAAATATCAAAACAGCCCTGCTTATAAGGCATCCTTCCCTTGGTTCGCTTTAAGCTGTGTCCTGAATGTTGCTTGGCTTTTGGCTTGGCACTATGAACACCTTTTGTTATCCGTATTCATTATCATTGCTTTGTTGGTTACTTTAATGATCATTTATACAAGCATAAAAAAAGTGGAACACACGACTTTCGACCTATTTCCGTTTTCCGTTTATACAGGCTGGGTAAGTGTTGCAACCATAGCTAACATTTCTTATTACCTCACCTATATCAAATGGGACGGTTTTGGGGTTTCCAGATTAAACTGGACGATCTTCCTGCTGATTGCAGCAACAACCCTTGCCTTTGTCTTTGTAGGTAAAAACCGGGATTGGTGCTATCCTCTCGTATTCGTTTGGGCGTTCATAGGCATCGGGATACGAAATAGCGGCGCCTATCCGATAATCACAGACATATCTTATATCCTGGCTGCCATCACTTTTATCGTATCCATCACCATCTTCATTAAAAATAGAAGGAACTAAATGAGGGATATGGTACCCTAAAATGCTTGCTGAAGATCTTGCCATACATCCTGCCAAGCTTCAAGGCCAACTGAGAGACGGACCAGCTGGTCACTGATGCCCATTTGTTCTCGTGAATCTTCAGGAACGGCAGAGTGCGTCATGGTAGCGGGATGCTGGATCAATGTTTCGGCATCCCCTAGACTTACGGCAATTTTGATAAGTTTCAATTTATTGAGGAATACCTGTCCATCCTGTTTTGTGCCATGCAATTCGAAAGAGATAAGGCCGCCGCCATGTTTCATCTGTTTTTGCATTATATAGTGATCCGGTGAAGCATCATCACCTGGATAATATACCTTTTTCACCTTTGGATGTTTCTTAAGTTCATGAAAGATTGCCGTTGCATTGGCCGAATGACGGTCCATCCTGACAGGCAAGGTCTTTAACCCCCGCAATAGTAGCCAGGCATCGAATGGTGAAATGATTCCACCGATATCTTTCTGTGTAGTCCCAGCTATATGATTCATGAATTCCTTTTTACCCACCACAAGTCCCGCAACGACATCCCCATGCCCGCAAAGATATTTAGTAGCGCTATGAAGGACGATATCACAGCCATATTCAAGCGGTCTCTGTAGGTAGGGCGTCGAAAACGTATTATCGACCACGACCGTCACATTATATTCCTTCGCAACCCTCACCACCATCTGTAAGTCGATCATTTTCATCGTCGGATTGATCGGGGTTTCTACATAGATGCAGGTCGTTTCCGGCCGGATCATTTTCCTAACCTGTTCTTCTGTATCCATTTCACAAAAATCATGAGTTATCCGGTATTTATTTTTCATTAGCTGTAGAAGGCCAAATGTACAACCATATAACCCCTGTGAGCAGAGGATGTGATCATCTGTTTTAGTTAACGCAAAAAGTACCGCTGAGACGGCAGCCATGCCTGAACCGAAAGCAAGACCAGCTTCCCCGCCTTCCAGTGCGGCAATCTTTTCTTCTAGCACTTGTACCGTTGGATTTCCAAGGCGGGAATAAATATATCCATCTTCCATACCGGCAAAACGCCTCTCCCCTTGCTCGGCATTTTCGAAAGTGAATGTTGAGGTTTGGAATAAAGGTGCTGCCAAGCTTCCCAAATGCTTCTTCGAGTCATATCCTTCATGGATGACTGCCGTTTCAAATTGTTTATACTTTCTTGTCATACCGTCTCCTCCTAACCTATGTCTATTTCTATCATATGTCAAAAAACCATATAAAGGAAGCGTTTTCATTCATATAAGTGGACCATGAATTCAGGAAATATTATCTGGTTTTCTGTTCAGTTGGATTCTGCAAATTGAGCAACTCTTTTAATTTTAATCCTAACGGGAATGTAAAAAAAGGGACAGCCGCCATGGCCGTCCCTTTTTCCGAATCATTCATCGACTACGATGTTTCCACCATAGAAGGTTACTCTCGTTAATGGAATCTCCAGTTCACGAGCCATTTTTTTCAGCTCCCGCTCTTCTCTTTCCGTTACGATTGAAATGACCGTGCCATCTGCACCTGCACGCCCAGTTCTACCGGATCTATGGATATATTGTTCGATGTTGTCAGCCATATCAATATGAACGACCGCAGTAAGACCTTTAATATCAAGCCCCCTTGCCGCTACATCCGTTGCTATAAGCATCGGGGATTTTCCGGAACGAAGCTTGCGCAGCGCTTTCTCCCTGTCGACTTTATTGGATTCACTGTGAAGCACGCCCATTTCAATACCTTTATAACTCAGCTTTTCATGTAAGACGCTCAGCTCCGCTATATCATTCAGGAAGGCAAGTGCCTTCACATCTTTAAGTCTTGTGATTTTCTCGAGAATCTTGGACTTTTCCCGTCTCTCAACAACAAAGTAAAGATGGTCCACCTTTGATTCCATTTTTTCATGCTTATCGATCTTGATCATTACGGGTTCATTCATGAATCCCCGGGCCGCTTTTTCCGTTTCTTCTGGCAGGGTTGCTGAAAACACCATGATTTGCCGATCCTTTAGCGTTGTTTTGATGATATTATTGATTGTTCCCATATGCTCTGGAGTGATCAATTGGTCACCTTCATCAAGCACTATCGTCTTAACTTCATGCATCTTCAATTTCTTTTGGGCAATCAATTCGTAAATCCGCCCCGGTGTTCCAGCAATCACTTGTGGACGCTTCTTCAGTTTGTCCAACTGCCTTTTCACATTAGCACCGCCGATGAATGCTGCACCCGTAATGCCGCTTCCCTCTGACCAAATGCGAATTTCTTCATTGATTTGCATGACCAGTTCTCGTGATGATGCCAGAATCAAAGCTTGGGGCGACTTTTTTTCAGGATCTATCTTTTCCAGCAATGGCAGTAAATATGCTAATGTTTTTCCCGTACCAGTCGGTGATTCGGCCATGATATCCTTTCCCTCGACAATCACGGGAATCGCTTTCGTTTGAATCGGAGTAAGCTGTCCGAATCCGGACTTTTTCCAGACCTCTTGTATATATGGTTTTCTATCGTTCACTATTGCAGGTAATTCGCTCATATCGTTCTCCTTTAATATAAAACTTTTCCTATCTTTCATAGTACCATTTATTCTTGTCCTGTAGCCAACGGAATACGAATTGTAACCGTCGTCCCTTTGTTTATTTCACTTTCAAAATTCATTTCCCCCTGAAGGCGATGAACGATCTTCCGGCAAATTGCAAGCCCGATCCCTGTTCCCTTTTCCTTCGTCGAATAAAAAGGCTCACCGATCCGTTCAAGACGCTCTGGCACCATTCCCATGCCATTATCACTCACGCTGACTACAGCTTGTCCATCGATGGTTTGCAGCGATATATCAATTTCTCCATTATCCTCAATCGCTTCAATGCTGTTCTTGACGATATTGATTATCAACTGTTTAAGTTCAATTGAATCAGCCATAATATAAATCGGTTCGGCGGTTTTAATCCTTAGCCCCATTTCGATATTTTTCAAATTCGTTTCTGCCTTCATCAACGTGAATACCTGTTGTAAACTGTCGGCAAGATCGATCCTGCAGAATGCGACATCCTGTTTCTTCCCAAGAACCAAAAGTTCACTTGAGATAATATTGATTCGGTCAATTTCCTTCAACATGATATCAGAATGCAGCGGGTTCACTTCCTTGGTCATATCCATTAACTGTACAAATCCTTTTAACGATGTCAGCGGATTCCTTATCTCATGTGCGACGGCCGCAGCCAGATGTCCGATAACAGATAGCTTTTCAGACATGATCATCAATTCCTCTTCGCGCCGCAATTCAGTAATATCCCTAACGATTGCATATACTCCAAGCATTTCCGAGTGAACGATGATCGGTAAAAAAGTTACACGGATTATCCGTTGTTCATCACTGCTATTCTGAATGGTCGTTTCGAATTTTACAGCCTCCCCTTGAAGGGACTGTATAAAGAACTCAGATACTTTATCACTTTCATTCCAGTTGAGGAGATGATTCGCATTCTTGCCTTTCAAATTGTCACTATGATGACCTAACAGTTTTTCAGCTTCCGGGTTTATCGAAACAACATTTCCTTCGAGATTCAGCTCAAGGATACAATCCGGGTTATGCTTGAATAGCGACCGATACTGTTCATCCTTCAGAATGAATTCCTGTTGGGACCTCAACATTTCCCCCGTCCAATACCTGATTATGAAGTATAGGAAAAGCCCTGTTATGAATATGAACATCCACCCTTTGGAATGTTGAAACATTGCATATATCTGAACATCTGCCCTTGCCCGCGACATAGAGATGTAATCCGTAACGATAATCCATAAGACCCCAATGAATATATATATAAAAGCCACTTTACATGCAATTTTATGAGATTGGTTCATATTTTTTCCTTTGTATTGTTTTTTGGTTTATTATTCCCAAATCACTCAAAAAAAGCCCTCATGTTTTCAACATAAGGACTCTATGGATATTGTACCATATATATTGCATTCATTGTTTTATATCGTATAAAAATCACCGGCATTTTAACTGGACCTTCAATAAATCAAGAGAGGTTTTTAATGGCTTGATTGAATTCTTCTTCTATATCTTTTGCAGGCTTGGCCGATAATAAGCTGAAAACGACCACCGCTATTGAACCAGCGATGAAACCAGGAATGATTTCGTATACTCCAGCGAACTTATCGATCATATCCCAGACAATCACGGTTGCCGTACCGACAATCATTCCCGCCAGGGCTCCCCATTTCGTCATCCGTTTCCAATACAGGCTTAACAGAATGACAGGACCGAATGCCGCCCCAAAACCAGCCCATGCATAACCAACCAATTTAAGAATCGTACCGCTTGGATTAAAAGCCAATAATAGGGCAATGGCAGATATCGCCAATACACCAAACCGACCCACCAGCACTAACTCCTTATCAGATGCATTCGGCCGAATGAACTGCTTATAGAAATCATCTGTCAGAGCACTTGCCGATACTAACAGCTGTGATGCAATCGTACTCATGACCGCCGCTAAAATCGCAGCCAACAAGAAGCCTGTAATTAAAGATGGAAACAGTTCTTTAGATAAAATGATGAAGACGGACTCCGCATTCCTTTCCCCTAAAGGACTGTTTGTCAGGTTAAAATAAGCTATCCCCACCAATCCGGTGAACATCGCTCCGACGATAGCAAAAATCATCCATCCCATACCGATTCGCCGTGCACTTTTCAATTCTTTAACAGATGAAACCGCCATGAATCGAACGATTATATGAGGCTGCCCGAAATAACCAAGCCCCCATGCCAGAAGAGATATGATGCCAATGGTTGATGTTCCTTCAAAAACATGCAATAAATTCGGGTTAATCGATTTTATTTCATTAAAGGCAGGATCCCAGCCCCCAATATTTATAATCGTGACAACTGGTACTAGAATTAAGGCAATGAACATGATTGTACCTTGTACGAAGTCCGTCCAGCTGACAGCCAGGAATCCGCCAAATAATGTATAAAGAATAACGACGCTCGCCGTCAGCCAGATGCCCCACCGGTAATCTAAATGGAAAGCCGTACGGAAAAGCTCACCGCCCGCTACCATGCCCGAAGAAGTGTAAAAGGTGAAGAAAATTAAAATGACCGATGCTGATACCACTTTTAAGACCCGGGAGCCATCTTTAAACCGATTTCCCAAAAAGTCGGGAATCGTAATCGAATTGCCGGCAATTTCCGTATATGTCCGAAGTCTTGGTGCCACGAATAACCAGTTTAAATAGGAGCCTGCACACAAGCCGATGACAATCCAGCCAGCACTCAACCCGCTTATGTACATCGCACCAGGGAGACCCATCAACAGCCAGCCACTCATATCGGAAGCCCCTGCACTCAATGCAGTCACAGCCGGGCCCAAGTTCCGGCCGCCAAGCATGTAATCGGTTAGGTTAGCCGTTTTCCGATACGCCAAATAGCCAATTAGCAGCATACCTGCCATGTATATTCCAATTGATATTATAATTCCATACTCCAAAATGAATCCTCCTATTTATAGGTTAATTTTCATCTTGTAAGCTTATCAGAAAAAAAAACATATGTTAAGAAGTTCTTGCACCTTTCAACGATTTCACTTTCAATATAAATAAGAAAATTCATTTTATTAGAATAAATCATTTTGGAGGAATACGCCATGCAATCCCATATCAATCAGCCAGATGGAGTCTTTCCCTCTGTTTGCTCTCTTGACTGTCCTGATCAATGCGGTTTACTGCTGCACAAAAAAGACGGGAAAATCATTAAAGTTCAAGGAGACCCTGATCATCCAGTCACCAAAGGTAATATTTGCAACAAAGTCCGAAACATGACTGCTCGCCTATATGACCCCAATCGCTTAAAACAGCCATTAAAGCGCATAGGTCCGAAAGGGGAAGGGATTTTCGCTCCAATCAGCTGGGAAGAGGCCATTGATATAATCACTTCCAAATGGAAAGACCTGATCGAATTGCACGGACCGGAAAGCATACTTCCCTACAGCTTTTACGGAAACATGGGGAACCTCAGCGCCGAGGGGATGGATCGCCGCTTTTTCAACAAACTCGGTGCAAGCATGCTCGAGCGTTCCATTTGTAATGCGGCTGGCTCAGTCGGATACAGCTATACAATGGGTGGTTCATTCGGCATCGATCCAGAAGAAACGATTCATACAAAGCTTTTCATCATGTGGGGCATTAACGCTGTGAGCACAAATATGCACCAAGTGACGCTTGCCCAGCAAGCCCGAAAAAACGGGGCCAAAGTAGTTGTCATTGACGTACATAAAAACCAAACCGGCAAGTGGGCAGATTGGTTCATTCCGATTCTGCCTGGCACCGATAGTGCACTCGCCCTCAGATTAATGCATATACTATATGCCGAGAATCTAGTCGACCAGCCCTTTCTCGATGAATACACAGTGGGTGCTGCTGAATTGCGCGAACACGTCCGCCAATATGACCCTGCGACCGTCTCCGCGATAACTGGCGTTCCAATTGATGACTTATATGAACTAGCCAGGATGTACGGCACCACAAGTCCATCATTCGTTCGGATAGGCAATGGCCTGCAGCACCATGACAATGGAGGCATGGCGGTACGTACCATTGCCTGCCTGCCTGCACTTACCGGCCAATGGATGGCGGAAGGCGGCGGAGCCATCAAAGGTAATTCAGGATATCTAGCCTTTAATATAAATGCCTTAAGACGTCCTGATTTATTGCAAAATAAAGCTACCCGCACCATTAATATGAACCAAATCGGTCAAGCTCTTCTGGAAAAAGAAAACCCGATTCGCTCCATGTTTGTATACGGATCAAACCCAGCACTTGTCGCTCCGAATGCAAATAAGGTGCAGGAAGGTCTAATGCGGGAAGATCTATTCACAGTTGTCCATGATCTATTCTTAACCGAAACGGCCATGTTTGCCGACCTCGTCCTTCCTGCCACATCATCTTATGAAACGGAGGATTTTTATAATTCATACTGGCATAATTACGTGCAAATACAAAAACCTGTAGTCGAAAAATATGGCCAATCGAAATCGAATGTTGAATTGTTCAAACTGTTAGCTATTGGAATGGGATTTGTGGAACAAGCATTTAGAGATTCAGAGGAAGATATGATACGGCAGGCGCTGAATTTTCCCGATAACCCGCATTTGGAAGGCATTACCTATGACTCCCTCTCAAAGAATCAATTTGTCAAAGCCAAAATGCAGCCGCTGTTCCCAGGAAAACTCCCGACACCAAGCGGTAAAATCGAACTTTATTCCGAACGGATGAAACAGGATGGATACGAGCCTTTGCCAACATATACGCCAATCATAAAAGACAGCGACCTGCCATTTTTATTCATTCCGGCACCTAATCACAATTTCTTGAATTCAACCTTTTCAAATAATGCCAAACATATCTCCATGGAAAAGGAACCGAAACTGCACATGAATGCCGCTGATGCCAAAACAATGGGGATAGCCGCCGGAGATATGGTTAGAATCTGGAATGATCGCGGTGAATGTTTGCTTACCGCTGCTCCCGGTGAAAATGTGTTACCCGGCGTACTTGTCAGCCAAGGCTTGTGGCAAAATGCACCTAAAACAAAACAACACATCAATTCCCTTACCCCAGATCGCCTCGCAGATATGGGTAATGGCGCCGTTTTCTTTTCAGGACGGGTTGATCTTGAAAAAGTCCGACAAAAGTAAAACAATGTTTAGCATTCTTTAAATATATCTGCGATTTCTACATTTTATTTGCGTTTTTCTATTTTATCTGCAATTCTCGGGTTTTATCTGCGATTCAGGCATTTTATCTCCGATTTCGACATTTTATCTGCGTTTCTCGGATTTTATCTCCGATTTCGGCATTATATTTCCGATTCCACGAAAAAAGGCTGTTCCCCAAGGAACAGCCTTTTTTCGTCAATCTATTTACTCTTCATCAAACCAGCCTGTTGGCTGAATATCCAAGTTGTTATTGATTTGCTTCACTTCGGTGTAAGCTTCGTAACCGAAGGTTCCCAGTTCGCGTCCATTTCCGCTTTGCTTGAACCCTCCCCAAGGAGCTTCGTTATAAGTCGGATGATATGAGTTTATCCACGTGATGCCGGCACGCACTTTTTTAATGACACGGTATGCTTTTGCGATATCATTCGTGAACACCGCTCCGGCTAAACCATATTTTGTATCATTGGCAAGTCGAAGAGCTTCCGCTTCATCCTTGAATTTTTGAACGACAAGCACCGGTCCAAAAATTTCTTCCTGAACAATCCTCATGTCCGGTGTCGTATCAACAAAAATAGTAGGTTCGACAAAGTAACCTTTATCCATGCCTTCTTCTTTAATTCGATTTCCACCGACGATTAATTTGGCACCTTCTTCTTTTCCGATTTGGATATACGATAAAATTTTGTTCATATGGGCTTCTGAAACGATAGGTCCCATCTGGCTGTTTTCATCAGAACCTGAACCTACTTTGATCTTTTTCGCCTTCGCAGTAAGACTTGCAATGAATTGATCGTAAATTGACTCTTCCAACAGTAAACGGGAGCCTGCTGAACACACTTGTCCTTGATTACAGAAAATCCCGTATAGAGCATAGTCAACGGCAGTCTCAAAGTCTGAGTCCGCAAATACGATATTAGGTGATTTACCGCCGAGCTCCAATGTCACTTTCTTTAGGTTACCCAGTGAAGCCTCCATGATCTTACGTCCTGTTGCCGTTCCTCCTGTAAAGGCTACTTTATCGATTTCCTCATGCTCTGCAATGGCTTGTCCGACAACTGGCCCCGCTCCTAACACAAGATTTGCAACACCCTTTGGCAATCCTACCTCATCCATGATTTCAAATAGTTTGACCGCCGTCACCGGAGTGATCTCAGATGGTTTGAACACAACGGAATTTCCTGCAGCAAGAGCCGGAGCCAGTTTCCAGGCGGACATCATCAGTGGGAAATTCCATGGAACGATCTGCCCGCAGACACCGATCGGTTCCCTTACGACCATCGCTTGCTGGCCGTCAGGAACTTCAAAAGTCTGACCTGTCGGTTTTGTAGCCAATCCTGCATAATATCTAAAACAGGCTGCCGAATCAGCTATATCATAACGAGCCTCACGCAATGGTTTCCCATTGTCCAATGTCTCCAACGCAGCTAGTTCTTCAGCTTTTTCTTCTATTTTGTCGGCTATTTTGAATAAAATGCGAGCTCTTTCGACGGCCGGAGTTCCCCACCAACCACCTTCATAGAAAGCATATTTTGCTGCCTCGACCGCTGCATTCACATCTTCCTGTGTCCCTTCCGCTGCTTTGGCAATAACTTCCCCCGTGGCCGGATTCAATACATCCCTCTTCTCACCTGAAGTCGAATTCACCCATTCCCCATTGATGAACATCTTTAAGTCCAGTGCTCCCGTTCCTTCTTTTTTCGTATTATTTTGCAAAGTTTCCTGCATGTAATTTCCTCCTCGGTTTTAAGATATCTACCTATATAAAATATGAGCAAGATTCATGCCAGTTTGAAATATTAGGTAACTCACGTTTTTTTGCCCTTTCCTGTCTTATTTAAATTCAGTGGTGAATTACCTATTCATTTTTGCATAACTCATGGGCCAATCTCTTACAAGATTCATAGAAAAAAGAGATGAGCAGCTGCCCACCTCTTTTCTGATTAATTCCGGTTAATAATGATTAATTTCATTTCCGTCATTTCTTCAATGGCATATTTCAGCCCTTCGCGACCAGTCCCGCTTTTTTTGACTCCGCCATATGGCATGTTGTCAACACGGTAAGTTGGGATATCATTAATGATAACACCGCCGACTTCCAATTTTTCTGCGGCAGAAAGAGCCAGATTGATATTTTCTGTGTAAATCCCGGCCTGCAATCCGAATTCGGAATCATTGACCAAGTCAATCGCTTCCTCAACGGAAGAAACCTTATTGATCAAAACAATTGGAGCGAAGACTTCCTGACAAGATACCTTAAGCATTGCATCCACTTCCAGCAACACAGTGGGATGCAGGATATTTCCTTCAGATTTACCTCCTGCTGCAACAATCGCACCGTGTTGTTTAGCTTCACCGATCCAATCCAGGCTTCGCTGTACATCCCCAGCGCTGATCAATGCCGAAATATCCACAGACGGGTCCAAAGAATCCCCTAGTTTCAAGCCATTCGTTACTTCCATGAATTTTTTGACGAACTCATCATACACCTCTTCATGAACATAAGCGCGCTGTAAGGAAATGCAGACCTGCCCTTGAAAAGCGAATGCTGCCGATACACAGCGTTGGATGATTTTATCGATATTGATCCCTTTATCGACGATGACAGCCGCATTCGAACCTAGTTCAAGACTCACTTTCTTTAACCCGGCCTTATTACGGATCCCGATTCCGACAGCCGGACTTCCGGTAAATGAAATGCTCTTCACCCGTGAATCGGTGACTAATTTATCACCGATTACCGAACCGCTTCCGGTGACTAAATTAAACGCACCTGCCGGCAAATCCGTTTCTGCTAATAGTTCGGCAAGAAATAGTGAAGATAGCGGTGTTTGGCTCGCAGGTTTCAGGACAAGTGTATTTCCGGCAGCAATGGCCGGGCCTACTTTATGGGCAACAAGGTTCATCGGAAAATTAAAAGGCGTAATCGCACCCACAACGCCTAGAGGCTCACGGACGGTGTACCCTATCCTTCCTTCTCCGTCAGCTGTTGCATCCATCGTCAATGTTTCTCCATGAATCCTTTTTGCTTCCTCTGCTGCAAATTTATATGTGGCAATCGTCCGGGATACTTCAACCATTGCCGTTTTAATCGGTTTCGCTGCCTCTTTTGCAATAATTTCAGCTGCCTCATCTTTGCGGCTTTCCAAAAGGCTCGCAAGCTTTTCAAGTATGGCAGCGCGTTTATGACTAGGTAAAGCTGCCATTGTTTTTCTAGCTTGATAGGCTGATTCTATTGCCAACTCGACGTCTTCAAGGCTCGCCGAAGGAATCTCCGCTAGGACTTCCCCGCTATAAGGAGACTTTAGTGTCGTGTACTTTTCAGCTTCTTGCCATTTACCATTAATGTATAATTTCTTTTTCAGCGTTTCCGTCATGACCATCACTTTCACCTCTTATAAAATTTCTTTTTCGACAGCAGTAAATGTCACATCAAGGATTTCAATCATTCTTTCGACTTCCGCTTTTGTAATGATTAAAGGCGGTGCGAATACGAGTGTATCTTGATCAAACGTAACAGAGCGGCAAATCAAACCATTCTTCGCCGCTTCAGCAACAAGTCTTGGAGCAAGCTGTGACTCAAAGCCTTCACCTGTTTGTTTGTCCTTTACGATGGAGATGCCTCCAATTAGTCCAAGTGCTCTGACATCACCAATAATCGGATGTTTGCTTTGAAGCTTCTTAAAGCCGGCAAGCAACTCTTCACCACGCTGTTTCGAGTTTTCTATCAGGTTTTCACGTTCAATTATTTCAATATTTTTTAAAGCAACCGCACATGCCATCGGATGCCCGCTGTAAGTGTAGCCATGTAAAAGCGTGCCTTTTGAAAGGGCAATGAAATCCTGATGCATCTTATCATTCAGGACGACCCCGCCTAACTGTGCATATCCGCTCGTTACACCTTTTGCAAAGCACATCATATCAGGTACAACACCAAAGTGTTCAATCCCAAAATAAGTCCCTGTTCTTCCGAAACCTGTAATGACTTCATCCGTCACCATCAAAATCCCGTATTCATTACAAATTTCCCTTACTTCCTTAAAATAGCCTTCAGGAGGAAGGTTCACGCCACCGGCCCCTTGAATCGGTTCAGCGATAAATGCCGCAATCGTTTCCGGTCCTTCCTGTTCTATGACCTTACGCAACTCCTCAATGGAGGAAGCGTCCACATGGTAAAAATCAGGTGCGATTGAATTCGTGAAATCTCGGAACGGCTTCAGGCCAGTCGCACTTGTAGCTCCCATTGCCACTCCATGATAGGATTTCGAGCGGGAAATGATTTTTTGACGATTAGGCTGCCCTTTCAAAAGCCAGTAATGACGAGCAAGTTTGATCGCCGTATCATTCGACTCCGATCCACCTGAAGTGAAGAAAACTGCATTCAAATCCCCTGGCGCGATGGAAGCGATTTTGGCCGCCAAACGGATTGCCGGCTCATTGCTGAAAGTGGCGAAACTTGAGGTGAAAGCTAATTTCGCCATTTGTTCCTTCGCGACATCAGCCATCTCTTCTTGTCCATGTCCAATATTCACATTCCAAAGTGAAGCCATGCCATCAATGACAGTCCTGCCCGTGACATCCGTAAGATATATCCCCTTCCCTTCCTTAAAGATGAAACTTGGACCATCTGTCTGCTGTTGTTCGATTGCCGTAGTCGGATGAATAAAATGCTTTTTATCCAAATCGATTAATTCCTGAATACCCGTCGTCTCTTTAATCATGTAAAAAACACCCTTCTCTGTAATGGATTTTTTCAAGCTAGTTTATTTTTATATTTATAGATGTAGCAAGATGCATGCCAAATTATATGAGCCTTATATTAAAGGTATTCAAGTTAAAATGATTCATATTCAAATCAATAGTAGTACGTGTTGATTCACATATAAATCGTTTGATTCATATTCGAATCAACAACTCCCATTCATTAGATTAAATACTGAAATACAAGCATTTTTTTGAATCCCCCTCATTATTTTCTAATTGATGTTACAAAACCTGACACACAATATTGAATTTTCGTAAGATTTGTATTATTATCATGTTAATATTTTTTCATTCCTTTTAAGCCGCTATGTTAATCTTAAAGAAAGAAGTTGATATATATGCAGGTAGGATTTGAACTGTATCAAAAACAAACCTTGAAGTTATCATTAACCCCTGAATTACAGCAATCGATCAATATCCTTCAATATTCCACCCATGAACTGATAGATTTCCTGAACCGACAGGCTTACGAAAATCCCATTCTCGAAATTAGCTTTAAAGACCCCCTCGCATCACTTAATATTCGTACACATAAAATAAATTCTCAGATACGTGGATCCTCCTCTAAAAGTAAAAGTTTCACCGGAGACAATGATTACAACCCTATCAACAATTATTCAGTTAACACAGAAACACTGGAAAGCCATTTACTGGAACAATTGAGTTTACTAAGTTCGTTGAAAGAATTTGAAAAGAAGATTCTCCAATTTTTGATTGGAAACTTAAATGATTATGGATTTCTTGAATTGGATGCCCATTGGGCTGCCTCGCATTTTTCCGTACCCGTGGAAGAAATCGAAAATATGATTCAAGTATTGCAATCCCTTGACCCAATTGGAGTCGGGGCTAAAGATCTGACCGATTGTTTACTCATTCAGCTGCGTGAGCATGAGAATCACAATGAATTGGCGTATAAGATCGTTAAAAAGCATTTAGCGGATTTAGCAGAAAAACGCTACAGGAAAATTGCCGCCCTTCACCAAGTGACCGTTCAAGAAGTACAAGAGGCCTCGGATTTCATCCGTACGTTAAACCCGCGTCCAGTCAGTCACTTTTCCAATGATATGACTCATTACATCGTTCCGGACGTTTACGTGGAAAAAGAAAAAGAAGGTTTCCTGATAACGGTCAACGATAGCTGCACACCTAAACTTTCCATCAATCCTTACTACAAGAATCACGTCGCCATGAATTCTGTTAATCCAGCTAAAGATTATATAAAAGGGCACATAAATGATGCCCAATTACTTTTAAAAGGGCTCGAACAAAGGCAAATGACACTTTACAAAGTGACAGCGTCAATCGTGGATGAGCAGCATGAGTTTTTCATGAAGGGAATTACAGGATTAAAACCTATGACACTGAAGGACATTTCGGAAAAACTTCAGCTTCATGAATCAACGATCAGCAGGGCGACGAGCAATAAATATATCCAGACGCCGCATGGCCTCTTCAAAATAAGGAACTTCTTTACTAGAGGGTTAAACCGCGTGAACAGCCAAGCAACCGAATCAACGACCACCATCAAGGAAAAAATAAAGGTCTTGATTGCCGATGAAGATAAAATAAAGCCTTTTTCAGATCAGAAACTTTGTCAAATATTCGAAAATGAAGGGACGAAGATCTCCCGCCGGACTATTGCAAAATACCGTGAAGATCTCGGTATACCGGGATCTTCAAAACGGCGCAGATTTTAAAATCAAACCAAATTTTTAAAAAGACTCTTTCAAAAGATGCATCTTTCGTAAGAGTCTTCTATATTTTCCTCACAACAAAAAACCCCTGAACCAGGGGCTTAATAAACAAGTTTTAGAACCTTAATATATCGTTTTATTTATTCCCCCATTTATCCTTGAAAATAAGTTCGTCCATCGGCCTTCTTTTTTCCCACTTAGCAAGTTCAAGAATGGGTTTATCCGGATATTGATCCGTATAGCCTATCGACAGGAGTGCGACGGGTTCTATATGCGGCGGAATCTCCAAAATATCACGAATATCATTTTTCTTATAAAAGCTTACCCATCCCATTGCCAATCCTTCCGCACAGGCTGCCAGCCACATATTTTGAATCGCACAGGCCGTGGATAGGATATCGGTTTCCGGAATGGAGTTCCTCCCTAAAACATGGGAGCCGCCCCGTGTCGGGTCGCATGTAACACAAATGGTGTATGGTGCTTCTTTTAACCCTTCCACTTTCAAACCAAGAAACTTATTTTCTTTACCTCCTTCATAATGAATAGCGAGGGCCCTTCTCTCTTTATCCGCTGCCCATGCCAAACTGTCCTTGGTTTCCTGCGATGAAATCACGATGAAACTCCAAGGTTGCATGAATCCTACAGACGGCGCATGATGTGCAGCATCCAAAATTCTGCGGAGTATATCCTTTGAAATGGGCTTAGGCAAAAAACTCCTGATATCCCTTCGGTTATAAATGGCTTTATATACGGCAGCTTGTTCTTCATTAGTAAACATCGTTTCCCCCCAGTTTCCGGCTCCCCAGAAATTTATCTAAACATATAATATATTTTATAGATAAACCCTTACAATTAAAAGCGAGCTCCAGATATCCCAGATTCAGCTCGTTCCGTCCACAACAAGATTCTCTCTTTCTTGAGGCCTTTGTGCACCCACATAAAGATCTTCATAAACCATCCAATTATCCTCCCACATCTGACGTGCATCTTCACCATCCCGCTCAAGGCCACGTTTCAATCGCTGATCACGGGGACACTCCACCCAAATCGTGAAATCATGGTACCCTGCCAATTCTTTACGGATAGAATATGTTCCTTCTATAATGACAAGGCCTCCAGCAGGAACCACATGCCATCGGCCATCGTGTCCGATTCCCAATCATACCTTTGATACCTTCCTTCTCCCCCTTTTGTAAGCGATTTCAGTATTTGGTTACAAACCCGTTCCCAATCATAATCCGCTCCAATCTGCTTTTGGGATGGAGGCAGTTTAACCCTATCCGATGACGGCAAATAAAAATCATCCATATGAACGACCACGCTACCTGGAAATTCTGCTTGGATACAGGAAGCGAGTGTACTTTTTCCAGACCCGCCCCGACCATCTATGGCCAATATATAGAGTGAGCGTTTTTTTGAAATTTCGTGAATTTCAGCTATAAGACTGCTAATCGTATACTGTCCATTGAGTGTTGGAAAGTTCATAAGCATTCCCCCCCTATACTACTTATTTCTATTAATCCTCCCTTAAAATCCTTCCTTGAGCGGATAAATGAAAAAAATAAGAGGAAGGTGCTGGTATTGAATAAAATCCAATATGCTTCCAAGCTTCATGTTTGATTCAAGAAACAGAGAAGGAAAAGGTTAGCTTTTCCTCACTTCATGGAGACCCTGTCTACGATCAAACAGCTTGGCCTTAAAGGTCTTCGATGGTTCAAAAGCCGGCTTGATGCAATGTTATATAATGAACATCGATTTGAAACGCCATTCGAATCTCCGATTGAAACCCGACATCGAGTCAGCAAATAAAAAACGGCTTATCGGCTTTATTTTGCCGAAGAAAATAAATTGGCAGATGACGAGCAGCTTATCACAGATCTGAACTACATACCTTGCTTTCCATGGATACTAATGGCCACTTCCCAATAGGTTTTCCTGTTCCGCGAGCATAACGGCTATCTTATCCTGGATTGCCGTAATGCCTTTTTCTTCTACAAAGTTATTCAAGATGATTGAAAATATAATTTTTTCCCCTCTTTTGGTCGTCACATAACCTGATAAGGAGCTCGTTCCTGAAATCGTCCCTGTTTTAGCGCGAACATTCCCGGCTGCAAGTGTCCCTTTCATCCTCTTTCTTAGCGTACCCCCCACCATCCGATTTTCGTTGCCTGCAATCGGCAAAGCATTCAAGTAAGCAGGAAACCATGTTTTTTCCTGTACGGCATACAGAAGCTTCGTTATTTCATTCGCTGGAATCATATTGACTTGGGAAATGCCAGATCCATCACGCATCATGATCGTTTGTATATCGAGACCCATACTCTTGAGCTGATTTCGAGTAACCTTTAAACCATCCTTCCAGCTTCCCTCCCCTTCTGCCTCTTTGCCCATTTCCTTTACCAAAACCTCGGCATGGCTGTTATTGCTCAATTTCATGAAAGGAATAAGCAGCTGTGAAAGCGGCATGGACTGATGAGTGGCAATCAAGTCCGCTTCTACTGGCGTTTTCCCTTTTTCCCTTTTTCCCAACACTTTAATTCCATGTTTCTTCATTGATTTTTCAAATAGGCTCAGGGCATATTCCGTGGGATCTTCCACCGAGATCCACTCTTTGGTCACCCCAGAACGCTCCGGAATGGTCCCGGACACCGTAATGACTTGTGTGCCATGAGACCGTTCGACTTCAATTTTCTTATTGCTGTCTGCCGATTCAGTTTTCGTTTTGTTGATGACCTTCACGTAATCCGTTTCCGGCTCCAGCTTCACCGTTGCCCTTTTACCAGCCTTTTCCCCAGGCGTTATCTCCACGATGACGGTACCGGTATCGTAATCTTCATTAGGGGATGCGGTTAAAGCCGAAACGGCTGCTCCGTAATATTCCTGTTCATCGCTCCAAACCAAGTCTTGGGAATAGCGAATATCATCATACCAAGAATCGTCCGCTATAAGGTCCCCATGAACCAGCTTAACTTGCCTGCGCTTCAATGAAGCTGCCAGCTCATCAAAATCCTTTTCCAATAATGTGGGATCTCCTTTTCCCTTCAGATATACATCTCCCTGCAGAACATGGCCAACCTGCACTCCTTTTATGTATAGTTCTGTTTGAAAAACATGATCTTCCCCTAAAGTTTCCAGCGCAGCTGCTGCAGTCAATAGCTTAAGGTTCGAAGCAGGCCGCAATCTCGTTTGCGCTCCCCATTCATAAATCATTTCCCCCGTTTCAGCTGAACGGATGGAAATTCCCGTCAAAGCCCCAGCCAATCCCGGCGAATACTCTAATATTTGTTGAATTTCCTTCTCTAGGTTTCCATCATCATTTGCAGCCTGCTTCGATTCCCCATCAAAAAAACAAATCAAAAACAGGAAGAATATAAAACTCAACTTCCTTTTATATGTCAAACCTATCACTCCCACTCTAAAAACTTACATCTTCTATCTTGTCCATTTTACTGTCTTATAAAAAGAAAAGAGCCACTAGAAAGTTCCTTATTTATATATACTCGGGAAACTGCAGGATTATTCGGCCGGCACCCCATGGAAACAAGTTCTTATGATAGGGAACTTTTTTGTAAGATAATCCGTATAAGTATAAAGACATAGTAAGGAGTGAATATATGTATTCCAAGATAGAGCCACCAACGAAGAAAATTTCCAAAGAATCAGTGAAGGTTTGGCGGATGACTGAAGCCATTACAAATCTTATTATCCTCGCCGTACTTGGCATCCTATTATTTGTTGATGATTATTTCACTTGGAAAGAATGGATTGGATGGATTTTAAACGGACTTATCGTATTATCTTTTTTCAATGCAATCTGGTCCATCTTCATTGAACCGATACTTTTGCAAAAGTATTGGCGTTACGATGTGAACGAAGAATTCATTCAAACAAAACGGGGAGCCTGGAGTGAAAAGCATGAACTCATTCCAATGACGAAGGTTCAATCCGTCAAATTGAACCAAGGACCTTTTTTGCGAAAATATAACCTTTATTCCCTAAGCGTCGGAACAATGGGCGACTCTCATGACATACCTGCCATCCCCGAGAAAGAGGCGTATGAATTACGAGATAAAATTGCCCATTTCGCAAAAATTAAGGAAGTGGATTAACGATGGAAGAACAAGCAAAACGATTACACCCTTTCAAAATCCCTTTCGAATTTTGGAAATTGCTGAAAGGGAATGTGTTTTTCATAATCATGCTTTATGTCCTGAATTTCGGTTCTGAAAAGATGTACATGAAGGTACTCCAAATCGGTTTTCTAGTTTATCTGATTTGGAAAGTCATTTCTGTCATCCTTAAATGGTATACGTATAAATACCAAATCAAAGAAAGTGCCATACATATTACTTCAGGGCTTATCTCGAAATCGTATCGAACTGTCCCGCTTCATAAGGTCCAGAATGTCCAGCAACGGACGACTTTATTTCATAAAATTTTCAGATTGACCTCTTTAACATTCGAAACGGGGATGACTGGCGATCAGGGTACCGTACCTTTCGAGATGATTTCCCGAAAAGAGGCCGAACGGCTTGAGGGGGAATATGCTTCAAAACAGGAACTTCCGGTTATCGAAGTGGATAGTCCTGAAGAACGAATAGCTGAGGATATACAACCAACCAGTGAAAAAACAATCCATTTCACGCCAAGCAAACAAGATGTGCTGAAAGCTTCCTTTACATCACTCAGTTTTCTGGCCCTAATCCCAATATTGGCCACGTTATATAATACACTTGATGATTTTATCGATTTGGAGAACGCCGAAGGCTTCCTTGCCAGGCTATTGGATACTTGGTGGATCATAACCATCGTTATTGCGGGTCTCATTTGTGTCGCCGTTGCATTCGGAATCGTTTCCACATTCGTTAAATATGGAAAATATGAAATTTCATCCGATCACGAGCGTATATATATCAAGAAAGGCGTACTGGATGAATCCGCTTTTTCCATTCAGAAAGAAAAAGTACAAGCAGTCGAAATCACCCAATCAATCATTAAAAGATTGCTAGGATTGGCAGAAGTAAAACTGATCAGTGCAGGAAGCACCGGTGATGAAGATCTGGAAACGAACACCCTCTATCCTTTTTTATCAATTGAACGGGCATATGGGATGGTAGAAGAGATTTTACCCGCTTATAAAGTGGAACGGTCAATGAAGTCACTATCGAAACAGGCCTTCAAAATCCGAATGCTTCGGCCCAGCTTTTTCTGGATTCTCACAACATTGGCGATCTATTATTTCAAACCCTCCCTATGGTATATCTCGCTGATTCTATTCGTCCTCATTTATACATTGAGAATAATGGATTACAAAAATAGCCGTTACTTGTTAAATGATGAGTTCATTCAGTTCAAATCCGGAAGTTTGGAAACATCACTATTCATTACCAAAAGAAGCAAGGTCATCCAAATTGAGGTGGAGCGTTCGAGGCTGCAAAAGTTTTTCGGGCTTGCCACAATTGAAACGATCAACCGCTCCAAGCCTGTACACCATACAAAGCTCCAAGATGTATCCGTTAATTATGCAGACGAGTTTTACACATGGTATATGGACAGGACAAAAAATATCCAAGTCGAATAGCAATCAATGAATGAAAGAGTTGACCATGGCTGTCAGCTCTTTTTTTTATCCACTATACCTTGAATGCATGTCGTTCACTCACAGCAAAATTAATATTGGGAATTTTCTAACTTGAAACTTCAAAAAAAGTCAAAGCAGACCGAAATATCTATAGAAGCCTAAATTAATTTGAGGTATATAAGGAGAATTGTACAGATGAAAAGACTGACAGACTGGTATTTTAATTCGCTAAAAAAACAAATATTGATTCCTTTTTTAGCTTTGATCATGATAAGCGGAATGGCCATCTCTTACATGAGCTATAAAAATAGTATCGAGTTGACGACCAAGGAACTTACCGGAACGACGGAAGAGCAAGTCAAGTCAATGAACGATTCTTTCGAAATCTTCTTTCAAAAAACGGAAAATCAATTGGATAGGATCGGTATGTATCCTATCATGAGTACTTATGATAAGAACCCCGAATCCATAATGGATGAGTTTTCCCATACACAGTCAAGCAGTTCTGAAATAAATGGTTTATACCTCGGCACGGAGAAAGATGGAAAAACATTAATATTCCCTAAAGCGGAATTGCCGGCTGACTTCGATCCGAGACAAAGGGATTGGTATCAATCCGCATTGAAACAAAAAAACAAGACCATTTGGACGGAACCTTATACGGATCAGGCGACGAATGAACTTGTCATTACGGCAGCAAAAGCCATATATGATGATCGTGATAAATTAATAGGCGTGCTCGGTGTCGACATCTCGATCGATACATTGATCACGATGGTCAATCAAACGAAATTCGGCGAAACGGGCTATACGGTTTTGTTGGATAAGAAAGGGTCATTCGTTACACATCCAGACAAGGAAAAAATTCAACAGGACATATCAAAGGAAAATATTTTCAAAAAAATGAAAAGTGCATCCGGATCAATGAACGAGGAATATGAAGGGCAAAGCCGGATCGTCGGATACGCCACCAACCCTACCACCGGATGGAGAATAGCAGGGGTAATGGACGAAAATGAAGTGAAAGTCCGGGCAAGCTCGATGATAATCGATAATATCATCACACTGTTGATTGTCTTTACCGTCACTGCACTATCTGCGATCTTCATCACCCGTTCTTTAACGAATCCCATTAAAAAACTGCAGGAATCCATAAGGAAAATGGCTGATGGCGATTTCACCTCCAAGAATTCCATTTTCAGGAAAGATGAAATAGGCCAACTTGCAGAAGACACCAGCTTAATGACCAGGAATATGGGTCATATGTTTGGGGTTGTCAACAACCTTTCCGATAAAGTATCGGATTCCTCCATGACACTAGTGGCTAGTGCCGATGAGAATTCAGCGGCTGCTAACGAGGTGGCCATGACGATGGAACAAATAGCGGCCGGTGCCATAGACCAAATCGAAGTTGGGCAGAATAACGAAATAGCCGTAAAGCTGCTGGCTGACAAAATCAATGACCTTGAAGCGCAAACGGGCAAAATGGCCACGGAATCCGAAAATATGTTCAAAGCTTCCGAAAACGGAATCACTCAAGTGCAAAGCCTAAAACAACAATTCAATGAAACGTCCCAGATATCCAATAAGATGAGTACAGCAGTCAAATCATTGGATGCACGGTCCAATGATATTAGTGCGATAGTAAAGACCATAAGTGGGATTGCCGGACAAACGAATTTACTCGCCCTGAATGCTGCCATCGAAGCAGCCAGGGCCGGTGAGCATGGAAAAGGATTTGCAGTTGTTGCCGATGAAGTGAAGAAATTGGCCGAGCAGACGGAAAACTCACTGAAAGAAATCTCTGAAATCATTCAAGCCATGCAAACCGATACAACCAATACCGTTCATTTGATTGATCAAGTCAATCAAAAAATCCATCTTCAGGATACTTCTGTAACGGATACGGAAAATGCTTTCAGTCACATTGCATCCATCATCGCGAACACATTCAGCAATTTTGACGAAATGAAAAAGATGATGAATGATATGGTAAACGAGGTCACACGAATGGCGACCAATGCAGAAAAATTAAATTCAATCAGTCAGGAAACTGCAGCAGGAACTGAAGAAGTATCAGCTTCTGTAGAAGAAACGAATGCCTCCATGGAACAATTAAATGCCCTGGCTAGTGAATTGGATGCCCTATCCCAGGAAATGCACAAAGAAATAAAGAAATTCACATTCTAATCAAAAAAGGACGGGTCCTAAGGGATCCGTCCTTTTTTAACTTACGACTTATAGAGTTCTTCTGCCATTCGTTAGCGTTTCATCGGTTTCAGTTATTCCCGAGTAAGAAGAACTGGATTTTCTCGCATCCGAATCGACTAACACAAGCAGCTTGCCACTCTTTACATCCGCTTCATAACGATTGGCTTCGTCTTCAGGTATGCCCATTCCGATTAATGTACCAGCCAATCCTCCTGTACCAGCGCCTACAGCCGCTCCGGCTAATGTTGCAGCAAGCGGTCCAGCAGCCAGTACCGGCCCGATTCCCGGAATTGCCAACGCACCCACACCTGCTAATAATCCGGCAGCACCTCCCAAAATACCTCCAGTTGCCGCACCAGCTGCGAGCCCCTCTTCAACTTTTGTACCCGTTTCTTCATTCACTGCATTTAATTCTTCTTTATCTTTAGCTACCACTGAAATATCTTCACGATTATACCCTTGGGCCTGTAATGACTCAACAGCCTTTATGGCTTCTTCTCCAGTTTCATATACACCAATTATACGTTTATCCATATCTATCATCCTCCTTAAAGAATGTAAATTGTCGCTCCCCCTTTACATACCCCAGGGGATGAAAGTGCTAAACGTTATTTAACAGGAAAATATTTTTGAGTTAACCCTTACTCAGAAAGGGTATATATAATATTAGTATGCATATTTTTAGGAGGTTTTCTTTTTGCTCATCGAGTTACTTAAAGATTTAGTATCTATCGACAGTTCATCGAAAGAAGGAGCCAACCAAGCGGTTGATTACTGTGCGGATTGGCTAAAAAAACAAGGACTTACCGTGAATTTGATTGTAAATAACGGTTATAAAATGCTTGTTAGCGAGATTGGCAGCGGAGATAAAACCCTAATTTGGAATGGCCATGTCGATGTTGTCAGCGGTACGCCGGATCAATTTTTCCCTGAGGTTCATGAAGGAAATTTATATGGACGCGGGACAGCCGATATGAAAGCTGGAGTTGCAGGGATGATGTGTGCATTTAACGAACTGAAAGATAAGGACTTAGGTTTGAAAATCCAGCTTCAGATCGTATCGGATGAAGAGATTGGCGGGTTGAACTGTTCCGGATATTTAGCGAAACATGGTTATAGAGGGGACTTTGTAATCTGTGCTGAACCTACGCAATTGGGAATCGGGCTCCAGGCAAAGGGTGCCCTTCGTCTCGATATTGAAGTATCCGGCAAATCTGCACACGGAAGCCGTCCATGGGAAGGCGTGAATGCAATTGAAAAGGCCTATGATTTCTATCAAAAAATAAAGGAGCTTCCTTTCACCCGGGATCATACTCCCCTTTACTCTTCCCCTTCACTTAACCTAGCAAAAATAAAAGGCGGGGAGGTCTACAATAAGGTACCGGATGCCTGTTTGCTAAGTCTTGATATTCGCTATCTTCCTACGCAAACAATGGAAGATATCATCGCTCAGATCGAAAGTGTAACAGGAAATAATGTTCACCTTAATATGTACAGTAAACCTGTAAAAACCGAAGAGTCAGACCCATTCATCACTCTGCTTCGCCCGATTATCGAAAGAAACACCAAGCAAGACGCTGTCATTTTTGGACAACACGGCTCCGCAGATACCGTCTTTTTTGCGGCATATGATATCCCAGCCATTGAATTCGGACCAAAAGGCGAGAACTGGCATGGAGATAGGGAATGCGTCAATCTTGAATCGGTAGCAGTCTATCAAAAAATGCTAGTCGATTTCGCTTCTGAATTCGTTTTAAATTAATCAAAATCGTGAAAAAAGCTAGCATCTCATAGATGCCAGCTGAGTTTGTGGAAAGGGGTTTTATTTAAATTTCAAAACAAAGTTGATTGGAACGGAAGGTGCGAGACTCCTGCGGGAAAAGCGCGTCGATGGGAGCCGACGGGAAGCGAGTGCCTGGAGTGGAAATCAACGTTCGAATTTTTACAAACTCTCAAAAAAACTATAGACAAACCGATTTTAATCGAGTTTGTCTATAGTTTAATCCGGCATCACACAGATGCCGGATTTTTCCATTTTCCGAATATCTCTCCCACAAAAATAAACAGCATTCAACCCTCTATTATTACGTTGCTTTTTTACAAAATATACAGGACTTTAAAACCAGGGAATACACATCCACATTTTACCTAATTAAACAGGATACGCCATTATAGCAGCACTATTTAACAAAAATACGCTTATACTGACATAATAAATAATATATTTACATTTAACAGATAAGTCCTTTTGTCCTAGTTTATATTACATTTATTTATCAAAGGAAACCTTTTTGTAACACAATTACTATTCCACCGAAACATTGTTGTCATAAAGACCTGTTATTCTAAGTCTACGATTTAAAACAAAGGAGACTATTCATTTTGAAAAAAATACTACTTCCACTATTCACTGCTTTCTTTTTGGTATTTAGTTTTTCCGGAGTTTCATCGGCTGCTACTACTACATACAAAGTTAAAAGCGGCGACACACTATGGGGTATCGCCAATAAACATAATATAACAGTCAATCAACTCAAAAGTTGGAACAACCTGAAAAAAGATAACATCCATCCAAAACAAGTTTTAAAGATCAAGAAAACTTCGACCTCTGCTAAACCTAAAGCTAAAGCTAAAACCTCATCATCATCCAAGAAATATAAAACGATCACGGTGAAGGCAACAGCTTACACTGCGAACTGCAAAGGTTGCAGCGGTATTACAGCATCTGGTCTTAACTTAAAGAAAAACCCTAACGTAAAAGCCATCTCAGTCGACCCTAAGGTCATTCCACTAGGAACAAAAGTTCATGTAGAAGGATACGGGGATGCCATTGCGGCAGATAAAGGCGGCGCAATCAAAGGGAATAAAATTGACGTCTTCTACTCTTCTCACTCAAAAGCTATCAATTGGGGCAGAAAAACAGTTAAAGTAAAAATCTATAAATAATGATAAGCACCAGCCTGAAACCTTTCAGGCTGGTCTTTTGTTTTTCCCATTCTTATAAACATGTAAACAACCAGTTGACCTTCAAACGGAAACATTTACCGAAAATTCAGTCAATGTTATGATTAGTACATCTTAATCAAAAGAGAGGTGTGCGCTTTGAATATTGTCATTATAGGGGCCGGGGCACTCGGCTCCTACTTTGGGGGCAGGTTGCAGCAGGCCGGGCAGGATGTTCAATACCTTGTCCGAAAAAACCGCGCCAAACAATTGAAGGAAAACGGGATCAGCATAACCAGCCCACATGGAAATTACCACTTCAACGACCTTCATATCACAGAGAATGTAAAGGATATAGAAAAGGTCGATCTCGTGATTCTCGCCGTAAAAGGCCAGCATCTGCAAGGCACCCTTTCAGATTTAAAGGTGCTTGTCGAAAAGGGCGCAAAGGTCCTCCCGCTTTTGAATGGGTTGGAACATGTATCCATTTTACAGGACGAACTGGGCGAAGAAGCCGTCTTGGGAGGAAGCGCCTTCATCATCGCCACCCTTGATGAAAAAGGGCATGTCATACACTCCAATGAAAATCACGATTTAATCTATGGCCCGCTTCATCCGTCACAAAAAAAGATTTGTGATGAATTCGAACAGGCGGCCGGCTCAGCTATCATGAAGGCAAGCAGAACGGAAAACATATTGATCAGGATGTGGATCAAATACATGTTCATCACCGCGTTCTCCGGTGTGACAACTGCCTCCAACCTCCCTATCGGCACGATACGGAGATTTCCGGAAACCAATGGATTGCTAGAAAAGGTCCTTGTTGAAATGAAGGAGCTTGCAAATGCTTATGACGTCGGGATTACTGCGGAGAATATTGCTCAAGCGTTGGAAAACATGGCAGGCTTACCTGATGAATCCACCTCTTCGATGCACCAGGACCGCCGGAAGGGCCTGACCCTCGAAGTGGAACATTTACAGGGCGGTGCACTGCGCCTAGCCGACAAGGCCGGTTTGAAACTACCTGTGATTGGAACCCTATATGCACTCATAAAACCATTTGAAAATTGATTTTTCCCAATACCGGCACTCCGCCGGTATTTTTTTATTGCAGCTTAGTAATCTATCTATATCCTAATCGTCACTTTTAATTCCCTTTCTTCCCTTCAGTTATTAAAAATCCCCAAGACCAAAAAGAACAAAAAGAAAACAATATCACCAAAAGAATATTCTGATTCTTTCTTCTGTTACACTATTATCAAGTTAAGAAAGCGCTATCATATGACAAAGGAGAATGCACCTTGAAAATATTAAAAAATCTAACAGTTCAGGTCATCATCGGTATCATTCTGGGTATTACAGTCGGTTTCTTCTTCCCTGCTTTCGGTGAACAGCTGAAGATATTAGCAGATTTATTTATTAAAATGATTAAAATGGTCATTGCACCAATCATCTTCTTAACCGTCGTAATCGGAATTGGCGGTATGGGTGATATGAAAAAGGTTGGCCGCATCGGCGGAAAGGCCCTGCTCTATTTTGAAATCGTCACCACTTTCGCACTTGCCATCGGAATCATCGTGGTCAATCTGCTGGGACCTGGTAAAGGCTTTAACATCGATTCAGTCGAGGGCGGAGATGTATCACAATATACAACAGCCGCTTCCGAAACGGAACATGGAGCCGTTGCTTTCATTTCTAATATCATTCCTGATAATGCCGTTGCCGCACTGGCTGGCGGAGACTTACTCCCTATTCTATTCTTTGCCGTATTATTCGGATTATCAATGGCGGCAATGGGACCGAAAGTGCAGCCAGTCGTTTCTTTCTTTCAGCATATTGCCGACATTTTCTTCGGCATCGTCGGTATGATCATGAAAGTATCTCCATTGGCGGCTTTCGGAGCAATGGCTTATACAATCGGTAAGTTTGGCCTTGGTTCTCTAACCTCGTTAGGACAATTAATGGGTAGCGTATACATCACAATGGCACTATTCATCATTCTCATCCTTGGCTCGATCGCAAAAATGTACGGATTTAATATTTTCAAGTTCATTGCCTATATAAAAGAAGAGATCCTCTTAGTTTTAGGAACATCTTCGTCGGAATCCGCCCTGCCAAGCGTGATGAAAAAACTCGAAAAATACGGTTGCTCAAAATCGGTAGTCGGGTTGGTTGTCCCAACCGGTTATTCTTTCAACCTTGATGGCACATCCATCTACTTATCCATGGCTGCGATTTTCATCGCCCAAGCCTATGGTGTCGATTTAAGCATCTGGCAGGAATTGACCCTTCTAGGAATCTTGATGTTAACATCCAAAGGTGCTGCCGGTGTAACGGGATCCGGTTTCATTACACTTGCTGCAACATTAGCTGCCTTCCCAATGATACCAGTTGAAGGAATGGCATTACTGCTTGGAGTCGACCGCTTCATGTCTGAAGCACGTGCCATCACTAATCTAATCGGTAACAGTGTCGCTACAGTGGTCATTTCTAAATCAGAAGGTGAATTCAATCCAAATCAAGCCATCTCAGGTGATATGGATGAAGTGGCCGTCTCATCGGAAAAATAATCGAACCCTGAATGAAGAGGTGTGCAACTTGCACCTCTTTTTTTATTGCTCCCTTTCTATCAACTGAACAGCCGATCTTCTATAAATAGCCAATCAAATTAATTTCAGAATCGCGGAAAAGTGTTTATACTTTTATGTAACAGGTAAAAGTATAAAGTTAAAAGTTTTAGTAGTTTGATGGATTTAACCAAATTAGGAGGTTTTATCATGAAGGATTACGGATTATTTATTAACGGTGAGTGGTCGGATTTTGGATTGGATAAAATTGAAGTGAGAAACCCGGCAACGGATGAAGTAGTTGCCACCGTTCCTAAAGGCGGTGCAACTGAAGCGGCGAAGGCTGCAGATGCCGCATATGAAGCCTTTACGGGATGGGCCGCGCTATCAGTCTACGAACGTGCTGAACTAATTTGGAAATGGCATCGATTGATTGATGATCATAAAGAAGAACTGGCCAAAATCATGACTGAAGAGCAAGGCAAGCCCCTTAAAGAAGCGCTTGGTGAAATGACATATGCCAATGGCTTTTTATCTTGGTTTGCCGAAGAAGGAAAACGGGTGTACGGCGAAACGATCCCTGCTTCCGTGTCCAATAAGCGGCTTTTCGTGACTAAACAGCCTGTCGGAGTTGTAGCTGTCATTACGCCTTGGAACTTTCCTGCAGCCATGATTACAAGAAAAGTTGCACCAGCGCTTGCCGTTGGCTGCACAGTCGTCATTAAACCGGCAAACCTGACTCCCATAACAGCTTTAAAAATGGCTGAATTAGCTGAAGAAGCTGGCATCCCAAAAGGAGTCATAAACGTCGTGACAGGAAAATCATCAGAAATCGGCGAAACTTGGCTTCAAGATACGAGGGTTCGTAAATTGACGTTTACCGGTTCTACAGAAGTCGGCAAAACCCTTATGAGAGGCTCAGCTGACACGGTAAAGAAAATCTCGCTTGAACTCGGAGGTCACGCACCCGCAATCGTTCTTGAGGATGCCGACCTTAATAAAGCGGTTGATGGCATCATCAGTTCAAAATTCCGTAACGCAGGACAAACATGCGTCTGCTCAAATCGCATTTATGTCCACGAAGCAATTCAAGATGCCTTTATCGAAAAGCTCGTTGCCAAGGTCAAAGAACTAAAGGTAGGAAATGGACTGGAAGATGGCGTCGATATCGGTCCTCTTATCGATCAAAATGCAGTGGATAAGGTTCAAAAACAAATTGATGAAGCAATCAGCAGCGGCGCTAAGCTCGAAGCTGGCGGTAAATCAATAAGCGGTCTTTTTCTTGAACCAACCGTACTTTCCAACATTGATGACAGCATGCTCTGCATGAAGGAAGAAACATTTGGCCCTCTAGCTCCCATTGCCTCCTTTAAGACTGATGAAGAGGCAATCAAAAGGGCAAATGACTCCATCTTCGGTTTGGCAGCTTACGTCTTCACTGAAAACATCACCAAGGGCATCAAGTTCACCGAGGCACTTGAATTCGGTATTGTAGGCTTGAACGATGGACTTCCTTCCGTTCCGCAAGCTCCATTTGGCGGATTCAAGCAAAGTGGGCTCGGCCGTGAAGGCGGACACCAGGGCATCGAGGAATTCCTGGAAGTAAAATATATTTCCTTAGGTTTGTAACCTATTTAGCACACTATAAAACGGGCCGACTCAATTGAGCCGGGCCCGTTTTTTCATTCCAATATATCTTCTTCAAGCTTTTCCTCTTTACGGATCCTGATGAATTTTACGATATTCAATACAATCGTTTTAACAACGGAGTAGGTCGGAACAGCCAAAATCATGCCGATGATACCGGCAATGTTTCCGGCCACGAGCAATAGGATGATGATGGTAAGCGGATGTGTGTTCAATTTTTTCCCGATGACTAACGGTGAAATGAAATTACCATCCAATTGCTGAATGACCGTTACAACCAGAATGACCAATAACGCCTCGGTCGGCGAATGAATCAGCGCCACAATGACAGCAGGAGCGGCTCCGATAAACGGGCCTACATATGGAATGATATTGGTTACGGCACCAATCAGCGCGAATAAGAACGCGTAAGGCAAACCAATGATCAAATACCCGATGAACGTTCCGATCCCGACAAACATGCAAACAAGCATCTGCCCTTGTATGTATGTAGTAAGCGTCCCGCCAGTTTCCTGAAGTACTGTTAAAGCTGGTTTTCTATAGCGAACCGGTACGAATTTCATAATGGCGGCCGGAAGCTTATCCCCATCCTTCAACATATAAAACAGGATGAAAGGAACCGTTACGACCACTAAAGTAATATTCGTGACCACACTGAAAACCGAAGTTAAACTGTTTGTTATATTACTAGGTAAATCAGTCAAATATTTCTGAAGCGAGTCACCTACTTCTTGCAGAGGTACATAATCTTGTTCCACCGTCCACAAAAACCATTTTGACTCAGCTGAATCTTCAATGAACTTCCTTGTTTGATTGAAATAATCCGGAAGGTTATTGATTAAGTCCGTAACCTGTTTGGAAAGTGATGGACCAACCAGACCGACCAATAAACTAATCAACCCAAGGAAAAATACGTAAAGCAATAAAATCGCCAATCCCCTTGGCATTCTCCTTTTAACGAGGAAATCAACAGTAGGGTTGAACAAAAAGTAGAGAAAGCCCGAAATCAAGATTGGAAAGAACAATGTAGATGTAAAAATGACTATTGGTTCAAAAAGAAAAGAAATCTTTGTACCAACATAAAAAAGTAAAGACAATAGTAATAACTCTAACGTCCAAAAATGTAATTTTGTCTTGAACAAATTATCTCCTCCACTATAAGCAATTCTATTTAACTCCCTATTTCTATGGAAACAACATCATGAATGCGAAAAATTCTATGTATGATAATCTTTCATTGTTAGCAGTTTACCATATTTCTATAACTTGAATGAATAATTATATACAAAAATAAAAGAAAAAAGCCTAAAGATACAGTTCCCTATCTTTTTGATGGTTAAGCATCATTTTAAACTTTAAATCCGTTATATGTCGCAGGAAAAAGAATCAATAGGAAACATCATACAAATTACTTAGGGGAAATAATCTATTTACCTTTCAATATTGAAAGATTCATGGGGTTTAACCTATACGGACACGGACCCAAATAAAAAAACCCCGCTGTTTATTGGCGGGGTTTTGAGTCTTATTTTTGATCTTGAAGAACCGCTTCAAGCATCGTACCGTTTTTAGCTAGGTTCGTATGCCATGAAAATGCTTTTTCAAGAATGTGCGGAGTTTGATGCCCGCCCGTTTGAGCAACAGCTTCAGTGAAGTATGCACGAAGCTGCGGACGGTAGTCAGGATGAGCACAGTTTTCTATGATTAACTCTACGCGCTCTTTTGGTGCCAAGCCACGTAAATCTGCGATCCCTTGCTCTGTCACTAATACATCCACATCATGTTCAGTATGATCCACATGAGAAACGAAAGGAACGATACTGGAAATTTTGCCGCCTTTTGCATATGATTTCGTTACGAAAATGCCTAGGCGTGAGTTACGGGCAAAATCTCCTGATCCACCGATTCCGTTCATCATTCTTGTCCCAGAAACATGTGTAGAGTTTACGTTACCATAGATATCACACTCTAACGCTGTATTGATTGAAATCAAGCCCAAACGACGGATGATTTCAGGATGGTTAGATATTTCTTGTGGACGAAGAACTAGTTTATCACGGTATTTTTCAAGCTCACTGTAGACTTGTTTTCCTTTTTCTTCAGCTAATGTAATCGAACACCCTGAAGCGAATTTAACCTTGCCAGCATCGATTAAATCAAATACTGCATCTTGCAGCACTTCTGAATAAACTTCCAAATCTTTAAATTCAGAATCAAGGAAGCCAGCGAATACTGCATTTGCCACTGAACCTACACCCGACTGAAGCGGAGCAAGGCTTTCTGTTAAACGGCCAGCCTTGATTTCTTCACGAAGGAAGTTAATGAGGTGGTTGGCGATTGTTGCAGTTTCTTCATCCGGCGGCACGATTGTAGAAGGTGCATCAAGATCTGTAGAAACGACGATTCCCATTACTTTTTCAGGATCAACCGCAATACCGATCGATCCAAGGCGATCACTTGCTTTAGTCATAGGAATCGGTTCGCGTTCCCCTTGTTTAGCTGGTGTATAAATATCATGCATCCCTTCCAACCCTTCTGGATGGGATACGTTCAATTCAATGATCACATGTTTAGCTTCTTGAACGAATATGGCTGAGTTACCTACAGAAGTTGTCGGGATGATCAATCCATCTTCCGTAATCGCCAAAGCTTCGATGATTGCAAAATCTATTGGTCCGACAATGCCTTGACGAACTTGTTCAGCTGTATGAGATAAATGCTGATCCACATAAGTTACTTCATCAGCATTGATTTTATTGCGAATGCCTTTATCCGCTTGGAACGGCAAACGTTTATTTATGATACCTGCTTCCGCCATATGTTGGTCGACTTCCGGCCCTAATGAGGCACCAGTATAAACGTCAACTTTGAATTTTTCAGTTTTAGCTCTTTCAACTAGAGCCATCGGAATAACTTTAGCATCACCAGCACGGGTAAATCCACTCATACCGAGTTTCATCCCATCTTTAATCCATGAAGCTGCTTCTTCCGCTGTAACTACTTTCCCCTTAAATTGTTCGTTGCGAATTTTTTTGAAAACGCTTTCGTTCATACAAAAGACCCCCATTTTTCGCTTTTCTTACACTTAATTTTACCAATCCTGTGTAATCGTCACATTCATTTTCGAATGAAAAGCCTTAAATTGGGCATAAACCAGCATTTTTTTCACACAAAGGAGAATCACTAAAACCCCAAAGCCCTCCTGAATTGACTTGCATATGTTTGACTGACCTGGATTTTGGAGTTGTCTTTCATTATCAATAAAAATGTAGAATGGAAATCAGGAAGGATCTCTTGAATATAGTTGATATTGACGATGTACGAACGATGCACCCGAATGAATGAATCACCAGGTAAAATGAATTCCAATTCACTCAAGTTCATTTTATGAAATCCACTCACACGTTCGGACTGTATTTTAGTTTTCCTATTTTGAGCTTCCAAATACATAATTTCATCATATGGAAGCGGTATCCAGCGGTCATCCGTTTTAATGGTCAAGAATGATGTCGGTAAAATTAATGGCTTTGATGGCAAGATGGCAGTTACTGCCCCTAAAGGATTTCCCTCGTCCATGATAGGAACACTCAGCCCATAGTAAGGTACGCCAAATACATTGCTTTCAACTTGCACCCCTATTTTTTTACGGACACTCAGCGCTTTATATGTCGCCGTGTTTTCACTGATTAAATCACCCGGTTTTATTCTTAAGTCAACTTGTTTGCTTGGTTGATAATAAATGTATTTTTCGGAATCAGCCACAGAAATTGAAGCATCCTTCGGTACAAATTCCCTAATGATATTTAAAACGGATTCGACCGTAAATTGATCCATTTCCTTTCACCTCTTAATAGAACATATTAATAATTTTTCCCTATTGTTAAATAGGGCATTCACGAAATAATTCATCGTTTCTTTGGGAAACTTCATTTTTTTGAATTAACTTTTCGTAAGAAAAATTGAAGTAACTAAGCGAAAAGCGTCAAAAAAGGCAAGAAAATCGTATTTAAATTTAATATCCTTATTCATTATAGTTGGAAAGCTCCCCGATTTCCATGGGGGATTCTAGAAAAAAGTTACCTTAATACATTAAAGCGGAGGGAGGTAATAAAACCATAAAAAAGCCGCTAATCCCATATAGGATAACGGCTGAAAGGTCATTTTTTAAAACGGGGATTTTGAAACGAGGATTTCATACGGAGGGATAGTATTTCTTCTAAATTTTTCAATGGCAATTCCAATAAAAAGGGTCGGTCATCAGGTTGATATACATCCTCTGAAATGAGCGTTTTAACGATCTTCTGTTTTTTTGCATTAACAATTCGGACCAGTCTCCCCATTTTCAGGCTCCCTTATATCTAATGTATCCGGCACATTCGGCCGGATCATCAACAATCAGAGGTCATTCTTTAACGCATCATGGCCTTCTTTTCCGGTACGGATATTCACAACATTCGCCAATTCATAAATGAAGATTTTTCCGTCACCCGGTTTACCTGTACTCAAGAATTTCCTTGCTACATCCACAACATCCTGAACTGGCACTTCACACACGACGATTTCGATTTTAATTCGGTCATGTAATGACATTTCACGATTTCTGCCTCTATAGGTTTCCACATAACTTTTCTGAAGACCCGTTCCTTTTACTTCCGATACAGTCATTCCGCTTACCCCTATTTTTGCAAGTTCCGCTTTGAATTGTTCAAACTTGATGGGACGTGTAATGATTTCTATTTTCGTTAAAACCTCGGACATATGAGCAACCCCCTTTTAAATGGATTCGTGATAAGCTTTTTCTCCATGAAGTGTAAGATCAAGCCCCATTGACTCATCTTCTTCACTGACACGCAACGGCACGAAAAGGTTAATGACTTTAGCAACGATATAGGTGACAACGGCAACGAAGATATATGTCGCAATGATCGCTACAAGCTGCTTCCACAACAAGTTGAAATCACCATAGAATAAACCATTTGCACCGTTTTCGTTTACGGAAGTTGTCGCGAACAACCCTGTAGCGATGCCCCCCCATGTCCCACCGATTCCATGCAATCCGAAAGCATCAAGTGCATCATCGTAACCCAGTTTATTCTTCAGGAAGAATACGCCCCAGAAACATACGGCACCGCCGATGACCCCGATGATGATGGAAGAGGCAGGGGTTACGAATCCGCAAGCAGGCGTAATGGCCACCAATCCAGAAATGGCTCCGGATACCGCACCCAGCAATGTTGCCTTTTTATTAGCCATATACTCAACGATCAGCCAACCTATGATACCGGCAGCCGCTGCAACAGCTGTATTGACGAATACATTCATCGCCACTTCATTGATTGTCAGTGCGCTTCCGACGTTGAATCCGTACCAACCGAACCAAATTAATGATCCGCCAAGGAATGTTAAAGGAAGATTATGCGGTGCACTGTCCCCTGACTCTTTCCTTTTACCTAACATGATCGCTAAAACCAGACCTGCAACCCCTGAAGAAATATGAACAACGTTGCCACCTGCAAAGTCAAGTGTACCCAGTTCCGCTAACCAGCCGCCTCCCCATACCCAGTGTGCAACGGGAGCGTATACGAATAAAGACCAAAGGATCGTAAAAATCAGGAATGCTGAAAACTTCATCCGCTCGGCAATACCACCTGCAATGATCGAGACAGTTAAAACGGCAAAAGTCATTTGAAATAACATGAACAAACTATGAGGAATTGTTTCGCTGTATGGTCCAGGTGCAAAGCCTACATCCTTTAAGCCAACCCAATCAAGACCGCCCAGAAGTGTATTACCAGGTGAAAATGATAATGAATACCCAATCAACACCCAAAGAATCGAAATGACAGCCAAAGGCATATAACTATGCATTGCCGTATTCAGGACATTTTTACTTTTTACCATCCCTCCATAGAATAGGGCAATCCCTGGTGTCATTAACCAAACCATCATCGTTGCCAAAAACATGAATACCGAATCTGTCATTTGCATACTGTTTTTTCCCCCTTGTTTTGTATATGTTATGTTTATTTACATTATTATGTTATATTTTTTATCATATACTTAATTTTCTAATTATTCAACTTAATTTTTGAATTTTTCAAAAAAATGTTAGATTATATAACATCAATATGAATAAAGGACCAGGAAATGTGTTTTTTTTGGTTTTATATTTACTTTTCCACATTTCCACTACTCCACGGCTGTTACATTTCACCCTCCACTTATGTCCCACTTCGAAAAAACCACGAAAAAAAGGCCCCCCTATTGAGGACCCTTCAATAAATATTTTTTAACAGCAACGGGACACTTTCCCGCCCTTTGCGTTATACCGTTCATCCTGAGCTTCGCAGAAAAATTCTTTCCTGGTTTTCACAGGATCTTCAGGATGATGCATTCTCATATGTGCCACATACGTATCATAACTTGGCACACCGACGAGCAAACTGACGAATTGCTTTCTGTAGCTGAGAATTTTAATTATTCTTTTCAACATTGCCTTCCCTCCCTTATGGACGACCTGGATACATAAGGTGTTTCATGTAAATCTATTTTCTGGTTCTTCAAGACTTTTATCCATAACCTTATGGCAGAAATCAGGACCGTGATCACCACGATCATGAAGATGGCACATAGGGCAGCATCCACATAATCATTGACGATAACCCGCTTCATCTCGGCCAGGTTAGCTGCCGGAGCAAGAACTTCCCCACTGTCATAGGCTGCTTTAAACTTATCTTTATGTGCTAAAAAGCCAATCGCCGGGTTTTCATGGAACAGCTTTTGCCACCCTGCCGTCATGGTCACTATCAACAAGAATGTAGTGGGCACAAGGGTGACCCATGTGTACGCTTTTTTACCCATTTTGAAAAGGACCGTCGTCCCAAGCAGCAACGCAATGGCGGAAAGCATCTGATTCGCAATTCCAAACAATGGCCAAAGGGTATTGATTCCTCCAAGAGGATCAATGACACCTTGATAAAGGAAGTACCCCCAACCGATGACACAAATGGCAGTCGCAATTATATTAGGTAGCCATTTATTCGTTTCGGCAAATGGTTTGTAAAAGGTGCCGATGATATCCTGTATCATAAAACGCCCTACCCTGGTTCCCGCATCAATGGTGGTCAATATGAACAATGCCTCGAACAGGATCGCGAAATGATACCAGAACGCCATCAGGGACGCTCCGCCAATCACTTGCGAGAAGATATGGGCCATGCCGATAGCAAAGGTTGGAGCTCCTCCAGTACGGGATATAATGGTCTCTTCCCCAACATCGTCTGCAAGGCCGGTAATCATATCAGGTGTCAAAAGGAAACCCCAATCTGATATCGTAGCGGCCACTTGCGCAGGTTCCGTTCCCACAACGGCCCCCGGGCTGTTAATGGCAAAATAGATACCTGGCGTCAATACACAGGCTGCTATCATCGCCATGATGGCTACAAAGGATTCAGTCAACATCGCCCCGTATCCGATTGGACGTGAATGAGATTCTCGTTCAATCATTTTAGGGGTTGTACCTGATGAAACGAGTGCATGGAATCCCGATACCGCTCCACAAGCGATCGTAATGAATAGGAACGGGAATAAATTTCCGGAAAATACAGGTCCTGTTCCATCGATGAATTGAGTGACGGCAGGCATTTCAAGGCTCGGCATGACAATAAAGATGCCAAGTGCAAGTCCGATGATCGTCCCGATTTTCAAGAATGTGCTTAAGTAATCACGCGGTGCCAATAACATCCATACAGGCAATACGGAGGCAACGAAACCATATACGATCAACATGATGGCAATCGTTTCCCCGCTGAAAGTGAACATTGGCGCCCATGTTTCGCTCTCGGCTACAAAGCGGCCGAAATATAAAGCGAGCATTAAAAGTATGATTCCGATAATCGATCCTTCACCAACCCGGCCCGGTCTTATATAACGCATGTAAATGCCCATAAGGACTGCAATCGGTATGGTCGAAGCAATCGTGAACATCCCCCACGGACTGCCCACCAGCGCTTTTACGACAACCAGGGCAAGTACCGCTAATAAAATGATCATGATACCGAGGATACCGATCATCGCTATCAAGCCAGTAACCGGTCCAATCTCCTCTTTGATCATCTCACCTAAAGATTTGCCGTTACGGCGCATCGAACCGAAGAGAATGATGAAATCCTGTACGGCACCAGCCAATACAACTCCGACTACAAGCCATAGTGTCCCTGGCAAATATCCCATCTGCGCTGCAAGGATGGGGCCTACGAGAGGTCCAGCTCCGGCAATTGCTGCAAAATGGTGGCCAAACAACACCCATTTGTTTGTAGGTACATAATCTTTCCCATCATTGTTCGCTTCCGATGGAGTCTGGCGATTGTCATCTAGCTCAAACACTTTCCGTGCAATGAATTTACTATAAAAGCGGTATGCAATTGAATAAACACAGAGTGCTGCAGTAACAATCCACATGGCATTGATGCTTTCCCCCCGGTTTAGCGCGACGAAACCAAAACTAACCGCACCCAATGCAGATATGATCCCCCAAAGAATAACCGACTTAAGCGCTTTCATTTTTTTCCATCTCCTCTCTATTGATCTAGTGTGCAACTATAAAAAACCTTCATTTATAAGGGGCCTGGGCTGTATTACTCCCCACGCCCATTAAATTTAAAGAATTTTATATATATTCTGAATTATATGTTACCATTAGGTTTATTAGCAATAGCAATTTGGTCAATTTGTAAAGTATTTCCCATTATTTTGTCGATAATTACCTCTTTTCCCACCATGATGGAATTGGTGATTTCACGTTTTATAAAAACCTTATTGTGTGAAAAATCCAGGATTAAATGAACGGCAATCCAAGTTTAAGATCCTTATTTTAGGACCAACAAAAAAATGTGCGCCTAGTGGCACACATTTTTTTCTTCATCCTATCTGATTTTCCCTTAATGAACCGCGATTTAGATCGTAATAAAAACCCTTCTGCCGCAACAATTCATCATGGGATCCCCTTTCAATGATCCTTCCTTCATCAAGTACGAGGATTTGATCACTCTGCTGAATTGTATTCAATCTGTGGGCAATGACAAAACTTGTCCTGCCCTCCATCAAGCGGTGTAATGCTTCCTGGATTTTAAGCTCGGTAATCGTATCTATGCTACTTGTCGCTTCATCCAAAATCAATAAAACGGGATCGGCCAAAATAGCCCTGGCAATCGATAACAGCTGGCGCTGCCCCTGACTTATCCCACTGCCATCTTGATTCAAGATGGTATCATATCGATCTGGCAATTTCATGATAAAGGAATGGGCATTGGCAAGCTTGGCTGCATTCACCACTTCTTCATCTCCAGCCTCCAGCCGGCCGTAGCGGATATTTTCACGAATCGTACCTTGAAACAAGAAGGAATCCTGTAAAACGAAACCCATATGCTTACGGAGACTGGACCTTGTCACCTGTTTGATATCCTGGCCATCAATCAATATCCGGCCGCTATTCGGCTCGTAAAAACGGGCAAGAAGATTAATGATCGTGGTCTTACCTGCCCCCGTGGGACCTACAAGCGCGATGGTCTCTCCCTTTTTAGCATGGAAACTAACATCATATATCGTTTGCTCTTCATCATTATACGAAAAGGACACACCCTCAAAGCCCACGTCACCGCTGACATCACGAAGTTCAGCAGCCTGTTTCTCATCCAATTCCTCTTCTTTTTCATCAAGTATGGAAAAAACCCGCTCAGCACCGGCAACAGCTGAGAGCAGTGTATTGAATTGGTTAGCCAGGTCATTGAGCGGACGGGTGAATTGCCTTGAATACTCGGTAAAGATGACAATGACCCCGATGGAAACCGTACCTATGCCACTCAGCGCCAAAAATCCGCCGACAGCTGCTATTACCGTGAAACTTAGGTTGTTCAGTAAATTCATCAGTTTTGGAATCAGCCCTGAGTATGATTGTGATAGAAAGCCGGCTTTCTTCAAGTTTTCACTCCGGATGATAAAATCACGGATCACTTTATCTTCCTGTGAAAAAGCCTTTACGATCCGTTGTCCGGAAATCGTTTCTTCTATAAACCCATTCAGTTCTCCCAGGTTCTTCTGCTGTTGTTTAAACAGCTTTCCCGTCCTGTTCGTTATCCACCTCAGACCGAAGAACATGAGGGGAACGATGAATAAGGTTAAAACAGTTAATAAAGGGCTCAAATAAAGCATGACTCCGATCGTCCCGACCAGTGTCAGCACACTTGAAAAAATCTGGATGACGGAACTATTCAAAGTGGAACTGACATTTTCTATATCATTCGTGACCCTGCTCATCAATTCCCCATGCTGACGCCGGTCAAAAAAGGGAATGGACAATTGGTGAAGCTTTTTGAATAGTTGATTGCGCATCGCATAAACCGTATCCTGTGCGATTCCGATCATCCAATAATTCTGAAGCCACATGGATAGGGAATAAAATATATAGACTCCGAGAAGCCCTAAAAGAAGGCGGATCAGCCCCCCGCTATCTCTTGTGACAATATAATCATCAATGGCCACCCCAACAAGAAAGGGGCCAAGCAATCCCAAGACCGAGCTCATCAGTACCATGAAAAGGACGCAAAATAGCAGGCTTTTATTCGTTGCTAAGTAGGGAACGATCCTTTTTATCGTTTTCCAGGAGTTGACCGGTTTAGACTTTGCCTTATCGGGAGATATTCTTCGACTCAAGCGAAATCCCCTCCTCCCCAGACTGTGAGTGAACGATTTTTCGATAAAGATCGCTTGTTTGCATCAAATCCTCATGTTTCCCCAGCGCAAGGACTTGACCGCTTTCCAGCAACAAGATTTTGTCAGCCTCCATGGCTGTACTGATTTTTTGGGTAATGATGAGCGTTGTGCATGTATAGTCCTTTAAAGCGGCAAGCAATTTACTTTCCGTCTTCAAATCCAGCGCACTTGTACTATCGTCCAGAAGGAGAATCTTCGGTTTGCGCACCAATGCTCTTGCGATCGATAAGCGCTGTTTTTGCCCTCCCGATAGATTCACTCCTTTTTGCCCTAACTGGGTTTCATACTGCTTCGGAAGTTTCATTACTGTCTCATGGACCTGAGCATGCATGGCCGCTGCCATGATTTCCTCCATCGAGGCACCTTCTTTTCCCCAAGCGACATTATTTTTTATGGTTCCTGAAAAAAGCAGGGCCTCTTGCGGGACATAGCCGATCCTATTCCGCAGCGAATTCAAGGGAATATCTTTCAGATCCTGGCCATCAATTTGAATGGAGCCGCTTTCAACTCCGTATAATCTCGGAATCAGCTGAAACAGTGATGTTTTCCCCGATCCTGTCGCTCCTATGATTGCAAGCGATTCTCCCGGATCGATGGAGAAGGTCAAGTTTTTCAATACCGGGGTTTCGGTTCCGGGATAGCGGAAAGATACATCCAGAAACTTGATGCCTCCCCCATTTACGTCCCCACTCTTGCTTTCCGCATTACCTTCATCAATATCTATCGGGGTTTCAAATATTTCCGTCACACGTTCCGCTGAAGCCTTTGCACGGGAAATGACCATGATCAGCCACGAAAAAACGGAAAGGGATGCGGCAATCCTCGTGGCATAGTTGACAATCGCCACAACTTCCCCTACCTGTATCTCTCCCGTTGTTATAAATTCACTTCCAAGCCAGAGAATGACCAGAATCGCCACATTCATGACAAGCATCAGCACAGGCATCGTCGTTTCAATTAAACGAAGGGAAGACACAGTCTTTCTTTTCAACTCTTCATTCGCATGGTCAAATCGGCCGATTTCATGCTCCTTACGAAGAAAAGCTTTGATCAGGCGCATGCCTATCAGGTTTTCCCTCATGACGCCATTGAGATTATCGAGTTTTTTCTGCACGAGCATAAACAGCTTAGCAGCGCGTTTCATAACCCATCCCAAGAAGAAAACAAGAACCGGTATTGAAATGACCAATACAAGGGATAATTTCAAATCGACCGTAATAGCCATTATCGCTCCGCCGATTACGATCAATGGTGCCCTTGCCATGATACGTAAGCCCATAAAAATCGTATTTTGAAGTTGGGTCACATCATTTGTCATCCTTGTGATCAATGAGGAAGTCGGGATATTATTCAAATTCGCAAAAGAAAACGCCTGTATTTTACCAAAAAGGCTCTTCCTGACATCATGTCCAAAGCTTTGACTTACATGTGATGCCGTAAATGAATTAACGATCCCGCCAAGAAATGAAAAAATGGAAAGTCCAACCATGACGCTTCCCCATTTAATCACTACCGATAAATCTTTCTGTAAAATGCCATCATCAATTATTTTTGCTATAAATAGAGGTTGTAACAGCTCTACCCCGAGCTCGACAATCATTAAGGATAAAGCAAGAATGATCAAAAGCCAGTACGGCTTAAGAAATGAGGACAATTTTTTCATCTATGACACCTTCGATTCTCCATATGTAGATAGCATCTTTTCATCCTCTCATTATACATTTTTATACAGATTTTTTAAAAGATTTTACCTGTTTTAAAGGGTTGGTAAATATCTTGAATTTTTTTTATAAATACCCTTGACAAATAACAGGAAATAAGCGAAAATTCTAATTGATAATGATTTTCAATTTCATTATCGATCTCTGAAATTTGATAAGCAATTACGATATTCTCTTATCGTACCCTTTTGATATTGTACATAGATACAATGTCGCCCCGGCTTCTCTGTGCCTAGTAAAATTATATGCTCATTAGCGAATGCAAGTCACTAGAATATTGCCCCCTCTTTATTCAAGTAATTTATTCACATTGGAAGCATATTAGGCAGCCGGGGATTATTTTTTTTCAACTATTAAACTTACATATATGATTTAAAGGAGCAGGATGGTCATGAAACTAGAAGGTATCATTAAAGAACGGCGCAGCATCAAACGATTTAAGGACATTCCTGTTCCTATCGATACCATCCAATCATTATTGGAAACTTCAACATGGGCACCGAACCATAAAATGACCCAACCATGGCGCTTCATCGTGGTGCATGGTGATAGCCGTTTAAAACTCGCAGAAGCAACCCGTGCATTCATGGAAGGCAAAGAGAAGGACCCTGAAAAGAAAAAAGCAGCCGGACAGCGAGGATATAATAAACTTATAGGTGTACCGATGTTTGTCGCAGTGATCATGGAAGAGCATCCGAATCCTATGACACGTGAAGAAGATTATGCGGCTACAAGTGCCTTGATCCAGAATTTCAGCCTGCTTGCCTGGGAACAGGGAATCGGGATGATATGGGAAACATACGGCATGATACACAGCATGGAGTTTCGTGAAGCTTTAGGCGTGAAACCAGGCGAGAAGATTGTCGGCAGCCTTCACGTTGGTTATCCCGATATGATCCCTGCCCCGCGTCCAAGGAACGCGATCGATCAACTCTTGACCATTATGGACTAAAATAAAAGGAAAGCCTCCAATCTTCCATTTGGAGGCTTTCCTTTTATATTTAACAATCATTAACGGGCAAATGTTGCATTCCACTTATCATAATCCATTAAAGATGATTATATAATAGCCGGCACCTTAATCTTCAAGTTGAATTCTTCACTTTTATAGGTGAAATCCAAATACCCTTGATGTTTTTTCACGATATCAGCGATGATTTTTGTACCCATCCCTTCATGCGGCCCTAATTTCGTGGTTTGACCGTGTTTTTCAAACAGTGCATCCAGAATGGGATTAGGTATGGGCAGACTGCTGTTACTGCATGATAACAGGTACATACCGCTCCGTTTATAAAAATGGAGCGTGATTTGGGCTATCTCCCCTTTTTCCTCCTGCCATGATGCAGCTGCTTCTATCGCATTTGCAAGGACATTCCCTATCAATGCCACAAGGTCATGATCCTTTAAAGGTAAAGATGAGAGGGGAACATCTAATTCAAATACAATTTGGGCTTGAGTTTCCTTTGCCCTCCTGTACATTTGATGAAGTATCCCGGCAACTACCCCTTTTTCACCTTTAATCGATAGATTCGTTTCTTCAAACTCAGCTATCAATCCATTCATATATTCCTTTGCCGCCGCCCCCTCATCCTGTTCGATCATAAATTGGAGTGCTGATACGTGCTTGAGGAAATCATGGCGCTCACTGCGGACCACCCTGAAGGTTTCATTGATCTGCATCCGTTCTTCTTCCATTTGCTTCTGTTGATTTTTCAGCCGGAGGAAACTTCTCCCCATATCGACCCTAACCATTTCTACTCCTACGAACAAAAGGCAAAGACCAATATACGCGATTGAAGGTTCTATCACTGCATAAAGTATCGCAACAATCAGCTGAATGCCTGATAGAATAGCAGTCACATAGATTCCCGGTGAAATTTGCTTATAGAGGCGAGAATCCTTTCGGTAAAGGAAAAAGGCAAGAAAGCAGAAGAATATCGCTGATATGCATAGCGGGAAAGGCAACGAAAATAATTTTGTTAATCCATAAACATTCCATGTCCCTAATAGGGCTGTAATGATCGGTAATGCATTCACGGTCTTCACACCTTAAAAGTATTGGGCTTGAAGGAAGTCCACTCTTTCCTTCGTGATCATAGCTTGCTCCTCGATGCCCTCAAAACTAACGAGGTAAGAATTTTTTGCGTATAAAGAAAAGTTTTTGACGAAATGTATGTTGATGATGAATGATCGGTGAGAACGGATGAAGTCTCTTTCCCGCAACTCGCCTTCCAATTCATTCAATGTTTGATAGGTTTTAATCGGACCGCCTTTCGTATGTATCGTAGTGGAACGGCCAGAACGTTCAATGAAGATAATATCTTTCTTTTGCAGAATATGAATATCATTTTTTTGCTTTAAAAACAATCTTCCCGCCACTTCCGCAGTTTTTGATTTTTCCAGAAAACGATCGATGGATTTGACAAGCCTATCCTTCGAGTAAGGCTTCATGATATAGTCATGCACATTCAACTCGAATGCATGGACCGCATACCCGCTGGTACCGGTCACGAAAATGACGGCAATGTTCAGTGCATGGGAATGGATGATGTCTGCCAATTCATAACCAGACAAATTGGGCATTTCAATGTCCGCAATAAGTAAGTCAATCGTTTCCTGTTTAATCTGCTCATAAGCATATTCAGCGGAATCCGTAGAAAAGACAAGCTCGATACCGGGTATTTGACTCACGATCCCATTCAGCTTGTCTAAATCGATCATCCGATCATCCACAAGTCCTACCTTCATTTTTAACTCTCCCCATTTAAAATTATCTTTATTTTACCATTCCAATATGGAAAAATGACCTTTTCACGACAATAAATGACATTTTCACGACAAAACTGCAGATTCCCGTCTCGTTTGTTTGTATGGTTAAAACTACCAAAAGAGATTACAGGAGGTTACGAAATGATTGAAATTCATGAAATCACTAAAACATTCCAAGATAAAAAATTATTCATAACTGCACTTAAACATGTTTCCCTTGATGTGAGGAAGGGCCAAATTGTCGGATTGCTTGGAGAAAACGGGGCTGGAAAAACAACCTTGCTTCGATCCATTGCCACACTCTTGACTCCAACTAATGGATATATCAATGTTGCCGGATTCGATACAATCGATAATCCGAATGAAATCAAGAAAAGGATCGGTGTCTTGTTCGGTGGAGAAACCGGTCTATATGATCGATTGACCACCCGCGAAAACCTTGCATACTTCGCCACACTTTACGGGCTAAGCAAGCACGAAACGAAAGTCCGGATCGAAGAACTCGCCGTCATGTTCGGGATGAAAGATTATCTTGACCGGAAAGTTGGAGGATTCTCTAAAGGCATGAGGCAAAAAGTCGCCATTTCACGAACATTGATTCATGATCCTGATATCATACTTTTCGACGAGCCGACGACAGGGCTCGATATCACATCATCCAATGTTTTCCGACAGCTGGTCCTGGAACTGAAGCAGCAGGGAAAAACGATCATTTTTTCAAGTCATATCATGGAGGAGGTAACATTGCTTTGTGACTCCGTAGCAATGATGCATAAAGGGGAACTGATTTATAAAGGTAAGCTGGAATCGCTTTATACAGAAGAAAACAGCCGTGATCTAAATTATATTTTCATGTCCAAACTTGTAAGGGGGAACCAATCGTATGTTTCTTGATATGTATTTAAAAGAAATGAAGGAAGCACTTAGAGATCGCCGTACATTGATTTTGAGCGTCTTCCTTCCTATCCTATTATTGACAGGACTAACTCTATTTTATGAGAGCATGATGAACACGGATGAAAATGAAACATATACACTTGCAGTCGATCCATCATTCAGCAAAGATGCAAAAGGCTTACTTGATGGCTTAAACCAAATACAAGTCCAATCGTTTGATGACCCGATAAAAGCCGTTCAAGAAGGTGAAGCCGCCGCTGCGCTTCAAGTAAGCGAAGGATTTATGGAAAAGATAGAAAAGGGAAAACAAGTCACATTCAATCTCTCAGGGGACACATATAGCCAAGATAGCTCTTTCACCATTTCTCAGATCGAATCTGCTTTAACACTTTTTGAAAAGCAAGTAATCCAAGAACGACTGCAGAATATAAAGGCCGATTCCCAGCTGATCAGTCCGCTGCAAGTCAACATCAAGGAAGTTGGTCTCGACACCGATAATGGCGCCTCACTCAGCATTCTATCCATCTTTTTGCCGATGATCATCACGATGGCCATCAGCACCGGTGCCTATCCGCTTGCTTCTGACTTATTTGCCGGGGAAAAAGATCGTAAAACGATGGAAGCCCTTCTTATGACTCCGGTCAGCCGCGGGAAAATCCTTGTCGCAAAGTGGCTCACGATTTCATCGATCGGGGCGCTTGCCGGTATCATCTCCATCCTTGTGGTCACCTTGGAACTCATCTTTTTAACGGAAGAGCTAAGAAAAGGGTTTAATTTCGGTAACGATCTATGGCTGATCCTGCCGATCGCTTTATCGGTCACCGTGTTATTTTCGATGTTCATGGGTGCATTGCAAATGTCCGCAAGCATCATTTCGAAAACTGTAAAGGAATCACAAAACTATTTATCGCCCATTACCATGCTCGTCATTTTGCCGGCATTGTTCTTAGGAGGCACAGGTTTACATGAGTTAACAAACAAGCACTTCCTGCTGCCGATTTTCAACATCTTCGCACTCTTTAAAGAATTGATTTATGGTGTGATCGATATCCAGAATATCTTCCTTACAGCCAGCTCCCTCATCGTCTCGATCATCCTCTTCTTTGCTGTCTCAAGGATATTATTCTTAAAGGACAAATGGGTACTGAACTGAACCTGACGCGCTGAACCCTCGGCGCGTCTTTTATTCACTCCAATTTAACTCCATGAAAATCCACCGTTTCCCACAATCATGGAAAACACATGTTAATGGCGGGAAAATCCATAACCAAAAAACCTCCCTTTTCAAGGAGGCCCCTAAACGCTCATACTTAAAAGAACTCGTGATATAATGCCTGAATTGCCGTCTCTTCGTTGTGCCCTTTCACACCGAACATCATGCTTACCTCCGAAGAGCCTTGGTTGATCATCTCAATATTCACCTTTGCTTCGGCCAAGGCTTTTGACGCTCTTGCCGTTGTACCGACATTATGGCGCATTCCTTCCCCTACAACCATGATCAAGGCAAGATCATGCTCCACATTCACTTCATCGGCATGAAGCTCTTTCTTGATTCGGGAAATGATTTTCTTCTCGGCATCCCCTTTCATCTGGTCTTGCCTTAGAATAAGCGTCACATCATCGATGCCTGATGGAATATGCTCATATGAAACTCCATAATCTTCGAGGATGTGCAGCAGTTTCCGGCCAAAACCAACTTCCCGGTTCATCAAATATTTGCTAATGTAAATACTGCAAAATCCTTTATCACTTGCAATCCCAATAACCGGCCCGTTCGTATTATCCCGTGTATTCACAATGCGAGTCCCTTGTGCCGCCGGATTGTTCGTATTCTGGATATGGACAGGTATTCCCGCACGGAATGCAGGAATCAGCGCCTCATCATGAAATACCGAGAAACCTGCATAAGAAAGCTCACGCATCTCACGATAGGTTAGTTCCCGGATTCCCTTCGGATTGGAAACCACATTTGGATTCACCGCATAAACGGCATCCACGTCCGTAAAGTTCTCATACAAATCAGCTTTGACCCCATTCGCAAGAATCGAACCCGTAATATCGGAACCGCTTCTCGAGAAGGTTAACACATCACCATCTAACGTATATCCGAAGAACCCTGGGAATACAACGATTCCCGGCTCATCTCGCAGAGCATATAACCGATCATAAGACTCTGGCAGCACCTTGGTAAATCCACCTTCATCCGTTACGATCAAGCCGGCCTTCTTTGGATTTATATACTGTGCCTCTACTCCAAGGCTTTGGAAATAACCTGCGACCAGCTTCGCATTATTATCCTCGCCACTGGCCTTCAAGGCATCCACATAGCGCTTCGGGTTAGTTTGGTCTGCATGCAGCAGTGCCATTAAATTTTCATGAATCCCTGTGATGACACTCTCGGATATATCCAACTCTTCAGCAATGCTCGCATAGCGGGATACGACATCTTCTATCAAATGCTCACCGTTATCCCCGCGCAGCTGCTGTTCCGCAGCTTCAATCAATAAATCCGTCACCTTTATATCATCGGAATTGCGTTTTCCCGGAGCCGAAACGACCACAATCTTCCTCTCCGGATCAGAAACAACAATTTCGAATACCTTCCTCAACTGTTCACCTGACGCAAGTGAACTTCCACCAAACTTTGCAACTTTCATCTCGACATCCCCTATTTTCGTAAATATTCTGTCAAAATTAACTCTCCCTATTATTACGCTTTTTCTCGAAACAATCAAGTGAAAATTCCATTATAGGAGGACATTTGTCTTTTTAAAAAAGACAAAACAACAGAACCACTGATCGAGATTAGCTAAAAATTAAAAAAAGACAACGGGCATATGCCGATTGTCTCTCCCATTCTTTAGCGATTATCCACGGTTTCCGGGTATAAGTCATGATTCATCAAGCGGTAATTCGCCATTTCCTCATACTTCGTACCTGGTTTCCCATAATTCGTGTAAGGGTCGATGGAAATTCCGCCCCTAGGTGTAAACTTGCCCCAGACTTCAATATATTTAGGATCCATCAATTCGATTAAATCATTCATGATGATGTTCATGCAATCTTCATGGAAATCACCATGATTGCGGAAGCTGAATAAATAAAGTTTCAAAGACTTGCTTTCCACCATTTTCACACTGGGAATATAGCTGATGTAAATGGTAGCAAAGTCCGGCTGGCCCGTGATCGGACATAAGCTAGTGAATTCCGGGCAATTGAATTTGACGAAGTAATCCCGGTTCGGATGCTTGTTATCGAATGACTCAAGGATTTCAGGAGCATAATCGAATGTATATTTTGTTCCTTGATTCCCAAGCAGTGTAATATCTTTTTTTAATTCTTCTTCTTTTCTTCCAGACATGAAAAGTCCTCCTAATCCCACGTTTCAGGGAGATTCATAAAATGGGCCTCTATATAACAAAAACCATATCTCCTCAAAGATATGGTTGATTCGCGAAAAATATCAAAGCCATAGTTTTTTTAAGAGGGTGATGCTATGAACCTCTCCCGTTTATCGGGAAATATTTTAAAATTGTCATAGTTAATATAGAAAAAAAAATCTAATCTGTCAATCATACATTTTAAATTTGGTTTGATTCCTGAAGGCATTCAGCTTAAAATGTAGAAGAAGTTTATCCTACATGAAGGAAGAGATTAAGTCAATGTGGATTTTTGCAGCACTCATCACGAGTTTATGTTTCGGAATCAATAACAGCATTTTTAAATGGAGCAGCGGAAAAGGCTATTCCAAGATACATATCCAATTTTTCTTTTATTTTTCAGCTTTTATTTTGTCCATTTTTTATGGAGTATTCACGGAAGGTTTGCAGCTGAACTGGCTATCCATCATGCTTGGGGCAGCTATTGGGGTACTGAACGCTAATGGTAACATCCAGATGGCAAGCGCCTTTGAAAAAGGGCCGGCAAGCTTGACATCTCCATTAATCGCAGCGAATGCAATATTCCCCATTCTCTGTGCAGCTTTAATTTTCCACGAACATATTTCTTCCTTGCAGTGGAGTGGAATCGTCTGCATGTTTATCGCTACATTAGTCATCCAATATACACCTAACGCAAAAGGTAATCATCAATATGTCCCTTGGATGATGCACACATTACTCTCCATCTTATCTTTTGGTGTGCTCGGCATTCTTATGACGACATCAACACGTCTTCATTTAAACTCCCTTGATATCCTTGTATCAATGTATGGAGGCGGAATGCTTTATCTTCTTTCGGCTCTAGCCTTTAAAAAAGAAAAAATAAAGCTAACGGAAGTCAAAATCGGTTCCTTAGTAGGGTTTTTAAGCATGATAGGCTATGGATGTTATTTCTTTGCGTTGAACACCGGGATCGCAAGCATCATTTTCCCTGTCGTCAGCCTGAACTGTTTGGTTGTCGTATTCGCTGGATGTTATATATTCAAGGAAAAACTAAAAACCTATCAAATTGCCGGTGTCCTTGCAGCATTAATCGGTATTATTTTAACTAAAATATGAATATAGTTCGTTTAATAAAACAACCTGGCTGTCAGTATACAAGCCAGGTCGTTTTTTGTTTAACCGGAAAATAGGGTAGGTCAAAAAAAAAGTGTTGACACCTCCCTGAAAATATCAGATAATTTTGAATATTAATTCTTTCAAATTTTACTGCTTTTGAAATGTTTGATTATCCTTCTGCCATGGGTATAAAAGAAATAGGTACAACCCCTCATTTAATTCTGAATTAGGAAAGGAAAGATGCATAATGGTAAAAGTTACAGTAACAGTTGATTTCCAAGGAAAATCTTATCAAACTAACGTCCTTACTAAACCGGGTACTGATCATGAAGTAATTTTACAACAAGCCCTTCATCAAGTTGAAAAACAATGGAAAGCATAAAAAAGCAGGCATCGTAATAGATACCTGCTTTTTTATTACCTTAAATACTATCCAAAATACTTTTCATATGCACTATTAAAGACCCTCTTGCAGCAATTCCCTCCTACTTAAAAAACATTTTTAATTGTTTTTTTCAAAAGACACTAAAATTAAGATGTCAGTTTGTATACTAGAATTTTTATAATGAAAAAAATATCTAATTGAAATGGGATTATATATTAAAAGACTTATAAAAAAAGACGGTCTTTTTATGGACCGTCTTTTTAATGTTCTTTTAAACTAAATTTCTTATTAATGGCATGGTACGTTCTTGGAGGCTATCGGAAAACAGACTATAAGAAATGACCTTCTTCTTGTACAGTTTAACTACATCCACGCGATCGTTGTAAATAAAAATTAATAACCTAACATCCTTTTTGCCTCTTTTAGTATCAATGACTAATGGAGTCCCACTGTTCTCTGGATGTAAAAACAATTGCTCGTTCCCTGGGAATATATGATTTTTCTTCAAAAATCTAGCGTTATTAAAATAATTAATAACTTGAATTTTTTCTTCACCTTCCAAATGTTTCCCGTCAAAGGTTACGATTGCATTCCCATCAATAATTTCTGAGTGTATTTTAAATTTGCTGATAATCCAATTAACTGCATCTGTTGGAAGACAGGAAACCAATATTTTTAACAAACTTAAGATAATTGTCAAAATCAAAACCGGCAATGTCAATTCATCATCTCCGCTACATTTATAAATTAATTCTTACATGGCTCATTATATCAAAAGGGCTGACAGTTTTTCTTAGAAGATGTGTCCGTTCTATTAACGTTTAGACTTTAGTAGAACATTGCACTTAAATGCACGGGCACGCTTCTAAAGTGAGAATTTCCCGATTATAAATATAATTTCATGAAATGGTTATACTAAACAATATGATTTCAGCCACAACCTACTTAACAAACTTCCATGAATGAAATGGATAGACAAGTATAAGAATTAAAATACAAAAAAACTGGGCGTCATCAAGACGCCCAGCTTTTCCGGAATCGATTATTGATATCCCCAAATCATTGTTAGCATTGTACCGAAAATTGTAACCAATGCAACGAACAATCCGTAATAAACGTTTGTATAAATCGATGCTTTATCTTCAGACTCACCTGCGTGCATGAACATAACTAATTGAAGTGCAGCTTGCATGAAAGCTGTAACAAGAAGGATGATCATAGCCATTTTCAGTGAGAGATCAAACATAATAACTGATAGTGCGACCAAAGTCAGGACTAGTGAAAAGGCAAATCCCATAACTTGGCCCCGTGGGAATAATTCTTTCATATTACATCATTCCTTTCAGGTAGACGAAACTGAAGATGAAGATCCAGACAACGTCTAAGAAATGCCAGTAAAGTGAAAAGATGAAAGCCTTGTTTGTTGTTTCTGGAGTCATACCGCGCTTTTTGATCTGCATGATGATGAAGGTTCCCCAGAATAAACCAAGTGTAACGTGAGCTCCATGCGTACCTAGTAATGTAAACAAACTAGATAAGAAAGCACTTGTTTGAATGGTTGCCCCTTCATGTACATACTCCACGAATTCATAAATTTCGACTCCCAAGAAGCCTAAACCAAGAATAAGGGTGATGATGAAGAAACCAATCGTTGCTTTCTGCCTTCCAAGTCTCATTGCATTGATTCCAAGACCAATGGTAAAACTACTGGTTAAAAGAAAGATTGTTTGAAACATCAGGGTTGGGAGTTTAAAAAGATGTTCCCCTGTTGGACCATTTCCAGTTCCATCAACTAATACAAAGTAAGTTGCGAACAGTGTAGCGAAAAGAGCTATTTCTGCTCCTAGGAAAATCCAGAATCCAAAAATCTTTAAGCGATTTTCTTCCGTGCTATATTCTAGTGGCAGCGAGTTATCTATTTTCATTACTTAGCACCTCGCAATTTATTTTCAGTTTCTTCGATCTCTTCAACAGAGATATAACGTCCGTGATCTTTTTCGAATGAACGGTGAATCATACAAGCAAAGATACCGATCGTTGCAATGATTGCAATGATCCACATGCTGAATACCATCGCAAAGCCCCAAACGAAGAAGATACAGCTCATGATAAACGGCACACCACTGTTATTTGGCATATGGATCTTTTCTACTTTACCGCCAAATAATTTAAAGCCTTTTTTCTTTGCATCCCAGAATGCTTCTGTAGAATCAACTGTTGGCACAATTGCAAAGTTATATTCAGGGATTGGTGTATGTGTAGCCCACTCTAGGGAACGCGCATCCCATGGATCGTTTGAAATATTTCTTGACGCATAACGTGTGCTCCAATAGATATTGTACACAATAAGTGCAAAACCTATTGCCAAGCCAATCGCTCCAACGAAAGAGAGCATATTCAATGGACCATACCCTGTTGATTCAGAGTACGTATACATACGACGTGCCTGCCCATCTAAACCAGTGATGAACATCGGGAAGAATGTTACATTAAAGCCGATTGTAATGAACCAGAACGACCATTTCCCAATTTTTTCGCTCAACATGAAACCGAACATTTTTGGCCACCAGTACGTGAAACCAGCAAGTACGGCAAATACAGTACCAGGGATTAAAACGTAATGGAAGTGAGCTACTAAGAACATTGTATTATGGTATTGGTAGTCAGCACTTGCCATTGCAAGCATTACCCCTGTTACCCCACCGAGCGTGAAAATCGGAATGAAAGCTAAAGAGTATAGCATTGGAACGGTAAATACGATTTTACCTTTCCAAAGTGTGAACAACCAGTTGAAAATCTTAACACCAGTTGGGACGGCAATTGCCATCGTGGTAATCGAGAAGATACCATTAACCATTGCACCGTGACCCATTGTATAGAAATGGTGAGCCCATACAATGAAAGATAGAGTAGAAATAGCTACCATGGAGATAACCATCGAATTATACCCGTACAGGTTACGACGTGCAAATGTCGAAATGATTTCACTGTAAATACCGAAAGCTGGAAGAATTACTATATAAACTTCAGGATGTCCCCAAACCCAGAACAAGTTCGCCCAAAGCATATCGCTACCGCCATTGGCCATCGTAAAGAATTGAGTTCCGAATAGACGATCCATTGTCATCAACGCAAGTGCCACTGTCAATACAGGGAAAGCGAAAACGATGATGAAGTTTGTGATCAAAATAGACCATGTGAACATTGGCATTTTCATTAAGTTCATGCCAGGTGCTCTCATTTTCAAGATTGTTACGATAAAGTTGATACCAGTCAGTAATGTACCGATACCAGCTATTTGAATTGCAATCGCGTAATAGTTCGAACCTACTGATTCACTGAAATCGTTACTTGCCAGCGGGAAGTAAGATGTCCAACCTGCATCAGGAGAACCACCGACTACGAAAGAGATGTTAAATAGCATTGCCCCCATGAAGAATAACCAGAAGCTTACTGCGTTCAGACGTGGGAATGCTACGTCACGCGCTCCAATTTGCAATGGTGTAACAATGTTCATTAACCCAATGATGAATGGCATAGCCATGAATAGGATCATGACGACCCCGTGTGTTGTAAATACCTCATTATAATGCTGTCCATCCAAAAGACCGTTATCTGGAATAGCCGTTTGAGCACGCATCATAAGTGCATCGACGCCACCACGGAAGAGCATAAGCAGTGCTGCCAAGATGTACATGATACCAATACGTTTATGGTCAACCGTTGTTAACCACTCACGCCATAAGTAACCCCATTTTTTAAAATAGGTAATTCCGGCAACAACCGCGATCATGGTTAAACCAATGGCAACCATGGATGCATAAATCGCAGGACTTGGATGAGGTACGGCAAATCGATCAAAGTAATCCATACTTTTGTGACTCCTTTCAGGAAAATATTCCTTATCTTGTAAACCTAGTTGTTTTATCGAACGAAATTAATTCTTAGTGATCATGATTCATGTTGCTGTGTTCTGAATGTTCCTCGTGTGAATCCTTGGAATCATTTTCTTCAGTATCAGAAGATCCGTGGTCATGACCAGCATTTTCCCCTTCAGGAGCTGGCGAAAACTCTAAGTGAGTTCCAGTGTAAGTGGATTGTCCCACATGACCAGGTTTTAATAATTCATTGAATTTTTCCTCAGTAATCGGTTTAGCAGTAGCTTTAATTTCATCTACCCACTTATCGTAATCTTCTGGAGACAGTACATTAACGTTGAACGTTTGCTGAGCAAAACCTGAACCACTGAAGTTTGAATTTCGACCCATATACTCTCCTGGTACATCAGCTGCTAAGTGCAACGTATTAACCATGTCCGACATCGCGTATTTTTGTCCTCCAAGTTGCGGAATCCAGAAACTTGAGATTGGACCGAATGAGTAAAGTTTAAATTCAATTGGTCGGTTAGTTGGTAAAAACAGATAGTTGACTGTTTCGATATCTTCTTCCGGATAACTAAAATGCCACTTCCAGTTGGAAGATGAAGCGTAAATGATTAAAGGTTCTTGATCTCCGTATCCTTTAGGTGTTGCCTCAACTTCATTTGTAGTTTTAACAGTAACAACGGATAGGAAAGCGACGATTAAAATTGGGATCGCAACCCAAATTATTTCAAGAACTTTACTTCCTTCAATATGAGGCGGTTCATAATCATCACGTTGTTTGGAAGCACGATATTTCATTATCATGAAGATATACAGTACCATAACGACAAGGACGACAAAGGCCATTGTCCATATCGAAATCATAATAACATCTGCTTGTGTTGCAGCTACTGGCCCTTTAGGGTCCAAGACCATTAATGGGTTATCGCAACCGGTTAGCACAGTGGCAATAGTAAAAAGTATAGTTAATAGAGCCCATTTTATTTTCATAGTACTACCCCTTTCTTACATAATAAAATTCCAATTGGTAATTATTCGGACAAAGTGTTACCATGTTCACAAACCCCGACATACCAATATTAATCCCAAGTCAAAAAAAAGACAATACAAAGTGACATCTGTCACATAAAGTTCATTAAAGAGCAGTAAGAAGATGGTAAATGAACTGAAATGTTCGAAAATCTTCAGCAAATGAAATATAATAATTGTTTAATAACACACCTATGAAAATTCACTTATCAGTACATGATTGTATTTTTTACCGATCCACTATCCGTTTAATATTACTCTAATATAATGAAATAAAAATTTCACATTATATTCACCGTGTATATTGCCTCAACCCCCCTCAAGAATATGAATTATATTACCTATCCTGTCAAGTATGTATTTATCGTTGGAAAACATGATTTAAAACGGTTTTTTCATACTTGTCCATGGAAGTTGATAATTGGTAGCCGCATTGGAAACGATGTTGTATTCATGTTTTAATACTCTTATGATCCAACACTGGTCAAATATTATATATATATAAGGAAACACCGGGTGTGTAATTGGTTTCTTTTCCCTCGCAATACTTTTTGCCCTGTCAGTATTCTTAAACAGCCGTTGAAGGTCAAACTTGTTGCAACTAGTCTTGTTAATCAGTCAGTAGGACAGGATTGAAACCATTTAACAGAAAAGTACAACCCCGCCATTGGAGCCCAAAATCTTCCCTTTTGTATCTTCAAGTAAAAGTGCAATAAAAAAACCACAAAAAAAGGACTTTTTAAAAATGTCCTTTTCTCGTGGTTATCGAAATGTAAAGTTATTTCTGCATTTCGGGCAGTTTGGTTTGAATATCCAAGCACATCTTATGTATTCCGTTTAATACAAAGGGTTGCTTGAAATATTTTTTGATGCATAACGAGTGCCGTGTATTGTATTGAATTAAAATTTATCGATACAAATGATATGAAAGAGCATTCAATGGTTGGAATCAAATTGGCTCCCTGATAAACAAAACAGCTGGTTTTGTTCAAACATGTTGGTGAATCTGATGATAGTAAGCCAGTTTATTACGCTATATTCCTGGTTTTAGTTACTGAATTCCGTACTTCTTTTTGTATGAGTTTTAGTCTTTGATTTCATTTTTATGATTTTAGTCGTTTCCGGTTCAATTCTTTCACCTTTATGTGTATTCATTACCATTTCTTCTGTCAGGACAAAAAATATACCAACTAGAAAAATGGCAGCTGCGCTTAGTGTGATGGCGATTCCAACAACGGTAAATATATAATCCTTATTGTAATCGCTTACAAAAAAGCTTAAAGCAAAAATAATAATTCCGATTACACAACCTGTGCCCGATACCCATTTCACTGCATCTAACATCTTCTGATTAGCTTCCATAATTTCATCCCCTTTCTTTCTATTTTATGACATTTCACAAATTTGTCAAATCTTTTCTATTTTTTAACATATCCACGATGAAAACCTTGACAAATAGAAGGCGTAACCATTCACTTTTAGGTATTTAAGACTATATGAATAATTTGTAAAACAGTGCAAATACACTATCTATTTTTCCGATAGTAACCCTTTTGTATACTATTAAATAGGGGTTTGTACAATTTGAGCGTTGTTTTTCACTCCAGGCACTCGCTTTTCCCGCAGGACTCTCGTACCCTCCGTTACAATCAACTTTGAAATTTAGATAGAACCCCTTTTGTCCACAAACTTAGGCCCCTGATGAATAATCAGGGGCCTACCATTTTTCATGGTTTTTGTAAGGTTATCGTTACCGTTTTCTCTTCAGTACCTCGATATACTTTAATTTTTACTTTATCGCCGATTTTCTTATCAGTATATAAGTATTTCCTTAATGCCGCGGCAGTATTTATTTTCGTTCCATCAATCTCAACAATGATATCCTGTTGCTTAAGCCCTCCGTTCGCCGCAGCCGAGCCCGCTTCTATACTCGTCACCATTACGCCGGATTCTGCAGCTTCTGGAACATTTTGAATGTAATATTGCGGCAGTTCTTCTATACTGGCCAAACTTACTCCTAAATACGGGCGCGCGATCTTTCCATTTTCAATCAGTTCCGTAACAATCGGAATCACATCGTTACTTGGTATGGCAAACCCCAAGCCTTCCACACCGTTTTCGGAAATCTTCAGACTGTTTATGCCGATCACTTCCCCAGCGGTGTTGATCAATGCACCACCGCTATTGCCAGGGTTGATCGCTGCATCTGTTTGAAGGACATCAAGTGCCCACTCCCCGTCCGAGGTATCGACTGAAATGGTGCGTCCGGTCGCACTGACGATTCCTTGTGTAACCGATCGTGAAAAATCAAGTCCAAGTGGGTTGCCAATTGCCAATACTTCTTCACCTGGACGCATGCTATCAGAATTCCCGAATTTAATTCCTTCCGGTGCTTTCGAGGCATCAATTGTCAAAACCGCTAAATCCGTCAAAGCATCAGCCCCGACAACAGCTGCCGTTGCCTTTTGTCCATCATACAATGAAATTTCGACTTCCTTAGCTCCTTCAATAACATGATTGTTCGTGATGATATAGGCTTTTCCATCAGCTTTTTTATAAATGACCCCTGAGCCGGTTCCGCTCTCGACCGTTTCGCTCTCCGTGCTTTGCCGCTGGTACGGGTACTGGTTTTGCATCTCCTGTAAATTCACGACCCCTACAATCGATTTGGATGCTGATTCGACCATCTCTGCCCTATCATTTGAATCCGTACTTGTCGATAACTTTTCCGCCGTGACACTTTTATCCTTTTCAACACTGTCCGTTTGCTGTACACCTGCCGTTTCGGTTGACTCATTCACTGAACTTTTCCCTTGATCTATAAAGTCTCCGCCAAATAGAAATACAGACGATGTAACCATAGAAGCAACCGTTCCGGAAACAAGGCTAGCTAACCAAAGAGATTTACCCTTTTTCCGTTCTGCATTGACTCTGACTTGCTCCTCACCATTATAATTCTCCATCTTTATCCCTCCTATGATTGTCCTTTACTTGGCTCAATCATAAACAGGAAATATTAAAAAATTCTTAAGAAATAAAGAAATAGGCTACCTTTTTAAAAAAAATATAAATTTTTATCGAATCCTGCATTTTGTCGCGCAACAAAATAAAAAGGCCACAACCGGGGCCTTCAATTCGACCATTCAGTTATCCTTACATGACTTCATAAACTTCTTTGGTCTCCTTATTCACGCCATACCAGCCCCAAGTGGTTTTGTGGCCGCTTTTCTGACTAGGTTCATCTACCTCGAAAACATGAAAAATATAATCTCCCTTTTCGGCATCATGATCATATTCGATTTGCAAATGCGAAAAGTTTTCCATATCCACGTAATCCTTCACAAGCTTCTCCGCCTGAGATTTACTTAATGTACTATCCGAATCCTTGCTTACTTCTTTACTTTTTGTATCCGTTGCCGCCCCCTCTTCTGCTTTGGATCCGTCTTCAGTTGTTTCCTCCTCCGGTTTCACATCATCATTTCCCACTACTGCTTCTATCGTGGCGGAGTCTGATACCGGGTGCATTTCCACCGCCTTTGAAACCATTTGTTTACCTTCCCGGTATTTTGCTTTATATGCGGCTGCTTCTTCAAAATCTCTTTTGGCCGAATCAAAATCCTGTTCATCGTATTTCTTCATTCCACTCGCCAGCAAACCTGAAAGATCCATTAATTCCCTTGATTCGGGTGTTTCTGCTTCTTTATAAGCTAATTGAAAAGCCTCGTGGGCTTCTAAATAATTTTCCTCATTCAACTGACTTTTCCCTAAATCCATATTGGAATCATAATTCCTTGTTACGCAGCCTGAAGCAATCAACACAAAAAAAATGACCATGATTGACCTCTTCACTATATCACTCCTCAATTTTACATATTATTCTGTAAATCCATCTTAAACCATTTAATAAGGAATCCGATACCTCTATTTCCTATCTTTTTCATTAAGGAAATGTTTACTTTCATGATTAACTTTTTACAAATAGTGGTACTGAATAGACAAACACTTGAAAGGGTGATGTGCAGAATGATGCAGGAAAAACAGACCTATCATGTCGATTTGGTAAGCGGCGACGTACTCGGACAAAAACTTGAAGAGAATCCGAGCTTCACTGTACACGCAACTGATGAGGAACTTGCAGAATTGAAACAATGCTTGGAGGAACACCGGACAGATGACCTGGAGGCATATGCCCGATCACATGTGCCTTACCTTCTCTATCATCATGACCGGGCAAATGATAAATACGATGCAGCCATGAAAAGGCTTTATGCCCTAATTTATAAATTAGGGGATGAAAGGGCACGAAATCATATTGAAGAAATTGGCATATTGAAAGATAACAAATTCGAGGGACAAGAAGAAGTGCAAAAGTTCAAATAAGAAATAGGAACAGAACCTGAAGTTCAAAGGTTCTGTTCATTTATGATCAAGTTTCACCAAAAGGTTATCATGCCCCAAATAAAAAAGATTCCCCTTTGTGATTCACTATACAGTTTTATAGGCAGAGTTTTTTCAATCTACATATTTATCTTTAAAATAATCTGAACCAATACCGCCAATAACCATCAAAGCTAATGGTAAAAAATTAGATACAACTGGCATACTTTTTAAAATTGTAATTTCGGTGCCTGCAAATTTGTTAAGACCAAAAATGATTAATTTAGACACTAACAAAAATGCTCCTATCATTAACAAGATATCAAAAAACATTTTCCTTTTTGGAAATGCTAACTGCTTACTTTCCCGTATTATTTTTTCTTTCAATTCCTCGTCACTCCTTAATAATTCATCCACCGTAATTTGAAATAAATCACTTAAATTAATGAGTACTTCAATACTTGGGTAATTTTTTCCCGTTTCCCATTTGGACACAGATTGGCGACTCACATGAATCTTCTCTGCAAGATCATTTTGTGACCATTTTCTTTTTTCCCGTTCTTTTTTTAACCGTTCGCTAAAAATCATAATGAGTTCATCGCCTTTCCTACTCCAAGTATTGTGAGTGAATTGTGCAAAGTAAAGATAGTAATAAGCGCATTACTATGCAACTTATGAGTGACACCGAAAAAAACCTTGATATATCAAGAGTATCATTTTAATTTTTATGGAACTGCTGCAGAAGTAAAAAAACAAAAAGTCCCAGTTGAGTTCAGAAATCCGCTCCCTTTCCGCCGACTGTCTGCCAAGCCTCATCAAAGCAAGTGCATTACTTGTATGGCATTTCTTGTATGGCATTTCTTGTATCAATCTTGGCGGAAATCCCTTTTATAAACACATCATTTTATGTTGGACCGATAGCCAAGGCCTTTGAAGGAGCAGATATCGCTTGGATTATTGGGTTAGTTGTCCCAGCTGTTTTGTATTACTTCCCAATGAGAAAAAAGTTGAATATCGCTGAAAATGCAATAAACAACCAAGAGATTGGTTCGTTAGAGAAAACAACCGTTTCAGAGAAGAATGTTAAGTAAGATAAAAGAGGACCGTAAAATGAACTGCACCCAAATTGGAGGTGCAGTTTTTTTGACCAAATATACGATAAAAAGGCATGAGCCCGGTAAATTACCGGGTTCATGCCTTAAGGCTTCCTTCCTTGGGCAAACTCAGTTATTAGTTGTGGAAAATAGCTTTATAAGGTCCAATTGATAAGCAATCCAGCTTGAGCTAATCCACCGCCGAAACCATATAATAAAACCTTCTCACCACCATTGAGCTTCCCTTCTTTTATTCCTATTTCTAAAGATAATGGAATTGTTGCTGAAGAAGTATTTCCATACTCCACTAAGCTATATAAAGTTCGCTCAATTGGAAAGCCGCTTCTTTCACATATTGACTCAATCATTCTTAAATTTGCACTATGCGGTACGAACCAATCAACATCATTCAATTGATATTCAGCATTTTTCATCACAGTTTGCATTCCTTTTGGAACGGTCGTGACAGCCCATTTATAAACCTCACGCCCATTCTGTACAAGGTTGCCACTATTATTTAAGTCTTCACCATTTATACGTGCCGAAAGGTTTGTACTATATAAATGTTTACCGCCTTCACCCTCCGAATATAAATGTGAAGAAATAAAACTTGGCTGTTTTTCATCATATTCTACAAGAACTGCTCCTCCGCCATCTCCAAATAAAATACAAGTGGCTCGATCCTCATAGTCCATAAGTTTCGATAAAGTATCAGCTCCAATAACTAGGATTTTCTTATTTAACCCAGATGTTACTAATCCATTAGCAACATGCAACCCATAAGTAAATCCTGCACAGGCAGCGTTTAAATCAATAGCTCCAGTATTCTTAATACCTAGCTTTGCTTGGACTAAAGATGCTACACTTGGAGTGTTGAAATCAGGTGTAAAGGTACAAACAATGATCATATCAACATCTTCGACAGATTTATCATACCGTTCCATTAAATCCTTTACAGCTTTATAACCTATATCACTAGTAAACTCCTCTTCATGTGCAATTCTTCGTTCTTTAATACCAGTACGTTTAACAATCCATTCATCATTGGTTTCAACCATTTTTTCTAAGTCTTTATTTGTTAACCTTTTTTCAGGAACATACGAACCTATCGCAGTAATACGTGCTTTGGATTTGAACATAGAATAGCCACCTCGTGTGTATGAATTGCATCATTTTTATAACTTGATATTAACACCTGGTACTGATTATAAAGCAAAAAAAATCTTATGCAACTAACCGTTACCTTTAAACCCGTAAGAAAAAGAGCTGAACGTCAAAGAACGATCGCGACTGATAGCATCAGCCAGAACATCCTGTTAAAACATACTCATCCTGGTTGTTTTCATTTTTAATCACTTCGATTGTTTTGCACTGATGTGTTTTAATTGAATTATCTCCATATTCGTCTCTTGTGGTATCACTCGTCACTTCCAGTTTTTCTGCCTAATCACGTCTCCTTATTTAGTATTTGAAAGGTTCACACTCATTATCGGATGGCCATATAGAAAAACCTTTCATTAAAATTAAAAAAAAGGTCACCCAGTAATTTTTACTGGTCAACCTTATAATACGAACTCTTCTGTTCGTTCATTAAGAAATACATAGACACGTTAATTATGAGGAAAAAAGAAAGAACAAATTATGCTTTATTTCAGTCTTGTATAGCGAAAGTAAAATAATGCCCGAATCAGCCCTTTAAAAATGATAGCAGCGCTTCATTAAATTCTTTGGCATGTGTTGCATTGAACCCATGCGGACCACCCTTTATTAAAGCTACTTTAGAATTAGGAATTGCTTCATGTGTTAGCTTCCCACTATTTTCAAATGGAACAATTGCATCTGAATCACCATGAATAACAAGGGTAGGTATATTAAACTTCGCTAAGTCTCCCCTGAAATCCGTTTTGCTGAAAGCAGCGATACAATCTAATGTCCCTTTGGGCGATGCCCCCGCTGCAATATCTATATTGTAAAGTCGGAATGGTTCACTGACTAAGTCAGTTCGATCTCCAGCAGCAAAAAATCCTCTAGTAAACTCATTAAGAAATGCTAGGCGATCATTTTTTACTCCATTTTCAAATCCTTGAATTGCTGCATCATCTAATACTCCCTCAGAATGATATCCTGACTTATAAAGAAATGGTGGTACAGCTCCTGCAAATACCGCCTTCTCTACTCTATTTGTTTCGTAGGTTCCGATATAGCGAGCTACTTCTCCACCCCCCATTGAAAATCCGACTAGTGTCACATTTTGGAGATCCAAATGCTCTAGTAACAGATGTAAATCAGTAGCGAATGTATCATAATCGTAACCGTTCCATGGCTGAGAGGAGTTCCCAAACCCCCGGCGGTCATAAGTTATGACTCTGTATCCAGCCTCAACGAGAGCAGGAACTTGGTATTCCCAAGATCGACCACTTAATGGCCAACCGTGAATTAATACAACTGGCTTCCCAGTGCCATGATCCTCATAATATAGTTCAATAGGTGTTTGATTTTCTGTTCCTACAGTAATTTTTGCCATTCTTCTACCTCCAATTGATATTCGGATATATTTCCTTTTCTCCAATAATCCAGATGGTCTCGCAACCTTTTTCTGTACGTTTATGTTGAAGACTCCAAGCATCCTATTGTTCAGATGAAATTCATTTTCTGTACTTTTAACAATTCCCCATCTATTACTTTTTTTATTAAAGAACACTTGAAATTCTCTACAAGGGTCTTACTTCCTTTAAAACTTTAAAAGAATTTATACCATAAAATAGTTGTATATACTGACCCTGTTCTCTTTTAAGAGTAATAGTTTCAATATGTAAATTGGTCAGGGATTTTACCAAATGCCGATAAGCTGGATGTCATAATAAGGACAAATAACATTTGAATCATAAAGCTACGTTGATTCAAAAAATCTTATCCAAACCGTTATAAACATTGTTTTCCAGTCCAACCCACCATTAGTAAATATTCTGGAGGAATATACCTTTTTTAACACGAAGTAAAACATGAGCAGCAGCTGCAACTGCTTTCACAAATGGCAAATCATAAAAAGTTCCAACCATCAATCTTTTTTCTTACATTTTTTTACACCCCTTCCCATAATTGATAGATTATAGTATCAACGAAAGGTTTGTCAAACAAGGAGGAAATGGTATGACCAAAACCATTGTTGATAATGGTCGGGGAATTCCAGAAGGCATCCCCGAAAAAATAATTGCCTTACCATCGGGATAATCAAAAAGTGCTTACTGACGAAAAAAACGATATCATCAGGGGTATTTTCAAACGATGGCACAATTCACTAAGGGATTGAACCTACCGGGTCTGTTTTAAGCAAGTTCAAAAGAAAACTTGTTTTAGCTATTTTCCCCACTTTCGGCTATGAACGCTGGGTTACGAATTATTTGGTGTCACCCGTTTCTCACCTAACGGATCTGGCCTATGATTAAATATTTCAACAACTGGACCTTATCTTGGATGTTTTGAATGGGAAAGATTAAATCGTGGTGTATAGTATCACACAATATTTCATGCCTGCTTTACACTCTCCTTTAGGTAAGTACCTATACTAAAAGTGCATACTTACGTTCTTGCAGGGTGCACTTTATACTTAAGATAAATAATAATCCAGGAGGAGAAATCTTTGAAAACTCTTGTTATCGTATCACACCCAAGTCTTGAAACATCCGTCATAAATAAGCGATGGGTGGAAGAGCTAAGGAAATATCCGGAAAAGTATACAGTACACGAATTGAATACAGTTTATCCTGACGGAAACATTAATGTGGAAAAAGAACAGCAATTAATTGAAGCGCATAGTAATCTTGTTTTACAGTTCCCTTTTTATTGGTTCAATTGCCCGCCCCTCCTAAAAAAATGGCTTGACGATGTTTTTACTTATGGTTGGGCATATGGTTCAAATGGAGGCGATAAATTAAAGAATCGCAAGGCTGCTTTAGCTGTATCTGCTGGAATTAACAAAGAGGATTATAGTGAAAAAGGAAGATATCGCTATCCACTTGAACATTTATTATCTCCTTTTGAAACTACCTTTCTATACTGCAATGCAGACTATCGTTCATTCTTTGCGTTTTATGGTGCTGAAAATGAGCCGTCCTCAAGCGAATTGGCAAAAAGCGCACAAGATTTTTTGAATTTTGTCGATAACCTTTAATAGGCAGTTTCATTAAAGAAGTATTTCCTTGTCAGGGAAATACTTCTTTCTTTTGATTTAATCAAAATAGCTACACCTACGGCTGTACAGTCTCCTGAGCTGGCAAACTGTTTTTCTCTCCCCACTCGCACATCATATTTAACAATGGAATGAGAGATAGACCACGTTCAGATAATGAATATTCTACTTTCGGAGGTATTTGGGGAAATTCCTTGCGTATGATAAGGCCGTCTGCCTCCAACTCTTTTAACATGATGCTTAGCGTTTTAAAGGAAATGGTACCGATACTTCGCTTCAGTTGATTATGCCGCATAACCTTATTTTCGGACAGCCAATACATTATGATCATTTTATATTTGCCGCCTATTAAGGATAACGTATAACCAAAGCCAGTGTCATTTGGTTTCACGCCAGTCGGAACACAGGTTTCACTCATAAGTTTACACTCTCCTTTAGATAAGTATAGGATATGAATGTTCATACTTTACAATAGAGCATTATCAATCTTATTGAAAGGTAAATAAGGTCCCTATAGTCCTCCTGCCCCCATTTTCGGAAGTAAGAAGATTTCATTATTAAACAACATGATGAAGTTGCAGAAATTAATATCCATAACCCTCCCTTTTTAAAAAAGGAAAAATCCTGTTGCATCCAACAGGATTTTTTTCATGATTTTGGATTTCTATAGAGTAACGTAACGGATTCATTTTAGTGTTTTTGTTTGTAATAGGTTACCGCGAGCGCAAGGGCCAGCACTGTTCCTTTGACGATATCCATCGCATAATACGGAACGGACATCATGATCAGTCCATTTTGAAGGATTCCGATCAGGACTGCACCGACGAAGGTTCCAAAGGCATTCGGTTTTCCCGCTCCTAAAACGGAGGAACCAATGAAGGCTGCTGCAACGGCATCCATTAAATAGGGGGACCCTGAATTGATTTCCGATGTCATGACCCTTGAAGCAAGGACTATCCCCCCGATTGCAGCAAATAGAGCTGAAAGCAGATAGGCAAGGATTTTGTATTTATTAACCGATATCCCGGAAAGTCTCGCCGCTTCCTTATTCCCCCCAATAATGTACATATAACGACCGTGCTTCGTATAAGTCAAAAAGATATGGGTCGCTATCACAATGACGGCCATGATCAGGATTATCCATGGTACCTGGCCAATTTTGGTGAAAAACGGGCTGATCAGTCCTGTTGCGAATGTCCCGTCGGGCATGACCATATTTTGTGAAACCGTGGCCCCTTTCGTATAAGTAAGGGCAATTCCCTGAATAATGAACATGGTAGCCAATGTCATCAGCATGTCGGGAATTCTCAATTTAACGATCATGAATGAATTCAAAGCCCCTACGAAAAGTGAGGCACCGATTGCAGCTAATATGGCGATAAATGTATCCTGGGAAAACCAGACAAACATTGATATGACGATGGCATTGGCCAATGATGCTACGGAGCCGACGGAAAGGTCGAAGCCATCCACGGTCAGTGATATCGTAATGCCGATCGCAATGATGGTCACGATTGAAATGGAACGCAGGATGTTTATCAGATTAGAAGTCTGAATGAAAGATGGATTGGACACGGCGAAAATCCCAATCAGAATGATAATCGTCAATATTGTGCCGTATTTATAGAAAAAGTCGAATAGTTCCACCTTTTTCTTCGCTTTCGCTGTCTGTGTAACAGGAATGGGTATGCTCATCCTATTTACCTCCTGTTGAATAGAATAGTAGTTCTTCTTCATTCGTTTTGCTTGTTTCTAATTCGATGACAGTGCTCCCGTCATATAACACATATGTCCGGTTGGTAATGCCAATGATTTCGGAAAGCTCGGATGATGCATAAATGATCGCTTTTCCATTCCTTGCAAGCTTTGCAATCAATTCGAATATATCCTTCTTGGCTCCAACATCGACCCCTTTCGTTGGTTCATCGAATATGTATACATCCGCATCTGCCATAAGCCACTTTCCAATGGCAACTTTTTGCTGGTTACCACCGGAAAGGTTTTCGACCTTCACTTCTCCTGAAGGAGTTTTAATGCCGAGACTTGCGATCATTTCCTTCGCCTTTTCCTTTTCCGCCTTACGATCCACGAAACTGAATGTTTTGCAGAATTTGCCGAGACTGGCTGCAGTCAAGTTGGCCGAGACTGATTCCTTTACAAGGACCCCTTCTTTCCTGCGTTCTTCAGGTACGAGTGCCAGCCCGCTTTTTACAGCTTCATACGGTGATTTCAAAGAAAGCTTTCGACCATTCAGGATGACTTCACCGGCTGTGATGGACGCATGACCGAAAAGGGTTTTACACAGCTCCGTTTTCCCAGCCCCGACCAACCCTGCCAAGCCGATTATCTCACCTGCTTTAATATTCAGACTGACATTCTTGACTTTCTCGGCATCTGACAAACCGTTCACTTCCAGAATTACGTCTCCAATTAAAGCTTTCACTTCAGGAAACTGTTCATCCATGGTTTTCCCGAGCATGTTCTCTACCACTTCGGTACGGGTTATGTCCTCGCTTTTTCGACAAGTGACACGCTTCCCATTCCTCATGATTGTAATTTCCTCACAGATATTAAAAATCTCAGGCAGACGATGTGAAATGAAAACGATCGCCACGCCTTTTTGCTTTAATTCATTTACAATTCGAAAAAGTTCTGTCGTCTCCGTATGACTTAACGGCGCAGTTGGCTCGTCGAGAATCAGGAATTTGCATTCTGTCGAAACGGCTCTTGCTATCAGGACCATCTGTTTTTCAGCCAAGGTAAGGTCTCTAACCAGCTTTTTCGAAGGGACACGAATTTTCATACCTTCAAGAATAGAAGTGGCTTTGTTGTGCAGCTCTTTCCATTGGACCCTCTGTTTTTTCCCCATGTTTTGGACCATATCATTCAACATTACATTTTCCCCAACTGTTAAATATGGGATGAGCGCGGTATCCACTTCCTGATAAACAATTTGAATACCTTGTTCCTGAGCAGCTTTTGGCGAGCGAATATCCTGCTTCATCCCATCAATAAAAATGTCACCTGAATAATGAACATGGGCTCCCGATAAAACTTTCATTAACGTCGATTTCCCTGCTCCGTTTGCACCGACCAATGCATGGGCTGTCCCTGATTGTACTGAAAAATCAACTTCACTCAGCGCCTTCACTCCCGGAAATTCAATCGAAATCTTCTTCATCTCTAGTTGAGTGCCCATGTCCATTCCCCCTTATAGAACAGACACTCCCTTCACCGGAAAGAGAGTGTCTCTTTTTATTTTTTGTAATGATCTTTCAAAATCTTCATCCAATCTTCTTCAAATTCCGTGGATACACCCCAACCATCGACAATATCAGACAGGTTTGCCATGTTTACGGCTTCTTTTGAAGCTTGGATTTGCTTTTGTGAAATAAGTGAAGCCTCCAAATCATATGTTTGCGGCGTTTCTTCGCCCGCTAATTTTTTAGCTAATATCCTCATATTCACTGCACCGATCAACTTGGGATCGACTGCTGCCGTGTAGGACCATGAGCTATCAGCCGATTGGATTTCCTGGAGATCTGCATTCGAAACATCAATTCCATATATCTTCACTTCATCGCGGCCCGCTTCTTTAATCGCACGGGCTGCACCGATAGCAAAGGCATCCCATGTTGCAAAAATGGCATCCAATTTACCTTTAGGGTATTTATTCAGCATTGCGGCCACAGCATTTTGTGTCTGGACCGAAGTATCAGCAGATGCCACTCCGAATCTTTCGACTTCTTTAATCCCAGGATTTTCTTTTAATTTTTCCTGATAGACTGCATTTCTTCTTACCATCGGAGGAAAACCGTCCACCCAAAGATAGGCAATTGCAGCTTCACCTTTCTGTTCCTTTATCAGGTTATCAAAAGCCAGTGTTGCCAACGCTTCATCATCTTGTGAAGTTAACGTCACGCCCTCTATTTTAGATAGATCGCTTATTGAATCGAATGTGACAACGCTTTTACCTGCATCAACCAACTTTTGAACGTCATTTACAGTTGCGGCATCATCACCATGTGAAATGATATAGCCGTCATAATCTTCCTCCAAAGCCTGCGCTATCGCATCATGGAATTTAGCCGTGTCACCATTGGCCGTGTACGTATCCACTTGAAACCCCAGCGCTTCTCCTTCTTCTTTCGCCCCCGCCAAGTATTGGGCAGTATGATCATCACCGCCAATTTTACGGATCACTTTGATCTTGGCTCCATCACCGTCAGCAAATCTTTCCGGGACATTTTCAAATGATACTTTTTCTTCTTTCTTCGATTCTGTGGAACTCTGCCCTGTAGAGCAACCCGTTAAAAGCAAAGCCGAAGCGATGGCAGAAATGAATACCCCTTTAATAGACCTTCTCATCTTGTTTCCCTCCATGTTTTCTTATTAGTCTTATCAGTTAAGTCGGTGTAAATTCCAAAATAAAAACCTCTCTAATATAGAGAGGTTTAATCGGCTGTTTTGCAGACTTGTCCCTCTCTTATCTGTCAAAACATTTCTGTTTTGCAGGATTTAGCACCAATTCCTAATGGAACGGTTGCTGGGCATCTTAGGGCCAGTCCCTCCGCCACTCTTGATAAGAGATATATTGTGTTACGTTTTCGTAATTATCACTTTATAGGGATATAGTCGTAAAGTCAATAGATTTTTGAATATTTGAAATCTTTCCTGTTATTTTTATTTTCTTTGAAGCTGGGCTAGACGCTTTTTCTCGATTTTTTCAAGCCTCTCCAACTGCCTTAATTTCACTTCGAACAAAGTGATCGGATCACGGTAAACTTCCGGATTTTCTTTCATATGCTCCAATGCAGCCTGGTAGTCTTTTATTTCAGTCTGTGTCTGCTCTATCGTTTTTTGAAGTACGGCAAATGAACTGCGATAGAAAAGTGAGATGTCCCGATCCAATGATTTTTCAAACAATCCAAATTGGGTGAGGAAACGTTCCGTAATCATTTCGGCAACATCCAAGTAATCTTCACTTTCCAGGTATTTCTTATAACGATTGTACATATTGGCTTTATTTTGCGGTATCGCCCCAAACAGCTTCCCTGCTCCTTTAAGCAGCAATTGTGATGGAGTCCTGCGCAAAAGGATATTAACGTTGTCGATGCGGATACTGCTTGTCATCCGGTCGGCATCACGGCGCCAGTCATCCAATACCCTGAAGTCACCTGCCAGAGTTATCCGTTCTTCTTTGTATAGTTCATTGAAACCGGCACTCATCTCATCCATAAACTGCTGGCTTTGAGAGAACTCCAGTTGGGAACTGGCAATCCAGTCTTGAAGAGAACGGTAATATTGAGGCATGATCTTGTCAGATATGAAGGTTTGAATCCGCTCATTCATTTCCTCGTTTAACTGTACATGGACCTGACTGAAATCACTGCTTTCCGTTAATGATTTCGAGCAATCCCTCAGTAATTCAGGAATTTTTGAATAAAGCTGATTTTTCACTTCGTCCTTAAGCGAACGATACGACCGTATGATATTTTCACTTTTTTCTTTTTCCAGATCAGCCAGTTGATTGACCGCTCCATTCAGTTTGACTTCCATCTGTTCATTCCAAGAGATGGAATGCTCACATTTCCGCTCATTGGCTGCCCGTTTTTCTAATAGATATGATAAAGTTTTACGAATGAATGCCAGGATTTTTTCAGATCTTCTTTCCTTCCAATTATCATCTTGATAATTCGATTGAAGGAAGGCTGAAAGGTCCTTCAATTGCTGCCTGCTGTCATAATGTTTGGAGAAAGCGAATACTTTCGCATTCGGGAAATATGCATTCACTTTATCCCATGTTTCGTCTTCCATCCGGACTGCGACCTGATCACTATATATCGTATCCATTTTATTTAATAGGAAATGAATCGGCAGTTTCGGAGCCATCATTTGAATTTCCAATAACAGATCCCGTTCGCTGCCGGTGAAAGGCGCCCGGGCGTCAAGAACGAACATCAGGCCATCACTGCCATGTAAATAACCTTGGAAATCGGATTCCACGCTTTTTTCCCCATTGAAACCCGGTGTATCCAATAATCGCAGCTGATTATTTCTTAAATAGTCACTGATGATCGTCACATCGACAATAGTCCCGCGCTGACGGCGTGTTTCATCCAGATCAGTTAGCTCCTCGACAACTTTGCTATCTGTATCGGTAATTTCAAGGATTTCCAAGTCATCCCCGTCTTTGACACTGACTAGGGACGAATGATCTTCAGCGGCAATGCTCTCGCCAACGATTGACTGAATAAAGGATGTCTTGCCATTCCCTGCACTTCCTGCAAGAAGCAGATTGAAATTCCTAGTATCCTTAAGCCCATCCACCATCCATTTAAGCTTATTGCCAACCCTTAAATCATTATCTTCAGCCCACTGGATAATGGAATTGAACAGTTTCTCTCCCGCTTCCAGTCCGCCTCCCAATTTAGGCGATTTCGCCAATAGACTCTCTGCATCCTGAATGACCAGCGCATTGATCGTATCCGGGAAGATTTCATTCCAGGACAACGCGGATGCCGCCGCAAACAGCGAGAGCTCCCCGTCTGCGATTTTGAGCCAGTTTTCCAGCAACCTTGGCACGACTGGACTTAATTCTTTGATTAGGTGCGTTCCTTCTAACAGACCTGCATATGCATCCCTGTAATAGATGGAAAGCTCATCCCATACATCCGCATGGTTCAATTCGATGGTATCTATCAAGTTATTAATCACTCTTAACCATTCGAAATACGAATCCGTATATTTATAATTTTTCCAAAGGGCAACCGTCATTTTCTCGAAACGCTCCTGGTCTAGTGTGTATAGCGAACCAAGGACAGTTGAAAAATAATCCGGCTCCATCGATTGGGCAACACCCTGCTGAATATACGTTTTCAGCACATCGAACCAACCCATTGATTCTGTACGGATACTTTCATTCGCCGCTAATACCACCGCACTGTTCCAATCCTTTTGTTCTTCAAAAAAGGCGCGTGCGATTTCCGTGACATTCGGGTAGTCAGGTTGAAACTCGACTGCTTCTTTCACGACTTTGGAAGCCAAATCATTTCTCGATTCCACTATGTACAGGGAAAACAGTTGCAAAAGAACTTCTGTTTTCAAGACCGCTTCATTCGTATCGACGGATTTATAAATATCCTCTGCGGTTGAATACATTTCCAATTCAAAATAAGCATCAGCGATGTTTTTCTTCGCCCATGAACCAAGTTCCCCTTCTATGTTTTCCCATTTGAAAATGGCTGCTTCATAGTCATTGTGCTGAAAATATACCTCACCTTGAGCAAATCTAATTGCGGTTAAATCGGCTCTTTCCTTTTTTTGTTCCACGAGGAACATTTCACCCAAAGCTTGAATGGGGTGCTTCCTTGTATCCTCAAGCATCGTTTCATAATATTTTTTTCCGATCAGCCGTTCGTCCATCTTTATTCCCCCGATATATTTCATATTTTCAATTAAAGGATAATCACTGGTCCTATAAGCCTTCTAGTAGAACTAACATTCAATTTATAGGTTCCTTTAGTTAAAAAATCATTTACAAAACCTTAAAATATTATTTTAGCAAAACAATATGGTAACAACATGTCACCACTCTTACAATTTTAAAACAGAAACAAATGGAACTGTAATGTTTTTAATAAACCGATACAAAGATGTCATTTCCATATTCGAAAAAATATGTTTTTCTAGTTTTACCAAATATCAGCCAGAAGTGAGCGAACCATTCTTTTTAGCTCTAAATTACCAGAAGCCCAACCCTTCAACTTACCTATAAACGGTAAAAGAACAAAATCACTCTGCCCCGTCCCATTACTTAATCCCCATTTTTGTATTCATATAAAAAAAGCAGTACCCTCATTCATAAAAGGTAACTGCTCATTGATAAGCTCCGAACAGTCGTTGTCCTTTGACAAATTAGGATTATACCCCTGTACGCTTACGTTGGTTATTCGGCTTTTTGGTCAACTGGCTTTTAAGTTGTTTCGTTTTCTTCACAACGCCTGTTTCCAGTTTATCTTTACTTGATCCTGCTTGCTTTTGAGCCAGTTTTTGTTTGACTGCATCCGCCAGGCTTAATTTTTTATTTTCAGACATACTGTTGTCTCCTTTTGTGTACTGCTTCTATTATAATATAGTTGCGATTAGAAAGATAATAGGGAGTAATAGCCTATTCTTCTTTAAAAAATCCTCTGGATAAAGGAAGTTTCGCCAACCAGGGACTAATTTCCTGCTCCTTTTAAAGGATTAATGATAAATTATGTTGACTTCATAATCAGAATTTGCTAAATTATCTTTATATTATAAAATCTATGAAGAGAAAGAGTAAGATGAGAACCCTGTTCCACAGAGAGTCGACATATGGTGGAAGTCGATGTCCAAGGCCTATCCGAAAATCATCTCTGAGATGCAAAGCTGAAAATACAGTAGGCTTTGACGGGTTTCCGCCGTTACAATGGATCACGTATGAATTCGTACGTTGACTGAGTGCCGCAGCTTCTTTGAAGTGCGGAATATGGGTGGTAACGCGAGCACAAACTCGTCCCTGATTTTTCAGGGGCGAGTTTTTTATTTGCACAAAACACTTTAATTTGCCTTTTTCAGGCCAGTCGGCGGGAGTTATCATTTTAAAAAAAGGAGAAATCATCATGAAAAAAACAGACACATTATTTATTGGCCTTATGCTTTTCTCAATGTTTTTCGGAGCGGGGAATCTCATATTCCCTCCATTTTTAGGAGCGTCATCAGGAACTTCCTTCTGGCCAGCCATTGCCGGTTTTGTCGCCACCGGAGTCGGACTGCCAATTCTGGTGCTTCTTGCTGTCTCACTTGTTAAAGGCGGGGCACAAACCATCGGTGCCCGAGTACATCCTCTATTCAGCACGTTGTTCATGGTGGTCATCTATTTAAGCATCGGGCCGTTTCTGGCCATTCCACGGAATGCGAATGTTGCGTATGAAATGGGCTTCAAGCCATATCTTGGCGACTCAATGGATCAATCACTATTTCTATTCATGTTCACAACCATATTTTTCATCGTCGTTTATGCCATTTCATTGAATCCAGCAAAAATGGAAACCTTCATGGGACGCTGGATTACACCCGTTCTTCTTTTGTCCATGGTCATTCTCTGTGTCGTTGGGTTCGTGAAGCTTGATGCTCCATTCCAACCTCCAACCGAAGCATATGCTGCAGGAGCATTTTCGAAAGGGTTCATTGAAGGCTACAACACGATGGATGCTCTAGCTTCCCTGGCTTTTGGGATCGTCATCCTTAATTCAATCCAGCAAAGGGGGATTTCCGAACGAAAACAATTGACGAGATATACAGTAAAAGCGGGTCTCATCGCTGGAGTTTTGCTTTCTTTAGTTTATATCTCCTTAGGTGTAATGGGAGCACGCATGGCAGCCGATGGGTCATTTGAAAACGGAACGGATATCCTCACTGTCGCATCCACCCTTTTACTAGGAACCGGCGGGAAGGTCCTTCTTGGCATCATTTTCACTTTGGCATGCTTCACCACCGTCGTCGGGTTGACGACTGCTTGTGGACAGTATTTCTCGAAACTTTTCCCCAAGCTGAACTACAAAACCGTCATTCTGATTGTAACGATTGTCGGTTTCATCCTTTCAAATATGGGTTTGAATCAAATTCTGAAAGTATCGGTACCATTCCTTGTGATGGCTTATCCGCTAACGATTGTCCTGATTGTCCTGACATTCTTCAGCCGTCATTTCAAAAACCCGAAGAAGGTTTATCGCGGTGCAATGACTTTCACAGGAGTTTTCGCCTTGATGGACGGACTGAATGCATTCGGCCTACAATTAGGGCCCGTGCAAAAGTTGACTGATGTCCTTCCCCTTTCCGCTTACGGCATGGAGTGGATCATCCCTGCTCTCGTCGGTACAGCCCTTGGCCTTCTGCTCAGTCAAATCGGGGAATCCTCTCCAGCTGAGGAGTTGGAAATCGAAACACTATAATAATGAAGTAAGCAGGTGATTTTAAGGATCGCCTGCTTATTTTGTACACACCTACATTGCTTTATTTTGGAAATCGACATCCACTTTTTGTTATGATGGGGTCAAAGGAGATGATAAGTAATATGTCTAAGCAAACCCGTATTGGTAAAACAGATCTGTATGTAAATCCGATTGGCCTTGGCACGAATGCAATTGGCGGACATAACCTTTTCCCTAATCTAAGTGAGGATACAGGAAGGGATGTTTTGAGAACGGCATTGGAAGAAGGAATCAACTTTTGGGATACAGCTTACATTTACGGTCCTGAACGCTCAGAAGAACTTATCGGTGAAATCCTTAAAGAGAGTCGCAAACGCGAGGACATTGTCCTTGCCACTAAAGGGGCACACAAATTTGTCGATGGCAACATCGTCTTTGATAACTCTCCCGCTTTTCTGAAAAATGCCGTGGACTCGAGTCTAAAAAGGCTCCAAACAGACTACATCGACTTATTCTATATCCATTTCCCTGATGGTGATACCCCTAAAGATGAAGCAGTAGGTGCCTTAAAGGAATTGAAGGATGCAGGCAAAATAAAGTCAATCGGCGTCTCGAACTTTTCGTTCGAACAATTGAAGGAAGCGAATAAAGACGGCTATGTCGATGTACTGCAATCCGAGTACAATCTATTCAAGCGGGAGGCAGAACAAGACCTGCTGCCATATACAGCCGAAAATAATATTTCCTTCATTCCTTATTTCCCCCTTGCTTCCGGTTTGCTCGGCGGCAAATATAACCAGGAATCAACATTCAATGACGGCCGGGCTAAAAGTCCGCTTTTCCAAGGACAAGCCTTTGTAAGCAACCTGCAAAAAGTGGAAGAAGTACGGGCGATCGCCAACAGGAAGCATACCGATGTCACCGATGTCGTACTAGCTTGGTATTTAACTAGGCACTCGATAGATGTACTGATTCCCGGGGCGAAAAAGCCAGAACAGGTCACACGCAACCTACAAGCATTGGATGTCGATCTAACCATGGATGAAATCGCCGAAATCAGTGCCATTTTCGCTTAATATAGATGTGTGAAAAGGCTGTTCAGCTCAAGTTGAACGGCCTTTTTATCTGCTAAGTGGTTCATCCATGTACAAAAATTGACTGCTAGGCTCTATATTGCTTAGGTACTTCTGTTTTGTTATATTTAGTGAATATTCCATCAATTAAGGAAGAGGCAGTCTGAATGAAAAAATCTATTGTTATTTTATTTCTTATCTTGGCAAATTTGTTTTGGGCCGGTAATTACATTTTCGGAAAATACGTAGTGACCGAACTTTCCCCGATCCAACTTACATTTACGCGATGGCTAATCGCCGTTTTCTTATTGTTTCCTTTAGCGCAATGGATTGAAAAGCCCGACTGGAAGAGTGTATGGAAAGCCTGGAAATTACTATTAGTCATGGGTGTGCTCGGAATCATCAGTTATAATTTTTTCCTTTATTGGGCTCTGACCTATACAACTTCCATGAATGCCGCTCTTGTCAATTCCATGAACCCTGCCTTAATTGTTCTTTTTTCCGCTTTGCTGTTAAAGGAGAAAATTTCACCCCTCCATGCACTCGGACTTATCATATCTTTATTCGGCGTTTTATTGGTCTTGACAAAAGGACATCTTCAGGATATATTCCAGCTCACTTATAATAAAGGCGACCTATTGATGATCCTAGCGATTCTTGTTTGGACCTTCTATTCAATAATCGGTAAAAAGCTGAAAAACATTCCGATCATCTCAGCCACTGCCGTTTCCGTTTTTCTCGGATTGATTCTCATCGCTCCATTTGCCATTGGCTCGGGAATGAACCTTGCTTTAAGCAATAAAGCCATTACGGGTCTCTTATATATTGGGATTTTCCCATCTGTCGGCTCATTTATTTTCTGGAATATTTCCCTTCGTCATATCAATGCCGGCCAAGCTGGGATTTATCTAAATCTGATTGCTGTATTTACCGCCATTCTTAGCCTGATTTTGGGTCATGCGATTACGATCATCCAAATCCTCGGTGGCCTCCTTGTCTTCATTGGCGTCTACCTGACAAGCAAAAAGAAAAAGGCATATCCGGCAGCTGTCACGAAGAACATCCAGTAATTCTCATCAATGAACGCTTTCTTGTCTTTTCCCCTTGTCTATGCACCATGATTTACGTTATCCTTTAAAGAAGAAAATCTGAATGTAAAGGTGTGCTTTAGTTGAGGATCAATAAATTTATCAGTGAATCCGGAATTACCTCGCGACGAGGCGCAGACAAATGGATAGCCGAGGGTCGCGTGACGATTAATGGCACTGTAGCTGAGCTCGGCAGTCAAGCTGAACCCGGTGATGATGTTCGGGTGGACGGCAAGCCGATAAAAGTGGAACAGCAAAATGTCTATATTGCACTGAATAAACCGATAGGGATTACAAGTACGACCGAAAAACACATTAAAGGGAATATCGTTGATTTTGTAAATCATCCGCTTCGCATTTTTCATATCGGACGTCTGGACAAAGACTCAAGCGGTCTGATCCTTCTTACAAATGACGGAGATATCGTTAATGAAATCCTTCGTGCAGAAAACAAGCATGAAAAAGAATACATCGTAACCGTGGATAAGCCACTTACCGCTTCCTTCATTAAAGATATGTCTTCCGGAGTGGAGATTTTGGATACGAAAACACTTCCTTGTAAGGTTGAGCAGTTGACCAAATACACATTTAACATCACTTTGATGCAGGGACTGAACAGACAAATCCGCCGTATGTGCTCAGCACTAGGTTATGAAGTCCGTGATTTACATCGAATCCGGATCATGAACATCCATCTGGACGGACTGGCGATCGGACAATGGCGCGACCTGACCGAGGATGAATTGACGGAACTATTTAAGGAATTGGATTATACCCCAAGGAAAAGATGATAAGGAAGATGCCCCCAGAATTCCGGGGGCATCGCTTTTTTAATTTCAGAAGAATTTTCAGCAATCATTTGCTTTTTTATACGTATTTGGTGCTTTCACTCATGAATTTTGCTGGTTTACTCGTGAGTTTCGCACTTTTACTCGTGAATTCCACTTTATTCGTGAGTTTCGCGCCTCCATGATTTCATCGATGGTTGCCCCGGCATTTAAGCAGCATTCCATGTGATAGCAATTGCATTCATCGCAGCGGCTGACTATTGATATGGCTAAACCGATACTTACCCTAATTGGCGTTTAAATACTTTACTGGCAAAGAAGTAAGCGATGACCATGATGCCGACGCACCAGGCAAGCGCGATCCAGATATCGTTGCCAACAGACCCTTCATACAAAAGGGCACGAATCGCATTCACGATTGAAGTCACTGGCTGGTTTTCAGCGAACGCACGGACAATTTTAGGCATGGTTTCCGTTGGGACAAAGGCCGAACTGATAAACGGCAGGAAAATCAGCGGGTACGAGTAGGCCGTCGCCCCTTCCATAGACCCCGCTGTCAACCCTGGAATGACCGCTAGCCATGTCAGCGCCAGCGTAAACAGCCCGAGTATCCCAGCTACCGCGAGCCAATCCAGGATATCAGCGCTCGAACGGAAGCCCATCAAGAGCGCGATGAAGATAACCACCATGACAGTAAGCGCATTGGAAACAAGCGAGGTCAACACGTGAGCCCACAATATCGACGAACGCTTGATGGGCATGGTTATGAAACGCGCCATCAGCCCGCTCTTTACATCCGTAAACAGCCGCAAGGATGTGTAAGCGACGCCGGATGCGATAGCCATCAGCAAGATTCCCGGCAATAAATAATTGACGTAGTTGTCCGTTCCTGCCTCTATGGCGCCGCCAAATACGTAGACAAACAGCAGCAGCATCATAATCGGCGTAATCGCCACCGTGATAATTGTATCCGGGCTGCGCATGATGTTGCGCATTAAACGCCCTAGTAATACCCCTGTTTTTCTTTTCATTTACATCTCCTCCTTTTTGCCGATGATCGCGAGGAAAATTTCCTCTAATGTCGGCTGCTTCTCGATGTACTCCACCTTCGCTGGCGGGAACATCTCCTTGAGTTCGGTAAGGGTGCCGGTTGAGATGATTTTTCCGCCATGAAGGATGGCGATTCGGTCCGCCAGTTGTTCGGCTTCCTCCAGGTACTGGGTCGTCAGCAAGATGGTTGTGCCGCCGCCGGCAAGCTCCTTGACGGTATCCCAGACTTCAATCCGCGCTTCGGGGTCAAGCCCTGTCGTCGGTTCGTCGAGGAAAATGACTGCTGGCGTCCCGATCAGACTCATGGCAATGTCAAGCCGGCGCTTCATCCCGCCGGAATATTTGTCCGCCCGGCGGTTGGCCGCATCGGTCAGGCTGAATCTTGCAAGCAGATTGTCGGCGACTTGAGCGGGATTGGAAACTCCCCGCAACTTGGCGATCATCAGCAAGTTTTCCCGCCCGGTGAGCATGCCGTCTATAGCTGCAAACTGCCCTGTCAGGCTGATGCTCTGGCGAACATGATCCGGTTGACGCTGAACGTCAAAGCCGCAAATACCTACTTCGCCGCCATCGGCCTTCATCAGAGTCGAGAGGATGTTTACCGTCGTCGTCTTGCCCGCTCCATTTGAGCCCAGCAGTGCGAAAATTTCGCCACGCCGTACCTCAAAATCCACCCCCTTTAAGACTTCCTTGTCTTTAAATGATTTTTTTAACCCTTTTACAGAAATCACTGCATTATTCATACTTTTTTCCTCCTTTTAATATCGCAGTAAAGCCGCTTGTAAGATCCGTAATTATCCGGTCGAGCGCCTTGCTGAACTAGATTGAATAGACTCCTCTATTTAGTCTGACTGATATTCTGTATAACTTACTACCGAGTTAAAATATAACTGAATAGCGAAGGTGGCATTTCACCTTTGTAACCAGCTATTCAGTCGGAATTATTTATTGAATTTATTTTTTCCCAATCGCGTCATGATACTGTCATTTAAATCTTCACGATACTTGGCGAAATAGGTTTTAGCATTTGCCACTAGTTCGTCGGCAAAGGACGCAACGTCTTCCCCAGTGATTTCCAGCACTTGTCTGCCTTCCGCCGCACCGGCTTCGAACAACTCGATTAATTCATACTGCATGTGCAGCATATCCATCCCGTTGCCCGCTGAGAAATTCCACATATAGTTTTGAATCTTCTTAAATACAAACTGGTAGTCCTCTGGCAGGGCTTCAACCCGTGCCATCATCATTTTATACTCTTTTTTATCACCAATCATTTTTTTGAACAATTCCATCATTTATTTTTCCTCCTTTTTTATAAAGCTGAACAAGTCACTCCAAAAATATCGTACGGAATATCTTATGAAGCTAGATTGACTTTAAGACGTTGATTTTCGATGATACAAAATCCCATTTTTCCCAAAACAATTCAAGTTCCTTTCGGCCAGCCTCATTAAGTGAGTAAAACTTGCGGGGCGGCCCCATATCTGACGGTTTCTTCTCTATGTTCACCAGTTTTTTCTTTTCTAATCGCACGAGGATGGTGTAGACCGTCCCTTCCACGACTTCAGTAAACCCAAGCTCGTTCAGGCGGCGGGTAATCTCGTAGCCATAGGTTTCATGGCGGCTGATGATTTCCAGCACGCAGCCTTCCAGCGAACCCTTCAGCATTTCAGTTAAATTTTCCATATTCAGAGCCTCCTCTATTTTGTGACTTATATAAATATAACGTAGTTCCGAGGGGAATTTTTACTGAATAGCTTTTGGGAAATCACGCTATTTAGTATTACTTATTACATCTAAATCGTAACACTGAGTAGCAGAGGTGTCAACTTTTTTTCTTAAGAATATTTTTGCAACTTCACTATTCAGTGCTGTTGGTATCCCGTGTTACTTACTACAAGGTATGCTGTAACACGTAGTAGGGTGACTGCAAATTGATTAATTTTTTAAAAAACAAGCTATCTCCAATGGATACTGGTGATTTCTTTTATGGAGCTTTTACTTTCCCCATGCCTCTTTCACAATGATTACACGTGTTAAGAAAGGCGAAAGATTTCAGTATATTGACAGGGAAGAACCGTTAAACGTAAGGGTGGAAAGGGTCACAATATATTTGTTTATGTAAAAAAGAAATTTTGACGTATTATTAATTCCACTTTACTCGTGAGTTTTACACTTTTACTCGTGAATTTCGCACTTTTACTCATAAATTCCACTTTACTCGTAAGTTTAACGCTTTTACTTGTGAATTATACTTTTATTCGTGAGTTCCACGAGTAAGGGCGAAAATAAAAAGCAACCTGGAATTAGGCTGCTCGTTATCGGCTCTAAGTTATACCCACCATAAATCAGTTGGGCTTTCGTTGATGAGTACAGTTTTCAGATTGGTTACGGCCCGTTGGAATCCTTCTTCAACTGACATCAGCGGATCTTCGTGTTCGATGCTGACGACGTAATCGTAACCGTATGTGCGAAGTGCGCTCATGATGTCGGACCACTCTTGTAGGCTGTGACCGCATCCTACAGAGCGAAAGTTCCAGGCACGGCTCTGGATATTTCCATAAGGCTGCATGTCGGTTAGTCCATACATATTGATGTTATCCTGATCCAGGTATGTGTCTTTTGCGTGGAAGTGGTAGATTGCTCCCGCTTTCCCTAGGATCTTGATGGCCCCGACTGGTTCGATGCCCTGCCACCAAAGATGGCTTGGATCAAGGTTGGCGCCTATTGCATCAGATGTAGCTTCCCGCAGTTTTAACAAGGTATAGGGTGTGTGGACGAGAAAGCCTCCATGGAGTTCAAGGCCGATTTTTATATTGTGTTCATCGGCAATGGCGGCCACTTTCTTCCAATAGGGGATCAATTTTTCTTCCCATTGCCATTTCAGCACATCTGTATACTCATTCGGCCATGGGGCGACGGGCCAGTTTGGATATTTAGCTCCTTCGTGATCACCCGCTGTACCAGAAAAGGTATTGACGACCGGGACATTCAGTAAGGATGCAAGCTTGATTGTTTTGATCAGTGTTTCATCACTTTCTTTAGCGAATGCTTCATCTGGAGAGATTGGATTGCCATGGCAGCTGAATGCACTGATCGTTAACCCTCTTGTTTGAACGGCTTCGAGATATTTTTGGCGCTTTTCTTCACTGTCCAGCAGTTCATCGAGTGGACAATGGATATTCCCTGGATACCCGCCTGTACCGATTTCAACTGTTTTTAATCCGGAATCCGCGACATAATCAAGCATATCCTCGAATGATTTTTGAGCAAATAGCACTGTAAAGATCCCTAATTTCACATGCCCCACCTCACCTTTTCATTAATTTATGCTCATGACCTTCCCACTTGCCGAGCTTTGATAAATGGCTTCGATTATTTTTGAAACTTTCATGGCTTCCGATGGTTTTACCAATGGTTCTGCCAACCCCAGGCAGCTATTAATAAAGTTCTCTGCCTGTTGCAGGTCTGGTGTATCCTCCCCTGGCATCCATACTGCCTCACTGTTTAAAAGCATGCCGTGCTTAGCCTGATTCAAGACCAGCGGGAACACATCAAGTCCGCCCTGCGTTCCGGATAAACTCAAAACAGTCGCTTCTTCTCGGATATTCGCGGCCCAAGATGTTTCGAATAATAGAGATGCTCCATTGGCAAATTTGATATATGCCGTGGCATGGTCATCAACTTCGAATACCGAGGCATCGAAATTCCCCCATAAATTGACTTGATCGACACCCTTACTGACATAATTATATGTCGAACCTACGATTTCAATCGGTTCTGGGTCATCCATCAGCCATAATGCCAAATCAAGCAAATGGCAGCCGTAATCGATCACGCTTCCCCCGCCTTGTAATTCCTTGCTTGTAAAAACCCCCCAGCCCGGGACTTTGCGCCGCCTTATTGCCTGTACACGCGCTACATATGGTTCACCGATTTCACCGGCTTGAATCATTTTCTTTGCAGCCTGGGCTTCCTTCATGAAGCGGTAATGATATGCAGTCGATAACACTTTACCAGATATATTCGCTGCCTCGGTTATTGCTAAACATTCCTCGGTTGTAATGGCCATCGGCTTTTCGCATAACACATGTACACCCGCTTGCAGGGCAGCAATGGAAATCTCCGCATGGAACTTGTTTGGCGTTGCAATCGTAACAGCATCCACTTCAGCAAACATTTCTTTATAATTGGTGAAAACCTTTTCGATATGAAATTCACGCGCCACTTCCCGCGCCTTCATTTCATCTATATCCTGAATGGCGTATAAAACCACTTTATCTTGAAATTTTTGAAAAGCTGGGATATGCCTTTTTTGGGCAATTCCGCCAGCACCGATAATACCCATTTTTAATTTGTACATGATGACTTTTAACCCCTTTATAAGCGGATGATTTTTCGGGATGCATTTGATTCCATCGCGCCAAGAATGACTTTTAATGATTTTAATCCTTCAACTCCCGAGACAAGTGGCTCCTCATTGTCCATCACACATTTTACAAAGTGGCTGATCACTTCGGAATCATGTTGTCCTTCTGAGTCATTAGTCTGGATGCTTCCTAATTGGATGGTTTCGGTCTTTCCATTGTCATGATGGATGATCAGTGAGTATTTCGGATCGTCTTCAAGGCGCAATACCGCTTTTTCCGCATAAATGACCGTAGCATTGTCTTCTTTTGCATAAGACCAGCTGGCGGTAAGAGTCCCGATGATACCGCTCTCCGTCCGGAGGATACAGGCCGCACTGTCATCAACGTCTGTATTTTTCTTGGCAGTCGTTTCCACAAAGGCTCCCACTTCAACAAATTCTTCTCCAAGGATATACCGTAATAAATCAGCTTTATGAACACCTAAATCGCCCATTGCACCAATGACTGCCTGATCCTTTTTAAAAAACCAGCTTTCCAGTCCGTCCACGCTCCAGGTTTCCGGCCCGGAATGTCCAAAAGCCGTCCTGAAGCTATAGACCTTCCCTACCTCCCCGCTCTCAATAAGCTGTTTCGCTTTTTGATGTGAGCGAACAAAACGCTGATTATGACCAATCATTAGTATTTTGCCGCTTTTCGCTGCTGCTTCATTCATTTTTTCAGCGTCTACTAAAGAAGTAGCCATTGGTTTCTCACATAGGACATGCTTACCCGCTTCCAAGGCCGCAACCGTGATGCGCGCATGCAGGTAATTCGGTGTACATACACTGATCGCTTCAATCTCCTCATTCTTCAAAAGTTCTATATAATCAGTATATGCTTGCGCTCCATACCTTTGTGCTGCTGCATTCGCCCGGTCCGGCACAATATCACAAACGGCAAAGATCTCCGTTTCCTGATGTGATTCATACTCCGGAAAATGCCTGTTTTTTGCGATACTCCCGCATCCAATGACTCCTACCTTCACTTTGCCCATATTGTTCTCTCCTTCACTTCATCTCTTTGCATGAGATGGATTCCAACGGTTCGGCTTTACCATAGTTCGTTATGATCCCAAATTCCGGCTTGACCCAATCAACGGCATTCTTAATTACTCGTTGAATCTCCGGATTATGGTAGGTAGGATATGTTTCATGTCCTGGACGGAAATAGAAAATCCTCCCTTTTCCCCGCTGATATGTGCAACCGCTTCTGAATATCTCCCCGCCTTCAAACCAACTGACGAATATTAATTGATCTGGTGCAGGAATATCAAAATGTTCCCCGTACATCTCTTCCTTCTCAAGCTCTATATATTCTCCGATTCCATCAACGATAGGGTGATTCGGATCGACAACCCAGAGCCGTTCCCTTTCATCCGCCACCCGCCATTTCAAATCGCAAGTCGTTCCCATCAATCGTTTGAATATCTTTGAAAAATGACCAGAATGGAGGACGATGAGGCCCATTCCCTCGAGTACTCGCTTGTGAACCCTTGCAATGATTTCATCCTGAACTTCATCATGTGCAACATGCCCCCACCAAAGTAGTACATCGGTTCGTTTCAATGCTTCATCGGTTAATCCGTGCTCTTCTTCATCGAGAGTAGCAGTCGTCACCTCGACCTGTTCACTTTGTAAAAAGCCGGCAATTGCACCATGGATACCATCCGGATATACTTTTGCTACTTCAGGCTTTGTTTTCTCGTGGCGAAACTCATTCCATACAAGGACTCTCATGAACAACCTCCTCCATTCAAGAATCATTTCACGGCAACTTGCTTTGTATTTTAACTATTACCTCTTTATTCATAACGCAAACGTTTGCGTTAGGCGTGATCAAAATATAAGGACATACTTATTGATTTTAGAATGTATGAATTTTCAAAAATAATAGTGATAATCTATATTGTAAATTCATGTTAGCAAAAATCAAGCTTTAATTGGTAAAACATTTCTACATTTTTCATTTAATTTCCTTTTCAGCAACAAAATGCGACTCCCCCTTTATGATTTTGGTAGGAATACTGATGCTCTTTTCCATCATTTCCGGATTTGCAATTAGGTCGAACACGCATTTTGCCGCCTCATACCCTAACTGATACGTATGGATATCAACCGTTGTCAGCGGCGTACTTAAAAATTCTATGAATTCTGAGTGGTTAAAACAGACGACGCTTATTTGATGCGGCACTTTCAAGTTCTTTTCGGCTAACACTCCAAGTAAAAGAACACCCAATAAAAGATCCATAACCAAAAAAGCGGTTGGTGCCTCTTTCAATTCCAGCAATTCGTCAATCGCCTTTATTCCATCCGTTCGATTTAAAGGAATCAATTTGATATATTCCTGCCGCACATCCAACCCAGCCTGTTCCATCGCTTGTTGAAAGCCTGTCAGGCGGTCCTGGATCACTTCAAACTCGGGGCTGCCCCCTAAAAAGGCGATGCGCTCATGTCCAAGATTGATGACAAACTCCGATACTTCCCTGGCCGCTTGAACATTATCGTTATCAATGAATGTGATACCGCTCATGTTCGTACTTGGCTTCCCGATCAAAACGAACGGGAAGCCCTGCTTTAATAAATACGGCACCACTTTATCGTCTTTTTTAGAGTACAAAACAATCATGCCATCCACTCTTCTGCCCTGAACCATTTTCACGACGTCCTCAAAGATGGCATCCTCCGTCTCTCCGGTTGTCAGAGAAAGACTGTACCCTTCTTTATTACAGAAATCCCCGATTCCTCGGATCACTTCTGGAAAAAAAGGATTATAAAGTGATTCCCTTGCCGAACTTTTCATGACGATCCCAATTGCCTTAGTTGACTTCGTGACTAAGTTCCGGGCATTTTCATTCATATGATAGCCCATTTCCTTTAATACCTTGCGTACCTTGCGCTTGGTCTTTTCACTGATTGTCGGGCTGTTATGGATTACACGCGATACCGTTGATGGAGCGACATTCGCTTTTTTGGCAACGTCTTTTATAGTAACAGACAATTTCATCAACACTCCCCGTTCACCGCACATGGTTTAATATTCCCTATATTTAAATAGTTATTTAACGGCTCCATCAGCAATTCCTTTGATTATTTGCCTCTGAGCAAAAAAGTACGCAATGATGACTGGAATGATGGATAAAGTAAGTCCAGCCAAGGCAAGATGCCATTGCTTCGTATATTGACCGAAAAAGAAGAACAATTTAAGTGGAATGGTCTCCGATCCCGCACCGCCAATAACAAGGGATGGCAACAAATAGTCGTTCCATATCCAAATGACATTTAAGATCCCAACTGTAATGGACATCGGTTTTAATAATGGAAATATGATATACCAAAATACTTGAAAGCGGTTTGCACCATCAATCTTTGCTGCCTCATCAAGTGAGAGGGGAATGCCCTTTAAGGTACCATGATATAGGAATATGGATAGACTGCAGCCAAAACCTAAATACATGAAAATCAGTCCCGCCTTGTTCAGCATCCCAAATTGACCGAATTGGGCAACGAGCGGTATCATCACAGACTGAAACGGGATAAGCATGGCTGCTACAAATATAAAGAAAAGCAGGGAACTTATTTTACTTTTGTTTCGGGAAAGAGCGTATGCTGCCATCGCAGAAAAAATGATGATGATGGCTACACTGACGCCCGATATCAATAAAGAATTGAATAAAGTCCGGAGGAAATCCAATTGCTCGAAAGCTTGAATGAAGTTTTCGAACGTCCAGGTTTCAGGCAGTCCCAATGTATCGGCAAATATATCCCGTTTCATTTTAAAAGCATTGACAAGCATTAAATAAAACGGGGTGAGCCATAATATGGCCAAAATGAATCCGATGAATCCAATCAGCCACAATTTCCATTTTCCCCTCATTACAGCTCAACCTCCCGTTTTTTATTGAAATAGACTTGTGTCAGCGAAACGACCGCCACGATTACGAAAAAGATAACGGCTTTTGCCTGTGCATATGCCATATCGTTTTCGGTGAAGGCGGATTTTACAATGTTCATCGCAACCATTTCAGTTGAATTATAGGGAGCTCCGTTCGTCAAAGAGAGATTTTGATCATAGATCTTGAACGAGTGGGAAAGCGTCAAAAACAAACTGACGGTAAAAGCAGGTGCCACTAGTGGAAAAGTTATATGGCGAAAACGCTGGAAACTGTTAGCTCCATCAATTTTTGCCGCTTCGATCAAGTCTTCAGGAACTGCCTGCAGATAGGCGATATAAATGATCATGATATATCCGGCCATTTGCCAGGACGTTAAAATGATCAACCCCCAAAAACCTGTATCAGTCGTAGATAACCAACCATTAAATGCTTCGATCCCAGTCAAATCACCAATCGCACCGAAGACCTTAATAAAAATGAACTGCCAAATAAAGCCGAGAATCAAGCCGCCAATTAAATTGGGCATAAAGAAAACTGTCCGCAGTATGTTGCTTGATTTAATTTTCGAAGTCACGATGAGAGCCAAACTTAATCCGATGATATTGATTACCACAATTGCCGCTACGGAAAATTTAATGGTGAACCAAAATGTATCAAGGAACCCTTTATCCGTAAACAAGTCCATATAATTCTTAAGACCGATGAAATCCGGTGTCCCTAAACCGTTCCAATTCGTAAAGGAATAATAAAAACCGTAGATGAGTGGCACGATCACAACCAAAATGAGTGCAGCAAGAACAGGTGTCAAAAACAGCCAATATGCGGCATCCCGATTTCTCAACGAAACCGACCTCCTTGAATGATTTAATAGTTAATGGGTTTAGATCATGACTGGGTTATTTGATGATTCCCTTTGCGACTTTTCTATAATAAGGAACAACCAATCGACACACTTTTCATGCCGATTGGTCACTTGCATTTCCCCACCACTTATTTGCTATGAATCTTCTCCCAATTTTTAATGTTCTGTTGGACAAGTTCCTCCCAAGTCAATTTACCAGTTACGTATTTTTGGACACTTGCTCCAAGATCATCATTCCAACCGACCGGATATCCATTAAACACCCACCCAATCGTGTTTCCTTCTTGGGAGTATTTATAAATTTCTTTTGAAATTGGATCGGCAATTTTTTCTACATCATATCCTTCATAAGCAGGAATGAATTTAAAATCTTCCAAAACGGCTTTTTTCCCTTCTTCGGATGTATACATCCAATCGAGGAACTTCTTCGCTGCTTCCTGTACCTTTTCATCCGATTTCTTGTTCACTGCCCAATAGTTCGGTACGCCGACCGGCATGCCTGCATTGTCTCCATTTGGAATCGGGATGATGCCAATTCCCTTTTCAGCCAACTCAGGGTCCATATCATAGACTGTGTTATACACCCAGTTACCTTGCTGTATGATCGCAACCTTTTCAAGTGAGAACAGCTCTTCCACTTGTTGCGAGTAATCGAGGCTTGCTGTCGGCTGGACGGAATATTCATTTTGGATATCGACCAGTTGTTTAAACTTGTCACCATCCGTGAATTTAACCGTTGGTGCCTTGCTTGCTTCTAACACATTCCCATCAAACTCCGGAGATAAGAATACATTGGATAAATGGTTTCCTGTCACCCACTTCTCTTTAACCGGATAAGCGAAAACTGCATCGATTTTCAATTTGTCTTTTTGTGAATCGATTTTCTTAACTGCCGCCTCTAAGGCTTCATAACTTGTAATTTCATCAGGATTAATTCCGGCTTCTTTAAATATCCGTTTGTTATAAATCAAGCCGTATCCTTCCTGGTTAAATGGAAGTCCAAGGACTTGCCCGTCCTCTTCCACGCCATCCAAAGTACCGTCAAGTGCTGCAGCAGCGGCCTTCGTGTCCTTTAAATCTGTTAATCTATCTTTATATTGTTCGACATCCACGGGTCCGCCAATGTTAAAAACCGCCGGCTCCTCACCTGAAGCGAACTTTGCCGTAATGGCTGATTTATAATCATTTCCGCCGCCGACTGTCGATACCTTTATCTTCACATTTGGATTTTCTTTTTCATATTGTTTTGCCAATGTCTCGAATTGCGACTTGAATTCTACCTTGAATTGAAATATATCCAGCGTAACGACATCTTTTGAGTCGCTGTTTCCGCCAGTTGAAGAAGAGCATCCAGCCAAAATCACACTAAAAATTAATAAAACAGTAAGAATTCCCCCGTACCATTTTTTACGCCTCATGCTTACCCACTCTCCCCTTTTTCTCATAATATTCATGCAATTTTAAGAAAACGTTTGCATAAAATTAGTAAAATAAAAGCCCTTCATTCTATAAAATTCATAGTCTATCATACTTCTTTTACATCACCTCCTCACAAATACACTGCAAACGTTTACATTTATGCGCTTTATATTACCACCAAATTCCATACTTTACAATAAAATTGTAGTATATTGTAAAAAAAGGATGTTGAGAACTCTCTTAATCTAATTATATGATTCAGAAACCTTTGATTATTCCTTTATCCGATTATTTATTGTACGGGCATTTTCATCCTGGCATTATACGAAAAGAAGGGAAACCCTACGGTCCCCTTCTTTTCACTTCAATATCATCTTCACATTGGAAGGACCGTATTCATCCTTCAATTCATAATATTTATCGCTTGCTTGTCCAAATTCTTTAAACACACCACTAATGATCAATTCATTCGTTTCCTTATCAACGACACTGTACTTGATATTGCTTTTCCCAAACTTTCTGTCATCCACTTTTAAAAGGATCATCTTGGACACCTCCACATTTAATGGCTGCACTCCTCAGGGTGTGTGGTTTCTTCCTTACATAATATAACGAATTATTCGGAATTTACAGATTTTTTTCAATGCAAAATAAAAAAGCCTAATAGGCCTTTTCATTTCGCCAATACCTTATTCACATCATGACTTCGAGATATCCAGGAATCCTTCACCAAATACGTCCCGAACGTCATGTATGGCTATAAAAGCATTGCTATCGGTTGACTGCACTATCCTCTTTAACTTCAGAACCTCTTGCTTACTTATAACGATATATAAAATATCCTTGGATGCTTTTGTATAGTATCCATGACCGCTAAAAACAGTGACCCCCCGGTCCATCAATTCGGTTACTTGTTTTGCAATCTGGTCCGCTTCTTTTGAAATGATGGTGATCGCTTTTTTCGGGTTCAATCCCTCAATGATGAATTCCATCGTTTTTGTTCCAATATAAAGCATTAGTATAGTGAGCATCAGACCTTCTGCACCAATGATGAAATAAGATGAGAACGCAACGATTAAATCGAAAAACAGAAGTCCGTAGCTTAAGCTCCACCCCAAATACTTATTCGTAATTCGGGCAAGGATCGTCGTACCGGCAGTAGTGCCTCCAACACGAATGATCATGCCAATTCCTGCACCGGCAAAAACCCCGCCAAATATCGCATTGATGACCAATTCATCTGAAGATATCGTCCAATTTTCGGTTAAATGAAGGAAAAGTGAATTGAATGCAACGGCTACGATTGTATATACCGTTGTCATTTTCGACAAATATTTATAACCGACGATAAGCAGGAAAGCGTTAATGATCAAACTTAACAGCCCTGGTGACCATTCAAAAAGATAAAATAAAATGATGGTTATCCCCGTGACCCCTCCCTCGCCAAGTTCATTGGGAATGACGAAAAGATTTATTGCCAAAGCGAAAATAAAAGCTCCTATTAATATAAAGAAAACATCTAAAGAAATCTTTTTCATATTTATACCCTTCCTTTATGTAATGGTTAATGTGAATTGGTTAATTTCACTGCTCTATAGTAACATGGAATTCCATTTAATCCTTCAAAGATTTGAAGGTTTAACAAAAAGACTACCTTGGAAATTAGGTTCTCTTCAATGAACGAGCTTAATACATACAAAGGCACTGATTTTCACTAAGCTATTAGCTTAACAAAACCGCTTCCCGGTTAAACCTTTTTTATGGTTAGCTACATGTTCCTGGCTTGGATCTAAATAACCAACAAGCTTTTTTCGACCCTTGATTTCTCCCAGATTAATGGATTATTAATTTGTTCTCATGCCCCTTTTCAACCTTGACAGTTTCATTGAGTCAGAATTAGAATGTTTTATATGTTAACCTATACTAATTTTAGTTAACATATAAAAAGGAGAATGGCCATGCACAGTGAAAAACAATTACCTTGTTGGGAAGAAAAAATAAAAAAAGAACTGGCTCATTTAGAAGAGATTTCTCAAAAGCGTGAACTCGTATCAACCGGATGTGCCGAACAGCCTTGGCTTACGATCAACGGGTGCAGGATGCTTAATCTAGCTTCTAATAACTATTTAGGATATGCAGGAGATGAGCGGCTGAAAAAGGCTATGGTTGATGCAGTACATACATATGGTGCAGGAGCAACGGCTTCACGTTTAATTGTTGGCAATCATCCTCTTTACGAGCAAGCGGAACAAGCTCTTGTCAATTGGAAGAAGGCCGAAGCAGGACTGATCATCAACAGTGGATATAACGCGAACCTTGGAATTATCTCAACCCTGCTGTCGCGGAACGATATTATTTACAGCGATAAATTGAATCATGCAAGCATTGTAGATGGAGCTCTTTTAAGCCGTGCAAAGCATATACGCTATCGGCATAATGATTTAGCTCATTTAGAAGCATTTTTAAAAAAATCACCGATTGAAGCACGTAAATTAATCGTGACGGATACGGTCTTCAGCATGGATGGTGACTTCGCTTTTCTTGAAGACCTTGTTCGGTTAAAGGAACGTTATAACGCACTGTTGATGACAGATGAAGCACACGGAAGCGGCATCTACGGTGAAAACGGTGAAGGCTATGCCAGTCATCTCCATCTTCAAAATAAAATTGATATCCAAATGGGAACATTCAGTAAAGCGCTCGGTTCATTCGGGGCCTATGTTGTCGGAAAAAAATGGCTCATCGACTATTTAAAAAATCGCATGCGCGGATTCATTTATTCAACTGCACTTCCCCCGGCCATACTCGGTGCTATAAAAACAGCGATTGCACTTGTACAGCAAGAACCAGAACGCCGCTCATTGCTCCGAACACATTCAGAACACTTTAGAAAAGAACTCACATATAACGGATTTAATATTTGCGGAAGCCGCTCACAAATTGTTCCTATCGTCATCGGGGAAAACGAAAAAACGATGGAATTTGCAGCACGTTTACAAAAAGAAGGAATTGCGGCCATTGCTGTGAGGCCGCCGACCGTTCCTGAAAATGAGGCAAGAATCCGGTTTACCGTAACAGCTCTTCACGATAAAAAAGATCTTGATTGGGCAGTTGAAAAAGTTTCGATCATTGGAAAAGAAATGGGTGTTATTGAATGAAACGGCCGAATTTAGTCATGCTTCCTGGCTGGGGAATGGAAAAAGATGCGTTTCAACCGTTAATCAAACCGCTGTCAGAAGCATTTCACCTTTCATTTATAGACTGGAGAGATATGAAGGCACTAAATGACTTTGATGAACGGGTCATAGACACAATCGCTTCCATCGATGGTCCTGTTTATTTATTGGGCTGGTCATTAGGATCACTAGTATCACTTGAACTTTCAAGTTCGTTTCGAGAAAAAATAAAAGGTTTTATCCTTTTTGGCGCAACAAGTCGGTTCACTACAGGAGAAAATTATTCATTTGGCTGGAATCCAAGAATGGTCGAGCGCATGAAGAAACAACTGCAGCGCAATAAAGAGAAGACTTTGACTTCTTTCTATGAAGCAATGTTTTCCGATGCTGAAAAAGAAGCAGGTTTTTATCATCAATTCATCAAGACAATTCAACACGAGTTTCATGGCGATGATGTGTCTTCACTTCTGGTTGGTTTGGATTATTTACTTCAGAAAGATGCTCGAGCAAGACTAGACCGGATTGAAGCCCCCTTTTTAATGCTTCATGGGAGGGAAGACAACATTTGTCCACTTGAAGCCTCATCTTTCATTAAAGAGAATTTGGGTGGGAAAGCCGAGGTTCGTATTCTCGAAGGGGCTGGTCATATTCCATTTTTCACAAAACCACAGGAATGTATGGAGCATATAAAAACATTTATTCAAAAGGAGTACGTTCATGATAGATAAACGATTGTTAAGCAAGCGGTTCAGTGAACACGCGAAAACATATGATGCGTATGCCAATGTTCAAAAAAACATGGCAAAGCAATTAGTGGATTTGCTTCCTCAAAAAAACACCAATCATAAAATCAATATTCTTGAAATCGGCTGCGGCACCGGTTACTTAACCAGGTTACTCGTCAAAACATTCCCTAATGCCGCTATTACGGCTGTTGATTTGGCACCTGGAATGGTTGAAGTGGCAAAAGCAAAAGGAATGACAAAGGAAGACCGTGTTACATTTTTATGTACGGACATCGAAGAAATGGCGCTAAATGAAAATTACGACTTGATTATTTCCAATGCAACATTTCAATGGCTGAATGATCTTCCTGCAACCCTTGAAAAACTGTGTACACGATTAACGGCTGAAGGAAGCCTGATATTTTCAACGTTCGGAATAGATACCTTTCAAGAGCTTCATCGGTCATATGAACATGCGAAAGAAAAGCTTCAACTATCCATGGATAGTTCACCAGGCCAAATGTTTTACACTCTGGAAGAATTATCCCAAGTTTGTGAAGCGGCAATCCCCTATCCAGCAGCAGTTCCAATCGAGATAACAAAAATAGAAAAGCTTGAACTGGAGTACTTTCAGACAGTACGTGAATTTTTCACTTCTATTAAAAAGATTGGCGCAGCTAACAGCAACAAAGAAAACTACTGCCAGCGCCCATCCTTTTTTCGAGAGTTAATGAACATATACGAAGCAGAATACCGAAACGAATCAGGTGTGAAAGCAACCTATCACTGTTTGTTCTTAAAGATGGAAAAACATGATTGATCCGAAGATAAGCATTTGGGATACAAGCAAAATATTATACATAATTGCAGACCGTTCATATATAGTAACGACTAGTATTTCAGCCGCTTACTGTCAATTAGCCAGGTTCCCAGTCAAGCAATTCAGGCCGCCGCTTCTCCTAACTCCTTTGGAGAGGCGGCGGCCATTTTACGTATAACTTCATCCAAATACCTTGCCATCCGTAATATTGACCACTCGATCACATAAATCCAACATTCTTTCATCGTGCGTCACCATGATGGCTGCTTTATTTCTTGATTTCACTTCATTTGCAAGCATTTCAACAACATCCCTGCCTCTTTTGGAATCAAGACTTGCGGTCGGTTCATCCGCTAAAATGATTTCTGGATCATTCATCAGCGAACGGGCGATGGCTACACGCTGCCGTTCACCGCCCGACAGTGCTTCCGGAAAGTGGCCAGCCCGGTGTCCAAGTCCGAGGTGGCTAAGCAATTCGTCCGCTTTTTTAACAGTTGTTTTATCTCGCTTGCCAATCAGTTCAGAAAGTAGCAGAAGCTGATCTCGTACGGAGAGATATGGCACAAGATTCGACGATTGGAATACAAACCCGATCTTTTCAAGGCGCACTCGAGTCAATTCTTTTGGGGATAGTGTTGTAATATCCTCGCCATTCAGCCGTAGGCGGCCTTTGCTCGGGGTTAGTAACGCACCTGCTATTGAAAGGAAAGTACTTTTTCCTGAGCCTGAAGGACCCACGATGGCGACGAATTCCCCCGCTCTCACATTCAGGGAAATATCATCAAGGGCTATAACCTTATTATCGCCTTCCCCATAAATCTTACTGACGTTTTCAAATGATAGTTTATCCCCCATCATGATACCCTCCCTATTGCTTCGATCGCATCTATCTTCGCTACTCGGTATAGTGATAGCAGCGAACCCAATACGGATACAGCCAAAAGTAACACGGAATATTTAACGACCAAATCGGTACTCAATTCAAATGGCATTCCTTCTGGCATGATTAAAGTGACGCCATATGTCAGGGCAACACTGATGGTTATGCATGTCACGGCAAGCAGCAATACTTGACCAACGATACTTTTTGCCAGGTAGCCAGTATTGGCCCCAAGTGCTTTAAGGACTCCAAATTGATTCGTCTTCTGCAAGGTAATCACATAAAAGAATACAGCCAAAACGAAAGCTGCGATGACAAACAAGAAGGCAATCATCATCGTCAACGTACCCTGTTCCTCTTTGAACCCTGGTATACTCTGAAGTGATTCTTCTTTCGAAATGAGCGTTAGTCCTTCAGGCAATGATTCACGTACATTCTCTTCTGACTTCGAATCCATTTGCAAGGCTATTGTGCTGATTGAGTCTTTTCCGTGATTTTTCAATCCAGGATTAATCTCCTGCCACCCCTTAACATTCATGTACACTACAGGTGAATGGCTATAAGACTGCTTTTCAGTAAAACCAACAATGGTAAAAACCTTACCAGATAGGTCATCTTTAAGTGAATCACCCAATTTATAACCGACTTCTTTTAAAGAACGATCTGCAACGACTTCGCCTTGTTTCTTATTGTCATAGCTCGTTCCTTCTATGAGCTTCGGTGCTAAAATCCCACTGGCATCAGTCGCAAAAATCGTGACATCCGTTTTCTCCGAAGAACCGACTTTATTCAATGTGATCATCATTTGCCCAAGTCCTTCGGCTGCTTTAACATCCGATGAAGCTCGGATTTCATCCAGCTTTTCCATCGATATGATCGATCGGTTCAATTTATTTTTAGAGTCATGCTCCATAACGAAATAGTCGGCCTTCATGTTTTGTATGGATGAAGCATTATCTGAAGAAAGTCCATTAGCTAATCCTGAAATGATAAAGACAAGCAAAGCGACCAATACCATGATCAGTCCAATCAGCAGATAACGTAATTTTGAATGCTTTAGTTCACGTATTGCCAAAAACATCATTTCATCTCCCATTCCTTTTGTTTACCGATCAAGTTCTGCTTGAATCGGTATGACCAGATTGTAAACAATCAATATGAATGGAAGATGAACAACTGATTACATAAGGGGCATCCGTACATAAAAAGTGGTCCCTTTACCAAGTTCGCTTTGAACTTCAATCGTTCCCCCATGAAGTTCAACCGTCTTCTTCGTAATCGAAAGTCCTAATCCGCTTCCGGTTTCACTCCTATTCCTCACTTTGTCGACTTTATAAAAGCGATCAAGGATATAAGGGAGGTCTTCTTCTGGAATTCCGATGCCCGTATCCGCGATCATCACTTCAACAGTACTGCCTATTCTTTTAATCCGAATATCGATTGAACTGCCGCTTTCCGAGTATTTAATGCCGTTGGTTATCAAATTCGTCCAAACTTGATTTAACAGTTTTTCATCTGCAGAAATGACGGTTGACGGCAAATCCATTTCGATCACCATATCCTTTTCCCGCCAATTCCATTCCAGCATGAACAACACCTGCCGGATTTGCTGCGCTAAATCAAACTTTGACCGCTGCAGCGGTTCATCTACTTTATCCAACGAAGCAAGCATGAGCAGCTGTTTGCTTAACGACGACATGCGCCTGCTTTCTTTTTCAATGATGGACAAGTACTGATTTCTTTGTTCTTTTGTTAATTCCTCCGATTGAAGGGTTTGGGAAAAACCTTGGATCGATGCAAGCGGAGATTGAATTTCGTGAGATACATTCGATACGAACTCCTGCCTCATATCATCCAACCGCTGTATGCTTTGAGTCATTTTCGAGAAATGCTGTGCCAAGTCCCCTATTTCATCGCTTCGGGAGACATTCAATTCACTACTATAATCCCCATCGGCGATTCTTTTTGTAGCCTCCGTTAATTTCGTAATCGGCTTAACGATGAAACGCGTGTTAATGATCACAAATAAAAAACTGAGAAGGAGCGTCAGTACAAGCAAAACTGCAAGGAAAAAGCGAAATTCGCCAAACTGCAGCTCTATATTCGGCCTTACAAACAATGCATGCTTTTCGCCATTCACTTTCATCGGGACCCCAATGCTATTAATTAATACATCTTCAAAAAACCCCGTAATAAATAACCCATTATTATAATTGGTGATCCCTTGATAGGTCTTCCCATTCAAAACTCCGGAAATCGTGTCGCGATCCAAGCTCGTATCCCGAAACGGCTCACCATATAAAGTTCCTTCACCTTGCTCATTAAATAGATACATTTGATAGTGCAATCCTGCAACATGGTTTAAATACGCATCAATATCCTGATCAGGATTCTCCTCATATAAGGAGACGATCTCACTTGCGACTTTGCTTATCTTCTCACCATTGTAGGGTTTTTGAACCTGGTGATAATAAACATTGGAAATTAAAAAAGCGATGACACTGGCAAGCACCATGATCAAAATGGTTTGAATAACTATCCTGAAATAGAGTGTTTTCACTTCTTGTTGACCTCCAGTTTATAACCTAAGCCACGGACAGTCGTTATAACAAAATCATCGGTCCGCCCGGCAAAACGTTCCCTTAACCGTTTAATATGGACATCAACCGTTCGATCATCCCCTGCAAAGTCAGCACCCCACACAAGTTCGATAAGCTGCTCACGCGTAAAAACATGATCAGGAAAACTCCCCAGCTGAGCCAGCAGCTCAAATTCCTTAAGCGGCAGGAGCAGCGTATTCCCCTTTATTCGCACTTCGTAACTTTTACGGTCAATCACCGTTTGATTCAATGAGATGGATTCAGAATTCACCATACGGTACCTTCGCAATAGCGCTTTTATCCGAAATAATAGTTCCCTTGGCTCAAACGGCTTTACGAGGTAATCATCCGTACCCGCAAAATAGCCCTTTTCCTTATCGATTAGTTGATCTTTAGCTGTCAATAAAATGACCGGCAGATCATATTGATCGCGGATTTCCTTACAAAGATCCAGTCCGTTTTTATACGGCATCATAATATCGACAACAGCCAGATGGATCCGTTCCTTCTCCAGTAGCAAGGAAGCTTCATTCCCGTCCTTCGCTTCCGATACCATGTACCCTTCCTTTTCCAAGTGGAATTTAAGCAACTCCCGAATATGCCGATCATCATCCGCAATTAAAATATGTATCAAAGAAACCACATCTCCACTTCTTTTATAGGCTCTGGCTAAACATACAATAGCAATAATTAAACCTGTAAAACAACAAATCTAATTCATTTTCCGGTTCCTTATAAATTAGCTTTCCAATAATTTCGATTCATATTGAAATGCATTTTTTAAAGTTTCATCACTTAATAAGTGATTTTCCCATTCCCCAATAAATGAACTTACTGTCTTTGTTGGGAGTATTTTTTTGAACTACCTGCTATACTACTACTAGATAAAAGTAAGGCATTAAACATATAGATGAATTTTAAGGATGAGAGAATATAATGTCACCAAAAATAAAATCGTCAAGAAAAATAGCTAGATATTCACTAATTATCATGGGGGCGGGTTATATTGCAACCACTCCATTTCAAGGTACGTTGCCGCTGGATTTATTACATGGAGGGTTTGAGGCTGGTTTAGTCGGCGGATTGGCAGATTGGTTTGCAGTCACTGCATTATTCCGCCATCCACTTGGTTTACCAATCCCCCATACAGCGCTTTTGCCCAACAATCGTAAAAGAATGACAAATGCACTTGTTTCGATGCTAAAAAACGACTGGCTTTCTAAGGAAAGCATTCAGGACAAAGTAAAACATATTCCTTTTACTGAAAAATTGATCCCTATTTTAGTAAAAGAGATTCAAAGTGATACTTTTAGAAAAGTCCTGATTAAACTGATCAAGCAAATGATTGGTTATATAGATATAGAAAAGGTTACACCTTTCGTTACAAAAAAAATTAAAGCATCACTTTCTAACATAGACATGGACAAGATTCTGCATTTAGTAAGTTCAGAGTTACTTAACGAAGAGTTTGATAAGAAGGCTTTGGATCATGTTTTGAAAAAAGCGGAAGATTGGTTAGGGAAAAAAGAAACCAGTCATCGACTTGGCACTGTTTCCATGGATGTACTCAGCAAGATTGAACTGGAAGGTATGCTTCAGTTTGCCGTTAAATCCATTCAAAGTCTACTTAACGAAGAGAAACTTGGGAATATCATCCAAAATCTGTTATTAAGTGTCGTAAATAATTTACAAAACGAGAAAGAACCAAATAGAGAAGCTTTAATCTTATATATCCGGAAAGAGATACAAGGCATTAACCATAACCGGGAACTGTTGGAAGGAGTTGAAAAATGGAAAAATCAACTTCTGACAAAATGGGAGCCTGAGGCGACAATAGAGGGAAGCCTAAAACAAATTCAACAAGAAGCATTGGATTTCGTCGAAGATGAACATTTCATGGATACTTACCTTACGCCACTGATTCATCATATACTGGACAATATTAAGGAAAATAGCATCCACATCGATAACTGGATACAGAAACAAATTACTGTTCTCATTGAAAAAAATCATACGCAAATCGGCAATCTTGTACAAGAAAACTTAGATAAGCTAGACAATGAAACGCTGATTGATATGATGGAAAATGGTGTAGGAAAAGACTTACAATGGATTCGGGTGAACGGGGCGGTCTGTGGTTTTATCATAGGGCTTATCCTAACAGGTGTACAGGCTCTGCTTAAGCTGTTATAATCCAGGCACCTTCGGCCGGTTTGGTAAAGGCATTATACTGTTGTTACTAAATCAACTGGCGCTGATTCGTTTTTCTGAAAATGTAGGGATAAACAAAAGGCCAGCCAAGGTTTTCATGAAACACCTCGGCTAGCCTTCCCATTTTCATATTCACGTGTTTGCATCAATAGACTTAGATTACAGGTACAACATATTAATCAAAGCCCCACTCAAAGCGGGGCTTCAATTAACTAAGGTTTGAAATGCTGATCACTAAGCCAGCCATCAATATGATCTAAATTAAAAATCAACAAATTATCGATGGGTCTGAGGTGGGGTATCTTTTTATTTAATATTAGATCATTGATTTCCTCTTCAGTAATTGGATAATTTACCGACTCAAGGTAGATCATCAAACTTTTTATACCATAGGCTTTCCTCATTTAATCACCTCCCACCAAATTCTCCTTATTCAACATAAAGAAAACTTAGTGCTAGATATTAAATGAAAGACCGCTTAATTCTTAATACCCACTTTTTTGAAGAAATAACCGCTTTTACTTTATGTAGGCGCTTTAAATCAGGAAATTAATCTAATGTATAAGGTTTCCTTTCTTCGATTATCTCCACTTCATCCCATTCCACAGATTTTGAGTACATAAATTTATCTGTTCGTTCAAACCCGATCTTTTTAGCAAGTTCAGTGTTTGTTGTATCCAACAATACTTTTCCGGTTTTTCTTTCTTCAGAAGCTGAAAACATCTCTCCCTTATATACTGCCTTTGAATTTATCTTAAATAAATCTACCTCTTCTACAGAAACATTTTTTATATAGATATTTTCATCTAAATGTTTGAAACCTTGAGTTAGATCAGCATATTTATTACTTATTAACCTTATAGCTTATCTTTCAGTAGACTAACACTATACTCGCTACCATTATGTATTGCATACTTTCCTTTTCTTATCATAGGTTCCTCCATTTTCAAACTTTATCAAGCATGGAATAATTCTCTATTTAATTTTTCAGCTTTATGTAATTCTCCTAATAACGGATTTTGATAGTCATTAAAACTATCCATATAAGCCCTTACGCCGCCAATAATATTTAATTCCCTTATATCTTCATTACACTCCATTACATCCAATGCATTCTTATATCTAATATATATAAGTTGAAAAACGCCGCTAGTAATTTCATTACTATAATCTTTTTCAAGATTATTTATTTCAACTTTTAATTGATCGATTAACTGCTTTTTCTTATCCATTTCATCTTCCTATCTACTCGCCTATAAAGGAGACCCTTAACAAAACAGTTCCAAAGCTCATTAGAGGGGATAGTACAATAAATATAATCGCGTTTGAAATGAAGAAATTAATCTAATGAATAAGGTTTCCTCTCCTCGATTATTTTCACTTCATCCCATTCCACAGATTTGGAGTACATATATTTATCTGTCCGTTCAAACCCCATCCTTTTAGCAAGTTTAGTGTTTGTTGTAGCCAACAATACATTTCCAGTTCTTTTTTCTTCAGATGCTGGAAACACCTCTCCCTTATATACAGCATAGGGATTAATAGAATATAATTCTTTAACTTCACTTACACCTACCATTTTCGTGTAAATATTATTTTTGTAATAAGTAAAGCCATTGTCCATATCTTTTTTATCATTGCTAATTAATTCAATAGCTTCCACTGTATCAGACTCTATGAATCTATACTCTCTCCCATTATAGATCGTATACTCACCTTTTCTTATCATTTTCCCACTCCATTATTTAATTTTCCATCACCAATAATAAACTGCTTCGCTTCCCTTTTAACATAGCATAATCTGTCCTCAGAACATAAAAAAACCCTATAAAGGACTTTTATAGGGCGTTTCTTATGTTTATATGAGGGGTTTTACTTCAATCCCCATATTGTTCTTTAATTGCTTTATCTGCACAAAATCTATGGAATTGCTCAATTAATTTATCAATATCTTCTTTTCTTGTGATTTTCTCAAGCCATTCTTTAGGAATGTCGTCCATTTTATAGTACATACCTGCCATTGTCCCTGTAATGGCACCTACTGTATCCGTATCATCCCCTAGATTCACTGCTTTTAAAACGGCATCGCTAAACGAATTTGAATTTCCTAAGCACCAAATGGCTGCTTCCAACGTATGAACGACATAACCATCTGACTGAATTTCTTCATGTGGTAATGAAAAGAAATCTTCCTCAAAAATCCTTGAATAGAATTGCAGCTCTTTGGTATATATGATCTTTATCAAAATTCTCATCAAAAAGTTCTTTTATTTCCCTTTTTGAAACTTCAGGAGAATTATTATAATAAAGTCTAAGTAAAAACTCGACATAAATAATGGAACCTACCACAGAACGCGGATGAGAATGTGTAACTTCCGTATATTTTTTAATGGTTTGGATTTTTTCAATGAAATTAAAGTTATTAAAAAGGATAAATGCCACGGGAGCGATCCTCATCAACGCCCCATTCCCATTATCAAACATGGCATTTCCGCCACATTCTGGTGCCGGGGATCCATTTCTAAACTTGGTTATGGCTTCACTGGTTGTTCTGCCAATATCGAACATTTCATGATGTGGTGTCCAATAGCCAGATTCCATATACTGAACGAATTTTTGCATGAGCTCCGCTGAATCGCCTTTTTCAATTAAGTTTTCAATTAAACATAAAGTTAATGAAGTATCATCCGACCAAGTGCCTGGCGGCTGATTATAGGTTCCATATCCCGTTATATCATTAATAGTGAAAGTCCCTCTTTTTTTAAATTCAACTGGGACACCAAGCAAGTCTCCAACAATACCGCCATACAGACTTGGTAACATTCTTTTTTTTAGATTATATCTCAAAAAACTTTTACTATCGTCTTCCCATCTGTCTACCATTCTTCTGCCTGCCATTCTTTACACCTACTTTTTATTTAAGTACTATTTTGTCTGCTTCTGTACTCCTTGCTCAATTCAATGTACTACGGATTGATTAAGGTAACACTTTGGTTTTATATACACTAATACCTATACCACAAAATTACTTTAGTTTTTTTTCCTTTTATAAAAAAACCTTGAATGGCTTTAGCCACTCAAGGTTTCATTTTATTCTAGCAAAATACGGTTTTCATTTTCGATATTCTTAACTATGTTACCACGGCTTGCAATGGTTTTTGGTGCATTGGTTAAGTAGTCTGGTTTTCAAATCAACTGGTTTATCTCCAATAATTCTACTTCCCTATTTTCCCCATCGTTATCATAAATAAAAACTTGAAAATTCGATCCTCGTTACCCTTTTCAATAATTGAAAAATTTTGTCTTTCATCCACATTATACAATATCCAATTTCCATCTTCAAAGTAACAACCTGTTGAAATTGGTACATTAGTTTTTTTTCCAATAACAATATTGAGTTCTTGTAAATCTACACCTAACTCTTTTATCTTATTTTCATATTCACTTCGTGTCATTTTACCACTACCCCATTGGACAAATTCCTCAGCTTGACCATTATTATTTAGGTTAAAAAAAGTTCAAGCATTTGAAGGTGCGGTAAAACAATTTTTTAAAAAATATGCGTTCCTTGGATTATGTGTTTTAGGTTTGAAAGATGGTTTATTCGGCACTGGGTAACCACATTTTAAACACATAAATACTATCATATGATACTAAAACAATATTTTTTCTAATCTTAATCTTTTTATAAAGTTTTCTAAAGCATCACTTTCATTATTAAATTCTGTAATAGAACCTGTAACCACACTAGCCCTTTCATCTGTTACATATACTACCCATTGATCACCATCAACTCTAATTCCTACCTCATTTTCTCTTTGTGGATGTTCATTAAACCAATTGTATCTTTTTAATTTCTCTTGCTCGATAATTTCTTTTGCTTCCTGTTGTGTCATTTGTTTAATCTCCTTTAATTTAAATAAATAGAAAAATATCTTTTTGAATTGATTACTTAATTTCTTTTAACATCCCTAACCCCTCAAGCCATTCTACAGGTAAAGGAAGTTCATATTGTATTCCACCTCCTGGTGACCCAAAACCTTCTGCAATTCCTCCTTTTTGGGTTATAACTTTGCTGTAATCTCCATTGTAGTACCTTTCAATTTGAGCTTCTACTTTCATCTTTAATTCTCTATCCGTACAATTCATAACATACTCTTTTAATCTTGAAAAATCCCCTATTACTTTGTACTGATGATATTTCGTCGCATCCTCAACATAAGGCAAGGACCTCTGTACATATTCATACGGTTTTCCATCCATAACTGGTGAGGTATATCTACCATTTGGTGGCCCGTACCTATCAATAATTCCCCCTAATTTAGGTATAAATTCTTCTTTTATTGCATTTCCATTCTTATCAAGCACATATCCACCTTGAGGAACTTCTGACCAATTAATTGAACCATCTGCATTCAGTATGCTAGACTCTTTGGGTATCTGGATGTCCTCAGGCCACTTACCAAATGATTCAAATTCGTCAGCATAATTTGTTCCTTTGTATTCATCTATTTTCATGAGATAAGTTTTAAGCTCAACTGAATTGCATGTCGATTTCTTTAATAAGTTTTCTACATGTTTAACCGTATCCTTAGAAATACTCTCCCCAGAAACACCCTCTACTTTGCTATCCTTCACCGTGAATTTCTGATAGGCTTCCTTAATTGTCTGTTTTTCCAGCATAACTTGGCGAAGGGTTCGTCCTCCTGCAAGGGATACTTGTTCCATACTTATCCGTTTAGGGATTTCTTTTGTACCGATTTCTTCACCTATATTTTTTAACGTGTTTTTTCCTGATCTCGCTATATCTGTTATTGTAGCTTGAACCTTCTGAACCTGCTTTTGCGCAAATTCTTTGCTGTAAGGGATGAACTTTGTACCACTCGCTACTTTATCAGCGACCTTGGCGGCACCTGCCACACCGCCGATTCCGAGTGCCATTAACAGCCCGTTCTGGCGCTGTTCCTCGGTTAGCTGGTTGCCGAACATGTCTTTTCCTGTGGCCGCTTCGCCGAGGCCGTTGGCTGCGAGGAGTCCGTATATTCCGTATTCGGTTTTCTGGAGGAGGCTAAAGCCTTTTGTCGTTTTATAGGCATCGAGCGCGTGGTTCGCTGCGTTGAGCCCTTTGGCGGTTTTGTAGATGGCGCTGCCGCCTTTGATGGCCCGGCCGGCCCAGCCGACGACGGGGATGAATCCAGCGGCTGCCATGGCGCCGGCGGCGATTCGTTCAGCATCGGACAGCTTGCGCCCTGTTACTGGATCGACTCCGGTCGAGGCCCTGATTGAATCATAATAACCCGTGAATTCCCCTGTAAAGGTTTTTGTCGTATCCCAGGCTTTTTCGTACCATGGGCGGTTTTCGAGTTCTTCCATTTCCTGTTCGATTTTCCGGGCTTCGGCTTGCTGCTTTTTGAAGGTCTGATAGTCTTTCATCTGACTTGCGACTTCATCCTTCACTTGATAGACGTCACTGCTCTTGAAGGCCGATTGATTGAATGTCATCGGCGAAACGTTTCCATCCTGTTTGGTGGCATCAAGCAAGGCACGGAAGAGGCCAACGGCCACGTTTTCCTGCCCAATGGACACATCATATTCCTCGACCAATTGCCTGTCCACATTCTCGACCTTTGTCACGGTGTCATCCAGTCTATGCCCGGCCAGCGTGATTTTTTCATTAAAGTCCTTTTGGTCGAACATATCAAGAGGCAGAATATCGTCAATGCTGTCGAGGATCCTTTGAAGATCGTTCGCTTGTTGATCGACAAGCGACTTCGCTTGGTTGATGCCGTTTGAGACTTCGCCATCTAAAAAGGGAACTTCGACCACCGTATTTCCGGAGAGGTCCGCCTCTTCCAGACTGGCCGGAATGCCTTCCAAAAAACTGATCTGGGTCGTGAATAGTTCCATCCAGGCGTCCGCCACCTCAATTTGCGCTTCATAGAAGCTTTTGATAGCGGTAGCACCGGCTCCCTGAAACTCGTTATCCAGGCCGACAATGCCCTGAAATTCCTTTTTCAGGGCTGAGACTTCCTTCTTTAGTTCTTCATATTGCTTGGCACGCGACTTGGTTGCGGCCGTCAATGTCTCGGCTTCATATATTTTCATCGCGTAGGATACCCATGTGAAGACGCATGGGCGATGGCTTCATCCTGTTCTTTTAATAAGTCAATGTTGGCACGGGTATCTTCCACATTTTTCTGGACGATTTTGATATATTGTTCAAAGACCTTCTCCAGGTTCGTTTCCCGGTCGATCCATTTCGAAGTGAATTCCAATTTATTGTTGCCAAGCTCGCCTGCCGGCAAATTTCCAAGCGTGACTGTACCAAGTGCCGTCTTCACCTGATCGACTTGTTTCGTTACGGCAGGATGATTCAGTTTGATCGTCGTCATTAAAACAACCACCCTTTTAAATATGATATTTTGCTTTCCAATTGATCTATGACGGCTTCCCCTTTACCTAAAAGAACATCCGCCTCATGTGCTATGGTTCCTGCTGCACTCAGAGCCTTTTTTTCTATATTAAGCATCATGATTTTACCGTCGATTTTCTCTTGATAGTCGTCATAATCATCATGAATGATCGTTGACATTGCCTTATATGCATCACTGCGGGCATCTTGAAAGTCTTCTGCACGGTTTCCCGTCCAGCTTTTTGCCAAATCCGGATTTTTAATTTTAGCAATTTCCCCCAGACAAGCATTCTGTTCGTCTTTGATTTGTCTTTTTGCCTGCTCCAAACGATTGATTTTTTCATTCACATCGGACATTTTGCTGGAGAGGGCTGAGTGAATTTCACTCAATGAATTTGCATACACTTAAAAAATCACCTCAAACATACTATTCTCATTATGTAGACTGTCATATTTTTCATAATTTTTATTATAAGGATTATAGTCTTAGAGTTAAATAGGGATAAATAAGCTATTTATGCCACCGATTTAGGGAATCCTTCCCATAGGCATCAATTCCGAATTAGACTTATTACCCCTTCTTTTCCATTTTTAAACATAAAAAGAGGGTGCAGGCTGCACCCTCTAAATATTTACTGCATTATCTGAATTCCTTTTCATTAAATAAATGCGGTACTTTCACCTTTTTCCCTTTATTATGATTGAGATCAGGTTTTTTAGTTTCGATTTTAGCTTGGTCATAGACGGCGGTGCCGACAATTTCAGCTACATCTTGAAGCTTTTCTTTTGAGATTTTATCAATGGTATCATCAGGTGTATGATACCAAGGTTCTGTAGGACTGTGGATGAATAACGCAGCGGGTATTCCTGCCTCAGCAAAGGATACATGGTCACTTCTCCCGCCTTGTCCATATGGAGTCGGCTCGCCATTCAGTCTTGTACTTGATGCCTGGGCCAGCTCGGTTACAAGGTTCATTTCTCCATCATTAGTCAAAATGACCAAATCCCCGGCATCCCTGCTTCCCACCATATCCAGATTGAAATTAGCAATGGTCCGCTTGATATCATCATCAGGAAGATTGCTCACATAATGCTGTGAACCCAACAATCCATTTTCCTCTGCCCCAAAGGTGACGAAGCGAATTTCCGTATCTGTAGGAAGATTCTTCAGAACACGTGCAAGTTCAAGGGTGACGGATGTTCCTGATGCATCATCATTCGCTCCGGGTGCCCCCGCGACGGAATCATGATGTCCAGTAATATAAATGATATCGCTCTTTTTTGCTTTATTGTTCTTTGTTGCTTTTTTAGTTGAAACTACGTTATAAGAGGTTTTTTCTCCGGAATGGGCTCCTTCGATTTTTAATGATGCTGTCAATTTGACTCCAGCATTCAATTTTTCCAAAAGGGCTTCTCCATCCTTCTTGGTGATCGTGACGGATGGAATATACTTGTCATTATCCTCTCCGAGTGTCCCGTTTAATTCCCCATCTGCATTATTGAATAGGATGACTCCCGATGCCCCTTTTTCCGCTGCATTCAATACTTTCTCTGCAAAAGTGAGGCTCCCTCTTTGTATTAGGGCAATCTTCCCTGCAACATCGGTTTCCTCAAGCTCTTCCTTCGTTCCTAAACCGGCATATACCACTTCACCGGATAGGTCCCCATTAACTGAATAGGTTAAATGGTTCGCTTGGATTTCCCCATCAAATCCAGCAACGGACAGCTCGACCAGATTTGGGTCTGTATAAGATAAAAATTTGAACTCTTCAATATCGGCTTTATAGCCATAAGATTGAAATTGCTTTTTGATGAATTGGACGGCTTTATACTCAGAATCCGTACCAGCCACCCGAGGTGTTTGTGAGAGGTATTCAATATTCTTGTAGATTTTATCGGCATCGATTCTTTTAATGACTTGCTTGTCCGTGGATGGTGCAGATAGCACCGGCGATGAATGTGGCGCTGCTAAAGCGGTGGTTGTCCCGGCTGTCCCGAGTGTCAATGCTGCGATCAAGGTTACAGATAGAAATTGTTTTTTCATAGATTGCCTCCCAGTTTAATAGATTTCTCCATAATTTTACAATATATAGATAATACTAACTAGGTAGGTTTATCCCTATTCATGCATGTCTAAAGTAACGAATTTACAAATTAAAGAAGTTATCGGGAGTTTTGACTCATGCCGAAAGTTCTCTATCAATCGATATTTTGTCATATTATATAAAAATACCTGGAAACCAAACAGGATTTTCGCTCTTTTTCGGGAAAATAATACAGAAGAGATAGAATTTTCACAGGGAGAAGGCGCAAAGATGTCGATAACTAAATTCGTGATGCCGGAAGTGATTTTTGGAAAAGGTTCGATTGAACAAGCTGGCGAGGCCTGCTTGCGGCTGGGCGCCAAAAAGGCGCTGATAGTAAGCGACTCAGGGGTGGCCAATGCCGGCTGGTTAGATATAGTCATTAAATCCTGCCAAGATGCAGGCCTTGCTTTTGCTACCTTCATTGAAATGACGACCAATCCGAAGGACAGGGAGATCGAAGCCGGCTGTTTGGCATTTAAAGAACAAGAATGTGATGCCATCATCGGTTTGGGCGGAGGCAGTGCTTTGGATGTCGCCAAAGGGGTTGCCCTTTTAGTAACGAATGGCGGCATCATCAGTGATTATGAAGGTGTTGATAAAGTCCACTCTCCCCTCCCGCCCATGGTGATGATCATGACCACGGCAGGATCGGGTTCGGAAGTATCACAGTTTTCGGTGATCGTCGATTCATTCCGCGAGAAAAAAATGACGATCATTTCAAAATCACTCGTCCCCGATATTGCAATAGTCGACCCTGGTACCTTGACCACCTTGGGACCGGATTTGACCGCAGCTACGGGAATGGATGTTTTGACCCACGCCATTGAATCCTATGTTTCACTCGCGGCCACACCAATGACAGATGTACAAGCTAAAAACGCGCTTTTCATCGTTTCCCGCCACTTACGCCCCTCTGTTGCCTCCAGGCATAATGAGGAAGCAAAAAAAGCGATGGCGATGGCGAGCCTGCAGGCTGGACTGGCTTTTTCCAATGCCATTTTGGGAGCTGCCCATGCCATTTCACATGCCATAGGCGGCAAGTACCTCCTTCCGCATGGTGAAATCAATGCGATACTCCTTCCCCATGTCATGGATTTCAATCGAATTGCTTCACCAAGGCGATTCAGCGAGATTGCAGGCATCATGGGCATCGATACACGGGCATTGACCGAGCAGCAAGCAGGAATGGCAGCCATTCACTTCGTAAGGGAATTATCCCAGGATATAGGGGCTCCCAAGAGTTTAAGTGATGTCGGCATTACGAAAGAAATGATAGATTCGATAGGGATGACCGCTCTTGAGGATGCCTGCATGATCACAAACCCTCGTGATATGTCATTGGAACAGATTAATCAGCTGCTTCTTACAGCCCTTTAAGAGGTGAAAAGCATGAACAAACTTGAAATGATAGATTTAATGACAGGCGTTAAATCTTCAAAGAAAACGTATTATACGGAACTTAAGAAAACCGTGGATCAGCTGAAGAAGAAGAATATGCAGCTTGAAATCATGAATGACATCACAAAAAATATGAATATGGACATCGACATCCAAGAGATTCTCCGAAATGTAATTGCAAAACTTAAGCAGCTCATTACCTTCGATGACAGTCATTTTGTCATATTGTATGAGGAAGAACCTGCCCTGCTTCACATCTGCCCTAATGGTCACTGCGAACTTGAAATGGATTCCAAAAACTTGTTACACCCTTTTCAGGACTTCTCATCCGCCCTGAAAGAAAAGCAGCCGATTCAGGTGGAAGTTAACCAGTTACCGGACTTCCCGGAAAAGGAACGTCTATTATCCCTTGAGATCGAATCACTTCTATTAGTCCCTTTATACGGAAAAAGTAAAAAAATCGGAATTTGGACTTTCGGCAGGAAGAAAAAGAAAACATGGCATGAAGATGAACTCGAATTTCTTGAGCAACTATCCAACCAGCTTGCGTTAACTTTGGAGAATGCCCAGCTTTATAAGGAAGTTCTTCATTCCAAACAGGAGTGGGAGGATACATTCAAGGCAGTTGAAGATATGATCATCGTCTTCGATCACAAAGGAACGGTTTATCAATCCAATGATTCAGCCAGGGACTTTCCCGAGCTGGTTCCTTTAATTGAAAAATCGCAAAATCTGATTACAGATACCTTTTCATTTAATAAGCCAGGGTTTCAGGAAATTCTCCTTCAGCATGATACCATCTTGGAAATGCATGCTTACCCGATTCAGAATAAGGAGCAACAAGTATATGGGGTCATTGCTTATTATAAAAATGTCACCGAAAGAAGACAGATGGAAGTCCAGCTATTGCATGCCGGTAAACTTGGGGCGATTGGTGAAATGGCAGCAGGGATTGCCCATGAATTGAATAGCCCATTAACGGCCATTCTAGGTAACTCGCAAATTTTAATGCGGAAAACCCCTCAGGACAATCTGGATTATATGCTATTGAACGATATCAGGATTTGCGGGGACCGATGCAGGCAAATAGTTAAAAGCCTGCTTACCTTCTCAAGGCAGGATGAGTATAGATTCCACTATTACTCTATTAACGAAGCCATTCACCAGGTCCTGAACCTTTTGAAGTTCCAGCTTGGGAAGAAGCAGATCTCCCTCCATCTTACCCTTCAGGAAGACCTTCCTTACATAAAGGGCAGCCAGCCGCAGATAGAACAGATCATCATCAACTTGCTATTGAATGCCAAGGACGCATTGGATGAGTCCGCCCAAACGGAAAAATCGATTGCAATCACTACCTATTCAGAAAACAAGTTCATGGTGGTTCAGGTGACTGATAACGGAACGGGGATTGAAAAAGAACGCCTGCCCTTCATATTCCATCCCTTCCATACGACTAAAGACCGTGAAAAAGGTACAGGCTTGGGGCTGTCTGTAAGCCTTGGCATTGCCAAAGACCATGGCGGAAAGATCGACGTTTTGAGCACACCAGGACAAGGAAGCACTTTTTTCCTGAGGCTTCCCTTACAAGCAGAAGAGGAAAGGGGACGATAAGGTGGTTCATTTACTTGTGGTAGACGATGAGAAAGAGGTTGGGACTTTTCTATCCCGCCTTTTTACGATGAAAGGTTATCTCGTACAAGTTGTGAATAGCGGGAAGGATTTTCATGAAATCGATTGGAATCAGCAGCGATTTGATGTCGCGATGATAGACCTGAAGCTTCCGGATTGTGATGGACTTTCCCTCCTGCAGCATCTAAAACAACTGCAGCCGCGTTGCAAGATACTGATCATGACCGGATACAGCACCGTCAAGACCGCTGTTGATGCAATGAAACTTGGCGCGAGTGATTACATGGAAAAACCCTTTGTGGATATTGAAGTACTGGAAAGACAGATTGACAACCTATTGAATGAAAATGAAGCTTTGAATCAGCATTTCATCCATAAGCTAGCCGAGGATTCAGGACTCATTGTCGGTGAAAGTCCTTTAATGAAGAATTTGATTGAAACGGCTTTCAAGGTTGCCCAAAAATCCGTCAATGTATTAATCGAAGGAGAAACCGGAAGCGGAAAAGAAGTGCTTTCCCGCTTCATCCATATAGCCAGCCCCCGAAACCATGAACCTTTTATCGGCATCAATTGTGGAGCGATCTCTGAATCCCTGCTTGAAAGCGAATTATTCGGTCATGAAAAGGGGGCTTTCACCGGAGCGACCCAGCTGCGAAAAGGGTTTTTCGAAATTGCCGGGAACGGGACGCTTTTCCTTGATGAAATTGCGGATGCAAGTCCGGCCATTCAAGTCAAATTGCTTCGGGTTTTGGAAACGCGGGAATTCATGAGGGTTGGCAGCAGCGGGACATTACGGACGAACGCCCGGTTAGTGGCGGCCTCCAATGAAAACCTGCAGCAGGCAGTGGACAAAAATAAATTCCGGGAAGACCTATTTTACCGACTGAACGTCGTGACTCTGGATATCCCGCCATTAAGGAACCGAAAAGAAGATATTCCCTTGCTTGTCCGTCACTTGATCGAGAGAAATGGTCATGGAGATATCTCATTTTCCAATGAAGCCATTGAAAAACTACAGCAATACAACTGGCCAGGCAACATACGCGAACTATCTAATGTGGTCATGCGCACGCTAACTCTTGCAGACCATAAGTCGGTAATAACCGCCAATGATATCTCTCTATCCAACAGCCAGATCACCCCTGACAAAAACTTGTCCCCTAATGAGACTCAGTCAACTGAAAACCTTCTTGAAGAATGGCGAAAAAGGCTAGTGGATGACTTTAATGAGAAGGATGAACTGATGCTTGAAGATATACTTACGGAAATCAAACAGCTTCAATCGACAATTGGAAAGGAGCTTGTCATGCAGGCACTGCAAAAAACCTACGGCAACCGGAATGAAGCAGCCAAACGCTTGCAGATATCCATAAGGAAATTACGCTATATATTAAATGAGAAGAACCAGACATAATAAAAAGAGGATGCCCCGTTCCAGGGCATCCTCATCCATTCCTATTCCAGCGTCAATACGATGCGTCCGTTGATTTCTCCCTTTTCCATCATTGAAAATACATCATTGATTTCATCAAGTTTCCTCGTCTCTATATTCGTTCTGACTTTACCTTCAGCCGCAAATTGAACAGCTTCCTGTAAATCTTTTCTCGTCCCGACGATTGACCCTTTTACAGTTACCCCATTTAACACTGTATCAAAAATTGGGATTGGAAGTTCATCATTCGGCAATCCGACTACGACAAGTGTCCCGCCCCTCTTGACTGAACTGTAAGCCTGTTCGAATGCTTTTTTCGTAACCGCTACAGAAATGGAGGCCTGCACACCGCCAACTTTATCCTTAATGGCCTGTACAGGATCGGTCTTAAGCCCATTAACCGTGTAATCCGCCCCCAATTCCGTTGCCAGATCAAGCTTATCATCTTGAATATCGACAGCAATGACATTAAAGCCCATCGCTTTTGCGTATTGCAAAGCAACATGTCCCAATCCGCCAATTCCATAAATCGCTACCCAATCGCCAGGTTTTGCTTCTGATACCTTAAGCGCCTTATAAGTCGTTACACCTGCACAGAAAATCGGTGATACCTCCGCAAAGTCAAGCCCCTCAGGAACCTTCACCACATATTTGGCAGGTGCTTTACAATATTCCGCATACCCGCCGTCCACGGAATATCCTGCATTCAATTGATCCAAGCAAAGCGTTTCCCTGCCGGTCAGACAGTATTCACAATCGCCGCAGGCCGAATAAAGCCAAGGGATCCCAACACGGTCACCCACTTTCAAGGAAGTTACTCCTTCCGCCACCGTTTCTATAATGCCCACACCCTCATGTCCGGGGATAAGCGGAAGTTTCGGTTTTACCGGCCAATCACCATGTACCGCATGCAAATCGGTATGACACACGCCACAGGCTTTAATTTTCACTAATATCTCACCATATTCCAAGTCTGGGATCGGAACTTCTTTTATCTCAAGTTTTTGGTTAAATTCATTGACGACGGCCGCTTTCATTGTCTTGACCTGTTGTTTTGCATTTACAGTGCTTGCCCCTTGTTTTACATTCATGATTCATATTCCTCCCTTAATCTAGTGGATATTAATTCTTGCTACTCTTATACAAGATGCAAGTGCCATGCCACTGCAAAAAGGCCAAGACGACAGCATTCACTAATAAAAGTGCCGAAAAATCGGCCCATTTGGACGAATTAACGGCTCAAGTTGGACGAAATCCGGTTTGTATATTGCAGAAAAAATGGTTCACCCTATAAATAGGAGGTATCAAAAACATGGACCAATTTGAAGAAGCCTATGAATCATATAAACAGCAGGGAACACCGCAAGCAAACCAACTTGATTCAGCAGGAAAAGAAGAAATCATCGCCGTAAGGAAAAATGAAGAGGACAATATTATCGCCATCAAGACGAACTCCGGCCGCGAACTCGACTACCCGACAGCCCTTGCGGAAGCAAAGGCGGGCAACCTGGCCAACGTTGACGTCTTTCATAAATATGGACGTGACATATTGCGGAGTGAGCCCGATGGGATAAAGGAAAATAACCTGGATCAACTGCCGGAGTTTTGAGTTTTTCGGGGAAACTGCCTGATATGGGCAGTTTTTTTTCTGTCTGGATGCGCTAAAAAAAAGAACCAGCATGATTAGCCGGATCTTATTTTTCATAGTGATAGGATTCAGAGATTTCGAGCAGTCGGCCGCAGGACTCGACAACCTCGATGATTTCCATCCATGACATGTCCAGACCCAGTTCATTAGCATGGGAAATCTTATCCCGTAATTTCCGGATGGCATTCGCATCCTTCTTCCCTTTACTTTTCGAAGGGATTTGGAAGAAGTGCCTCAATTCTTTATCTTTATGTATAATATCGAATTTATCACTGATTTGCAGGCACTCTATTATATTGATATCCTCATTTTTATCAATTCTCCTTCTATATAATTCGGTTGCCTTTTCTAAACGGTCTTCACTGATCATTGGATACCAGCTGCCATCACCGAATCTATCCAGGATGATATCGCTCATCCTCATTTCCAATAAGGTAATATATCCGAATATCAGCATCCTGATCGGAGGCTTTTGAAGGTCGGCATGAGTAATCAACTTTTTAATTGAATTATTCTCTAATACGAACACCCTTGTTTTATTCTTGAAGATATGGAGAAGCTGGATCAAAGGGGTTGAATCCGAAACCATTTCCCTTGGTGAAAAGTTTCTTAAATATTCAGAAATGATCCCTTCACCTAGTTCTTCCCTCTCGATATACCCGATGATTTCCCCCTGATCTTGCACTGCCAATATATCAAAATTCTTTTTTTCCATTGCTTTCTGGATATCCAGCGCCAAATCGTTTTTATGGCAAAACTCAAGCTCCTGGGCAATGCTCTTAACCGTTATATTTTCTTCATAAAGAGTTTTAAGACTGAGATAGCTGCTATTGCTTTTTCTTTGGCTTCCATTTAACATCTTTAAACCTCCGCTCAGGAACACTTTCTTCACGATGCATGCGATCGCCACTAAAATAGAGTCCACACTAGTGGACTCCATTCCATTCAGTGAATCTTTATGGAACTATTCATCAGATGACATCAGCTGCATTGCCTACCGCCGTTTCCTCATTCGCCTTTTCTTCCCAACCCTTACAAACATCGACCCATTCCTTCGCACCTGAATATTCAAATAATTCAGCGAGTGTAAGTTCTATTGCAGAGTTCGTACTGCCGCATGCCGGGAACAATGACTCAAAGCGCTTCATCGATACATCAAGAAAAACAGCTAAATCGTTTGCCAGCCCAAACGGGCAAACTCCTCCGATTGCATGGCCGGTCTGTGCAAGCACTTCTTCAGGTGAAAGCATTCGTGCCTTGAAACCGAACGCCTGACGAAATTTCTTATTATCCACTTTCGCGTCCCCAGCGGCAACAACCAAAATTGCATGTTCACCTTCCCCTTTAAAGGAAAGAGTCTTGGCAATCCGCGCTGGGATTACACCGATGGTTTCCGCTGCCTCAATCACCGTAGCACTCGATGTTTCGAACTCCTTTACGTCGCCTTCCCGATTCCATTGCTTAAAATGGCTTTTGACACTCTCGATCGACAATTATATTCACTCCTTTAAAGTACATATTGAAATAATATCATCCTTCATTGCAATAAATCAAAATCCTATTGTGCGACTTCTTCCGCTTGGAAACTTATAATTTAAAACCATTCTTTACAAATTGACGAAACAAGCTTACATGGGATACTATTAATCATCGGGTAAACGCCTGCACGTGGTTCGTAACCATCCCACGATAAAAAACTAGGGAGAGAGTAAAATGAATGTTCGTACACTCGTGATAAACGGGTTATTGGCTGCCCTGTATGTGGCGGTCTCATTGGTGTTTAAACCAATAGCTTTTGAGATGTTCCAATTTCGTGTCCCGGAAATGTTGAATCATCTGATTGTATTCAATAAAAAGTATATCTACGGTATCGTTGGCGGGGTCTTCATTTCGAATCTGCTCTTTTCACCGATGGTGCCATATGATTTGATTTTTGGGGTGGGGCAATCCCTGCTCGCCTTATTGCTTGTCATCTTCGTTTCTCGTTTCATTAAAAGCATTCAAGGACGGATGATCGCCACGATTATCTTTTTCACGTTCACAATGTTTTTAATTGCAATTGAACTGAACCTTGCCTTTGGCTTGCCATTCTGGCTAAGCTGGATGACTACGGCTGTCGGTGAGTTCGTTGTCCTCCTGATTGGCGCGCCAATCATTTATGCAATGAACAAAAGAATTCAGTTTGAAAAGTGGCTTTAAAGGAATCTTCGCGTCGTTAACCCACTATAATGGAAAAGAGCTGTCTGCATGATGCGGCAGCTCTTTTTTTTCACCAATGAACTCGAAAATGATAAACTATTAGTATGAATGGTGGTGGCCCATTGAAAAAAGTCCTGACCATAATTGGTCTACTGATAATCGCAGTATTTATTTACTCTAATGCAGAGTTGTTCACTTTGGTTTGGAAAAGTGATTTGGATTCTGTTATTGGTATATTGAAGGAAAACCTTTGGCTTACATTTATTGTGACATTCGTATTGATGTTTGTACAAAATTCTTTTACAATCATACCCTTAATTTTGCTCCTGACCATCAATGTCACGATATTCGGATTCATATATGGCTATCTATGGAGTTGGTTTACAAGTGTTGTTGCCTCAGGATTCATTTTTTATGCAGCAAGAAACTGGTTTCAAGAGCTTCTCTTAAAGAGGATTGGAGAAAAATGGCAAAAAGTTGCTGTGGAGCATGGCTTCATGTACGTTTTTACAGGCAGGATTTTCCCGCTTATCCCAACAAGCTTAATTAACTTGGCAGCTGGAGTCAGCACCGTCACTTTCAAGGACTTTTTATTAGCGACGGCACTTGGCAACCTTATATACTTTTTCTTCCTATCGCTGATTCCCTATGGACTGCTATCTGTTGAAATGAACCAATATACGCTAGCTGCTCTCGCACTCCTCTTTTTACTATTCTTCATTATCTATAAGCGTGCAAAAAAGAAGAAGAAACTAACCTTATTCAGAAAAAACAGGTGACCACATTGGCCCCTGTTTTTTTATTTAGGATTCTGCATATATTTTTTACCGATAGTTTGTTAAAATGTGTATGTAATTTTACCTTTGAAATGTCTTAAAATCAGGGAGAATCTCCATGTCCAAACGCTCCATCTTAGCAATATATATCCTATCCGGGATTCTTACATTAGTCGTATTCGACTATTTTTTAATTACAAATATCCATAATAAAGAGGTCTTCATTCAACTCCAAAGGGCTGAAGGCATCGTTTTCCTTTTATCAATAGGCTTTATCTTATATCTTTATTTAGCTAAAAAGGAAGAATTCAAACGATTAAAAGAAGCGGAACAACGTCGGCGCACACTCATCAATTCAATGGTGGATTTCGTTAACTTCAAGGATGGGGATGGCCGATGGCTTGAATCCAATACCTTCGGGCTGCAATTATTTCAATTGGAGCATGTAGATTATAAGGGAAAAAGAGACAGTGAGCTCGCAGAATACTCCGAATTTTATAAAGAGTCTTTGATCTACTGTGAAGATTCCGATGAAGAAACGTGGGTAAAGGGGGAAATTACAAGGTGTGAGGAAATCATCCCTCTTCCCGATGGCAATCACAAGACTTTTGATACAATTAAAGTTCCCCTGTTCAATGAAGATGGTTCACGTAAAGGCTTAGTCGTCATTGGCAGGGATATATCTGAAAGAGTTGTCGCGGAGAATCAATTATTCGATAGCGAACAACGCTATAAATCATTGTTTGAACACAACCCTTATCCGATGCTGATGCTTGATTTAAATGGAATGATCACGACCGTGAATCCAAGGTTTGAAACGGTAACAGGCTTTCAACAGGAAGAAATACATGGCGCCTCATTCATTAATTTGAACTTTTCAGCAGAAGACGCGGAATTGATCCGTACATCATGCCAATATGTCATGGAAAACCAAAAGGGGATCAAAAAAGGGAAGGATATAGAATTCCTGACGAAGTACGGGAAGTCCATCTTACTTTCTTGTACGTTTGTCCCAATGATGGTTGGCGAGGATTTAGTCGGTATCATTACTTATGCTAAAGAAGTCACTCAAATTCGAGAAACCGAAGCACGCTTAAGAAGAACCGAAAAATTATCGATAGTCGGCGAACTTGCCGCAAGTGTAGCCCACGAAGTACGAAATCCGCTGACTTCTTTAAAGGGTTTCGTCCAGCTGCTTAAAAAGAGCGACCATCCCTATGAACAATACTATACGATCATGTTAAGTGAATTGGACCGGATCAATCTTATTGTAAGCGAGTTACTCGTTCTGGCAAAACCACAGGAACTTCCATTCAGCAAACATCAAATCATCGACCTGATGAATGATGTCAAAACCTTGTTAAAACCTGAGGCGGACTCGTACCCCACCCAAATATCAATATCTGTCAAAAATGAAATACCGCTTCTATTATGTGAGGGAAACCAATTAAAACAAGTTTTCATAAATATGCTCAAGAATTCCATGGAGGCATCCGCCGATCACATTTGGATTGATTTCGAACGTATGAACAATAACCTTTCCATCACCATCAAAGATAATGGAAGCGGAATAGAAAAAAACCGCTTAAAGCATCTTGGAGAGCCTTTCTATTCTTCAAAAGAAAAAGGAACCGGATTAGGATTGACAGTCAGTTGCCGAATCATTGAGGCGCATCGGGGAAAGGTCCGCTTTAACAGTGAACTAAACCAAGGAACCGAGGTCCAAATCATTTTGCCCATCTAAATATGAATTTCGAGGACAAGCCTAAACCTTGTCCTTTTTTTGCAGGATTCAAAACCATCCTATTTAAACAGGGAGGTGAAGAAATCCTTTATATTCCTAAAGAATGACACGGTCTCAACCTGTTGTTTCCCATTAACCTGGCCACCTGTATCATTGGATGTTTCGCTATCCGCCTTGCCAGCTGTACTCGTTTGCTTTGCCTCAACTTCCACTTCTTTTGTTTTGACATCATCCACGGTTTCTTCCACATCCATTTCAACATCCATATCCTTTTCGAAAACAAGGACGTAAGTACGACGCTCCCCATCCTTTGAAACGGTAACGGAAATAGCCGTTTTCGCTTTATCCTTGATTTTCACTTTTTCACTGCTCTTACCGTCGTATTCAATCGTTGCTCCGCTGGCATTTGTCGCTGCATTCATTTCGACTGAAGAAATATCATTATCGACCTTGATATGATAGGTATGCTCATTAGATTCAAAAGATTTGTTCCATACTCCGGATGATAACGTCAGACCGTTCAACACTGGTGCATCATTGCCTTCCTCGCTTAAAGAATCTGCTGACGTAACTTTCTCAACAGAATCCGTTTTCACTTTTTGTGTTGAAATACTTTCAATTTGCTGTGCTTTCGGTGCTTGGCTGACACCACCGCCTGATTTTTGATTATTGGAGGATCCTGCTGATGCTAAAGATGATTTATTCCCCTTATCTGAGGAAGGTTGGGCTTTACTCGTTCCTGTTGAGGGCTCCTTTTGAACTTCACCCTCTTTAGGAACAGCTTTCGATTCAGTTTCCTTTGCTGCGGCCCGTGTAATCGTGAGTGTATATATTTTTTCATCTCCATTTTCTGCTGTAACGATTATCTTCACCGTTGTCTTACCGACTGGAAGGGCAACCTTCACACCTGCACTGGTTGCATCCTTTCCATTCACCTTTACAATTGCCTTACTGTCACTCAATGTCGGAGTTACCTTAACGGACTGGACTTCATTTTCAACTGAAGCATGATAAGCTGTCACTTTAGAATCGAATGTTAATGAGCCTTTTGATAATCCAATCGATGTTAAATGGTTATCATCACTTTCATGTTTTTCGACCTTGAGAGTATAGGCAACGGTTTCATTTTCCCCATCGCTGACGGTGATTTCGAACGTATTCATCCCAGTTTGAAGAGTTAAATCCTTCACTTTACCATCTGTCATTTTAATACCATTCACGTAAATAACTGCATTCTCGTTAGGGCTCGCTGCAAGCAAGGTGATCTTTTCCACATCATTCCCCACTGCTGAACTATAGTTGTGTACATCATCTGAAAATTTTTGATCCAGTGCTATACCCTCTATTTCTAACTTTGAAAGACTATTCACCGTTTGTGCTTCTTCCAGAATGATAGAAGTGCCTTCCGCAGCTTCTGCCGCTGACATATAAGTGGATGTTCCCATCCCCACAAGGGAACCAACCAAAATCACCTTCACACTTTTTTCTTTTAATCCCATCTTTATCAAAACCTATTCCCCCTATATTTCCTTAAACATGATAGGAACAGATTAATAAAGGAACCTTAATTATTTCTTAATGGAGTTTATACCAACAGGAGGATGCCTATTTGGTAAACAACTTTGTGCAAAGTGGAATCCCTACCCCTTATTTATGGCTATACTGGAGCGGAAGGCAAATCTAAACCTAGCGAACCTCTTAAACTGCCTTTAGATAACTAAATTATTTTCACTGTTTTTTCACATTTTCCTTTTATAATGGGCTTACATAATCTGATGAAAGGACGATGGCACACCAAGATGAAAAAATATTTATGGCTGGTAGTCAGCCTATTCAGTTTGCTTTTATACCCGGCAATGGCTTCCGGTCATGCTACAGTAATCAGCTCTAATCCTAGCCCGAATGAAGCGATGGATACTCTTCCTGAAAAGATCAGCATTCAATTCAGCGAGAATATTCAACCAGCTTTTCATTCGCTTGAGGTATTCAGCCAAGATGGAGACAAAATCCACACTCAAGACAGTACAATCTCGCAACAAAGTGAAAAAGTACTGGAAGCTAAGTGGAAGGGCGCTATCGATGAAGGGATTTACTATATTAAATGGAGAGTGGTTTCGAGTGATGGCCATCCCATTGAAGGAACAATTCCCTTTCAATTCGGAGATTCGGCGGGCCTATCCGATCAAAAAAATTCCGAGGTGAATGCAAGTTTTCCGAATTCCATCAACGTTATACTGCAAAGTCTTCAATACATATGCTTCGCTGCCCTTACCGGAATCCTTTTTTTCAGATTATCGTTAATGAAGGATTCTCGTCTTTTTGAAGCCAGCAGAAGAACCCGTCTATACCTTTGGCTTTCATATGCAGGTTTAGCATTTTCCATCTTCTGCAGTCTGCCTTTAAAAGTTACGATCGATGCTGGCGTAGGTTGGACCGATGCATTTAAAGTAAGTTATATAAAGGAAGTATTGAATGCTACAAACTTTGGAACGGTCTGGATCATAGAAATTCTAATATTGCTCCTTCTATTTTTAGTAATTTATTTCATGCTCGAGAACTCCTTGAATAAATCACTGCCTATCATTTCTTTCATCATAATTGCCAGCTTGATGATTTGTAAGGCTTTCACTGGACATACAGCAACCGTTCCTAATCAGGTTCTGGCCGTTTTGATGGATTTCCTTCATTTATTGTCCATGGCTTTGTGGCTCGGCGGCCTTATGGCCTTATTGGTAATTTTGCCTGGGCTTGCAGATCGGCAGGCAGTCCAAGAAGACAAGAAAACATTTTACTGGTCGATCATTCAAAGGTTTTCCAAATGGGCATTTCTGTTTGTAATCATACTGATCATTAGCGGGATATATAGCAGTTTACAGCATGTACCAACTATCCATTCAATGTTTAACACAACATATGGCCAATTGTTACTAGCGAAAATCGGTCTCATGTTGATCATGATCGTTTTAGGAGGCTTTCATTTTCTCAGTGGGAAAAAGCAAACGAAAAAACTTGGTTATAGTGTGGGAATGGAGTTTGGTTTAGGAATCGCCATACTTCTCGTTGCAGCTTTATTGACAAATGTCCAAACTGCCATGTCTTCTCCCGGTCCCATTGAAAAAACGTTACGGACTGAACAAAATAACGAGATTACATTAATGGTGACTCCCAATGAAGTCGGGGATAACCTGATTCAAGTAAATCTATCCAATGAAGGCAAGCCAATTGCTGAAATAGAGCAGCTTACAATCACTATGCAGCCATTGGATACGCCACGCGGTGAAATAAAGCTGCAGATGAAGGAGAAAAACACAGGTACATTTACATCAAAGTCTATATTAACCATGCCAGGAAAGTGGAAGATCCATGTTCACGGATTAACTGAAAGCCTGGAATCAATCAATGCTGATTTTATAATTTTCATAGGGAATTGATAACAGGAGGGATTTATACAAATGAAAAATTTTTCAAAGCTACTTATTTTCACATTTGCTGCATTATTCATTTTTTCCGGTTCAGCATATGCTCACGTTACAGTCAAGCCTAGTTCATCTGCACCTGAAGCGTGGGAAACTTATACAATTAAAGTACCCGTAGAAAAGGAAACTGCCACTACAAAGGTGACTATAAAAGTACCTGAAGGGGTTACTTTTGAAAGCTATCAGCCTGTACCGGGATGGAAAGTAACGACAGAAGGTGACAAAGATGGGCATGTAAAAACGGTAACTTGGGCAGCAACTGATGAAGGGATAGCTGCTGGACAGTTCCAGCAATTCTCTTTCGTAGCACAAAATCCTAAAGAAGAAACGAAAGTTGCCTGGGATGCATTTCAATATTACGAAGATGGTGAAATTGTTGAATGGAGCGGGGAAGAAGGCTCAGACCTACCGCATTCTGTAACGGAAATTACGGTAGCGCCCAAGGCTGATGCAGAACCTGCGGACCATGGTCACGAAGATGAAGGTGACACTAATGATTCCACGACTACTAACAATTTAAAGGATACAGCAACAACAGAAGATGGTAGCAATCAAACGCTGATCATCACCCTTGCTGTCATCTCACTAATTCTTTCCATTGTAGCGCTTTTTGCAGCTCTAAGGAAAACTAAAAAATGACCGTCATGGAAGGTGCCCCAAAAATTTCTTGGGGCACCTTTTTTCTCTTCTAATATTCCATGACCACTGATTTACTCGGTAACTTAAGATTTTCTGATTCTATTGTAATCTTAATCGATTTTTCAGCTCTTTGTTCCGTAATCGTTAAGTTAAGCAGTCCATTTCCCTGTGCTTTTTTGCTTATTCCCAGATCTTCCGTACTTTTCACCAGCTGTGCATATAATTCCGCTTCAGTTAAATTGCGATCAAATTCCTTTTCAGCAATCACTTTCAAGAGAGCTGCCGCACCGCTTACATGAGGAGTAGCCATTGACGTTCCGCTCAACCTGGCATATTTATTTCCTGGATACGTAGAGAGAATATCAACCCCTGGAGCCACCAAGTCAATTTCATCATTCGTATTTGAAAAATCCGCTAAATTTCTGCTTAAATCCACAGCTCCCACTTCCACTACCTCGGGATATGCTCCTGGATAATCCAATTCATCCGTTTCATGACGCCCATCACCGCTATTTCCAGCTGCACAAACAACAAGGATATCGTTCTGAAGGGCCCTTTGAATGAGTTTGTGTTCAGTCTCATCCGGAGGTCCGCCAAGTGAAAGTGAAATAACCGAAACCTTTTCTTCATTAGGTCCCCGCCAATTGATTGCATACTCTAGAGCCCCATTAATCCAATCTATGTCGCCTTGTCCTTGACCATTTAGGGCCTTCAACGCTAATATGCTTGCTTTCGGAGCCACTCCCACTACACCAGCATTATTAATGGCAGCCACAACCGTACCGCTAACATGTGTCCCATGTCCGTTATCATCTTGATAATCCCCGGTATTAGTAAAATCCTTCCCGCCAATGATTCTTTCCTTGAGGTCTGGATGCCCTTTGTCAATGCCTGTATCAATGACGGCAACTACCACGCCCTCACCATGATTGCTTTTTTCCCAAATTGCCGGTGCTTTCACAAGCTCGACACCCTCAGGAACCTTCTCTTTCACCGTTTCCATTACTTCAAGAACTTTGTAAGGTATTAATCTTTTTTCCCTTGTCATTTGATTACCCCTTCCTTCGTTCAAAAGTTAAACTGCCATCAGTGTAAGGATTTTTATCCCGTCTGGTTGCCGTCTACCGTTGAAAGAGATGAGATCAAAAAACTCTTCTCTCTTATATATACCAGATTTATGAAAATAAAAAAGAAGTTTTCGGAAAATTCCGTCTAAATGACTACTTTTTATTTCTTTTTGAGTAATTATCTGGTACTCTTATTATAGAACAAACGTTCGTTTAATGCCACGTTTTTTTCATTCATTACTCATTTTTTTTCCAAGCATGCGCTTTTCCAATAAAAAAAGAAGCGACCCCGAATCGAGTCAGCTTCCAAGATGTTATGCTGCACCGCAGCATTTTTTATATTTTTTCCCGCTTCCGCATGGACAAGGTTCATTTCTGCCAATGACGGGTTCTGTATGAACATGCGGCATTTTAGCTGCCTTTGCACTTTCCACGATAATTTGCGTGCCTTTTTCCTTCATTTGCTGATACCGCTGTTTAAATAACTCCATTACATCTTTACTGTACTTCAGCGTATCTTCCGCGATATCCATCGCCTTTTGCTTCGAAATATTATAATCCTCCAGGACAAATTGATTATCCCCGAAAGAAACCCTTACTCCAAAATGCTGTCCCGCCTGTTTATTTCCCTTGCGCTCCTCAACGAATTCAAGGTATACTTCCTGGCAATCACAAGTCTGATGCATGCAATAGTAATCATAAATCCAATACGATTTATCTTCGTATTTACTCTTTAAAGCAATGCCATCCTCAACGCCAAATACATCCAAATATTTTATCGCTTTTCCATCGAGTATCTCAAATGGATCAATCGTTCTCATCTATAGACACATCCTAATTCATCAAAATTTATTCTTCTTTTGTATTGTACAACCTAATTCATCAATCGTCACTTGAAACGAAGCCTGACAAAGCCAAATCCCTATCAGTAAAAGGAGACTCAAGGAAGCCTTATCAAGGCAATAAAAAAAGCTGCATCAGTGTCTATAAACTGATGCAGCCCCCTCAATCCTTCATCCGATCCATGTGGTCAATTCATCAATCGGTGTTTTCTTAGCAGGTTTCGGTTCCATGTCAGGATAACCCAAGTATATGAAAGCCAATACCTCACCCTTAGAAGATAAATTGAAAAATTCACGGACTTTTTCATGATAAGTTATTTTCCCCGTTCTCCATACTGCTCCCAGACCTAGAGAATGTGCTGCAAGAAGCATATTTTGGATGGCACTGTTCACTGCAGCATATTCTTCTGCCACGAGGACATTATTCTTTTCACTAGGCTCTATGCCCACTGCGATGATGACTGGAGCCCTTAATGGATTCTTTTTTTGCCTTTCGAGCTTGCTGATTAAACTTTCAGGGGTATCATCAGCATTTTCAATTCTTGTTATTTCTTCGAATACCTGCCCAAGTTTATTTCTTCCTTCCCCTGTCAATACAAAAAAACGCCAAGGCTCCGTCCGATGATGATTAGGTGCGTATGTTCCAGCTTCAATGATTTGCTCGATCATTTCTTTAGGAACAGGATCTTGCTTAACGATTCCAATGCTTCTTCTCGTTTTTATAGCCTCGATAGTATCCATATTATCTCCCCTTATCCCTTTATCTCTAATAGTTTCTGTTTCAGTTCATTTTCCATAGACGCCAATTCCTGTTCGGCTTGACGGCGTTTATGCCTGCCTTCTTCTTGAATCCGCATGGTCTCTTCAAGCGTGGATATCAAGTTAGCTTGAGTTTTCTTCAATGTTTCGATATCGACAAGCCCGCGCTCATTTTCTTTTGCTGTTTCAATGGTATTCGTTTTCAGCATCTCGGAGTTCTTTAATAACAAGTCATTTGTAGTCTTGGAAACCTGTTTTTGTGCTTCTACAGCATGCCTTTGCCTGATTAGGGTCAGTGCAATCGCAACTTGATTTTTCCAAAGTGGAATAGCTGTCATGATCGAAGATTGTATTTTCTCGACTAGTGCCTGATTCGTGTTTTGGATCAGCCTGATTTGCGGTGCGCTTTGAATCGTGATTTCACGACTCAATTTCAAATCATGAAGCCTTTTATCCAATCGTTCAGCAAATTGCAGCATATCATTGACTTCTTGAAACTTCATTTGATCATTGCTTGATTCCGCGGCCTTCCTTAGCTCCGGAATCGTTTTCTCATGGATTTCTTCGAGTTTGATTTCCCCAGCTGCAATATAGACATTCAATGCCTGGAAATAATCCTTATTCGTTTCATATAGCTTTTCGAGAATTACGATATCCGATAACAGGATATTCTTGCTCCGATCGAGTTTAACACTGATTCGGTCAATTTGGGCACCAGTTTTTTGATACTTGGATAGCACCTCCTGTACAGATCCCGAGAGCTTCCCGAACATACGCGCAAAAAATGAGGGCTTATCCGGTTTTAACTCATCTGGGCTCAGTTCGTTTAACTTTTTCATTAAATCACTGATAATGTTGCCCACTTCACCCACATCTTTTTTCTGGACATGCTCAAGCATGGAATTAGAAAAGGTCAGGAGCTTTGATTGGGCGGGTGTACCATAGGATATCATTGCCTGATGATTCGTTGGGTCGATTTGTTCGGCAAGCTGATAAGCCTTTGCCCTGTTCTCTTCAGGAATGACATCAATCAGTTTAACCGGTTTCGCTTCTTGGGAAGATACTTTCTCAAGCTCCTGCATCCCATCAAATGGATTGGCTAAAAGGTCATCCATCAAATTGGCATTATTCGTTTTATTCAACAGGTTTGGATCATTGTTATTCATTTTAACCTCCTGCTTTCATCAATTACTTGTGACTCTTTTCTAGCTTTAATGGATTGCTTAGCAACATCCAATTCAAAGTTAAGGTTATCGATATCATCGGCAATCACTTTATATAAATCCTTTTCTATCGTATTAGTAAGTTCCGTTAAGGTTTTACGAGTCTCTGTTAGTGAAAGTTCGAGTTCCCTATTCTTTTTTGGCTGCTGTGCTAAAAAAACATATTTCTCCGAAAGCTCCATGGCGGAATCAAGATGCGAGTAATAAAACTGTTCTGCCTGATAAAACCGCTTCGGTTCTTTTTTTGTCAGACTATATATTTTCCTGATCATTTTAATCATATCTTTCCTCTGTTTAAAAGAAGAGATATGCCTGACCGAGATTAGTGCTTTTTGCACCCTCCATATCTTCGGTTTTGCTTCAATTAAATTTTTCTTTATATATTGATATTCTTTTCTCGTCAATTCATGTTTTTTGAGGTATCTTGATGAAAAATATACGGAACTTAGCCAGTATGCAAGCACCCCTCCTGCTAAAGATATGACAACGGACAGGGCAAACGGTTGATTCAATGCAAAATAGCTAATCATCCAAACCGGCAAAACCATTGGAAATGCAATCAATATCGGAACAAGATCAGCAAGAAATCGATTCATTATCATTACACTCCTGACTTACACTCTTTTCTTTATATACGGATTATCCTTGGAATTGGTTTCAAGTCGGATAAAAGAATTTCTCCTATCCTAAACGATATAGGAACCGGATGGTTTCTGCAAATTTATTGAAATTTTTTCTGTGAATTACCTCTTCTTCCCATTCATATGGGCAAACGCCTAGTCACTTCACTGGAACTTACATAAGTTATAAGGTATCCATCCTGATTTTAAAAAGGAGAGTTGACCATGAATTCATACGGATTTTATCCTTATCCACAACAAAATGGAAATCACCAGTACTATGAGCCTAATTTTAACCCATATTTCCAACAGCCTGAACGATTTGATTATATGCCACAGCAAGATTGGAACGTTCCGCAGGTACAAGAGCATCCATATAGCCAAGTGCCAGACCAATTCGATATTGAAAGGCAGCCTCAACAAATTGAAAGAAGAATTCGGGAACTTGAGCGTCAAAACGAGCGTCAAACCAGGGAACTCAATCGGCAGAACCAAGAAATCACGCGGATAAATCGTGAAGTGAACCGCATTAACCAGGAAATCACCAGGCTGAGTCAAACGGACCAGCGACATACGAATAGGTTAAATAGACTGAATCAAAGACTTCGGGCCGTGGAAAGAAACCTTAACATCCCCTTCACCGCAACGGATGATGGTTTTTAATGAAAGAAATAGCAGGAGCTCATTGTGAGCTCCCGCTTTTTTCATTTTCCGAGGCTTTAAATGTCGGTATATGAAATTTAATCAAACGATTGATTAAATCTTTAAAGGTTCACTAAACCCTTGTCCACGTTACTTAAACTGATTAATCCATTTTTAAGTTACACCATTTCGGTTACAGAGCTTTACGATTTCACTATGTGTAATATACACAATTGTTTTCGCCGCCTTAAATGTGAATCCTGCTATCTTCTTTAAAAAAATAGTTAAATTACTGACGGGCTGAATAAAAGGAAATGGAATCAGCCACCTTTCCGCGGAATCCCTTAAATCATTTAACATAAGATTCCATAATGGAAAAAACAAAAAAGAACGGGAGTCATACTCACACCCCCGTTCTTTCTCGTTTACAACATTATCCGTTTCAACTTTTCGTTTCTAGATTCCTGTTCCTCCTGGGTAGACAAGTCATACTTCTTCAATAGATGAAAAAGTTCATTCAATGTTTCCTGCGAATTCCCTTTTTCAAGATATCGATCTAATGTTTGACTCAATTCGGTTGGTAAAAATGCCTTTTGACTCTCAAATTTCAGCCTGACATCTTGTTGCGAATGGTTAAGATTACATGCACCCATTTAAAATTCACCTCTTACTTGATTTTACCATGGTATTATAGTCAATTACCTTGTCAATTCTTCATCCTGTTTATAGTAGTCCTCTACCTTGATGAACCCCGGCGAGGTATGTGTGGCCATGATGCCATGATAACTGATATCCAACCCAAGTTCTTCTTCTTCTTCAGTGGATCTTATAGGCAACCAAACATTTATAACTTTAAAAACAAGCCATGTCACTGAAAAGCCCCAGATGCATAACACCACTAATCCTAATATTTGAACTCCGAGCAAATGCCATCCCCCGCCGGCAAATAATCCATTTTCAATGGAGAAAAGCCCTACCGCTATCGTACCCCACATTCCTGATGCCGCATGAACAGGAAAGGCACCGACGGGATCATCGATTTTCCGGGCCTCCAACCAATTTGTCGCAGCTAACATCAACATTCCAGAAACTGCTCCAATCAGTAACGCCGACAGATCACTAACGAATGCACATCCAGCTGTAATCCCGACAAGACCAGCAAGTGAGCCATTGATGACGGAAGGTGCATCCGATCGTCCATATCTAAATAGTGTATAAATCAAGGTCGCCGCTCCCCCTGATGCAGCTGAGAGCATCGTGACAATGGCAATATGGCCAATGCGGACATCTGTAGCTTGCAAGGTGCTTCCTGCATTAAACCCAAACCAGCCAAACCATAAAAGGAATGCCCCAACAGATGCCAGCGGGAGATTACTCGGCAGTGAAATGGAGCTGGTCCCCCGTGAAGTGAATTTACCTGCTCTCGGCCCGATTATAATGGCAGCCGCAAGTGCAGAAAAACCGCCTAGTGCATGAATGACAGCAGACCCTGCGAAGTCCTGCATGCCCAACCCGCTTAACCAGCCGCCACCCCATACCCAGTGACCGGCAATCGGATAGATGAATGCCGTCATCATTACAACAAAAATAAGGTACGCCCGAAAATTGATCCTTTCCGCAACTGCTCCCGAAACGATGGAAATGACGGCGATGACGAATGCCCCTTGAAATAACCAAAATGCATCCATGGAAATTGTAAGGTCGATATGCGACAGATCACCTTTAAGCAGAAATCCGCTTGCCCCGATGATTCCAAATACATCCATTCCATACATTAAACCAAAACCAACGACGAAATAGCAAAGCGTTCCTATCGTAATATCGGCAAAAACCTTCATGATGATGTTCACATTATTTTTCGTACGGACGAACCCTGCCTCCAATAAGGCAAACCCGCCCTCCATCAATAGTATCATGGCTGCTGTCAGAACCACCCAAATCGTATCCAAGCCAGCGTTTAACGTTTCTAGAGTCATCTCGGCGTTCCCTCCGCTTTCTGCCAGGCCATTATTTCTTTAATGATGTCTGATGGTAGATTCATTTCCCTTTTTTCCGGTTCAGCCTCAAGTAAACCGATCACCTCATTTAAAAAAGCGACCCTCCGTTTTATTTTCTCGATTTGTTTATATCTATCTTTAACATTCACCAAATGTTCAACCGCCTGGTGATGACTTGGGGCACGCCCTGTAAAAAAACGTTTAAATGGAGACAGGGATTGATACCAAGCTTCCTCAGCTCTTCGTTTTTGTTCATATTTATGAATTTTACCTTTGATCGATTCAATTTCCGACTCCTGTTTGCTTTTATGGAATAGCAGTCCTTTTATCACTTCTTCAGATGAAATTTCAAAAACAACTCTACTATATAAATCATCCATAATATAAATGTCACATCACCTCACGTAATTACGTCATGTTTTCTACAATTATATTTAAAATTCTGAATTCGGTCAATAATTAAACGATAAAAACGATTAGCACAACGAAAAAGGAGGATTTTAACAAGGAATTCTGCCTGTTGCCCTCCCGTTAATCAAACGTTTAATTAATGGAATTTTTGCTAGTCATTCGATTCAATTCATAGATAAATTTGGAAGGTATAGATAATCATTTTCTTCTCACTCTAATAAGGCAGTTTAAAAAAACTAGGGGGTTTATATATGACAGTTATAAACGATGTCAAAACAACGATAGCAGGGTTAAAAAGCGCTCAAGCAAGCTTCGAAACCTTCGCCCTTTCAACAGATAATGAACAAGCCAAACAATTGTACCAACAAGCTGCCCAACAAACACAAACGATCGTGGACAGCATCACTCCTCGCATTGAAGAGATTCAAAACGAGGAACCACAATATAAACAATAATCATTCATATAAAAAAGGTTGGTTAAAGCAACCAGCCTTTTTTATATCTTTCATCGTCGTTTTAATGTAGTACAGAATCTTTAAGCTAATCCCAAACTACCAAAGGGTTACATACCTGAATTGACCTAACTGCGGAAATCAAGCTAATGAATCAGTCGGGTCCTGGATTAAAAAGGGCGTGAATTCTTAAAGTGGAAATCTTGGATCGACTGCCATCGTATACGATCGTTTTGAAAATTCCGTTTGTACGGGAATGAATGAAAGAAGTGATACGAGGATGTTCCTTGATTAAAAAGAAGAAGCTGACTGCTCCTCATCGGACTTGGAGTGTTTGAACGAATTGGCAGCTTCATTCCACTTTCAGGTTTCGTTTTAGATATCAAATTGGCTAGGATTATTCCTTTGCTTTATCTTACTGACAATACTCATACAATGGGGTGGTTAATAATGCTTACGGGGCATCGCACATGGGTGTTTGATCAAAAGCCCGTCATCGTCTCCACAGGAACCGTTGGCGGTCCATTTGAAGCAGACGGTTTGCTTGCGGATGATTTCGATCTTCTCCATTCCGATTTATGGATCAATCAAGATACCTATGAAAAAGCACATAAAGTCTTATTGGAAGAAGCGAGTACAAAAGCAATCGAAAAGGCGGGTCTTCAGAAGGAACAGATTCAATTCTTCCTCGGAGGCGACCTTATCAATCAAATAACCCCTACCAGTTTTGCCTGTCGAACACTTGGAACACCTTATCTCGGCTTATTTGGTGCCTGCTCCACCTCCATGGAGGGACTGGCTCTTGGTGCCTACCTTGTCAATACCAAAGGAGCAGAGTACTTATTGACAGGAGCATCAAGTCATAACACCGCAGTAGAAAAGCAATTTCGCTACCCAACTGAATACGGAGGGCAAAAACCTCCAACAGCCCAATGGACCGTTACAGGGGCCGGGGTGGCTTTATTGAGCAGTGCCGGGGAGGGACCAAGAGTCACTTCAGCTACGATAGGCCGTGTCATCGACATGGGATTGACCGATCCTTTCAATATGGGCGGTGCCATGGCCCCAGCCGCTGTAGATACGATTGAAGCACATCTCAGAGAAAGAAACCTCGACCCATCCTATTATGATTTAATAGTGACCGGGGATTTAGGAAAGATTGGACATGAAGTTTCTCTGGCATTATTTAAGAAACATGGCACCCCGATTAAAGAAGAGCAATATAAAGATTGCGGTTTAATGATATACAGGGATGGTCAACCGGTCCTGGCCGGGGCAAGTGGCCCTGGATGTTCCGCAACCGTCGTTTATGGACATCTATTAAATCGCATGAAAAAAGGAGAAATAAAACGATTGCTCGTCGTGGCTACCGGTGCCTTGCTATCTCCCCTATCCTTTCAACAAAGTGAGACGATTCCATGCATCGCCCATGCCGTATCGATTGAATATGATGGTGATGGAGAAGCACAAAACTAAGGTTTGATGTTTAAACACATCCCTGCTCATACTCGATGAACATTCTTGGCTGCGGGGATTGTTTCCGTAGCCTTAGCGGATGTGGAAAAGCACCGATTGATCGGTTGTTGCCGCTGACATGTTTGAAGCAACCAGTGCCTGACCTCATTGTTCCGTGTCATTATTTTAGACCTAAAAAGATAAGGAGGATGCTGCATGACGATAGCTTCCAATGTCAAACAATGTGTCTCTAGCCTAAAAGGAGTTGAAGCAGGCTTATCCAGCTTAGCACTCCGGACTCAAGATGATGAATCTAAACGCATTTTACATGAAACGATGCTGGTGGTGAATGAAGTTATGAAGGATGTACAGAAGCGTGTGGGCGAGTTAGAACGGGAAGAACCACAATATAAAGGTTTTTAATAACCATGATCAAAGCAGGAGGTGTTTGGTAATGCCGGATTGGATAGAAATTCTTTTACGTTCATTTTTCTTTTTAATTGTTCTTTTTTTGATCACTAAAGTGTTAGGAAAAAAACAATTGTCCCAGCTCTCCTTTTTTGAATATGTAACGGGCATAACCATTGGTAATGTTGGGGCAGAATTAGCTACAAAAGTGGAAGGCAATATTATGTATGGCGTACTGTCCATTCTCGTTTTTGCCATAGCCCCCTACATTGCAGGATTAATATCCCTAAAAAGTAAAACCTTTCGTGATCTTATTGAAGGAAAAGCATCGGTATTCATCAAAGATGGGAAAGTCATGGAAGATAATTTAAAAAAAGAGAAATATACCATTGATGAATTGCTGGGATTGCTCCGAAAAAAGGATGTCTTTGATATTTCTGAAGTTGAGTTTGCCTTATTGGAAGCCAATGGGGATTTTTCCGTAATGTTAAAGAAGCAAAATCAACCTATAACACCTAAGGACCTTAACCTCCCAGTGGCTGCAGTAAAGGAGCCACAAACCATCATCATGGACGGCCATATACTTGATGAACCACTTTCCACGATTGGTCTGAACCGACATTGGCTTCATACTGAACTGGATAAGTTGGGGGTAATCCTCGATAATGTTTTTCTTGGTCAAGCCAATTCTAACGGAGAATTAACTGTGGACCTTTTTGATGATAAACTTAAAGTTCCTTCTCCTCAAGAAAAGCCTCTTATTCTCGCGACTTTGAAAAAATGCCAAGCGGACTTAGAGTTGTTTGCACTTGGAACTGAATCAAAGGAAGCTAAAGAGATGTATACTAAAAATAGCGAAAAGCTGCAAAAGGCAATAGATGACGTAGCCCATATCTTAAGGAACTGATTATTTATTCATCTCCTCATTTTCATAAGCGATGTGATCAGTCCAATGATGACGATCGTCACACATGAAAAAAGAAAAATTTCGATACCTAAGGTGAATGCTGCTGCTGAAATGATTAGTGTATCTATGACGATAATCGCCAAAGCAATATCCATGGAGGTAGATTTTGAGATGATTTTGGCTAACATATCCGTTCCCCCGCTGCTTGTCTCATATCGAAGCATGAGTCCTATGCCCATGCCTATGATGGCACCGCCAATCAAAGAGCTTGTCAGAATTGAAATGGAAAAGACCTTTTTCAATGGATTAAGCCAATCCATAAAAAGGGATGTCAAAAGCAATCCGTGAACGCTGCTATAGAAAAAAGGCCGTTCATAATACCAGGCATATAAAAATATAGGAATACTAAGGATCAACATGGATAGTCCCGTTTGAAAACCAAAGAAATAATGTAGGATGAGCGCAATCCCAATTACGCCGCCATCTATTAAATGATGAGGAACCAAAAATCCATTAATTCCAATGCCCACCAAAAAGCTACCAACAATTACAGCCACCGCTTTTTGAAAATTAATAAAATCACCTTGCCTCCCAATCCATATATTTCTTAATATATGTCCAAGTCAGGGCGTCAAGAATAAACATGCAAAAAAAAATCCCTCTTCCTTTTCTTCAATTCAACTATGTAAAAAAGGTCCTGGTCATTTAGACCGGGACCCACAGTTTGTTGACAAAAGGGGTTCTGAACACATATCCCTCTTCAAATGAGGTTCCCGAAACAACTGACCCAAAGCAGCCCTGCAACTCCTTTAGGCATGGTTTCTATCTAACTTTTGTAACTAAGTTGATTGGAGCGGGTGCGAGAGACTCCTGCGTGAAAAGCGTGTCTAAGGGAGCCTCCGCGGCGCACGCTAAGGGCCGACCAAGCGGGAAAGCGAGTGCCTGAGCGGAAATCAACGTCCATATTGTACAAGCATAATAAAAATGAAGGCCCAGTCAATTAGACCGGGCCCTCATTCAATCATTTCAACTCTAATAACACTACATTTTCAACATGTGTCGTCATTGGGAACATATCGACAGGCTGGATATCAACCGCTTTATATCCGCCTTCTTCCAAGATATGAAGATCACGCGCTAAAGTGCCTGGGTTGCATGATACGTATACGACTTTGTTAGGTTTCATCTCGATGATCGTATTCAGAAGGGATTCTTCACAACCTTTGCGAGGCGGATCCACAACGATGACATCAGCAGTGTTGCCCTTTTGATACCATTCAGCAATAACGTTACCCGCATCGCCGACCATGAATTCTGCATTTGAGATTTCATTCAATTCAGCGTTGCGGCGTGCGTCCTCTATCGCTTCTTCGACCACTTCGACACCGATTACTTTTTTCGCTTTTTTTGCTAAAAATAAAGAGATGGTTCCAATGCCGCAATAGGCATCTATCACCGTTTCTTCACCAGTCAGCCCTGCATAGTCAAGAGCTTTATCATAAAGGACTTTCGTTTGGTCTGGATTAATTTGGTAGAAGGATTTTGCTGATATCGCAAATTTCACATCACCGATCATATCATGGATTGCTTCGTCGCCCCATAGCACAGTCATTTTATCGCCCAAGATAACATTCGTTTTCTTGGAATTCACGTTTTGAACGATGGATTTCACTTGCGGGAGACGCTCAACGATTTCCTTCACGATGGTTTCGATGAAAGGGATACTTTTCGTTCTTGTAACAAGAACAATCATTAATTCCCCTGTTTGCTTACCATAACGGGCCATGATGTGCCGCAATACGCCTTTATGTGCCTCTTCATCGTAAGCAGGGATACCAAGTTTACTAAAAATCTCTTTAACAACTTGAACGGCTTCATTGATCACTTCATTTTGGATAATGCTTTCTTTCGTTTCAACGATTTCATGTGTCCTCGGTTTGAAGAACCCTGCTATTAGCTGGCCATCCTTTTCACCAACAGGCACTTGCGCTTTATTGCGATAATGGGTTGGATTCTCCATCCCGATGATTGGGTGAACCTTTACATCCTCAAGTTTCCCAATGCGCGTCATCACTTCACGTACTTGCTTTTCCTTGAATTCCAACTGCCCTTCATAGCTCATATGCTGCAGCTGACAACCACCGTATTTATGGTAATCTTCAGTCGTGACCTCAACCCGGTATGGACTGTTTTCGATAATCTCCATCAAGCGTCCGAAACCATAACCCTTATTAGCCTTCATCACTTTGATTTTTGCTTTTTCACCTGGAAGGGCGCCCTGAACAAAGATCGGGTAGCCATCGACTTTGGCGACGCCAGCTCCTTCATGGGTTAAATCTTCAAATAAAACCTCTACTATATCATTTTTAGCAACTGGTGCTGTTTTTTTCATATCATCTTCTCTTTTCTTTTTTATGCTAGCCTGTATTTTACCACAATAGAGGCCTTGCCACAAAACCACTCACCAATTTACCTTGTTTTTCATAAAAATATAGTGGAAGGAATTACGGATTTTTCATAGTTCCATGTATAAAAGTTCAATAAAAAAAGAAAAATAAGGAAAAATAAATGAGGTGAGGAAATGGGTTTATTTAACTCTATATCGGCCTGGAATGCTACAAGGTTAGAAAAACATCGAGCAAGTATGGAGGAAAAGGGCCTCTGTCCGGATTGTTACGGACGTGGATACAGCTCCTTCGTACCTACGGAATATCATTTTTCCGATATCCACGACTGTCCCGGCTGTAATGGCACCGGAGCTTACGCTGATTGGGCAGCCATGAATGGGCAGCAAATGTAATCGCATACAGTGCCAAAACTTCAAAAGACTAAAAAGGACCCCCTGTTAAACAGGAGGTTCTTCCATTTCCTTTACCATATAGCGAAATTCATGGCCGCTAATCGAAATTGTTTTCATTTCTATATATCCTAATCTGCTATAGAGACGATTCGCCGCTTCATTTTCATTTTCCACAACTAAAGAAATCCTTGGATATCCCTTATGTTTAGCGTATCCCTCCACATATTGAATCAGTGCACTACCTATTCCTCTTCCCTGAAAATCCGGGTCAACGGACACTGTATCCAAATAAAAGTCTCTCATTTCCGCTTCCTTATCGAGCGTAACGCTTGGGTCTTTCATTTTCATCCTTAATTGTTTCACTATCGGTTCATCCAAGCTTTCGGCATCCTTGCCATGGTAAGCAATGATCAATCCAGATACTTGTCCATCATGTTCACTGACAAGCGTATTTTCATAGCTGACCCGATTCCCACTTTTCCTGAACAAATCGGCAAGAACGGAAAGTATTCTTTCTTCTTCCGTTTCACCTGTCAGAACCTCTGCAATTTCCTTAATCGCTAACCGGGTCAATATGGCGGCCTTGTCCGCATCCTCCGGTGTCGCTTTCCTGATATACATGTTTGCCATTCTCCTTGCTTCATTAAACTGAAAAGGCCACCAGATTCAGTGGCCTTTTCACCTTATTTATTTGCCGGATCATCCGGCAATAGTCCTTGCGGGATGAATACATCAAAATGGCGGTACTGATTGACGAATTCAGCCGGGGCCATCCCGCCAAATTCCCCATCCAAATTAAGCATCATGTCCTTTTTGGCCTGTACTTTAATTCGATTGGCTTTTTCATAAATGACGTTTTTGTCATGGATATGCTCACCGCGCATTGCCAATGTTGCGACACGGACAATATCAGCTAGGTTTGCCTTTTTTAAAATAAGCAACGTGAACATACCATCATTCAAAGACGCGTCAGGGGCCAGTTTCTCGAAGCCGCCGACCGAATTCGTGTTAGCCACCAAGAAAAGCATGATCTCTCCTTCAAAAAGCTTTCCATCATATTCAATGGAAACTTCAGTCGGCTTAATTGAAGGTAGCATTTCAATTCCTTTAATATAGTATGCTAGCTGACCAAGCATCGTTTTCAGCTTGATCGGAACGTCGTAGGTCAATTCGGTCAATCTGCCCCCGCCAGCGATATTGATAAAATACTTATCGTTCATTTTCCCGATATCGATCGGCATCGTATGCCCACCGGCAATAATTTCGGCTGCCCCTTCAATCGACTTCGGTAAATGCAGCGCCCGCGCGAAATCATTGGTCGTTCCCGTCGGAATGATTCCTAGTTTCGGACGTTTCTCTGCAGTGGCCAGTCCATTAACAACCTCATAAATCGTACCGTCGCCCCCTGCTGCAATAACTACATCATAGCCGCGTTCAATCGCTATCTTAGCCGCTTTCGTCGCATCCCCAGCACCGGTCGTCGCATGTGCAGAAGCTTCATAACCAGCTTCTTCAAGCTTTGCTAGCACACCTGGCAGGCTCTTCTTAATGGCTTCCCGGCCCGAAGTCGGGTTGTAAATCAACCTTGCTCTTTTCATTTCCCATCATCCTTATACATATTGATTCCATAATTTACATCTTAATCCTTCGTTACATGAAAAGCAATATTCGAAAAAAAGAGGACCGTATTCCGGTCCATATCTTCTGCATTTTTACTAGAAATCTTATCAGGGAAAATTATAATGCTTTTTACAATTTTATTCTAGTAAATGATTTCAATCATGGATATTGAACATTCACGTTAAATGTGTCAGTAACCGTCAATGTATGTTTCCCTTCACCAATATTGAATATCCCATTCTTTTTTACAATACCTTCTTCATTTGTTTCTTCTTTCACTTCATTCATCTTCCAGCCATTCTCAGGACCTTCAAGTTCCTCGACCCCTCTAGCATCAATCTTGATATCACTATTATCCTGAAGGAAAACACTTAGATTTCCGCTATCCTTCACACTCCAGTCATTCAAGAGCTTTCTAGGCTTCAAGACAAGATCGGTACTTTGTCCGTCTATCTCCACTGCCAACTCAGCAGGGATTATAAGGGATGCCTTAAGATTCATTGTACCACTGTCCAAAAGTCCATTTTGAATCGGCAAATCCTTGAAGCTTATATAAAGCGTATCACCATTTCTCTCAACGAGTAAATAATCTTCCGCCTTCTTCAACAACGAATCAGCACCTTCCATTACCCGCTCACCATATGTTCCAAAAACGGAAACTTCCCCGTCATTACTACTTTCAATTGTCAATGGGTATGGGCCAGAGTCCAGGACAACTCTCTGTATGCCTTTCCCTGCCTTTTGATTGAAACCAGGCAAATTGACCGTTCTCTCTTCACTATTCACGGCAGCCCTGACTTGATCCATCAATCCGCTTGATGTAAGCAGGATTAAAACTATTCCTGTCGTTCCAAGCAAACCCACGAAAAGAATGCTAAGAATATCATACTTCACAAAAGAACTTTCTTTTCTGGAAAAATAAATATAGAAGAGAATCTCTGCACCCAAGATAATGAATAGCAACGGCCACCATGATAGCAGAATCGTCGTCAAATTCATATCCGCAATTTGAGAAACCAGTAAAACCAAACCCAAACCAATCAGGGAGATTCCCATTGAAATCGTTCCGACTCTCCATGTTCTCATTTTCTCTCCTCCTTGACACTCCCTTTTTTACTTCCCGACAGCAATTTGATTCCCCCGCCTATAAGAAGGATGCATACAAGACCTTTTTGAAAATAATCTCTAAACCAATATTCCAAGTTACTTCCAATCCATTCATCTAAATGAGGAGCAATGGCCGGGACGATCATATTACTAGCCAAGAAATAGATTCCAAGTCCCACCAACCCCAGTCCTAACCATTTTTGATGATTGACCATTCCCGAAATGATGGGCGTATCTTCTATTGGACCCTCCTCCATTTTCGATGCTTTTTGCAATCCATCAAAAAAACTATAAAACCAGATAATTGGAATAAGGAAAAAGAAGAAACCTAACCGGAGTAAATCCAGTATGTAAATGGCGAATAAAAAGCCAGCCATCAATTGTATCCCACGTTTTTGCAGCCCTAAATATAAGTGACCTGCACCAGGGAAAATAGCGAATAAAGTCGCGACCGATTTACTCTTCTTCCCGGATTCCCGTCTCTCCTCGAAATCTTCCAAAACGGTCCGATCGATGAGCTCCTCACCTTTTTGCTTTTTATTCAACTGTTGAACAGAATCAAAAAAGCTGTAAATCCAGATAACAGGCAATAGTGCCATGAATATTAACAGGCCTTCCATTTGTGTCATCACACTGATGAATATCACCATGATGCCAAGGCCTAAAAAGCCGATGAGAAAAATGAGCCCACGGTTCATGAGGCCTAATTGAAAATGCCCTAATCCAGGAACGAATGAAAGGATGATTACATAAAATCTTTCGGCTTCCGGCTGATTTGCCATTCCCTCCACATCCTCTTCACTTTTAGGATTCCTCAGTGAGGTGACCACCAAATCAAATATACTGATGAAATAAAACACCATTCCAATAACGGAAAAAGCCAGAAACGCATCCGATTGACTAATCAACGAAAGAAAAAGACCTCCTAGCCCCAATCCAGCCGTGGCAAGAAAATAAAATAACCCTTTATATTTCCTTCCTAGGTAAAAATGTCCGAAACCTGGCAGAAAGGATAATAAAAAAGCTAATACCGGACTTTTATTCATTCCTAAACCCCTCCTTATTTTTCTTTTCGATTGTATCCATCCAATTAAATGTTTTATCAATAAGTCCATCGGTTAAGGACTGCGTTTTCTTATCGCTGCTTGATTCCACAGAATCCACGTATTCTGTCAATGATTGAAATACTCCGCCTGCCATTAATAAAATCGTAAAGCCGGCCGCAATCAGGTAATGTCTTGTGATTGTCCGAAGTGACTTCTCTTTCCGGTGTAGCTTAGCCTCTTCAACAGAGCCGCCTTTCAATCGGCTAATCGAGTCCATGACTGGACCTGCAATATCAAATCCTTCAATTCCCAGACTTGTTTCTTCTTTTTCCATCGCTTCCATATAGGTGGACAAACACTTGTCACAGGAGTATAGATGATTTTCATATTCAATTTTTAGAGCCTCTGGTATTTCATCTGCCAAATATGCAGCCCATCCTGCCTCTGGAACATGATTCATGAAAAATCCTCCTCTTTCCAATGTTTTCTCATCCAATTTCTTGCCCGATATAGCTTTACCTCCACAGATTTCACTTGAATCTGCTGTTCCTCTGCAATTTGCTTGAATGTCTTTTCATTTATGTAATAGCCATATACAACGTCCCGATATCCCTCTGGAAGGTCATTCAGCTTCCGTAATACTTGCTTTCGCCTTTCGTTCCGAAAAAATACTGCCTCGACTTCATCAGTTAAGCCCAAATTAACTTCCGATGAATGTTCGTCCTGTAATTCTTCCTTTTGGCGTTCCCTCTTTCTCTTTAGATCGATTGCATGATTGACCGCAATTCGGGTAATCCAAGTTTTGAAGCCTTGGTTCTTATATTGAGGAAGAGAAGTGTAGATTTTGATAAAGACTTCCTGGGTAACATCTTCTGCATCCTTTTGATTCCGCAAGACGGAATAGACGGTTCTATAAATCGTCTGTTTATATGTTTCAATCAACATTCGGAATGCATGATCATTCCCAGCCCTTACCTTCTCAACTAACTCATCGGTCACTTCTCTTCCCCTTTCCTGATAAACATTCATGTAATAGACGACACAAAAAGGAGTTACCCCTACAGATAACTCAAAAAAAATCAAAATTATTTTCCCGCTTATTATTTTTCTTAGTAAACTCTTTCATTACTCAAGAGAAAACCGTACCACTTTAAAAGTGATACGGTCAATATTAACGTTTATTGATTTCTTCCACCAAAATTTTATTAACAAGTTGTGGATTGGCTTGTCCTTTTGTCGCTTTCATAATCTGCCCGACAAGGAAGCCGATTGCTTTTTGTTTACCGGCTTTAAAATCTTCAATTGATTGCGGGTTATTATTCAATGCTTCTTCAACGGCTGTACGCAATGCGCCTTCGTCGGAAATTTGGACTAGTCCCTTCTCCTTGACGATCGTTTCAGCATCCCCGCCGTTTTCAATCAATTCTTTGAAAACTTTTTTAGCGATTTTAGAAGAAATCGTGCCATCTTCAATCAGCTTGATCATTCCAGCCAACGATTCAGCAGTCAATTTGACATCATGCAACTCTTTGCCTTCTGCATTCAAGAAAGCGGAAACTTCACCCATGATCCAGTTGGATGCTAGTTTTGCATCCGCGCCTGAAGCGACTGTCGCTTCAAAGAAATCAGCACTTTCTTTCGTCACCGTTAAAACGGCTGCATCATATTCAGGTAAGCCAAATTCTTCGACATAGCGTTTTTTCCGGGCATCCGGAAGTTCCGGAATCTCGGCAGCGATACGCGCTTTCCATTCTTCATCGATATGGATCGTCAATAAGTCCGGTTCCGGGAAGTAACGGTAATCATCGGAGCCTTCCTTAATTCGCATTAGTACGGTTCTGCCTGTAGCTTCGTCGAAACGGCGAGTTTCCTGTTCGATTATGCCGCCTTCATTCAAGATTTCCGCTTGTCGGATTTCTTCATGCTCCAACCCTTTGCGAACGAAGTTGAATGAGTTCAAGTTTTTCAATTCGGTTTTCGTACCGAATTCTTTTTGGCCGACAGGTTTCAAGGAAATGTTAGCATCACAACGAAGTGAGCCTTCTTCCATTTTACAATCGGAAACGCCGGTGTATTGAATGATGGATTTCAACTTTTCCAAATAAGCATATGCTTCTTCCGGGGAAGTGATATCCGGTTCGGATACGATTTCAACAAGAGGCGTACCTTGGCGGTTATAATCACAAAGTGAATAGTTCCCTTTATGTGTCAGCTTTCCAGCATCCTCTTCCATATGAATGCGGGTAATGCCAATTTTCTTTTTCTTGCCGCCCACTTCGATTTCAATCCAACCATGCTCACCGATCGGTTGATCGAACTGTGAAATTTGGTATGCTTTAGGATTGTCCGGGTAAAAATAGTTTTTCCGGTCGAATTTCGTAATTTCCGCCACTTCGCAATTCAGGGCAATTGCAGCCTTCATTGCAAAATCAACAGCCTTTTTATTGACGACAGGCAATACACCTGGGTAGCCTAGGTCAATTACAGTCGTGTTACTATTTGGAGCGGCACCAAAATGATTTGGGCTCGCTGAGAAAATTTTAGAATCCGTTTTTAATTCTACGTGTACTTCTAGACCAATCACCGTTTCAAAGTCCATTATTTTCACCCCTTACAGCTTAGGAAATTGTTTATGAAAATCTGTTGCTTGCTCAAATGCGTGAGCAGCGCGGTAAATCGTGCTTTCATCAAAATGCTTCCCAATCATTTGCAGTCCAAGCGGAAGACCATTCGCTGCGAATCCACATGGCACGGATATACCCGGTACACCAGCAAGATTGACTGGAATCGTCAAAATATCATTAGCATACATCGTTAATGGATCGTCGACTTTTTCACCAATTTTAAATGCAGGCGTAGGTGTAGTCGGCCCAACGATGACATCGTATTTTTCAAAGACATCTTCAAAGTCTTTTTTGATTAATGTACGTACTTTTTGAGCCTTTTTATAATAAGCATCATAATAACCGGAACTTAAGGAGAACGTCCCAAGCATGATACGGCGTTTCACTTCGTCACCGAATCCTTCTGCACGGGTTTGCTTATACATTTCTATAAGAGTTTCTGCATTATCTGTACGATGTCCATAACGCACACCGTCAAAACGTGAAAGGTTAGCCGAAGCTTCCGATGAAGATAGCAGATAATAGGCAGCTAAAGCATATTTGGAATGCGGCAAGGATACCTCTTCCCATTCAGCTCCAAGACCCTCTAATACTTTTAACGCTTCAAGTACGGAATTACGCGCTTCCTCACCAACGCCTTCGCCAAGATATTCTTTAGGCACAGCTATTTTCAATCCTCTAACATCGCCTGTTAATGAATTCACAAAATTCGGCACGTCAACATTTGCAGAGGTCGAATCCATTGGATCTACACCCGAAATCGCTTCAAGCAAATAAGCGTTATCTTCAACAGTTCTTGTAACTGGCCCGATTTGGTCCAATGAAGACGCAAATGCTACAAGTCCGAATCGGGAAACCCGTCCATATGTAGGTTTTAAGCCGACGACTCCACAATATGCCGCTGGTTGGCGAATCGATCCACCCGTATCGGAACCTAAAGAGAATAGGACTTCACCGGAAGCGACAGATGCAGCTGAACCACCCGAAGAACCGCCTGGCACATATTCCGTGTTCCAAGGGTTGCGTGTTGCCTGAAATGCGGAGTTCTCATTGGAAGAACCCATCGCAAACTCATCCATATTCAATTTCCCGATCGTAACCGTTTCTGCCTTCTGTAGCTTTTGGACAACTGTTGCATCATAGATTGGATCAAAGTTCTCCAAAATTTTGCTCGCGCAAGTCGTACGCAAATTTTTAGTGACAATATTATCCTTCACTCCGATTGGCATACCAAATAAAGCGCCTTCGTTCTCGCCTTTTACCAATTGATCATCCAATCGTTTTGCTTGATTGCGGGCGTTTTCTTCATCAAGTGTCAAAAATGCCTTCACCTTGTCCTCTACCTGTCCGATCCGCTTATACGATTCGTCAACAAGATCAGTGACACTTATCTCTTTCTTATGTAAGCGTTCATGAAGCTCAGAAACCTTTTGTTCGAACAACGACATCATTGTCCCTCCTTATTCAATTATAGATGGTACACGGATATATCCTTCTTTGCTATCCGGTGCATTTTTAACTACTTCTTCCACTGGCAATCCCGGTTTTGCGACATCTTCGCGCATAACATTCTTCATATCCAAAACGTGAGAAGTCGGGTTAACTTGATCCGTATCAAGCTCATTCAACTGCTCTGCGAATGAAATCATTTGGTCAAGCTGATGCTGAAACTGTTTTGCTTCTTCTTCCGTAATGGCCAATCGGGCCAAATGGGCAACGTGTTTAACTTGTTCCATAGAAATACGTGACATTCTCTTCACCTCCGAAAAAATATCCAAATCGACTGAATTTCGTCGCTTTTCTCCAAATAATTAACGCTTAAATCATATCAAACTATTGCACAGTAAAGCAACAAGAGATACATTGTCGAAATTCAATTATTTCATAAGGAAAAAGAGATATTTTCCGGGAAATATGGGAAAGTTGCCGAAATTTCCGGGGAAATGACAATAAGGCTTTTAATATCCGACAAATGTTTCCTTTTTAAAGCACTTGTTCCCTAAGATGGAAGGGTTTCTTTCTATTTTATATTTTTGTTCCTTGTTAAAGGTTATTTGAAGTCCACAAGGAAATAGGTTTCAATGAAAAGCAGGTCGCAAAAAAGATGAAGCCGCTAAGCTTCATCTTTTTTCATTCGTATATATGCACGGTTGGTTCGTCCTGATTTGCTTCACGGACTATGAGCGCTTCAGGTCCATTTACAGACGTAATGGATACCTGTACGGCAATATAGTTCGGGAAACGTTCCATTATGAGCCCAGCAACATATTGGGTAAAGCCAATCGCTTCCGAGTTCCCATAAAATTGAATCGGGATATCGATGTTCAGGCTTTGCAATTGATCATCCATATAGAACGCCCTGCCGATGACTCCGTTAAAGTTAGGGAAGTATTCTTCGACATCTTCTTTAAAGTTCGTGAAAGTATTGACGTCATCACGGTATTTTTTTTCAGCAGCAGCAGAAGGAAATAGGAAATACTCTTCGTCCAAGTTCGTCCATTTTCCAATATTGTCAGAGTTTTTATCGATATTTGTATAGGAAATGAAATTCCCAGGGACTACTGAAGATTTTTCATTTTGCTCGAATAAGGCAATCGTAATCGGAACATTTTTCAGCTTATCCATTTTACGCAGCCTTTTTAAGACTTCTGCAGCAATTTTCTCCCCTTCTTGCTTTAGCTTTTTACTATCGATTTTATTTTCATAGGTGGCACCGAATGCCTCTTTTTGATAGTAATGCACTGAATTCAACGCAAGACCGATTACAACTCCGCCAAGGCTCACTGAATTATCTTTTGTTTTCACCAAGTAATTATGTTCTAAAATATGGGCAAGATAAATCGGATTTTCTTCATTTCGCTTATCAATGTCACCTTTACCTGGATCAACCGGATTCAAGCCAAGGTTCTCTGAGGCTTTCTTTTTCTTTTCTTTCAACTGACTATCGGTATATTTTCTGTTCAGCCAGGAAGATATGGTGGAACTATTCAGCATTTGCCCCTCTTGAAAAAGGTAATCTTCCGGATCGAATTGGGTTTGCGCCAACCGCATCAATCCATTTTCGAATTCTTCAATGTCATATCGGGTATTTAGATTGGATACGACCAAACCGCGTGCTTTTGATGGTTCAAACGGTAGGATTGTTTGATAATATTCTTCCGAAATTTTATACTTCGGAATAATTGCCGTTTCTTTTTTGTCTTTGGAGTCTTGAACTACCTCTTGCTTATCCTCGAAACTAGGCGCACATCCAGCAAGAAGCAGTATAAGAATCATCCCCAAAATAGAGTGTTTCCTCATAGCTACACCTCTTATTTATTTAGTTCCTCAATCAGTCTCTCTTCATCCCATACCATGACGCCTAGGCTTTCAGCTTTTGCCAGTTTGGAACCGGCATCTTCACCAGCTACGACCAAATCGGTTTTCTTGCTGACACTTCCAGCAACGTTAGCTCCTAGCGCCTCTAATTTCTCTTTTGCTTCGTTACGTGTTAACTGATGCAGTTTACCCGTTAAAACGACTGTTTTACCGGCAAAAATGGAGTCGATATCTTCTATAGCAACAGCTCTTTGCCCTTTGAAAGTAAGATTCACACCGGCTGCATCCAACTCATTCAATAATGCATGGACTTCTTCCAATTCAAAATAAGCTACGATGGAATCAGCCATCTTATCGCCTATTTCATTGATGGCCGTTAGTTCTTCACGGCTCGCCTTGCTTAAGGCTTCCATCGTCCCGAATTCCCTCGCAAGCGTCTTGGCAGCTTTTGAACCAACATGGCGAATGCCCAGCCCGAATAGTAATTTTTCCAACGAGTTGGTTTTCGAAGCTTCAATTGCTTGGAGAAGTTTATTGACGGACTTATCCCCCATCCTTTCCAAAGCAATCAGTTGATCGTATGTAAGCTTATAGATATCAGCAACATCTTGTATGAGTTCTTCTTTAAATAACAAGCTAATCACTTTTTCACCAAGACTGTCTATATTCATTGCTGTACGGGAAACAAAGTGAATCAAGCCTTCCCGTATTTGTGCAGGACACTTCGGGTTGATGCAGCGTAAAGCAACTTCCCCATCCAGCCGGACAAGTTCACTGCTGCATTCAGGGCACTCAGTCGGCATCTGAAACTCGACTTCTTCCCCTGTACGGCGCTCTGCCAGTACATTGACTACTTCTGGAATGATATCACCCGCTTTTTTCACAACCACTTGATCTCCGATTCTGATGTCCTTTTCACGGATTAAGTCTTCGTTGTGAAGTGAAGCTCGCTGCACAGTCGTACCCGCTACCCGGACGGGATCCAAAACGGCAGTCGGGGTCAATACACCCGTACGGCCCACATTCAGCTCGATATCCCTTAGGGTTGTAATGACTTCTTCAGCTGGGAATTTATAAGCAATGGCCCATCGCGGACTTTTTGCAGTGAAACCTAATTCATCCTGCTGTTCAAGGGAATCCACCTTAACGACAATTCCATCAATGTCATAGGCTAAGTTTAAACGTTGTTCCGTCCATTCTACTATATAGGCCAGTACTTCCTCTATATTCGAGCATGTTTTTCTCTCCCGATTCGTCTTAAACCCGAGTCGATCCAATAAATCCAGACCCTCACTGTGGGAGCGGACCCCTGTTTCCCCCAAATCGGCAATCGCATAAAGGAAAATATCCAAGTTCCGTTTCGCAGCAAGTTTTGGATCAAGCTGCCTTAACGAGCCGGCAGCGGCATTTCGTGGGTTTGCAAATGGTTCCTCACCGCGTTCTTCCTTAGCCTTGTTTAGTGATTCGAATGATTTTTTGGGCATGAAGGCCTCGCCGCGCACTTCTATGGCGACCGGCTCCCGCAACTTCAATGGGATCGACTTGATCGTTTTCAAATTAGCGGTAATATCTTCACCGATCGTTCCATCTCCTCGGGTTGCCCCTCTTACGAAGTATCCATTCTCATATTGAAGTGTGACGGCAAGTCCGTCAATTTTCAATTCACATACATAGGAAAAATTGTCACCTACAGATTGTCTGACCTTTCTGTCGAAATCCCGTAAGTCACTTTCGTTGAAGGCATTGCCTAAACTAAGCATCGGTGTGGTATGCTCCACCTTTTCAAACATATCCAAAATGGCGCCACCGACCCGTTGTGTCGGTGAGTCCGCCGTTTGCAGTTCCGGAAATTTCTCCTCATACCCAATAAGTTCACGGAGCAGCCGATCATATTCAGCATCAGGTACTGATGGCTGGTCCATCACATAATATTCATAGCTGTATTGGTTCAATAACGTTTGCAGTTCCAGAACTTTCTTCTCTGCAGCTTGTAAGTCCATACGTTCAATCCTTTCTAAAGAAGACTCCACCGCACTTCTTATAGAAGAGCGGTGTCTAAAGTCAGATATCCCTATTCTTTACCAGTAGGAGCGTATTAATAGCTTATGCTTTTTCAACTGGTGCAAATTTCGCCAATAGGCGTTTAATGCCGATTGGACTTGGAAAGGCAATATCCAATTCCTTTCCTTCGCCTTCCCCTTTTACGCTCACTACGGTTCCTATACCCCATTTTTTATGGGATGCACGGTCACCGACAGCCCAGCCGATTTCTTCACCGCCCGTTGCGGATGGTGAAGAAACAGCTTTTCCAAAGGCAGGCACTTTTCTTGTTGAAGCTGTTGAAGGAGACCCAGTTCTCGAAGAGCTGAAAGGCGTTTGCCTAGCTCTAGGAGCAGGTTTCGGCTTTAAGTCTTCGAGAAGTTCCTCTGGTATTTCACTGATGAAACGTGAAACGGGATTCATGCTCGTCCGTCCATACAATGTCCGCATTTGGGCATTGCTTATGAATAGTTCATTTTCGGCCCTTGTAATTCCCACATAAGCCAGACGGCGTTCTTCTTCCATCTCCTCTTCATCCATAAGCGAGCGGCTGTGAGGGAAAACCCCTTCTTCAAGGCCCAATAGAAAGACCACCGGATATTCAAGTCCCTTCGCTGAATGCAATGTCATCAACGTTACCATATTTGTAGCTTCTTCGGTATTCTCGTCAAGTTGGTCTATATCGGCAACCAACGCAAGGTCAGTCAAAAAGCCCACCAATGATTTGTCCTCGCTGTTATCTTCGAATGCTTTCGTAACAGATAAAAACTCATCTATATTTTCAAGCCGGCTTTGTGATTCAATCGTTTTTTCTGCCTGCAGCATCTCACGGTAACCGGTTTTCTTGATGACTTCTTCCACAAGTTCCGTCACGGATAAGTACTCCTGCTGATTTGTATAGTTCGTGATCAGCGTATGGAATTCCCTTGCCGCTTTGGTAGCCTTCCCGCTTATTCCTGCCATTTCCACAGACTCCAGTGCTTTATATATGGAAACATCATATTGATCTGCATAATCTGCCACTTTATCCATCGAAGTTGCACCAATTCCGCGTTTTGGTACATTGATTACACGGCGAAGGCTGATGTCATCATCAGGATTCGCAATAAGGCGAAGATAGGCAAGTAAATCCTTAATCTCTTTACGGTCATAGAACTTAGTGCCCCCGACTATTGCATAATTTATATTGGATTTAAGCAGAACTTCCTCCATGACACGTGATTGTGCATTCGTTCTGTAAAGTATTGCTATATCTGAATATTTCCTGCTGCCGTCCTGAACTAACTCATTTATCTTTCCGGCTACGAATTGTGCTTCCCCTTGTTCATTGTCCGCACGGTAATAGAATATCTTATTGCCATCTGCATTCTCGGTCCAAAGATTTTTCGGCTTACGGTTTTGATTGTTATCGATAACCTTATTCGCAGCTGCAAGGATCTTTTTCGTCGAGCGGTAATTCTGTTCAAGGAAAATCATGTTTGCATTCGGATAATCTTTTTCAAATGAAAGGATATTCGCAATGTCCGCACCGCGCCAACGATAGATCGATTGATCGGAATCCCCGACGACACAGAGATTACGGAAGCGTGAAGCCAATAGTTTAACAAGCATGTATTGAGCCCTGTTCGTATCTTGGTACTCATCTACATGAATGTATTGAAATTTACGCTGATAATATTCAAGCACCTCAGGTACGAGCTGGAACAATTGAATCGTCATCATGATCAAATCATCGAAATCGAGCGCTGAATTTTTACGCAGCCGTTTTTGATATTCCGTATAGACATCGGCAGTTACTTTAGTGAAGTAATCAGACGCCGTCTTTAGGTACTCTTCCGGCCCGACCAATTCATTTTTCGCTGAACTGATGCTACCCAAAATGGCACGATAATCATATTTCTTTGTATCCATATTACGGTCTTTCATGATTTGTTTTATGACCGATTGCTGATCCGTCGTATCCAATATCGAAAAGTTCCTATTAAATCCGATACGGTCGATATCTCTTCGTAAAATACGGACACACATCGAGTGGAAAGTCGAAATCCAGATATCTTCGGACGCACCGCCAAGTATGGCACGGATCCTCTCCTTCATCTCACGTGCCGCTTTGTTGGTGAACGTGATTGCAAGGATGTTCCAAGGCGCTATTTCCTTCTCGACCATCAAGTAAGCTATCCGGTGAGTCAGCACACGCGTCTTTCCACTTCCTGCCCCAGCCATGATTAAAAGTGGACCATCTGTTGCTTTCACTGCTTTTTGTTGCTGTTCATTCAAACCTATTAATAATTTTTCCGCTAAATATTGCATTATCACACCACCTATACGAACATTCGTTTCTGTTTTAGTATACTATATTTATTACATGTTTTCATTTAACAGCCGTAACTGTTGCAAGTGCCACTTTCAAATCTTCATAAATCACATTGCCGACAACGATGACATCCGCAATCTTAGACATTTCTTTGGCCTGTTCAACCGATTTTATCCCACCGCCATAGAATAGTACGGTATCCTCCAAACTCTCTTTGGCCGCTTCCACCACCTGGACATCGCCATAATCACCGCTGTATTCCAAATAAAAAATCGGCAGGTTGAACATCTTTTCTGCCATCATAGCGTATGCACCCACATCATCCATATCCAAATCGGTATTGGCTTTCGTCAATTGGGCGGCCTTGCACTCAGGATTCAGGATACAATACCCTTCAACGAAAATTTCATCCCAATTCAAAAGGTATCCGTATTCCTTGACTGCTTTCTGATGCAGTTTCATCATCCAATCCGGGTTGGTGCTATTCAGGACACTCGGAATGAAATATAAATCAAACCCTGGCGTCACCGTTTCAACTGAAGAAATTTCCATCACACAGGGGACGGTATATCGTCTGACACGTGCCATTAAATGAAGCACATTCTCAAGCGTGATTCCATCCGTTCCCCCGACCATGATTGCATCAGTACCTGATTCACAGACTTTCTCAAGTGCCTCATCACTTATTTCTTTATTTGGATCGAGTTTGAAAACATGTTTCCACTCGCGAAAATCGTACATTATAATCCTCCATTCACACTTCCCATTACACCATTATAGCATTAAGATTTTTCATTAAAAAAGAGAAGTATCGATAAAATGTTATTACCAAATGGAACCTCTGAATCTAAAATCCAATATAACATGGATACTGCTGAAAGACAGCCGGCAATGAGGGAACTCAAAATAAAAAGCCGGGATATGAATTCCCCGGCTTTTTATTATAATCGAAAGAATTAAGATTCTTTTGTTTCCTCTACGTTATCCTTAATACGGTTCAGAGCCATGGAATAAGCATCATTTCCGTAGTTCAAGCAGCGTTTGACCCTGGAAATCGTAGCCGTGCTTGCACCCGTTTCCGTTTCGATCTTATGATAGGTTTTTCCTTCTTCAAGCATGCGGGCTACTTCAAGACGCTGTGCCAATGATGAAATTTCATTAACTGTGCATAAATCATCAAAAAATCGATAGCATTCGTCCAAATCACGCAAGGAAAGGATCGACTTAAACAGCTGATCCGTTTCTTTTCCTCTTAACTTATCAATTTGCATGTTACTCCCCCTCAATTTCATGGGTATCAAAATGAGACGTCTCCTACTAAACCAGGATCATCCGGAATAATATTGATCCAAGTTTTCCCTGGAATCAACCCTACTTCCTTATCGTTTTTCACTGGTGTAATCCGACCATCCTTACTAACCCATTCTACTTCATTCGCTTTTCCTTTTTGAAGTAAATAACCATTTCCGCCACTTTTCAAGTCGATTTTACGACGCCCTTTATCGTCGATCACTTGATGAGCAGCCTCAATGATCAATATATTATCCAGTAAAATAGGTTTATTCGATTTATGCTCGACTGTTTGCTCTCCATTCGAATAACGTTTATATTTCTCTTCCGTGGCTTCGTATTCATACTGTACATCATACTCGTCTGATCCGTAGGAAACCTCGGTTTTCAATGCCTGTTCCCCTTGAAGTCCAGCTGCCTCTTCCTTTGTAAGGAAAGCATAAGGCTCCGGTGCACCATTCAACTCATATCCCTTTTCCTTTGCACCTTTTTGGATATCCTTAAAGGAGGTGTAGGAATTATGCGGTGCTTTTCGATCTGCCGAACGTTGAAACAAAGTACCATCATAATATAATCCGTTCAAGTTATCAATATACCCTTTGTCCAGCATGGTTTTTGCCTCGGGGCTATTCCCATGACAGACATAGATGCAATCAAGGCCTTTAGCCAATTCGATATAATAGTCCCTTGCACTCCGGATCGGACCGATTTGGCTTGGCATTTCACTTTGGAAGATAGCTAAAAATCTGGTTATGTCACCTTCTGCGAGCATTTCGTAAACCATATCGGCTTCTGAGAGGCCCGATTGTGGGCGTGCTTCCGGATGATTATTAATCATCACTGCTGCAGCCCTTCGTTCACTGCCTGCTTCGGTGGCTACACCTGTAAGTGGAAACTCATTGGAAGGTTCATTTTTCACATCTGTATTTTTGATGACAGCTTGGTCTTTCGGCTTACTGTCATCCGATGCAGGATCTTCTTTAGTCGAACAGCCTGCCAGCAGGAAAATAGCAATAACGATGAAAAGAACTCTCTTAAAATTCATCTTTCCACTCCTCTGATTTATTAGCCATTTCTTCTCTTATATTTTAACGCATTATAGTAGGAAAGAGTATAGTTTTATTCATTACATCATATACTCCTCGCTGGGTCAGCCTTATATATGGCAGATGGGTTGTCGAAAAGAATGAAAGGGTATACACAGGATCGGCGAAGCGATAACCTCTCTCACGCAGTAAATGTTTCAATTCATTTTCTTCTTCTATCAATTCGGGAACCTCCTTGGTGGACATGACTCCCTTTAATTTCAGAGGAAGTTCATGGATCACCTTGCCTTGTTCCGTCAAAATGATTCCACCGCCGATTTCCTTCAGCCGGTTAAATGCCAAATGCATATCCTTTTTCCTTTTACCGATCAGTATGATATCACCTGTATTGGAATAAGAGCCGGCAAAGCCACACAATTTGTCCGCAAACCCTTTTAATATCGTATTGATACGCCATTTCCCTTCGCGATCGATTAGCATGAAAAAGCATTCATCATCCTCAAAGTTCAGTTCTTCATGTCCAACATCATTGGCAAGGGAGTACGGTTTCGTAATTACATTATTGACCAATTCAATTCCAAACGGCATGGAAAATTCAAAATCTTCCTTTAAACTGAGATCCCAATCAAGATCGAGCGGTTTAAAATCGAAATCACTCCATTCGATTTCCTGTTTATCCGGAATGATTTCACCATCCCTTTTAACCCATTTCCCTTTCGCCATTACCGAAACCGGTGCGGGTTCCTTTACATCGGTCAGGAAGTTGATGTTCGCTACCCTTCCCGTGGCAATATTGCCATGAAGGTATTCAATGTTATAATATCGTGCGATGTTGATAGTTGCCATGTTATAAGCATCGATGACCGGAACTCCATGCTCTATCGCTATTTTGATCAAGCAGTCTATGAAACCACCTTCATAAAAGGACGGCGGCGATCCATCTGTCGTATAAAAGAATTTGTCATAGTGGTCGATGCCCAGTTCATGGATTTCCTGTATCAGCTTTGGTAAATCCGGACGGATCGAAGAATGTCTTAACGATACATAATAGCCCTGCAGCAAGCGTGACATGACTTCATCACCTGTCATTGCCTCATGATCACAATCGGCGCCGAACAAGGTCATTTTTGCTAAAGTCTTCTCTGAAGCACCTGGAAAGTGACCTTCTATTTTCTTCCTCATTCGCTTGGCTTCCTGAATCCAGTGCAACATCATGTCATCCCCATCGAGAAGCTTCGGCCATCCTGTTAGTTCCCCGCCCTGTAATACGGCATCATGCTCCAGCCATGATTTAACGGCCCCATGGGAAAAGACCATATCTTCATCGATCAATTCCGTTTGTCCGTCAAAGCGGCTCCACCAATACATTGTTACAGGAATGTTACGTAATTCTTTCAAAAGAGAAAACGCTTTCTTTTTATCTAACTGCAATAGAAACGGCAAGTTATCATTGATCAATGTCGTTGTGCCAAAATGAGATGCATAACGTGAAAAAGAAAGGGGATTATATAATTGAGAAGGGTGTGAATGCGGCTCAATATAACCCGGGACCAAGTACTGGTTTGTACAGTCGACCATTTCACAGCGGTCTATATTATCAGGAAGCTTATCGCCAACATATATGATGCGATCTTCATATATCCATATATTCGCTTTTACCCATTTTCGTAAAGCCTGATTTAAATAAGTCGTATTTTTTAGCAGAATGTGTGGTGCCCTATTGCCATCCAGCACATCTATATGTTCTCTTAGATGTTTATTTTTCCATCTATAGCGCTGTTCAAGCATAAACATTCCCCCATAAGTTATTAGAAACAGATGTATGAAAAAACCATTTTCAATCCAATTTTATTTCATAGTAACATACTTGCCCCATTAGAACAGTAATGTTATCCAGATTATTGTTAAATTTTTGTGAAGGGATGGATTTTATATGAAGTTTAAACAAAATATCAGTATAATAAATGCATTAATGCGAATTACTTGTGGTTTTACATTTCTAACATGGGCTACGGCTAAGATGGTGAAAAAACCATGGAAAAGCCAATCTTATATAATCGTGGTCATGCTTTCTGCCATGAAAATAGGCGAAGGAATCCTCCGTTATTGTCCTGTCGTCGATGCGATGGAAAACGGACAAAACTTGATGACAAAAGAACCAAAACAGGAAAATGAATCTAATCAATCTGATTCATATTAAGTTTTTCTTAAAGAAGAAGCTGACTCCGCTTAGAGTCAGCTTCTTTATATTATGATGAAAAATTGTATTTTATTGCACGGTAGCCAATATCCGTTCGCCAAAATAAGCCGTCTTTCTCAATATGCCCTAACTCTTTGTATACTTCAGCTTGGGCAGAGGCCAAATCTTTCCCTTTTGCAGCAACCAAAAGTACACGTCCGCCATTCGCGATGAAATTCCCCTCGTTATTGAGAGCCGTTCCCGCATGATAAACATGTGCATTCGCATCAATCTTTTCCAAGCCTTTAATGATAGACCCCTTTTTATATTCCCCTGGATATCCATCTGCTGCGACGACCACTCCAAGCACAGCTTCTTCATGCCATTCAAGTTCTAAATCCTCACCAGAAAGAACAGCTTCAAGCGTATCTACGAAATCTGTTTTTAGGCGCGGTAAAACAACTTGCGTTTCCGGATCGCCAAAACGGGCATTGAACTCAATGACTTTTGTGCCTTTTTCAGTAGCGATCAACCCGGCATATAATATTCCTGTAAAACTCCGCTTCTCCGAAATCATCGCATTTACCGTGGGCTTAAGAATCGTTTCGACTGCAGTCTGGATCATTTCATCGGAAATTTGCGGAACCGGTGAGTATGCACCCATTCCACCTGTGTTCGGACCCTGATCTCCATCAAAAACCCGCTTATGATCTTGAGCAATGACCATCGGGTACACCTTTTCCCCATTAACGAATGCCATCAATGAAAATTCCTCGCCATCAAGGAATTCCTCAATAACGACTTTGGCAGATGCTTCCCCGAACTTTGCTCCGACTAGCATATCATGGATGGCGTCTAACGCCTCTTCCATCGTCATAGCAACTACGACACCTTTTCCTGCTGCCAAACCATCCGCTTTTATGACGATGGGGGCACCCATTTTTTCGATATATGCTTTTGCTGAATCATAATCAGAAAAAGTTTCATATTCCGCTGTCGGAATGCTGTAGTTCTTCATTAAATCTTTAGCAAACGATTTACTTCCCTCGATGACTGCAGCACGGCCATTAGGGCCAAATACCTGTAATCCTGCCTCCGTAAAATCATCTGCAAGTCCATTCAACAATGGGGTTTCGGGCCCGATCACCGTTAATGAAACTGCATTCTTCTTTGCAAAGGCAACCAAATCCCGGTGATTGTTTTCATCAATTGGAACAAGAGTCGCTACATCGGTCATCCCTGGATTTCCCGGTGCTGCAAAAACGGTCCCAACCCGTTTACTTTCAAATAGTTTGCGGGCTATTGCATGCTCCCTGCCGCCCCGGCCAATTACTAGTACATTCATTATCGCACCTCATTCTTGATTAATGTTTAAAGTGACGAATTCCTGTAAACACCATCGTAATCCCATATTCATCAGCTTTCTTGATTGAATCCTCGTCTTTAACAGATCCACCAGGCTGAATGATCGCCGTGACGCCCGCTTTCGCTGCCGCTTCTACAGTATCATCCATCGGGAAGAAAGCATCTGATGCCAATGCACTTCCTGTTGCTCTTTCCCCAGCTTGTTCCAGAGCAATTTTTGCAGCTCCCACACGGTTCATTTGGCCTGCGCCGACACCTAATGTCATTTGATCGTTACAAACCACTATTGCATTCGACTTGACATGTTTCACGATTTTCCAGCCAAGTTCCATGGCTTTCCACTCTTCAGGGGTAGGCTCACGTTTCGTTGCCACTTTTACCTCTGCATCCTTTAAGCTATGTGCATCCTGATCTTGAATAAGTAATCCGCCTTCAATGGATGTCAATTTACGTTCAGGCTTTTTAACCGCGTCGAAATCGATCGTTAATAAACGGAGGTTTTTCTTGCTTGTCAATACTTCCACTGCCTCTTGTGTAAACCCAGGGGCAATGATGATTTCAAGGAAAATTTCATGAAGCTTTTCCGCAGTCGCCTTATCGACTTCACGGTTCAAAGCGATGATTCCACCGAAAATGGAAGTGGCATCTGCCTCATAAGCTTTTTCATATGCTTCCAAAATGGTCGCACCGACACCGACGCCGCAAGGATTCATATGTTTGACTGCAACTGCAGCCGGCTCATTGAATTCTTTAACGATTTGAAGTGCTGCATCAGCATCATTAATGTTGTTGTATGAAAGTTCTTTCCCATGTAATTGATTCGCTTCTGCAATAGAGAAAACGGAACCAAGCGGTTTTTTATAGAATGCGGCTTTTTGATGTGGATTTTCCCCATAACGAAGCGACTGTTTCAATTCATAGGTAACAGTCAATGATTCAGGATTTTCTTCATCGGCAAGCTCTGTCATGTACTCTGAAATAACGGCATCATATGCTGCTGTATGACGGAAAACTTTTGCAGCCAGGCGGCGATTCGTGGTTTTTGATACCCCGCCGTTTTGTTTCAGCTCAGCCAATACGGTAGGATAATCATTGGAATCAACGATAACAGTCACATATTCGTGGTTTTTAGCAGAAGAACGAAGCATTGTCGGTCCACCGATATCGATGTTTTCAATAGCATCTTCCACAGTGACTTCCGGTTTGGAAATAGTCGCTTGGAATGGATATAGGTTCACACAGACAAGTTGAATGGGTTCAATATTATGCTCTGCAAGCTGTGCTGCGTGATTTTTGTCATCATGTTTTGCCAACACTGCTCCATGGACATTCGGGTGAAGCGTTTTAACACGTCCATCCAATATTTCCGGGAAACCGGTGACGTCACTGATTCCAATTACCTCAATCCCATTATCCTGCAGCGTTTTTTTGGTACCGCCTGTAGAAATGATTTCAAAACCTGCTTCAATTAAACCTTGAGCAAATTCTACGATACCTGTTTTATCCGATACACTAATTAATGCACGTTTCTTCATGTTATGTTGGTCCCTCCATTAAGTAAGTTTCTTGTGGCATAGCTCCTGCAAAACTGACGGATATAGGTCATGCTCCATTTCCTGAATCCTTTTTTGAAGGATGTCTTTCGTATCCCCCTCAAGAATTGGCACTGCTTTTTGGGCAATGACCGGTCCTGTGTCCATTCCATCATCAACGTAATGAACCGTTACCCCGGTTTCCTTCACCCCGGCATCAAAAGCCTGGCCAATTGCATCCTTGCCTGGAAAACTAGGCAGAAGTGAAGGGTGGATATTCACAATCCTCTGTGAATACTTTTGTAATAATGTCGGTCCGATCAAACGCATATAACCAGCCAGAATGATAAATTCTATCTCATATTGGCGAAGTTTTTCCAGGATTTCCGATTCATACTCAGTCTTGTTGGAGTAATTTTTCGCTGAAAAGGAGAAAGAATCAATATTCTCAAGCTTAGCCCTCTCAAGCACATATGCATCTTCACGATCGCAAACGACAAGACAGATTTCCGCCTCCAACTTCCCCCTTTTTATTGCTTCAGCAATTGATTGAAAATTACTACCGTTACCTGATGCAAAGACAGCAAGGCGTTTCATTATTTGAACGACACTCCATTTCCATCCACAACCGTTCCAATAACTGAGGCTTCTTCACCGCAAGACCGCAGGTGGGCTAGCACATCGGATGCCACTTCTTTTTTCACGACAGCCGTCATTCCAATTCCCATATTGAAGATATTGAACATTTCCTCTTTTACAAGGTTCCCTTTTTCTTCAAGGAATGAGAATATAGTTGGAATTTCCCAGCTTCCAAGCTCGATTTCAACACCGCATCCTTCAGGAAGAATACGCGGAATATTCTCGATGAATCCTCCACCTGTGATATGGGCAAGACCATTAACCTCAAATTTTTCCAACGTCGATAAAACGGACTTCACATAGATTTTTGTCGGTTTTAATAATTCCTCTCCCAACTTGCAATCCAATTCCGGCACGAAGTCATGAAGCCCCATGCCTGAGTCTTCAAGAAGAATTTTACGAACAAGGGAATACCCATTACTGTGGATGCCGCTTGAAGCGAGTCCAATAACGACATCACCAGCCGAGATTGCTTCACCAGTAATAAGACGTGATTTTTCAACGGCACCTACAGTAAAACCTGCCACATCGTATTCTTCCGTCTCGTACATGCCTGGCATTTCAGCCGTTTCTCCGCCGATTAAAGCACAGCCCGCCTGCTCACAGCCATCTGCAATTCCTTTGACGATCATTTCAATTCTTTCGGGATCTGCTTTACCGCAGGCAATATAATCTAAAAAGTATAAAGGTGCAGCACCTTGAACGACAACATCATTGACGCACATAGCTACACAATCCACTCCAATTGTATCGTGTTTATCCATCATGAACGCCAATAAAAGTTTTGTACCCACTCCATCCGTACCTGAAATGAGCACAGGTTCTTTAAGGTTCAAGGAAGATAAATCAAACATGCCGCCGAAACCGCCCAGACCATTCATTACTTCTGGACGAAATGTGCGCTTTACATGTTTTTTCATTCGATTTACCGCTTCATAACCAGCCTCGATATCCACACCAGCCTGTTTATATGCATTAGCCATTTGAAATCCTCCTCCGAAAATCAATCATCATTGCCGACTTGATTAACATTTTGTTTTTTCTCGTTCGTATTCAAAAATTTCAGTCGGATAATTTCCGGTGAAACAAGCTAGGCATGAACCGCGCGTTTCTCCAGGAAACGGTCGTCCAATAGCTTCGACCATACCTTCGACACTTAAAAAAGTTAAGGAATCAGCACCGATGATTTCCCTTATTTCCTCCACCGATTTAGAGCTCGCGATCAGTTCTTCCTTTTTAGACGTGTCTATGCCATAAAAACATGGATTCTTGATCGGTGGTGAGCTGATAACTACATGCACTTCTTTTGCCCCGGCATCTTTTAACATGCGGACAATCCTTCTGCTCGTTGTCCCACGGACGATTGAATCATCAACCATTATGACCCGCTTACCTTCCACTACCCCTCTTACAGGTGATAGTTTCATTTTCACGCCTTGTTCACGCAAACTTTGTGATGGCTGAATGAATGTCCGTCCAACATAACGATTCTTTATTAAACCCATTTCATAGGGAATGCCTGCAGCTTCAGCATAGCCAATCGCTGCCGAGATGCTGGAATCAGGTACACCTGTAACTACATCGGCTTCAATTTTAGTTTCCAGTGCCATTTGCTTACCAAGGTTTTTTCGTGCCGTATGAACATTGATTCCATCAATGTTGCTATCCGGACGGGAAAAATACACGTATTCCATCGTGCACATTGCCTGTTGACTGGAAAGCGAAAAGTACTCGGATGTGATTCCCTCATCATTAATGACAACGAGTTCACCCGGCTCAATATCGCGGATGAATTCTGCTCCTACAATGTCAAGGGCACATGTTTCTGATGCAGCGAAATAGGCATCGCCTATTTTCCCCAAGGAAAGCGGGCGGAAGCCATGCGGATCTCTTGCCATGATCATTTGGTTTTCGGTCATGATGACAAAGGCATAGGCTCCCTTCAGCATGCTTAAACTGTTCTTCACGGAATCTCTTACATCAGAGTAGCCAGAGCGTTTAATCAGATGTGCCAGAACTTCCGTATCAGATGTCGTTTGAAAAATGCTTCCCTGTCCTTCTAGCTGTGCTTTTAACTGATGGGCATTGACGATATTCCCATTATGAGCAAGGGCCAGCCCTCCTGTATGCGAATTGAACAGGAAAGGCTGAACATTTTGATACCCGCCGCCGCCTGCCGTTGTATAACGGACATGGCCGATTGCCGCTTTTCCGGTACCGGAAAGTGCCTGCATTTTTTCGGCAGTGAAAATCTCTGTGACAAGTCCTTCGCCCTTTGAGATGGACATCTGCTCACCATCCGTCACGACGATGCCTGCTCCCTCTTGACCACGATGTTGCAAGCTATGCAAACCGTAGTAAGCAAGCTGTGCAGCATCGGGGTGTCCCCAGACTCCAACAACACCACACTCTTCGTTTAGGCTTCTTATTTCAGCAAGCATGGTATGGCTCCCTTCCAAGCTGTTTGTAAATCTTCAACGTCCGCTTCCAATACTTTACTATCACTTGTTGCCACGACTAATTTATTATCTGTCGTTACTGAGCCTATGCATATCGCATCTTCAACAAGTGCTTCAAATGCCGTTTGGTTTTCAGGACTGATGGACAGTAGGAATCGTGATTGCGTTTCACTGAATAATTCGGATACCGGTTCACCGGATATATTCACTTTTGCGCCAAGTTTGCTAGCCCCGAATAAAGATTCAGCTAAAGCCACTGCCAGACCGCCTTCCGAAAGGTCATGGGCAGATGCAACAAGTCCTTTTTGGATTGCAGTTAGAATCTGCTGCTGACGTTTTTGTTCAACGGCCAAATCAAGTTCTGGAGCGCGTCCAAAGATTTTACCCTCGAGCATTTTCTGTAATTCACTGCCTCCGAATTCAACTTTCGCTTCGCCGACCACGTAAATCAAATCGGATTCATTTTTAAAAGTTTGTGTTGTGATGTGCTGAAGGTCACTGACTAATCCAACCATCCCAACTACAGGTGTCGGGTAAATCGCTTCACCATTCGTTTCATTGTAAAGGGAAACATTTCCGCCAATTACAGGAGTACTTAAGCTTCTGCACGCTTCACTCATACCGTCTGCCGCTTTTTCCAATTGCCAAAATATTTCAGGTTTTTCTGGGTTTCCAAAATTCAAGCAATCCGTGATCGCTAAAGGTTCAGCACCCGAGCAAATGATGTTACGGGCAGCTTCAGCCACTGCGATTTTGCCGCCTGTTTCAGGATCTAAATAAATAAAGCGGGAGTTGCAATCCGTCGTCATGGCAAGGGCCTTATTCGTACCCCGTACACGCACTACTGCAGCATCCGATCCAGGTGAAACGACTGTATTCGTGCGAACCATATAATCATATTGGTCGTAGACCCATTCCTTACTCGAAATTGTCGGTTGCTTCAATAGTGATACCAATGTTTCTTTATAATCTCCAATGACCGGCACTTCTGCCGTCATGCTTTGGAAGTCACGGAAATATTGCGGTTCTGCAGATGGCTTGTGATAAATCGGAGCTTCTTCAGCCAGTGCATCAACAGGAACCTCAGCAACGATTTCACCTTGATGGGAAAGAGTTAGATTTTTATCATCCGTTACTTCTCCAACAGCGACCGCTTCTAGGTCATATTTCGTAAACAAGTCAACGATTTCCTGCTCGCGTCCCTTAGTGACAACGATCAGCATCCGCTCTTGTGATTCAGAAAGCATCATTTCATATGCTGTCATTCCCGTTTCACGCTGCGGTACCAAATCAAGGTTCATTTTTATTCCTGAGCCAGCTTTACTCGCCATCTCGGCAGATGAGCTTGTAAGACCTGCTGCTCCCATATCCTGAATGCCAACAAGGGCATCATTTTGAATCAATTCAAGGCATGCTTCCAATAGCAGTTTCTCCATGAATGGATCGCCTACTTGTACGGCAGGGCGTTTTTCTTCAGAAGACTCTGATAGCTCCTCAGATGCAAATGTTGCTCCATGAATGCCATCACGTCCAGTTTTGGCACCCACATACATCACTGTGTTGCCCACTCCATGCGCTTGGCCTTTTTTAATGTCCTTATGGTCGATCAAACCGACACACATGGCATTGACTAGAGGGTTTCCTTCATACGATGGATCAAATTGAATTTCTCCGCCGACAGTTGGAATTCCGATACAATTCCCGTATCCTGCAATCCCTGCAACCACTTCTTTAAATAAATATTTCACGCGATCATTGTCTAGCTCACCGAAGCGAAGCGAGTTCAACATCGCGATCGGACGTGCACCCATGGAGAAAACATCACGGATAATACCGCCGACACCAGTAGCAGCACCTTGATAAGGTTCTATTGCCGAAGGGTGGTTATGACTTTCTATTTTAAAAACGACAGCCTGATCGTCACCGATATCAACGATACCTGCTCCTTCACCAGGACCTTGCAGCACTTTCTCCCCTGTAATCGGGAACTTCCTTAAGATGGGTTTTGAATTTTTGTAGGAACAATGCTCTGACCACATAACTGAAAACAATCCAGTTTCCGTATAATTCGGCAGTCTGCCTAAGATTTTCTCCACCATTGCAAATTCATCATCGGATAGTCCCATAGTTGCGTACAATCGATCCGATTTAATTTTTTCCGGACTTGGTTCAAGCTGTAATAACATGTGATTCCCTCCAGTTTTTTACGATGGATTGAAAAATCTTTAAGCCGTCTTTACTGCCAAGCAGCGAATCAACAGCACGTTCGGGATGAGGCATCATTCCGAGGACATTTCCTTGTTCATTTGTAATTCCCGCTATTTGTTCCAAGCTTCCGTTTGGATTTTCACCATCATAAGTGAACAAGATGCGGTTATTTCGTTTTAATTCAGCCAATGTTTCATTATCGCAGTAGTAATTCCCTTCACCATGGGCAACCGGGATCGTAATCGTTTCATTTAATTCATATCCTGTCGTGAACATCGATTGATTATTTTCAACCTTCAATGCTACATTGCGGCAAATGAATTTCAAGCCTTCATTACGGCGCATCGCTCCAGGTAAAAGTCCTGCTTCTAGTAAAATCTGAAAACCATTGCAGACACCCAAGACAGGCTTTCCTGCTTGTGCCGCTTTTACGACTTCAGCCATTACATTCGAAAATCGTGCAATTGCTCCAGAGCGTAAATAGTCTCCATAAGAGAAACCTCCAGGAAGGAGAATCCCATCATACTGATCGAGATTGTCTGTAGAGTGCCAAACATACTCCACTTCTTCCCCCAGTGCATCCTTTATCGCATGGTACATATCGACATCACAATTGGAGCCAGGGAAAACTATGACAGCAAATTTCATTGGGTGATAACCTCCTCAACATCATAACGGTAAGCTTCAATTACCGTATTGGCCAATAGCTTTTCACACATTTCCTTCACAAGTTGATCTAAATCACGATCCGTATCCTTAATTGTAAGTTCAATGTATTTCCCCACTCGAACATCACTGACTTCGTTATATGTCAAGCTATGAAGTGATTGTTGCACTGCTGCTCCCTGTGGATCTAGTACACTTTCGCGTAGTGTGATATATACCTTAACCTTATACATGTTGAGTACCCTCCAACTTTGCTAGTATTTTTTCGTAAGCATCTGTTAAACTGCCTAAATCACGGCGGAATACATCTTTGTCTAATTTTTCGTTCGTGTTAATATCCCATAATCGGCAGGTATCAGGTGAAATTTCATCTGCCAGCAGAATGTCTCCATTCGGGGTTTTGCCGAACTCTAATTTAAAATCAATTAATTTAATGTCCAACTCTTTAAAGAAGGAAGTTAGGACGATACTGATTTCTTGTGCCTTTTCTTTTAAAATCGCTACATCTTCCTTGCTTGCAAGTTCCAATTCTTCAATATGGTCTTCCGTTAACAGAGGATCTCCGAGCTCGTCGTCTTTATAGTAAAACTCAATCAGCGTTTTCTTGAGCGGCTGGCCTTCTTCAATGCCCGTCCTTTTAGAAAAACTGCCGGCAGCCGTATTTCTGACAACGACTTCAAGCGGAATGATGGATACCCTTTTGACTAGCTGCTCCCGGTCGGAAAGCATTTCAATGAAATGGGACGGGATATTCTCTTGGGCAAGCTTTGAAAATAGTAAGCTAGTAATTTGATTATTCAACTTACCTTTTCCAGCAATCTCTGACTTCTTCCCACCATTGAACGCTGTTGCGGAATCCTTGTATTCCACCCATACTATTTCACTGTTGTCCGTTGCAAAAATCTGTTTCGCTTTTCCTTCATACAACAATTCTCGTTTTTCCATCTGTCAAGACCCCCACATTGTGAATATTATGAATCTTCCTGCCGTTGATCAGGCTTGGCAAACATATCACCATTAGAGGTGCCATGTTTGCCGCCTTCACTTTTATAAACCTAAACGATCAAAGATTACATCAACATTTTTCAGGTGATGTGTAGGATCGAAACAATCATCAAGTTCTTCTTTCGTAAGCAAGCTTGTGATTTTATCATCCTTTTCGATCAGGCTTCTGAATGGAACCTGAAGCTCCCATGCTTCCATCGCTTTCGGCTGAACCGTATCATAAGCTTCTTCACGGACAAGTCCTTTATCGATAAGGGAGAGCAGCACACGTTGTGAGAAAATCAATCCCAGCGTACGGTCCATATTGCGTTTCATATTTTCTGGATAAACGGTCAAGTTCTTCACTATGTTGCTGAAACGGTTCAGCATGTAGTTTAATGCGATCGTTGCATCGGGCAAGATGATGCGCTCAGCAGAAGAATGCGAAATGTCACGTTCATGCCATAATGGCACATTCTCATATGCTGTCATCATATAACCGCGGATTACACGAGCCATACCCGTCATATTTTCAGAACCGATTGGATTCCGTTTATGAGGCATTGCCGAAGATCCTTTTTGCCCTTTTGCAAAGAATTCTTCCACTTCGCGTGTTTCACTTTTTTGCAAGCCGCGAATTTCCACTGCGAACTTTTCAATTGATGTCGCAATTAAAGCCAATGTGCTCATATAATGTGCGTGGCGATCGCGTTGCAATGTTTGTGTTGAAATTGGCGCTGCTTCAAGGCCAAGCTTTTCACAAACGTATTTTTCAACGAACGGGTCGATGTTTGCGTAGGTTCCGACAGCTCCAGAGATTTTCCCAACCTCTATGTTCTTTCTAGCTTCTTCAAAACGTTCTACGTTGCGTTTCATTTCTTGATACCAAAGAGCCAGTTTCAACCCAAAAGTGGTCGGTTCAGCATGAACTCCATGTGTACGTCCCATTTGAACCGTGTATTTATGTTCTTTCGCTTTATTTTTCAGGATCTCCACGAAATTATTTAAATCCTTGGCAAGGATCTCATTCGCTTGCTTTATCACATATGAAAGAGCTGTATCCACCACATCAGTAGAAGTCAGTCCGTAATGGACCCATTTCCGTTCTTCACCCAATGTTTCAGAAACCGCACGTGTAAAAGCAACAACATCGTGGCGTGTATCTTTTTCGATTTCATTGATACGGTCCACATCGAATGTAGCATTTTCGCGAAGAAGCTTCACATCTTCTTTTGGAATGACACCTAGTTCAGACCATGCTTCACAAGCTAAGATTTCAACTTCCAACCACGCATTAAAGCGGTTCTTTTCTGTCCAAATGTTTCCCATTTCTGGGCGGGTATAACGTTCAATCATTTTACTTCCTCCGTTTCAACCTGTTGATTCCATATTTTGCTTCGATCACTTTCCAAAAGAGCTTCCTCAATCGTTGGACGTAAAATATTCACATGACCCATTTTCCGCTTAAGCTTGGCTTCTTTCTTACCGTAAAGGTGAACCTTCCAATCTGAAAGCGTCGGAATTTCATCCATTAAGGGCCCGATATGCTCACCAAGGATGTTTATCATTACAACAGGCTTCAATAACGCGGTATTTCCGAGAGGCCAATTGCAGACAGCCCTTATATGCTGTTCAAACTGTGAAGTCTCACATGCCTCCATTGTATAATGGCCTGAGTTATGAGGTCTTGGCGCTAATTCATTAATGATGATATCATCCTGAGCGGTTAAAAACATCTCGACTGCCAATGTCCCCACCAAATCAAGTTTCTCTGCAAGCTGCAAAGCTTCATTAATAGCTTTCCGTTCAGCTTGTTGACTAATACGGGCTGGAACAATGCTTTTATGAAGAATGTTTTCAATATGAATGTTTTCCGCAATCGGAAAATGACTTGTCTCGCCATCCGCCTTACGCGTCACGATGATGGATATTTCTTTTACGAAAGGAATCCAGGCTTCCAGCACACATACACCTGTTTTGAGCAGGGATTCAGCCTTTTTGATATCGGCTTCTTCCTTAATGACCAACTGCCCTTTTCCATCATAACCGCCCCGCGTCGTTTTTAACACACTAGGGTACCCTAATTTCTCTATATGAAGGTAAATTTCTGAAATATCCTGTATTTCCTGATATGGAGCAACGGAAGCCCCTGCATCAGATATGGCTTTTTTTTCAGTCAATCTATCCTGTGTCAGCTTTAATAATTCTGAGCCCTGTGGAAGAAATGCATGTTGCTTTAACCAATCCAAGGCTTGTGAGCTGATATTTTCAAACTCGTATGTTATGACATCACTGACGTCAGCTAACCTTTTCAATGCTTCGATATCATCATAAGCACCAGTGATTTCAATATCCGCCACTTGAGCACATGGACCTTCTGCAGTCGGCTCAAGGACCGCTATCTTAAAGCCCGATGCCTTAGCCGACAAGGCCATCATCCTGCCCAATTGCCCACCGCCGATAATTCCAATGGTCTGTCCCGGTAAAATGATTGTATTATTTAAGTTGTTCACTGCTCTGTAACACCTTTTCTCTGGTTTCGTCTCGTAAGGCCTCTAACCTATCAGCAATGTCAGAATCAAAAGCCGCTAATATTTGCGCCGCCAACAAACCGGCATTGACTGCGCCGGCTTTTCCGATCGCAACCGTTGCAACCGGTACGCCACCAGGCATTTGAACAATCGATAATAACGAATCCATCCCATTTAATGCCTTCGACTGTATTGGCACGCCAATAACAGGGACAATCGTTTTAGCGGCGGTCATACCTGGAAGATGTGCAGCCCCGCCTGCACCGGCAATAATCACTTTAATATCTCTATCTTTTGCACTCTCTGCATATTCAAATAGTAAATCCGGCGTCCGGTGGGCGGAAACGACTCTTTTTTCATAGGGAATCTCAAGCTGTTCCAATGATTCACAAGCGTATTTCATCGTTTCCCAATCCGAGACACTTCCCATAATAACCCCAACTTGCGGTTTCATATCATCTTTCCCTCCAACACTCATATTATGGCGTCCCGAGTATGCAGACGGACGCTTATCATTTATCTTTAAACATGTAAATTAAAAAACCGGACAGGTTGCTTCCTCATCGAGAAAGCAACCTGTCCGGAAAAGAAAGCCCTTTTGCAAAAAGTACAAAAAGACTTGGCTAATTTCCGAAATAGTCAGATGCTTTTCTCATAGTCCGATGATTTACGGTCATCAGGTAGAAACTTTTGGGCCATATCCCCATGATTATATGAGATGTATTAATGTAACTTCATCTTACCTTCCGGACATTTTAATGTCAAGTTAAAATCGAATATTTTTACATGATATTAATTAATCGTTCGTGTTTTACTCAATTAATTTTGCTTCGAATACAATTTTTCGATCAACTGGCACATAATGGACTTTGCCATTCTCGATTCTCTCGGCAAAGATAGGCTCTTCCGTTCGCCTTACAGGAAAGTAACCTGCCGCTTTAATTCGATCTAAACATGCATCAATCGTCTCGCCCTCGATAACTTCAAACTTTTCCTTACTCTTTTTACTCACAATACCGATCCCTTCATAGTTCTATTTTGTCCTTGCATATTATCAATAATAAATTCTTCCTAGTATAATGAAAAGCACAAGTAAAGACAAGAATACATTTGAATAAAATCGATTACTTTATAATGGAAGGTCCGTAATGCCTCAGAATATGATATCCCTGCCTTCCGTAAAAGCACCACACTCATAAACTATGCATCCCCTTCAATATCCTATCCTTCTCCCCCTCCTGAATTACTAGAGCCTGTTTCATGATATTAACCCCTGCTTCATGATCGGTACATATTCGTATCTTACTCCCATGAATTATTTCAATTCAAGTTAGACCGATTATATAAGAAAGCTGTTGGAAATAAATTAACCTACAGGCCGATTTAGATGTTAATTTACGTCACTCCTCCCTGAAGCTGAAAATATCGCAATGCAAAAAAAGACCAGCCGGATGGCTGATCTTTTTAAATGGCTTGGCGGCGTCCTACTCTCACAGGGGGAAACCCCCAACTACCATCGGCGCTGAAGAGCTTAACTGCCGTGTTCGGAATGGGAACGGGTGTGACCTCTTCGCT
>NZ_JBIWES010000005.1:242398-333330 GCF_044762665.1 Peribacillus sp. NPDC096622 | reverse complement strand
AACCTGCACCTAAGATGACGATTTGTTTTGACATAGTTAATCCCCCGTCCTTACTGATTGAAAGTTATCAAATTATTTTTGGTTTTTACGTTCTGCAGAGACTTCAAGAAAAGCCTGGGCGAAACGGAAAAGCTTTTGTGCTTGCGGATCTTTCATCATCCTTAACAGACCAAAAAGACCGATCACATCATTATTCACTTCAGCACGATCCTTAGCTTCGATGGCATTAGCGGCAAGCCCTTTCACTGAATGGACTACAGGTGTCGCGATCTCCGAAATGGCGCTGACCGTATCATTTTTCAACACATCATCAGTCGCAACCGATTGAGCGAAATCATAAGACTTTGTTAAAATATTCACTAACTCAGTTAGTTTTGGTAACTGCTCGACTAAAGTGTTCAATGATTCCTGAACCTCAGGCTTTAATAACTGGTCCAGTACATCTAATTGTTTTTGGCGGGCATTAAGTTGTTCAGTTTGTGATTGGGTAATCGTTTCTGACATATCCAATTCTCCTTTGCAATAAGCATTTTGTTGATGTAATTAGAAAAACTTGTAAAATATTACACAATGTGTGACAAGAAAAAATACTAACAAAAATGTAATAAAAGCTAAACTATAGTATATCCCTTTAGTGGCTTGAAAACAGCTGATTTTTTAAAAAAGATTCATAAAATAATCTTTTCCTGCTTATTAGAAATACGGATTTTAATGAAAGTTACCTGTTTTTACCTAAAGTGGACTTTAAGAGGGTGTCTACCATCGACGCCTGTCATACATATTTCCATCTTGATTTGCCACCCTAAATGATGGAGGTGAAAAATGTGACTGATTCAGAATCAAAACTTACAGAAGAGAACAATGATAAGAAGCTTCATAAACTGGTTGGCAGTATGGAATATACTAAAGCGCAGCTAATGGAAGGTATGAATGGAATTTCTGAAGTTTACCTCAAAAACAGCGAGGAAGGCACATCGGAAACACCTGATAAATAATATTGTTGTGTAAGCATACTTAAAATAACAGGAACAACCGGAAACAATGGCTTGAGGAAAACATAGAAAGCGTGGAAGCTAAATTCGTAAATGGCAGTGGCAGCTGGATAGTCTCGATGTCATTCGCCAGTATGGTGTCATCATCGATTATGCAAAGAATAAAGCCCTGCCAGAATCAACAAAACAGTTCCGTGAATCCATGAAAACCCGTTCATGGGCTTATTGGAAATAACGTAAAACAGGTTCCGAATTCACTCGGAACCCCAGACTGTAGACAAACTCGAAGAAAAGTGAGTTTTGTCTACAGTTTTTTTAGTTGAAAACACGGAAGGTACGAGACTCCTGCTTAGAAAAGCTCGTCTAGGGGAGACCCCGGGAGGCGCAAGCAAGACCGCCTCTGGATAAGCGAATGCCTGGAGTGGAATTCAACATCCAAATAACATCAGATCGTGTAGGTTTCGAAGACATTCTTAATGGAAACCCATCAATTCCTTCACATGTTCACAATTATCTTTTGAAGTGAGCATTTCCAAGAGCGTAAAGGCAACATCGAAAGCTGTGGATGGATTGTAGGATGTAATGATATTGTCCGTGACGACAATCGGTTCGTTCACGACAACCGCACCAAACTCTTTTAGCTGCCCTTGTCTCTTACTGGTTGGATGGTTGTATGTTGTGGCCTTTCTTCCATTCAAGATCCCGCTTTTTCCTAGTGGAAGAGAACCTACACAAATGGTTGCTATGATTTTGTTCCTATTATGAAAATGCTTGATCACATCAAGAAACCTCTGATCATAGGCATCCTCATAGAAACCGGCTTCTTCAAAACCTCCTGGAATGGCCAAAGCATCGAAGTCATCAATGTTCACTTTATCGAGGGTCAGTTCGGGCTGCACGATGAAATTCCATGTGCATTTCAATTGTTCGTGAAGTCCCACAGTAACCAAGTCAGTGGTTCCATCACCCTCTAATTTATTCCAACCCAATACATCTGTAAACACACTTGCTTCAACCGCTTCGAATCCATTGGATAGCAGCATCAATACTTTTTTCATGACAGCATCCCCCTTATTTATATTTGAATTAATTATATAAAAAGCAAATCCCCTAATACATGCAATTAATTACGTATTCAACTCATTTCTTTTTATTTTATAATGTATTTGAAAGGATTCTATTAATAATAAAAAGTGGGGGCGATCGAATTGGATCGAACGGATAAAAAAATACTTTCCTTGCTGGAGAATAATGGGCGCATGTCCATGAAAGAACTGGCACATGAAGTTTCCTTAACGGCTCCAGCAACGAAAGAACGTGTCAATAAATTAGAGGAAAGCGGAGTGATAAAGGGATATAAAACGGAAATATCACTTGAAAAACTTGATAGGAGCATTACGGCATTCATATTATTCGAAACGGATAGATGCAAGGACTTTTATCAATTTAGCTTGAGCCATCCGGAAGTTCTGGAATGCCATCGGTTAGCCGGTCAATACAGTTATCTTATTAAAATTAGTACATACTCCATGGAAACGCTGGAAGACTTCGTCGATGAAGCCATTAAATATGGGAAATCGTCCACCCATCTGATCTTTTCTTCCGCATCGAAAAATGTTTTTCCAGGAGAGGAGATCTAACCGGATTCAACCTATTTACTTTCCAGCTCTTTAATATATGAGCAAATAGCAGGAAAAAACTCCACCAATATAGAAAGTAATTAGTAACAAAAATCACAGTTGGATGTTCAAAAAGGGAGTGGAGAAGAGTGAGTTTTGTTTACGATGAAGATAAAATAATGGAATTCCTTTTGCAGAATAAAAGTGAGTTTGAAGAATATCTTTTATCAGCAGCGGTCAATGTCAGGGATAAAATCGAAGAAATCCTTCTTATTGGAAATGTCGACCTTTTAAATAATGCGCATAAGCTCGTCAGTTATATAGTGGAACAGAATGAAACGGATTTGGTTGCCTTTGCCGAACAAGAGGGGGTTACGTGGGCAACCCACTCCTTGACGCTTTCATTCAAGCTGGAATGGATTCAGGCACTCCGCAGAACGCTTTGGACCTTTCTTTATAAGTTCGAACAAGAAAAGAAAGCGTTTATGGAGGATTCCAAGGTCTTTTTTGATTTAGAGAAAATAGTGAATGAAAAGGTTGATGTATTTCTTAAATCTTTTTTCGTCAGTTACTCCGATTATAAAGACAAATTGATTCTCGCTCAGCAAAACTTGGTGGAAAATCTATCAGTCCCGATCATTCCCGTCACTTCCACCACCTGTGTCCTTCCGTTAATTGGGACAATCGATTATTCACGAATACAGATAATCGAAGAAAAAGTATTGATGGAGATAGGTAAACTGCGGATACAGACCTTGATCTTGGATTTGTCCGGTATCATCGAAATGGAAGTTGAAATGATCAATGACTTGATGAAAATCCTCGATGGAACGGCAATGATGGGTTGTAAAGCTGTGGTGACTGGATTACGCCCTGAGGTTGTTACGAAAATGATCCGATCAGGGATTCAGCTTGATAATAAGGCAGAAACAAAGGGTACGCTGCAGCAGGCCTTGAAGGACTATCTTGTAGCCACCTAAATCTTGAAGTTGGAGTCGCCAATTTTTGGTGACTTTTTTTCGTGGGTAATTTGGAATATAAAGGAAGTTTATTTGCCGTTTTATCTTGTTCAAATAAGTAAATGGAATGAGGAACGGGTGCTCCGAGCAGACCCGATTCTTGGTTCCGGAAATCCGCTCCCTTTCCGCCGACTGAATGCCAAGCCTCAGCAAATAAAGCATCTAGCGGGTCTCATCTAGCCAATTATAGGAAGGAGTGTCGCGAATCAGTGCAACCTTCCAAAGAAGTGGGTTTCACTTCAGCAAGAGCTCACTTGATGACACCGGCCGATGCGAGTTAAATCAAGGTCGTTGAAACCGTAGGCGGCATCACTTTCACGAATTTCCCGTAAGCGTAACCTTTCCGTGTTCAATACAGGAAACATTTTTTCCCCTCCCCATAAATCAGTTTTTCTATCTATTATGTCTCCACAAAGGTTTTTCCTTTATTATGAAGTGCTTATTTTGCCGGTATTTTCGGTGGTAATCGGACAAGCTAACATTAGTTCAACATAAAACATTGGATGAAGGGGAGATAGATCATGGGAAAAAAACATCGCAACCGCATCGCTTCACCAAAAAAGAATAACCATATACCGAAAGCGGATATCATTGCAGAACATGAAGCACATGGTAAGGAATATTCTGCGAATAAACGAAAGAACGGTCCTGGTTCCAATACTGATTGAATAAACTTAGTGACCGCTCCTGCCTTTAATGGGCAGGGCGGTTATTTGTGTTTCTTGCCATCAAAGGGTCCATCCTATATCTTAAAGAATGAAGAAGCATTGAAGGGAGTTAGGATGATGAAAGCACTTGTCTTTGATGAATTCGGCGGTCCGGAAGTTCTGTCTGTAAGGGAAATTGCAGGACCTGAACATTCAAAATCAGCCGTGATCGTCCGAATGAAAGCAATCGGATTAAATTTTGCTGATGTATATAGAAGGAAAGGGAATTATCATTTGGTGGGTGATCCCCCATTCATTCTAGGGTATGAAGGGGCAGGGGTCATCGAATATGTCGGGGAAGATGTCCATCATGTGAAAGCAGGGGATCGTGTCGGGTTCGCTGATGTTCCCCATGCCAATGCGGAGCTGGTTTCAGTTCCTGCTGATAAACTGTTACCGCTGCCTGATGGGATTTCCTTTGAAACGGCCGCTTCCGTTTTACTTCAAGGATTGACTGCACAATATTTAACGCATGACAGCCATCCAGTTAAAGAAGGGGAAACCACTCTGGTCCATGCGGCTGCAGGTGGAGTCGGTCAATTACTGATACAGATGATCAGGATGAAGGGCGGTCAGGTCATTGGCTTGACCTCATCCAATGATAAAGCGGCTGTTGCCAAACAAATGGGTGCGGATCATGTTTTCCTTTACGGATCAGACTGGGTGGCTTCCATTAAGGATGTAACCGGCGGTAAAGGCGTTGATATCGTTTATGAATCAGTGGGCCAAACCTTGATGGATAGTTTCAGTGCGACCAAGACTGGAGGAACTGTCGTATTTTTTGGGATGGCAGGCGGTGATCCGGAGAAAATCGATCCAAGGATGTTAATGGATACATCCAAGGCATTAATAGGTGGTGACCTTTGGAACGTCCTGACTACCCATGAAGAACGGACAAGAAGAACAGCAGAGCTGTTCCAATGGATTCTGTCAGGGGAAATCCTCATCAAAGAACCGGCTCTTTTTTCGTTGGAAAATGGGGCCGATGCACATAGACTCCTTGAAAGCCGGAAAAGTTCGGGGAAAATATTATTAATACCATAACAATTCATTGAGGGCTTTCCATTCTAAATGGGGCCCGTTTCTTTTTGTGGTCTGCCGAGATTCAACACCTTATTCATACTGATGATCAAAACCTTTTTCAGTTCCTTTATATAAACCCATTCTTAGACCCTTGGAATAACCCCATAATAAATGCCCTTGCCCTTTCAGGTGTTATGGCCTGCCGTTCAAACAACTTACTGCCCAAGTTCCCTTATCCACAAGATCCATATGCAACACACGAATTCAGAGGAGAAATCCACAGTGCACCAATCACCAAACCACAATCGTCATTCTGCAATTCACAGTCGGCATTTGTTACAAGCAAAAAAAAGAGAACGGATCCGCTCTCTTGGAAAACATATTAAAAGGCTTAAACCGTGTGATTTTAAGAGGAAATGGAGAGAACATCGAGACGTTCCTTCTGGATAGCGAAATAGGATTGGAGGGTTTCCTTTTTCTTTGTGAGAGGGAAGTTCCGGACAGCCGGGGCCACTGCATGATTGCCGTATTTAAGAAGCACGGTCAACAGCCTGTCCAACTGGCCATATGTATCGTTTCTAATGCGCTCCATATATTCGGCCGCGATCTGTTTATCATCGGTACTTTTCCTTTTTCCTTCTGCCCGGAATTCTTCGGTCACTGTCTTTACACGGGAAATGAGCCATGTTTCGCACCAGTCGTTCAGCACATGGCGGATGTAGTCCGCTTGATGGTACTTATGGAGAATGGGCTCGATATGTTTTGCCATTTCCAATTCATTCACTTCCCGGCGGAAAGCTTTCTCGGAGATGTTTCTATGAAAATGGTCGCGTTCAAGCAGGCTTTTGATGGATTCTGCCTGGTGGGCATACTTGACCATCTGTTCCAATGCTTCATTGTACATGATCTTGCTTAAATAAGCAGAGGCTTGTTTTGGAGCAAGAAGCAACTGCTTATTGGCAGGAAGCGCCTGGCCAAATTTCTTAAGAGAATGGGAATAGACGAAACGTGCTAACTTATGCAGTTCTTTTTGGATATCATTGGAGATGTTTGTCGCTTCTTGCAGAAATGAACGGAAAATATATTTGCCGACACGTTCCAATTCCCTGCATACAGAATCATTGATATGCCCAAGGTAGCCAGAGTTAAAAATCGTTCTCCGCAACAAAGTCCGTTCCGCCCTATTTTCCTTATACTGCTCCAAGATGCCTTCGGAAAAGGTGAATACCAGAACTTCTTTCTTTGAAAAAGCCCTGCTCGCAAAAGAAATCGTCACGATATGGCCTAAAGCGTCATGGATTGCATCGACTGCATCCAATAAGCGCTGCCTTGTGAATAGCGAGCTGGAATCAGGGACGATTTCATGATATTCGAATAGTACTTCTTCAGACTTCAAAACAGACATTCGGAAGGCACCCATAAGCAGCAGCCGTTTTCCATGAATCGTCAAGGTTTTGAAAGCATCGCTATAAAAGAAACGGTATTTCTTGCAATAACGGTCCGTCTTCCTGTTATAGCCAAGATTACTTGCAGGACCAAGGTTAAATTTGTATAAAACATCTTCTCCTTGATGAACAGGCACAAACACTTTTTTTAGTGAACCTTGTGGTGCGGTGAATTTATTGATGATCTGCCTTAAGTACTTTTCTGTCGTTCCGACTCCCCGGGCCATCATATGAAGCGGGCTCTGAATGACCCCGTCCCAATCACTGTGGAGCAAGGCGTACAAACACGTATCGAATTCAGTGGAAGATACATTCCTTAATAGGTATTGGTAAGTTTCTTCATAAATCATAGGCTTCGTCCCCTTTGTCATCCATCCTTTTCTAGAGTCTATATAAACATTAAATCGATAAAAGTAGCATCATTGGAGTAAGTAGGATTGGAAGGCTTTTGAGTTTATTTCGATATATTTAAAAAATAGTAAATTAGTTGCACGAAAGTGATAAAATGGGTAAATGGGAACATACATGACAAGGAGAGATATTTCAAACCATGATAATTTCACTGATCGTTTTCATCTTGAAAGGAATTTTAATGAAAATACCATTTGCCATATTGGGACTTTCCTTGATTCCGCAGAGATGGACAAACGCAATCACCAAAAAAGATATACCTTTTTTCATTGAACAAGTGCTGCGACTTTTAGTTTCTGCTGCCGTATTGTTTTTCGCCATCGATATCATGCTGCTGGATCTTACTGCCGCTGCATTCTTTTCGAGTTTTTCCATTATTCTAGGGCTCATTCTCATCATCGATTCAAGAATGTATATGTATAGTGCCAGTGAATCTTCAAGTACCCGACGGAATCGGAGGGGAAATGAAGCGGCAAAGCAGCCAAGAACACCTTGGAACGTACATTTCAACAGTTTGATGGGTGTCTTGTTGATTGCCGCATGGGTCATCATGCTATTTTACCCGCTCACTTTTGCTGCAGATCTGCATGGATTGGCGAAGGTCGATAAGAAAAAAGAGCTGGAAGAAGTTCAAGATATTAAGACCATGCCGCTCGTTACAGTGAAAATGGCTGACGCAAAAGGCGATGCAGCGATTAATAAAATAGAAAATGCATCATTTTTCACTGAAGGCGAATACCGGCTGACCAATATCAATGATGAATTGGCTTATACGTCCCCCATTGAAATGGACGGGTTTTTAAAAGCCGGGAAAGCGGAATACACGCCAGGTTATAATTTGATTTCCGCCGTATCGACGGATAAAGGGGCAAGTACTGTCAAAGGGAAGATGCTGTATGCACCATCACAGTACCTTGATCATGATTTGGAAAGGACCATCCGCAAGGCATATCCGAATAAAATCATCCATGATTCATATTTGGAACCGAATGAAGATGGAGAGCCCTTCTTCGTAGCTTCAGTCGGACATTATTTGAAATACCGCAGCGGTCCCGTAGTGGACGGGGTAGTATTGGTGAATCCGGAAACGGGGGACACGAAATACTATTCAAAAGGAAAAGAACCTAAATGGGTAGATCGGACATTCACATTGGATACAGCCCTGGAATATTGGACTTACTGGGGAAAATATGTTCACGGGTGGAAAAACCAGTCCCTGATTGGGCCGAAGAAAGATGTGCTGATTCCTAATGAGGATAATATGCAAGTAACGTTTAACGAAAAAGGCGAATTGATTTATGTAGTGGACTTTACCCGGGCTAAATCAAAAGGCAACTCCAAAACCCTTGTAGGTTATGGTGTTTTCAATGCCAAAACCGGTGAAATGACGTACTATAAAGGCGTCACGTCCGTTCTGACTGGAAAGGAAGCAAAATCCAACGCCAATGCGAGTGAGTTTTTGTCCAAATATCCAGGCTGGAAAGCCACTAATGGAATTTTCTACACGATTTACGGTGCTCCCACATATGTGATTCCGGTTACAAAGGGCAGCAAGTTCCAAGGTGTGGCGATCGTTTACGCCAATAGTGATAATCCCCAAGTGGTCTTTGGGAAAACCAAAGACGAAGCTTTCCGCAATTATAAAAAACTGATTGCCTCTTTAGGGAAAGTAAGCGGTGTGACGCCTCAAAAAGGATTTGAAATGAAAGAAATAAAGGGGAAGGTAATGAGGATCAATGATGCCAATCTCCCAAATGGATACGTATTCCATTTAATCGTCGAAGGCAATGCCAAGAGGTTCTCGGTGGACCCTGGTGTCAATGCGTTATCTGATATTGTATTAACGAATGTAGGAGACCGGGTTGTGCTGAAGGTGATGGATATGGAAGAAGACATCGTTCCAGTAGATGAATTCACCAATCTCGACTTACCAAGGAAATAAAAGGCATTAAGACGGGCTGGGTGGATACCTGATTGCCAGCTCCGTTATAAGCATGAAAAAAAGCATTGTTATCAGCAATGCTTTTTTTCATATCTTCGAATGATTGTCATTATAAGTCCGATAGATTGAATGTATGGATGGATTCCATATAATATCCTTTTTGAATGACGGCTTTTATTGCAAAGTGCCGATTTATCCGTTTCCGTACCCGGTATAGAAGTGAAGCAATTTCCTCTGCCGTCACAATTTGCTCGGGATCTCCGACTCTCTCTGGCCATACTTGCTGGACTATTTCTTCCTTTGAAATAAGGTTGTCCAAATTTTCATAAAGCAGTTTAAAGCAATTGAATTCCTTTGTCGGCATTTTAATGGGTGCTTCTTCATTGATGATCACGGTCTGAAGGTGCTCATTGATAGCGACGGTTTGCAGGAGCTCGGGGTTCACCGGCGTGAAATCCCTTGTTAGATCGTTGTCGATGGAGATCATGAATTCAATCAATCCATTAACCAAAGTGATCGAATCCCCCGGTTCAATGTGACAGGGATGGCCCGGTACGAGCGGCATCTGGTTCACGGAGGTACCGTGTTTGCTTGCCAAATCCTCAATGAGGAGCTGCCCTTCCTCCATATAAATCCGGCAATGTTCCCTGGAAACGAAGTCATTGTAAAGCGCAAAATCAGCTTTGGAGTGCTGGCTTGCACGGCCGATCAGCAAGCTTTTCCCTTCAAAAACATAAGCGAATTCCTCGGTTTGGCCTTTGTGCAAGGCCCTTAATACAACCTTGAAAGTTTTATAGATCATTCACTTCATACCCCTTAAAAAGTCTGAATATTTAAATTATTTTTATGGATTTATCATTTTGGCTACATGGCTGTTTAGCGGGTTCAATTTTATAATTATAAATTATCAGTCGCTTACTTACTAACGAAAAATGAAAAAATATAAATTAGGCACACAGCCATTATAACAAAGTGGGATGAAGGATGAAGAAGAAACACTATTTTTGCTGATGTTCGCCTTGACTGTGGGAGGAATGCTTCCTCAAAGGCCGACCAGGCAGCACCGGAAGAAGTTTGCGATGAAAATGTACCTTACGCTTGTGGAAAAGGAGTTGACCAAAGGTGAGTATGTGGAGAGATAGGATAAATGCCTTCAGCATCCTGCTGATGATCATTAGTATGATCGTATATATTATTTTTCCCCAGCCCTTTACCCTCATTCTGTACTGTATATTTGGCATTGCCTTTATCAGCCTGACTTTACTGAATTAAGCATATCCTGTATTGGAAGTGGGATGTGGGAGACGAAAAGGGAAGGAAAAGACAGAAAAAGGTGGGGGAGGCATGCTGAAAACATGAATCCTCCACACGATTAGCAAGTTTCTGTTCACCTGTTTGGGAAAATCATAGATGAATAAAAAAAGCCTGCCGAATCAACGGCAGGCTTCAGACTGTAGACAAATTCGAAGAAAGCGAGTTTGCCTACAGTTTTTTTCTTTGAAAAACGTTCCAGTTGATTTCAGAAATCCGCTCCCTTTACGCCGACTGTCTGCCAAGCCGCATCAAAGCAAGCGTCTGCGGAGTCTCGTTTAGGCAGTTATTCGGCAGGAGTGTTAATTTCTTTAATCCAATGAGGGTTTTATTTATATAAAAAAGTAAAAAAACATGAAGAATAACCAAGTCTTCTTTAAAATCAGGTTCGGGATGGGAGTTACTCTTTATAGATAAGTATGAGATTTTTAAACAGGTTCGATAATTTTGTGATCCTTATGCCATTAGAGCGCCCGATCTGGAATATTGAAAAAAAGAGGCCATCCTTTTTTGGACAGCCCCCTTTCCGCTAATTATAAAATTTCTAGTAGAACTCTATATCATTACATTGTCACTTCAGAATGTTACCATCTATACTTCAGAGAAGGTATCTCCAAAATGATTTGGTTTTCAATCTTTGAAAACTATGAGAATACTGCAATTTTACGTGCGATAGATTCGGTTAAACGAGATGCTACTTTTGGAACAGCCCATTTAATAATTGGTGTTAACACCGCACCAGATAATCCGCCTGCATGGATTTCCACCGTACAAGTCATTATTGTTTTACCATTAACATCTTCTGCAGTAAAGTGACCGCTTCCTGTAAAATTATCTGATAAACCTTTTAGTTCAAACTTAATATTTGAAGGTTCATTCCATTCGGTAATATCTACCTGCGCTTGTATTGTTTTTTTGATACCTTTTACACTACCTTCAAATGTCCAAATAGATTGCTTGTCATTTATGATTTCATGTTCTTTATAGGCTGGTACTGTCGTTGCCCATTTTTCGAGATCACTGACATAATCCCAAACTGCTTGTACATCTACTGGTACTACTACAGTATGCGTTCCCGTTGCCATTATGATTCCCACCCTCACTATGTATGAATTGTGACTTTACATTTCTACAAAATAATTATTACATAAAAAGCATAAACTTACATCTCTAATTATACATGGCTTTCCTTCTTCCAATCCTCCACAATCCGGCCCTTTAACGGAACAACTCTATTTTCAATCAACCTAAATAAACATCCAAGGGGGTGAAACGTCGCAACTACTTTGAAAACATCGTGACTTTATTTCAGATCTACACTTAATAGCTTAGTTGCCAATTATGAAACAAAAGTTTTTTTCATTTTCGTTGACCTATAATAAAGTACCTGCTCTTTTTCATTCTAAGGGACCGATGAGGGTATTGGCGCTTTAGACAATCGCTTTATTTTAAAACCTGGGAGTTATCATGGATTAAACGCTACTTTAAAAGAGCCATTTTAATGCAGAAACGGTATAATTAATTGGCAGAAGTAGACATTAATATGGACCGCAACTAAGTTTTATCGCGTGTATTAACTGAATCATGAGAGAAAGAACTTTTTATACAAAAGTCACAATTAGAATAGGAGAAACCATGACTAATGAAACTGGATGGAATTTAGACAATAGCTATGCACGTCTTCCGGAAAAGTTCTTCACGAGCACGGACCCGACTCCTGTACGTTCACCGGGGTTGATCATTCTCAATGAACGTTTGGCTGGATCTCTTGGTTTGGACGTTAAGTCGCTGCAAAGCGAAGATGGCGTGGCGGTGTTTGCCGGAAACGAAATCCCCGAAGGTGCTTCACCTCTTGCCCAAGCTTACGCGGGGCATCAATTCGGTCATTTTAACATGTTAGGTGACGGCCGGGCGATATTGCTTGGCGAGCAGGTGTTGCCAGACGGCGGGAGGGTCGATATCCAGCTGAAGGGTCCAGGAAGAACGCCATACTCCCGCGGGGGCGATGGCCGGGCTGCACTTGGACCGATGCTGCGCGAATACATCATCAGCGAGGCGATGCACGGGCTCGGCATTCCTACCACCCGCAGTCTGGCAGTGGTGACGACCGGAGAAACGGTAATCCGTGAAACCGGGCTGCCTGGTGCCATCATGACCCGTGTGGCTTCGAGTCATCTTCGTGTCGGAACCTTTCAATTCGCTGCAAAATGGGGCACGATCGAGGAACTCCGGACACTTGCCGATTATGCAATTAAGCGTCATTTTCCAGACATTGAAGCCGATGAAGGCCGTTATCTCTCGCTGCTGCAGGAAGTGGTCAAGCGTCAGGCTGAGCTCATTGCCCAATGGCAGCTGGTTGGCTTCATTCATGGGGTGATGAACACCGACAACATGACGATTAGCGGGGAAACCATCGATTATGGCCCTTGCGCCTTCATGGATGCCTATGACCCTGCAACGGTATTCAGTTCAATTGATAGACAAGGCCGCTATGCCTATGGTAACCAGCCGGTTATCGGAGGATGGAATCTTGCGCGATTCGCTGAATCCCTATTGCCGCTTTTGCATGATGACCAGGATCAGGCCGTTACACTTGCCCAAGATAAGATTTCCGTTTTTAACGATCTGTATCATTCTAATTGGTTAGCGGGAATGAGGGCGAAGTTGGGGATATTCAACGAAGAGAATCAGGATGAATCCCTTATTAACGGCATCCTCGGTATGATGAAGAAGCATGGTGCCGACTATACCAATACCTTCCGTGCTTTGACCTTTGGTAAAGTGGAGGATACGGTCCTTTCCGGGACACCGGAATTCGCTCAGTGGCAAGAGCTCTGGCAGGCGAGACTGGGCAGGCAGAAGGAGTCGAAAGAATCTTCGAATCAGTTGATGCAGAACAGCAATCCTGCGGTGATCCCACGGAACCACCGGGTGGAAGAGGCATTGGAAGCGGCAGTGGAGCAAGGGGACTACAGCGTGATGGAACGGCTGCTGGATGTTCTTGCAAGTCCTTATGCACACTGCGAGGAACAAGCTGAATACGCCGCACTGCCTGTGTCAACAAAACCTTACCGGACCTTTTGCGGTACCTGACTTATAAAACATGCATGAGATTATGAAGCAGCTCCCGCGTTTGAAGTCGATTCTTTTCAACTTCAATTGCGGGAGCCATTTTTATGTATTCATGCCATGGCTTAAGCTTTTCATGGCTTTGTTTTCAATTTGTTCTTAATAAGCGTAAGGATCGTACAAATCACTAGGATGGTCAATGAAGCTAATCCACTGAACCATATGCTTTGGAATTCACTTACATGAGGCTTGATGATGTATGAAGCCACAATGGCCAGGACCGCGCTTATCGGTATGTAATCGGCGACTTTTCCTTTGCTGAATACGATAACCAGGATTGGAGCCAGCAGTGCCGAGTATATATTGCCTGAATAAAATAAGAGCTCTAATAGGTTTGGGGAATAGAAGAGTGTAGCAACGAAAACCAATCCTCCAATACAGATCGAAAGCAGGCAGGCCATCCTTATTTTTTGCTGGTCGCTTTTTTTTGTTTGTAATGGTTCAAGAATATTGGCTACGATCAGGCTTACCAATGAATGCAGGCAGGCACCGAATGTTGAGGTGATTGCACTGAAAGCGCAGAGCACAAAAAGGATGAAAAAGAATGGCGTGGTTATTTTGTTTGCCAATCCAGCCAGAATCGAGTGTATATCAGTGAAGCCGCCCGTAAAGATAACCATGATGAACAGGGATGAAAAGGAGAGCGGGAAGATGATCCATATAAGGCCGGATAAAGAGAATGTCAACCGAACCTTTTTCATTTCGATCATGAATAATCTGTGCCATGATGTCAGGTCAAAGAAAAACTGGCCGAACCCGACAAGAAGTCCTGCAAAAAGAAAACTCCATAGATCATATTTATTGATTACGAGCATGTATGGATGGTATAAACGAATCCCATCATAAACAGGCTGGATCCCTTCCTTGACGAAAAAGTATAAAGGAATCAAGATGACTGCGGCAAACATGAAGACGACTTGAAAAGCTGCGAATCCGTGAATGAGCTTTAACCCGCCGAATCCAGCATAAAGGACACAAAAACCGAAAAAAAAGAACAACCCGACATAGAGCGGGGTATCGAAAAGAAACTGACATAGGGTGGACGCGGCCATTCCCTGAATGAATAAAATGTGTAGATTGGTTATGACCAGTATCACGATCAATATCCAATATCCGAGGGGATGGAGCCGGGCTTTTAAATAGTCCCCGATGGTCATGCCCACAGGGAAATCCTGACGGACCCTCGTCCCGATGAAGCTGAACATGAACAGGGCAATCGCTCCCATCAGGGCGTAACCGATCCCTCCGAAAACTCCATACTTCACCATCGATTCGGGGGAGGATAATATTGTGGTGCCTGTCACCCAGCGTGCCAGGAGGGAGATGATCCCTAAACCCATCCCGATTTGAATGGGGCCTTGTACGTATTCTTGAAATGTACGTGATCGCAATGTTCATTTTCCTTTCTCGCGGAACTCCTTGGGCGTGATTCCCTCTATTTTCCGGAATAAAGTGCTGAAATAATGCTGGCTATTGAAACCCGATTTTTCGGCGACGTCTGATATGCTCCAGCTGGTGTTATTGGTTAAGGCCCTTTTTGCGGCCTTTATTCTATAAAGCATTAAATATTCCGAAAAGGAAGTGCCGACTTCTTCATGGAATTTCCTGCTTAAATAAGTCGGGTTGGTATGCACTTCACGGGCGATGTCCGAAAGGGAGAGCTTTTCAGCATAATTTTCATGAATGAATGAAAGCGAATGGTGAATAAGGGTTGAGTAATTATGAGAAGATTCCCTTTTGTCATACTTGGCCAGGACTTTATGCAAATCACTTTCTATTACAGGTTTCGTTAAATAATCAACCACGCCTATCCTGATGGATTGCTGTGCATAATCGAAACTTTGATGCGCGGTCACCATGATGATTTCGACTTCTTTGTTCAGCGCCCTTAAGTCTTCGCCAAATTCAAGTCCCGATCGCCCGGGCAGATTAATATCCAGGAAAGCGAGGTTGATTTTATGATTTTGGTTGAGGGTCAGTGCCTGACAGGCATCAGCAGCTTTGTGAAACTTCCAAAAAGGGTATATGGACTGAATCATATATTCCATTTGTTCAAGGACCAATGGTTCGTCATCAACTAATAATACATTCATTCCGGCTCCGCCTCCTCCATTTTCTTATCAAAAACCAGTGGCCATGATACCTCTACCTTTGTTCCCGATTCATTAGAAGCTATATTCAATTGTGCACGGTCATTGAAATACAAATATAATCGTTTTTGGATATTATCCAGGCCATGGCCGCCTTCGTCCGTAACGGAAGATTCATTTCCCATCAATCCATTATCCGCCACTTCCAGATGTACCATCTGCGATTCCAAGTAGAACCGGATATGCAGCAGGGCTTCACCCACTTTTTTTTCCAAACCGTGTTTAAACGAATTCTCCACCAATGTCTGGAGAATGAAGGGGGGGACCAGTGCGATTGCTAATGGTTCCGGGCACTCCATATCAATCTTGAGCCGATCACCGAAGCGAAGGGTCTGGATGTCGAGATAATGCTGGGTATACTGGATTTCCTGGGAAAGGGGGATCAATGGTTCCGATGCTTTATATTTGAATTTCAGGAATTGCGAAAATGCCTCTAAAGCCCGTATCAATTCAGCCGTCCTGTTCAGGCGGGCCAAGCCCAGTATGACATTTAGTGTATTAAATAAAAAGTGTGGCTGGATTTGCTGGTTCAATTTATTATATTGTGCTTCTTGCAGTGCTTGCTCCAGGCGGATCTCTTTGTTTTTATTTTCAAGAAGATCGATCCTTTTCTCGAATATGAATAGAAATAAAAGAGCGATAGCTCCCATGATGGGAGCTAAAATGAAGAGCATGATAATTAATGTGAATCCCTCGTAACTTAGCATGGAGAACCTCTGCTGGTTATATTTTTAAATAACTTGAATTATTCTGTTTATTAGTATCATACTAAAGACCCCTCCGGAAATCTACAGCTTATGACACAATGTGACAAGCCACTTGATGGTTTTGTGCGGATCGTTTCAGTACGGGTAGCTGTGTTTTGCAGATATCCTGTACAAAAGGGCACCGTGTATGGAAGCGGCAGCCGTTTGGAGGGTCTATGGGTGAGGGTACATCACCCGTCAATAGGATCCGTTCTCTTTCATGCACAGGATTCGGTACTGGGATGGCCGATAGCAATGCCCTTGTATATGGATGCTGGGGCTGTTCGAAAATGGACTTTTTATCGGCAATCTCGACTATCTTTCCGAGATACATGACCATCACCCGATCCGAGATATGTCTGACCACACCTAAATCATGTGATATGAAAAGAAAGGTAAGGTCGAACTGGCGCTGTAAGGATTTTAATAAATTCAGCACTTGCGCTTGAATGGAGACATCCAGTGCAGAAACAGCTTCGTCACATATGATCAATTTTGGGTCCACTGCAAGAGCCCGCGCAATGCCGATCCGCTGTCTCTGGCCGCCGCTGAATTCATGCGGGTATCTTTCCATGGATTCTGGTCTCAGTCCAACATGTCCCAATAATTCTTCGATCCTGCTCTTTCGTTTTTCTTTAGGAACTACATTTTGTATCGCTAAAGCTTCCCTGAGAATTTGTCCGATGGTCTGTCTCGGGTTAAGGGAGGCAAAAGGATCTTGAAAAATTACTTGCAGGTCCTTCCTGGTACGCCTCATTTCTTTTTTTCCTAAACTCAGTAAATCTTTATCCTGAAAGTGAATGCTCCCGCTTGTCGGTTCATCCAATCTAAGGATTGCCCTTCCGGTAGTCGACTTTCCGCAGCCGGATTCGCCGACTATGCTTAAGGTTTCACCCTGTTTGATATCGAAGGTAATGTCATCAACGGCTTTTACATGATTTATGGTCCTTCCGAAAAATCCGCCCTTGATCGGAAAATATTGTTTCAATCGATCCACTTTAAGCAGAACCGTTTTCTCTGCAGATGGTACACCCATCATTAAATCCCCACCTTCTCTTGAGCGTCATATTCCTTCTCCCATTGGGGGGTGAACATCCAGCAGCTGACCTTGGTGCTTGGGCCGATAGCCTGGAGATCCGGTACGGCTTGTTCACAAATGCTCTTCGCATGTGCACAGCGGGGAGCAAAGCTGCATCCCTTGGGCATGTTGTAAGGACTTGGAACGGTCCCGGGTATTGTAGTCAGTTCTTCCTGGTCCATGTCCAGACGCGGAAGGGAGTTCAATAAACCAATGGTGTAAGGATGTTTTGGGTTTGTGAATATTTCCTTGGCCAAGGTGTATTCAACGATTTTCCCTGCGTACATGACAGCGACCCGATCACAGGTTTCGTATACGACACCCAAATCATGTGTAATCAAAATGACAGCCGTCCCGAAATCCTTTTGCAGCGTCTTGATCAGTTCAAGGATTTGGGCTTGGATCGTCACATCCAGTGCTGTTGTAGGTTCATCCGCTATTAAAACCTCAGGGTGGCAGGCAAGTGCCATGGCAATCATGACCCTTTGCCTCATTCCGCCGCTTAGCTCATGCGGCTCCTGTTTTGCCCTCTTTTCTGGTGAAGGGATGCCGACGAGCCGAAGCATGTCGACCGCTTTATTCCATGCTTCCTTTTTTCCCAGCTTTTGATGGAGCCGGATCGCTTCCGCAATTTGCTCGCCAGCTGGATAGACAGGATTCAATGATGTCATCGGCTCCTGGAATATCATCGAAATTTCATTACCGCGTATGGACCGCATCTGTTTTTCAGTCTTCGTAAGCAGGTCCTCCCCTTTAAAAAGGATGCTGCCACCGGCAATCTTGCCGGGCGGCGATGGAATGAGCCTTAACAATGATAGCGATGTTATACTTTTCCCGCTTCCCGACTCCCCGACGATTCCAAGCGTTTCGCCTTTATTGAGGGAGAAACTGATTCCATTGACTGCTTTACTCGTTCCTTCATCAGTGAAAAAGTGGGTCTGCAGGTTTTTTACCTCCAGTATTTTTTCATCAACCTTCTTCATCATCATACCTCCTTAGTTCAAGTCTATTCTTTTGTTAAAGTATCGATAGAGGACATCCACTGCCAAATTCATGAATACGAAGATGACGGAAGCGATGAGGACCCCGCCTTGGACCATCGGCAAATCCCTCGTTCTGATTGCATCGACTATCAATCTCCCAAGTCCATTGATGGCAAAAACGGACTCTGTCAATACCGTACCGCCAAGGAGTGCACCGAACTGGAGGCCAACGACTGTAATGACGGGGATAAGCGCATTTTTCAGGCCGTGTTTATAAATGATGATATGTTCTTTCAATCCCTTGGCTCTTGCGGTCCGGATGTAGTCCTGGCGAACGACTTCAAGCATGCTCGACCTGGTCATCCTGGCAACGATGGCCGCTCCGCCGGCCCCAAGGGTTATGGCTGGGAGAATCATGTGGCTGAAAGTTCCCCAACCTGAAACCGGAAACAATTGAAGGTTCACGGAAAAGAAGTAGATAAGCATGAGGCCCAGCCAAAAACTAGGTAACGAGATTCCCAATAAAGCAACGATCATGATGGAAATGTCAGCTGCCGAGTATTGCTTGGTAGCCGAGATGATTCCTGCGATCATTCCAAGTACTACGGTTATGAATATGCTGGCAAGTGCCAGTTCAAGGGTGATGGGCAAGCGGACCATGATCTCGTCCAAAACCGGGCGGCTGCTGCGGAGTGATTCCCCAAAGTCACCTTGAACGGCATGAAGGACATAGTCAACGTACTGATAGAGGATTGGACGATCCAAGCCAAGCTCATGCCGTAGCGATTCAATCGTTTCTTTAGTTGCTCCTTCACCTGCAAGCAGTGTTGCCGGATCTCCCGGGACCATTTGCATGATGAGGAAAACAACAAGACTTACTCCCAGTAAAACCGGTATCGTTTGAAGCACCCGTCGGATAATGAATACGAACATTTTCTCTCCTCCTTATTTTTTCATTCTTGGATCCAGGGCATCTCTAAGTCCATCCCCGAAGATGTTGAAACCAAGTACCAGTGTTGATATCGCTATTCCCGGAAACAAAGCGATGTGCGGGGCGCTGAACAAATAATCCCGGCCGCTGCTCAGCATCGCTCCCCATTCTGGTGAGGGCGGCTGGGCTCCCAGTCCCAGGAATGACAATCCGGCTGCCGACAGAATGGCCGTTGCCAGGCGTAATGTAGCTTGAACGATGACGGGTGATAGAATATTCGGAAAAATATGTTTGCATATGATCGTGAAGTCAGTCGCTCCCAATGCACGAATGGCATCGATATATTCCAGCTTCCTGACTGACAATGTGGAACCGCGTACAATCCGGGCAAACATCGGTATCGAAAAGACGCCGACCGCTACCATTACATTGATTAAACTTGGACCAAGGGCACTAATGATGGCAAGAGCAAGCAGTATTCCCGGGAAAGCCAGCAGAACATCGACAATCCTCATAATGACGGTATCGATCCATTTTCCGTAATAACCAGCTGTTAACCCGAGGAGTATGCCAATGAACGCCCCGAAGAATACAGAGACAAACCCAACCGTTAATGAAAGCCGTGTTCCATATAATAATCTGCTTAAAATATCCCTTCCCTTATCATCCGTACCCATCCAATGTTCGGCTGACGGAGGCTGGAGTTTATTGACCAAATCAATTTCATAGGGATCCTGAGGTGAGATCAAAGGTGCAAAGATAGCCAATACAATATAAAAAAGTACGATGTACCCGCCTACCAATGCCAATTTATTTCGCTTGAATTTTTTATAAAAGGCTTTCCAGTGTCTTAGTTTCGGAGATTTTCTTTCCTTTACATTCAATTCGGTATTATTAATGACGACCTCTGGCTTCATTGGACTTCCTCCTTTTCTTTCATTCAATTTATTCAAAAAAGGTATTGAAGTAAATATGATGCGGAAAAGCAGTAAAGATAATTAAAAAATGAGTAAAGATTCTGAAAATATAAAATTCGGTTTTTTTTTATAATTTACAGTAAGCCCGATGTACTCATAGCTGTAAGTTACTTGGAGAAACAAAGGCAGGTTGAAAAGGGAGGAAATAGAATGAGAAAAGGTATGATTGGGTTGCTTTTTGCTTCTTTATTAGGCATCTCATCCGTTTTATCAGGGTGTGCAACAGAGGAAACCGGCAGTAAGGAAACAGTAGAAAAAGCGAAAGAAGGAGGTACGCTGGTCGTTGCGCGATTATCTGACGCGACCACCCTTGATCCCCATTTCATAACAGACATTCCATCTGCAAACGTCGTTTATGAAAAGGTTTATCAAACATTGGTCGTTCCTGACAAAAACATGAATCCTAAACCGCTGCTCGCAAAAGAGTGGAAACAACTGGATGATGTCACTTGGGAGTTTAAATTGCAGGAGGGAGTCAAATTCCATGATGGAGCTCCATTCAATGCCGAAGCGGTGAAAACCAATTTCGAAAGGATACTGGATCCGGCAACAGCTTCGCCGCAGGCTGGTAAATTGGAAATGATCAAAGAAATTAAAGTGATTGACGAAACGACCGTACAATTCAAGCTGAAATATCCTTATGCTCCGCTGTTATCGATTTTGGTAAGTAATGAAGGAAGCATCATCAGCCCTAAGGCCATTAAGGAAAATAGTGACAAACTGGGTCAAAACCCCGTTGGGACAGGGCCATTCGTTTTTAAATCTTGGAAGCCAGGCGAAGAAATCGCACTTTCGAAAAACAAGGACTATTGGGGGGATAAGCCTAAGATAGATGGGGTGGTATTCAAGGTTGTCCCTGAAGATGCCACGAGGATTGCGATGATTGAAACGGGTGAAGCGCATGTGACCGATCAAGTGCCGGTGACGGAGATTGATCGGATCGAAGCGTCGGGCACGATGGATTTATATCGCACGGAAGGACTTGCCGTTGAATACTTAAGCTTCAATGTTAAGAAAAAACCATTTGATGATGTAAGGGTCCGTAAGGCGGTCGCTCATGCCATCGAGGTCGATTCCATTATCAAAGGGGTTTATAACGACGTCGGTACGAGGGCGAATTCAACAATGAGCCCAAAGGTGTTTGGTTATGATCCGGATATAAAGGGCTACGACTATGATATTAATGAATCGAAGAAGCTCCTGACTGAAGCGGGGGTCAAGGATGGTTTGGAGTTTACACTGACGACGAGTGACCGTAAGGAAAGGATCAATATGGCCGAGGTGATTCAATCCCAGTTAAAAGGAATTGGAATTAAGGTCAAGATTCAAGTCCTTGAGTATGGGGCTTACATTGACGCGACAGCCAAGGGCGAGCACCAGGTATCGATAGGCGGCTGGGGCAACGCTACCGGGGATGGAGATTATAATCAATTCAATCTTTTCAATAGCAAATCCCAAGGTGCTGCGGGAAATAGTTCATTCTATAGCAACCCGGAAGTGGATAAATTGATTGAAAGTGCACGCAAAGAATCGGATGGCCATAAACGTAAGGAGCTATATTCGAAGGCACAAGCAATTGAAAGAGAAGAAGTTCCATATGTTCCTATCCGTAACTATGAACACTTGGCCGTATATGGCGGGACGGTTAAAGGACTTTGGCTGAATCCGGCAAATTATTTAATGCTTGATGATGTAACCGTGAAGTAGGAATTCATCACGAAAGGAAGGCAGCATAAGGATGTTATGCTGTCTTCTCAATTAGGAGGGGAAATTATGATAGATATACTGCTAATCCATGGGACCGTCATTACCATGGATCAAAACAGGAGAATCCTGCCCGATGGCGCCGTCGCCATACATCAAGGAAGGATTTTAGCCGTAGATTCGACCGAAAAACTGAAATTGAAGTATGAGGCTGTAAAAGTCATCGATTGCAGCCATCAGTGCATATTGCCTGGATTGATAGATGTTCATGGGCATGGGGGGCATTCCATGTTCAAAACGATCGCAATGGAGAATATTGATTTTTGGATGCCCATCATGACGAATGCGTACAAGCATTTTGTTACAGATGACTTTTGGTATTACGAAGGAAAGCTATCCTCCCTTGAGAGATTAAAGGCTGGCGTGACGACTGGGGTGAGCGTATTAGGATCCATGCCGCGGTCCGATGAACCGATTTTCGCCATCAATCATGCAAAAGCATACGCAGAGGTGGGAATCAGGGAAGTGGTATGCACGGGTCCTTGCAATCCTCCATGGCCCCATTCATTCAGCCGGTGGATCGATGGAAAGAGAGTGGTAAAGGAAGTTTCCTATGAAGAAGTATTACAGGGGGCGGAAGCTGTAATCGAGGCGCTGAACCATGCAAATGAGGACCGCACGAGAGCCTTCATTACACCATTTGTCATCGTTACATCAGTGGATCCCTCCAATCCCACATCTCCTGACAGGCTTTATGGGCTGAATGACCATGACCTTTATCAAGCGAAGAAAATAAGGGAGATTGCCAGGAAGTATAATACACGCATTCACTCTGATGCCTTTGGCGGGATGATTCATTTAGCGATACAGGATAAGGAAAATGCCCTCTTGGGACCGGATGTCCATTTACAGCACTGTCGGGGCATTTCCTTCGATGAGGCAAGAATACTTGCAGAAACAGGTACCAACGTCAGTGCATCACCTGGATTTGGCCAGGTTCATGCCCGTACCCCGATAACTGAATTATTGGAGATGGGGGCAACTGTGGCAATCTCCACGGATGGGACGTCCCCTTCCACAAGTTTCGATATGTTTCAGGCAATGAGGAAAACACAGTTTGTTCACCAGGCCGCCCTTAGGGACTACTATTATTTACCGCCAGGCAAGCTGTTGGAAATGATCACGATAGATGCTGCGAAATGCATTGGCTGGGATGATGAAATAGGCTCCCTTGAAATCGGGAAAAAAGCGGATGTCATTACGGTCAACCTGCATCAGCCTCATCTGACCCCTGAATTCATGCATGTTCACAGGCTTGTATTTCAAGCAGTGGCGAATGATGTGGAGCATGTCATCGTGGATGGGAAATTGATCATGGAAGGGAGGAATGTACAGACGGTCCATGAAAGTACAGTTCTGGACGAAGCGAATGAGGAGGCCTTTTCAACGATAAAGCGTGCGGGGCTCGAAAAGTATATGCAACCGACGAAATATTTCTGGGGCCATGCCAGGGCATATGTAGATGAAAAGCGATATGACGAACGCGAAGACACTGCCGTGATGAGGAAAGGGGAATAAGATGGAAACCAAACTTAAAGGAAGATATGTAATTGGGTATGATGGGTGCGATCATGTTATTTTGGAAAACGCCGAGATCGTTTATGAAAAAGACACGATTTTGTATGTTGGAAAAAATTATCCAGAAGAAGTGGACGAGGTAATGGATGCCGGTAACGCGATTATCAGTCCCGGTTTCATAGATTTAAATGCATTAGGGGACATTGACCATGATATTTTACATTTTGAAGCCAGTGCCGACAGACAGAAAAACCTTCTTTGGTCAGAGAATTATATCAAAAGCGGACATCCTGAATTAATGACCGAGGAAGAAGAAGCTTTTAAATCACTATATGCTTATTCACAGCTCATACTTCATGGCGTGACGACGGCGATGCCCATTACTTCCGTCTTTTATAAAAGCTGGGCTGAAACCTATGATGAATTGGCAGCTGCGGCAGAACATGCCGCTGGATTGGGGTTAAGGATTTACCTTGGACCGAGTTTCCAATCAGGAATGAGAGCCGTCCAGCCAAACGGGAAAATTAAACTGCATTGGGATGAAAAAGCTGGTGAAGCGGGGTTACGGAAAGCGGTCGAGTTTGTAGAAAAATTCGATGGAGCCCATGAAGGCATGGTCAGAGGGATGCTTGCTCCAGAACGTATAGAGTCCCAAACGGCAGATCAATTAAAACAGATTAAATATTATAGTGAAAAATTGGATGTACCCATAAAGCTTCATGCTGCACAAGGAAGTTTTGAATTCAACACCATCTGGAAAGCCCATCATGTTACACCGATCAGATATTTGTACGACCTTGGCTTTCTCGGTCCAAGAACAGGGATCCCGCACGCCCACTTTATTTCAGGATATAGTAAAGCGAAATACGGACAGGGTGATGACTTGGCGCTGCTTGCTGAAACGAATACAACGGTGATTCATTGCCCGCTGATCATCGGGAGGCATGGGGAGGCGTTAGAGTCTTTTGCCAAATATAAACGGGCTGGGATCAATATAGCCCTTGGAACGGACACATTCCCTCCGGATATGTTCCAGAACGTCAGGACAGGCAGCATGCTCTCACGGCTGGCGGAAGGAGAAACGGAAGGCTCTGTCTATGCCGATTTCTTTCGGTCAGCCACACTTGATGCGGCAGCTTTTCTTGGCAGGAACGATTTGGGTCGCATCGCAGCGGGGGCCAAGGCGGATATCATCGCGATTGACTTGGACGGTTTCCATATGGGGGTAATCGATGATCCGATTCGAACCATGTTCGTAAGCGGGTCTGGGAGGGACGTTAAATTATCGATCATCAATGGAAAGGTAGTCATGAAGGATCAAATAATCCCCGATCTTGATTTAACGGAAATCAAATATAAGGGGCAGCAATATTTTAATAAGATGAGAAGAGGATATATGGAAAGGGATTATCAGGAGCTTCCCGAAAAAGAATTGTTTAAGCCATCATTCAAGGTCGTGGAATCGATAAGCGATACAGAAGCCATTTGTGAAAACAAGTAAAGAAAATGAAAAACATAGTAAAGATATTCGAAAAAAATAGTCAGAATATTTCCTATAATTAGATAAATATTCAAAAAATGAAATTGGGAGGTAGAAGACCATGGGGTTAAAACGTGGGGCAGGAAAGCTTTTTCTAGTCATGATCATGGCTATCATCATTACAGGCTGTTCTTCTAACAATGACGTAAGCACAACAGAAAGTGATCCGAACAGAGCATCAAACGAAGGGGGTACATTGGTTATTGCCCGCTTATCCGACGCCGAGAATTTGGATCAGCAGTTCATGTCCACGATTAACGCCGCTAGCGTCACTCACCATAAAGTCTATGAAGGTCTTGTACAACGGGATGAGAATAGTGAGATACAGCCAATGCTAGCAGAAAAATGGAAGCAAATAAATGACACGACCTGGGAATTCAAGCTTAGGGAAGGTGTAAAGTTTCATGATGGCACGCCATTTAATGCAGACGCAGTAAAAAAGACGTTTGATCGACTATTGGATCCGAAGGTCGCTTCTCCCAGAGCAGTAGTATTCGATATGGTAAAAGAAGTGAAACCGGTTGATGAATTTACCGTGCAATTCATTCTGAAGGAACCTTTTTCCCCTCTCCTTTCCATATTGGCGAATCACGAAGGCGGAATCATCAGTCCGGAAACGATTGAAAAGTATGGCAAAAAGATTATCCAGGAACCGAATGGAACAGGTCCTTTCGTTTTTGATTCATGGTCCCCAGGCCAGGAAATCACATTGACGAAAAACGACAGCTATTGGGGAGACGAGCCAAAAGTGGACAAGGTCATCTTCAAGGTCGTACCGGAAGACTCCACGAGGATATCGATGATAGAAACCGGTGAAGCGCATATCGCCGAGCCTCTTCCTGTAGCTGTCATGGACCAGGTGGAATCATCCCCGGCAATGGATGTTTACCGCAGTGAAGGGTATGGAACCGAATATTTAGGGTTCAATGTCAATAATGAACCGTTCAATGATGTAAGGGTCCGTAAAGCCATCGCCCATTCCATCGAGATGGACTCGATCATCAAGGGTGTCTTCAATAATGTGGGAGTAAAGGCGAACTCCTTGATGGGCTCTAAAGTATTCGGGTACAACGAAGATCTCGAAGCCTATGATTACAATTTAAAAGAAGCGAAGAAACTGATGGCCGAAGCTGGATATTCAAAAGGCTTGGATGCAACCATCCTGACAATGGACAGTAAAGAAAGAGTCAACTTGGCTGAGGTCCTGCAATCCCAACTTAAAGGGATCGGAATTAATTTGAAAGTACAGGTCATGGAGTACGGTTCGTTCGTGGAACAAGTGAATAAAGGACAATCGGAAATGTTCATCATCAGTTGGAGAAACGCGACAGGGGATGCTGATTATAACCAATATAATCTATTTCATACCGATTCACAGGGAGCGGCAGGTAACACATTCTTTTACAGTAATCAAAAGGTTGATCGTTTAATAGATGAAGCCAGGAAGGAAAAAGAAGAAGGGAAACGCAAAGAACTATACGCGGAGGCACAGGAAATCGAAATGGGTGACACCCCGTACATTCCTGTAAGGGTCATAGAAAATGTTGCTGCAGTCGCCAAAGAAGTAAAAGGGTTTTCAATCAGCCCTTCAGGTTATCTGGAGATAAATGACGTAACGATAAAGTGATGGGCAGATAAGAAGAAAGGGTTCATCCATTTTGGGTGAGCCTTTCAGTTTGTAGACGAAAGGGGTTTTACTGTAATCCTCATTGGAATGAATAGATTTGCGCCACTCCTGCCGAATAACTGGCTAGCCGAGACCCCACAGGCGCTTGCTTTAATGCGGCTTGGAAGACAGTCGGCGGAAAGGGAGCGGATTTCTGAAAGAGGGTTTGTGAAATGATTTCCACTCCAGGCACTCGCTTTCCGCGGGCGGTCCGGGAGCCTCCTCGGCGCTTTTGCGCCTGCGGGGTCTCCCCTGGACACGCTTTTCCCGCAGGAGTCTCGTACCCTCCGTTCCAATCAACTTTGTTTTTCTTTTAGATAATACACAAATAACCCTAAAGAACTGTAGACCGACAATCGAACATGCCGGTCTCAGTCTGATGTAATTACTACCATTAAACCAAGACTTGGTTATCCTCCATGATTTATTACTGTTTTATTTGATGAAACCTCATTGAATTGAAGAAATGTGCGACACTCCTGCCGAATTACTGGCTGGCCGAGACCCCACAGGCGCTTGCGCCGAGGAGGCTTGGCAGACAGTCGGCGGAAAGGGAGCGGATCTCTTCAATCAATTGAACTTTTTAAATAAAAAACTGCAGGCAAACTGAGTTTTCACCGAGTTGTCTACAGTCTGAAAGGGTTCATCCATTAGGATGAGCCTTTTTCTTTGGCACAATAAGTAAAAATAACATAAAAACGAGTAAAAATTCTGAAATTATTTGTTGCTTTTTAAAACTATAATGAAAGTGATGCATATTCAATCTGGAATGGAAGGGTGAGTTTAATGTCTCAATCGTATTGGCTAACGAATGTCCGCTTGGAAAATGGTTTTACTTATAATGAAAATGAAACGATCACCGGCACTGAAACCGGTAATTACCAAATCAAGATTGAAAATGGGAAAATTTCCTCCATTTTATCGGCGAAGGAATCGATAACGGATCAGGATCCGCAGCATGATGTTCACGGTCTCCTGATGGTCCCTTCGTTTAAGGAAATGCATATCCACATTGATAAAACGTACTATGGCGGTCCGTGGAAGGCTTGCATGCCTGCGATTAATGGCGTGAAAACGCGGATAGAGGAAGAGCAGGTCTTACTGCCCGAATTATTGCCTACCGCTAAAGTTAGAGCAGGGAAAATGCTCGATTTATTATTGGGCTTCGGATCTACCCATATACGTACACATTGCAACATTGACCCCGTCATTGGACTTAAAAACTTAGAAGCCACCCTTCAGGCACTGGAAGGATATAAGGATAAATTGACGTATGAAATCGTCGCATTCCCACAGCATGGACTATTACGCAGCGATTCCGTCGGGTTAATAAGGGAGGCCATGAAGAATGGGGCAAATTTGGTAGGGGGCGTGGATCCAGCCACCATTGATGAAAACATAGAGCGGTCACTTGAAACGATCATGGATATCGCGGTTGAATCCAATTCCGATATCGATGTCCATTTACATGATCCGGATCACCTTGGACTCTTCACCATGCAGCGTCTTGCTTCACTGACGGAAGACGCTGGCTGGCAAGGAAGGGTAACGGTTAGCCACGCAAGCGGTTTGGCAGATCTTTCAGTCCCAGAGGCAACGGGCATAGCCGAAAGGTTTTCGGAAACAGGAATATCGATTACATCCACTGTGCCCATCTTCAGAACGATCCCAATCCCCCTGCTTCATGAAAAAGGGGTGAAAGTGGAATTGGGTAATGACAGCATCACTGATCATTGGACACCCTTTGGCATCGGGGACAATCTGGAAAAGGCCGGTCGCCTTGCAGAGAGGTTTCGCATGATTGATGAACGTTCCTTAGCGAAAAGCCTGCAATTCATAACAGGGGGAAAGACCCCATTGAACCAAGACGGGATCAAGGCATGGCCTAATGTCGGGGATGAGGCGAATATCGTTTTGCTTGAAGCCAGCTGTTCAGCGGAAGCGGTGGCCAGAAGGGCAAAGCGTGCCGCTGTCATCTTCAGGGGCAATGTTGTTAGCGGATCTATTTCATCTTTTGAGACGACAGGTGTTTAATCTTCTATTAAAGAGAGTGATTCGATGAATGAAGCATACTGGCTTACAAACGTTACGCTTGATACTGGATTTGTTTTTGAGAATGAACGAATTGATAGGACGAAGACAGCTGTATACAACATGTATATAAAAAATGGGATCATAAAGGATTTGCAATTGGCTTCAAGTATGCCTTTGAAAACGGAAGACCCTGTTCACGACGCGGGAATGCTGCTTGCACTTCCTCCTTTTAAAGAAATGCATAACCATCTTGACAAGACTTATTTAGGACTGCCATGGAAATCATGCACTCCGGTTCCGAATTTAATCGAACGCTTAAAGTTAGAAGCAAAAGAGCTTGCTGAACTGGCTGAAACTGGACGGCTCCGGGCTGAACGGATGCTTCAATTATTGTTAAGCGGCGGGGCTACGCATGTAAGGACGCATGTAAACATCGATCCATACATCGGAATGAAGAACTTGGAAGAGATTCAACGTGCACTATATGACTTCAAAGGGAAAATGACATACGAGATCGTGGCTTTCCCGCAGCATGGACTGCTAAGAACGAATTCAAAAGGGTTGATGAGACAAGCGATGAAAGAAGGGGCATCCTTGGTGGGCGGCCTGGATCCTGGCGGGGTGGATAATAATATAGAAGCATCCCTATATGAAATGGTCGATTTGGCTGTTGAATTTGATGCGGATATTGATATTCATATACATGATCCCGGTCATCTTGGTTTATATACGATCAAGAAACTGGCTTCTTTGATCGATGAAGCAGGGTGGAGAAACAGAGCGGCCATCAGTCATGCTTTTGCACTTGGTGATGTTTCAAGAGGAGAATCAAATGAAGTGGCCAGTGAATTATCAAACCTGGGGATAGCGATCATGTCTACAGTTCCGATCAACCGGGTCATTCCCCCGATTGAATCACTTCATGAAAAAGGTGTCCATGTTGCTCTCGGTTGTGATGGCTTTTATGACTCCTGGTCCCCGTTCGGTACTGGGGATATGCTGGAAAAGGCAGGCCGATTGGCCGAGAGGTACAACTGGAAGGACGAGTATGCGTTGTCTCAATCGCTCCAATTCATTACGGGCGGGGTCAGGACATTGGACCATGAAGGTAATCGTTTTTGGCCGAATGTGGGAAATGAAGCAAGTATGGTTTTTGTGGATGCATCATGTGCTGCCGAGGCAGTTGCCAGGAGATCGAAGCGGGCTGCGGTCATGGTCGATGGAAATCTGGTTTACGGTGGACTCGACCGTGAATCTGCCTTGAAGTCGAATTGAAGATCTATTTCAAGAAGGGATGATGATCATGAATACAATCTATTGGTTAAAGAATGTTCGTTTGGAATGTGGTTACCGGAAAGAGAATGAAAGAGTTACAGGAACGATTACCGGGCTATTTCATCTGTTGATGGAGGACGGTAAGATCACGAAGATTGTCAAAGATGGGGAAGCCATCCGTGATGATTTACCAGTGGAAGATGCAAAAGGATTGCTGGCGTTACCATCCTTCCTTGAAAAGCATGTCCATCTTGATAAGACACTGATGGGGGATGTTTGGAGAGCGTGCACTCCTTCTTCAAGTGTCATTGAACGCTTTGAAAATGAGAAGCGGGTTCTGCCTTCCATTGCAACAAACACATGTAAACGTGCAGAATCTTTACTGGAAATCCTGTTAGCTTCCGGCTCTGCACATATACGGACCCATGTTGATATCTATCCGGAAGCGGGATTGCAAAACTTAGAGCAAGTGCAGCAGGCGCTTGCTGGCTATTCCAATAGACTCAGTTCGGAAATAGTGGCATTTGCGCAGCACGGTTTGTTGCGGTCCGGCTCTGTCCAGCTTGTCAGGGAGGCATTGCGAAACGGAGCGGGGATCGTCGGGGCGGTGGATCCAGCAACAGTCGATAACAATATTGAAGCATCGCTGGTACAATTGATGGATTTAGCAGTGGAAGCTAATGCTGATGTGGACTTGCATTTACATGATCCCGGCCATCTGGGCACGTTCACCATGAAGCGTTTGGCAGCTCTGACCAAGCAAGCGGGCTGGGAAGGCAGGGTAGCATTAAGCCATGCGTTCGGAATCGGGGACGTATCCAGGGAAGAAGCCTATGAACTAGCTGACATTCTTAAGGATGCGGGGATTTCCATCATCACCAGTGTCCCGATTAACAGGCAGATGCCCCCTGTAGATTTATTACATGAAAGAGGGGTTGAAGTATCAGTAGGAAATGATAATATCTTTGATGTATGGTCACCTCTTGGGAATGGTGACATCTTGGAGAGGGCAGGAAGGCTCGCAGAACGTTTCAAATGGATTGACGAAGTCTCGCTTTCCCGAACACTCGGGTATATAACTGGCGGAAAAACCCCATTGGATAAAAAGGGTAACCAAGTATGGCCGAAAGTTGGGGATGCCGCAAGTCTGGTGTTAATTGACGCAAGCTGTTCTGCAGAGGCAGTTGCCAGGCGTTCTGAACGTAAAGCGGTCATTTACAAGGGGAACTTGGTTTCCGGTTCACTATATAAACAAAAGCAGTCCATTGAACGGTAGGACTGAACCAAAAAAGGATTTCTGGATATTTCCGGATTTCCTTTTTCGTTTTGGGCGGCTTCCGTGTACTTTTATTTACATATGTTATATGCTGTGGAAGTGATTTTTTTTGGCCTATATTGGTTAGCTCGCTTCTGCTTGCCCATTTGCCTTGCAACCATAGTCAAGCCAACAAATTAGCAGGGAGCTGCAGTCTTTGTTACTATTAATGGTAACGTTATCACATGCGTCTGCAAAGGTCATATGACATAAATCAGCAATGGCAGCAGACCATCCGGGACCGCGTTTATTAGCATGGTGATGTCCTATCGCCTTTTTTTAGGGAAGGATAATTAAATTCACCATGAGTTTGAAAAGTATCATGTTCAAAGGAGATGGAATCTATGAAAAGTTGGAGATCTTCTGTGACTCTATTTTCTTCTTTTCAATGGTTGTTTTTTATTTTTGCAAATACGGTAGTTGTGCCCATATCGATTGGCGCAGCTTTTGATCTCCCTCCCAATGTTACGGAAATGACCATGAGAAGCTCGCTCATTTTCACCGGGATCGCTTGCGTGTTTCAGGGGTGGAAGGGGCATAAGTATCCGCTTATGGAAGGTCACTCAGGTCTATTGTGGGGAGTGATGCTGAATTTAGGTTTATCTGCACCATCCATAGGGCTTGGTTATGCTGAGATAGGAGGGGGAATTGCTACTGGTCTCATTGCCGCTGGTGTCGTGACCATCATTATTTCTGCCTTCAACCTGATTTCTCATGTCCAGAAGATTTTCACTCCCATGGTCATGACGGTTTATTTATTCCTTTTGACGTTCCAGCTCATTTTTGTCTTTTTTAAGGGGATGCTGGGGATTACGGAGAATGGGGAAATTAACATCCCGGTCAGTTTCCTGTCAGTGGGGATCGTACTTCTAGTAAGTATATTAAAAATAAAAGGACCAAGGACCATAAGCAATTTCTCCATATTGATCGGGATTATGGTGGGGTGGATTTTTTACGAGCTGCTATTTCCGGAGGCCAGGGTGGAAATGGGATCGACGGGTGCCGCTTTTTCATTTTTCCCATTAGGTGCTCCAAACCTTCAATTCGGGATAATAGCGATTTCCTTTTTTGCAGGATTACTGAATTTGTGCAACACGTTCGCTTCCATTCAGGCTGCATCGGAATTGATCGGTGATGAAGCTGAACACAAGCAGTATCGAAATTCTTTATTCATGACTGGCGGTTTTACCATTTTTTCTCCGTTGCTTGGCCTTGTTCCGTATACACCTTTTACTTCATCCATCGGTTTTTTGCAGAGCACCCAGATATATGAGAGGAAGCCCTTCTTACTTGGAGGCATGTTATTGACCATGATTGGGCTAATTCCCCCCTTTATCTCTTTCCTGGCCACGATGCCGATAACAGTCGGGAATGCAGTATTGTTCGTTGCTTACCTTCAGCTATTCGGTACGGCTTTCAACAGCGTCAGGGGTCAGCATTTCACTTCAGACACGATATTCCGGCTTGCCGTACCAGTATTGATTGGCGTGAGTTTGATGAATATCCTGCCTAATGCATTTTCGAACCTACCCGCGCTATTACAGCCCTTTTTGACGAATGGGCTCATAATGGGGGTATTGATATCAATCGTGCTGGAAAAATCGGTCAACTGGAATCGTTATGAACAACTGCAGAACTAATTTGACTTCGATTAAAAGTTCTATACATAAAGGAAAACGAAAATGCCAAGTGACTTTTAATGACTTAATTTAAGAGGCGATCATGAAAACCGGAAGGTGTTAACCTTCCGGTTTTCTATTTTTTCATTTGTCTTTTAATGTGAAATGGGCGTTTTAATCAGTAGCAATACCCAATCCCCTTACATATTTTGTTGAAGGGAGTATTTGATGCTGTTAATTCCCTGACCATCTCGTTTCGATTTCCAGTTCTAAGCATTGCCTTATTAATTAATAAACGGAGGTTATATAAAATGTATGAATTTCAAAATCAATTGCAAAATCTGAATGTCGATGATTTTCAGGTGACTCAGCCAGTTCCATGGGACCAAAACCAGTACAATTTGGATGATTCTTCTCGACAATTCATTGGTGTGGGCGGTTGCTTTGGTTGTTTTGGCTGTTTCTTGTGCTTTGGCTGCTTTGGTTGCGGCGGTCGCTGCGGTCGCTGCGGTCGTTGTGGTGGATGCGGACGCTGCGGCGGGTGCGGCGGTCGTTGCGGACGTTGCGGCAGTTAAGGTTTCAGGTACTAAAGAAAAGTCCCTGCGGTGCAGCAGGGACTTTTCTTTATAGCATTAGACATAAGAGACAAATTGTCGTACATAGGATTAAAGTGAAGTGCTGTGCTAATAGCAGTACTTAGAATGCATCGGGTTAGGAGGAGCGGAATGATGAATTTGACCCCTTCTATGCGTTTGAAAGTGAAAAGGGATACGTTTTTTCTTCCGGAACCAAACAGAGGTGTGTATTTCAGGAATAACATAAGTTCGTTCCGTATGGAGGGCACCTCGATCGTTCAGTGGATTGAAAAGTTATTACCGATGTTCAACGGGAACCATACATTAAGCGAGTTGACCGATGGATTGCCTGGCCCATACCGGAACCGGGTGATGGAAATCGCCGAGGTTTTGTACGGGAATGGGTTTGTTCGGGATGTAAGTCAGGATAGTCCCCATCAATTAAGGGAACAAGTTCTTGAAAGGTATGCTTCGCAAATCGAGTTCCTGGAAAGCTGCGGTGATTCCGGGGCTCACCGTTTTGAAGCATATCGAAAGAAAAAGGTGTTGGCTATAGGCTCTGGACCATTGTTCCTTTCATTGGTGTCCTCACTGATCGAATCCGGATTGCCCAAATTCCATATCCTCATTACGGATACGTTACCGACCAATCGAAAAAGATTGAATGAGATTGTGGCACATGCGTGTAAGACGGACGACGAGGTTACCATAGAGGAGGTTGTGCTCGAGAAGGGAGCAGGGATTGAATGGCAGGAAATCGTGCAGCCTTTTGACTCGATCTTATATGTATCACAGGAGGGTGATATAGAGGAATTAAGAGAACTTCATTCGGTTTGCAGGCAAGGGGAAAAGATCCTGTTTCCTGCGTTGATCATCAATCAAGTTGGCATGGCTGGTCCGCTCGTCCATCCGGATTCCAAGGGATGCTGGGAGTCAGCGTGGCATCGTTTACATCAAGCTGAGCTGGAAAAGAATCAGGCACCGACTTCCTTTTCCGCCACAGCCGGGGCGATGTTAGCCAATATAATGGTATTCGAATGGTTCAAAGAGGCTACAGGCGTTACGACAGCGGAACAAGCCAATCAATTTTATCTGTTGGATATGGATACATTGGAGGGGAAATGGCATCCGTTCATTCCCCACCCAGGGGTGACGGGAAAAGGGGCTGCTGCCTGGATTGAAGATTTTGAACAGCGGCTTGAACAGAAAGCGGACCCAGGTGATCCGGGGAAGGTGTTCATGTATTTCAGCCGGTTGACATCCTCGGAATCCGGAATCTTTCATAGATGGGATGAGGGGGATTTAAAACAGCTGCCGTTGGCTCAATGCCGCGTTCAGGTTGTTGATCCGCTGTCGTCCGGTCCGGCCGAACTCCTGCCGGAAATTATCCGTTCAGATCTGACGCATGAGGAAGCGAGGCGGGAAACCGGTCTTGCAGGAGTTGAGGCATATGTATCCCGAACACTCAGCCAGCTCGTTGCGACTCTTCCGCCGCTTCAGGGAGCAGACGGAATAAAGGAATCGGTCGGGGTCGGAGCAGGGGAAACATTTGCTGAATGTGTTTGCCGTGGATTGCAAAGCAGTTTGGATACAGAGTTTTTAAATAAGCGGTTCAACCAGGAGAAACTTTTGACGGTGCAGTTGGCTCAAGTGGAAGATGAGCGCTGCAGGTATTATTTACAAGCGCTGACCCGGCTGCAAGGAGATCCGATCATCGCGCTGGGTGAGGAAGTGTCCGGTTTCCCGGTAGTTTGGGCAGGAACGAGCGATGGCTGGTCCGGCGCTGTCGGTTTGAATGTAACGATCGCATTACGGAACGCGTTGCAAAAGGCTGTCATGAAAGTCCAAAACCAGACAGTTTGCCTCACAGCCCCAGGTTTAGTGGCATCGCCTGTTCTTGAGAAAGAAAAGATGAATCTTGTGATTCCTTCATGCGGGGTGAAAGGGAATTCCGAATTGGTACAGTCCGCCATTCAAGTCTTGAAGAAGAACGGTAAGCGAATCTGTGTTTTCGAATTAGATCTGGAACCTCTCTTGAAGGAAGAAATGGCAGGAGTGTTCGGGGTGTTTTTGCGAGAGGGGGAATCAGGGTGAAAACTGACGTATTGGTTGTCGGGGAAGGAGTGTTGGCCGACCATGTTCATGGGGACCTGTCCGGCCAATATCAGGTGAATCGCCAAACCGATTTCGAGGCAGGAATCCCGCAAACGACGGCGATGGTCCTTCTGCTGCAAGATGCTTGGAATCCCGCTGTCCATGTAAAGGCGGAAGAGGTGATAGGGCAAGCGGGCATTCCATGGCTGCGGGGGTTCGTATCATTTGGAGAGGGAGTGGTAGGTCCGCTGGTGCGCCCGGGTGTTCCTGGCTGCTCACAGTGTGCGGACCAAAGGCATCTCATGGCGGGGCGTGATCGAAAAGAAATGTGGGGAATCCGCCGGCAGCTGGAGGAAAATGGGGGGATGGAGCGTGATGCGGCGGCATCCCGCACAGGCCTTTTACAGATGGCCCACTTGATTTGTGCAGAGGTAAGGAAGGTGATGAAAGGAGAGCGCGCCCGGTCGGAAGGGCATGTTTCTTTAATCAGCCTGAAAACGTTGAATGGTTCGTGGCACTCATTTTTACCAGATCCATTGTGTCCGGTTTGCTCAACATTACCTGATGACTCGAAGGAGCGTGCTAGGATTTCGTTGCAGCCAAGTCCGAAAATCAGTCCAGACAGTTACCGAACCCGTTCAATGGATGAGCTGAATGAAGTGCTGGCCAAGGATTACTTGGACCACCGTACAGGATTCCTGAACAATAAAATGATAGATCTTGTGCCGCCATTTGCCGATGTAAGTGTTAATTTGCCTTTGTTCATAGGAGATGAGGGGGCGGCTGGCCGGACTCTCTCATATGCGGTCAGTGAGATGACGGCCATATTGGAGGGATTGGAAAGGTATTGCGGAATGGAGCCCCGCGGTAAACGGACAGTCATACATGACAGCTACAACAACCTGAAAGATTCTGCGCTCGATCCCACCAGGATCGGGGTGCACTCGAAGGAAAATTATGCACAGCCTGATTTCCCGTTTCAACCGTTTAATCCTGACCGCTCGATAGATTGGGTGTGGGGCCACTCATTCTTGCAAGAGCGGCCGATCTTGGTCCCGGAGTTGCTTTCCTATTACAGCTTGGGCTGCGGTCATGGATTTGTCTATGAAACTTCAAATGGCTGCGCTTTAGGAGGAAGTTTGGAGGAGGCCATTTTCTACGGCATCATGGAAGTGATCGAACGTGATTCGTTCCTGCTGACTTGGTATGCGCAGCTGCCCCTCACACGCCTTGACCCAAAATCTGCAAATGACAAAGAACTTGAGCTGATGATTGACAGGGCGAGGGCGGCAGCGGGATATGATATCCATTTGTTTAATTCGACGATGGAGCATGGTATACCGAGCGTATGGGCGCTGGCGAAAAACAGGAAACAAAAAGGATTGAATATCATCTGTGCGGCAGGTGCCCATCTGGACCCGGTCCGGGCTGTCAAAAGCGCGGTCTTCGAGTTGGCTGGCATGATGCTGACACTTGACGATAAATTGGAAGAAAACCGGGATGAGGTTGAGAAAATGCTGCATGATTCCTCACTGGTACGGAAAATGGATGATCATGGCATGCTGTACGGTTTACCGCAAGCCGAAGAGCGACTGCGGTTTCTGCTGGATGATGACCGCCCGATGCGAACATTCGCTGAAGAATACGGGGAAAAGGTGAACCATCCGGACTTGACGGAAGATTTGCAGGAAATCCTTCAGGAGTTTCGCCGATTGCAACTCGAGGTGATTGTGGTGGATCAGACGACACCGGAAATAGCACGGAATGGATTACATTGCGTGAAAGTGCTGATCCCAGGGATGCTGCCGATGACATTCGGCCATCATCTTACCCGCATAACGGGGCTTGAGAGAATACTGAGGGTTCCGATGGAACTTGGATATGCTGAACGGCCGCTTGATTTCGAACAGCTCAATCCGCATCCGCATCCTTTTCCATAAGCGGTGACGTAGGAGGTTGGAGGATGAGTCTAGAGGCATTTTTGCACAATTTACATTTTGATATCGAAAAGGCAAGTCCGCCGGATTGGGAAGTGGATTGGGATGATGCGCCGCTGACGTATAAGCTTTACCGTGACTTGCCTGTATTTCCACTATCACTGGAGGTGCCGCTGACGCTCGAGGGGGAAAGCGGGCCATCAAAGCAGGACCTCAAAGGAATCGGTCATTTCCTCTGGTATGCATATGGCCTGACCCAAGTCAGTCAGGTACCGAGATCCTCGGAATCAGAGGACCTCATGCAGTCATTCCGGCGTTTTCCACCTTCAGGGGGAGCTTTGTATCCAAGCGAATTGTACGTATACTTGAAGATGGAGGAAATACCTGCTGGCGTATACCATTATGATGCGGCACACCACCGGTTGGTTTTGCTGAGGGAAGGGAATTTTGATTCATATGTAACAAAGGCTCTTGGTGGAACCATTGATATGTCCGCATGCTTCGGCACGGTTTTTGTATCGACGATGTTTTGGAAAAACTTCTACAAATATAATAACTTTTCATACCGTCTTCAAGGACTTGATGCAGGCGTGCTTCTTGGACAGTTGCTCGAAGTGGCGAAACGCTTTGGAATCGCTGCCGGGGTGTGTTTCCAATTCCTTGATCGGGCCATCAATCATCTGCTAGGGCTTTCGGAAGAGGAAGAGAGCACGTATGCGGCGATCCCCTTATCGGCAGAACCTACTTGTAGATTTAGGGAAGAAAGGAGTATGGACCGACCTGTCACTTCGACGGAATTATTGCTGGAATTGAAGGGGATTCAGCCTGAACACTATGTTCGGTCGCAGAGGATCAGGGAATTTCCGATGCTAATCAAAATGAATGAAGCATCGATGATCGAATCCACCCAATCATTCCGGCGGATCCATCCAAAGAATGGGGCGGAATCCGAAGGGAAAATTGTAGCCCTTCCTATCGTGAAGCGGTTGTCCTATGACTTGGCATCAGTTTGCCGAAAGCGATTTTCACCTGAAATGGACTTCGTACTCGGGAAAGTCAGTCAATCGCAACTTGCCGCTCTCCTGCAGGAGGCTACCGCTTCGTTCTCCTATCGAAATGATTTGGATGGAACAAACGAGAATAACGAAAATCGCGTTTCCCTCTATGCTTGTTTATATAATGTGGAAGACATACAAGATGGTGCATACTATTATGACAGCACGACACATTCCTTACGACAGATACAACCAGGAGATCATCGACTCCTATTGCAATACGGAATGTCCCTCGATATCATGAATTTTCAGCAAGTGCCGATCTGCATACATGTAGTTGGTGAGCGGGATCATTCCAAAACGCAACTTGGATATAGAGGATACCGGATCCAGCAAATGGAGGCAGGGATGCTCGTTCAGAAATTACTGCTGGCGTCGTCAGCCCTCGGAATGAACGGGCACCCGCTGCTCGGCTTTGATGTGAATATGTGTGATGAACTTTATAAGATGGAAGGTCCGCAAAGGAAAACGAGCCTGATCCAGATCCCGATCGGACACTATCTGAATCGCCCTTGGCTGAAGGGGAGTCTGCATAGTTGAAGAAGATGAAACGAAAGCCTCCATTTCATTTGAGATGGACGCTTTCGTTTTTATTTTGTAGTATGGCAGAGTGCAATAATCTCTGCTGAAGATTATACTGAAAAAAAGGTTTTACTGCTTTTGGGAATGAATAAGTATATAAAGTTATTGATGCAGTACGCTTTTATCTAAACATTTTAAAGGATGTAGCTTATGGAATGGAAAACTGACAGAAAATCCAAGAAGCCTCTATATAAACAAATAGCAGCTTACATCGAGAGTGGCATTGCTGATGGAACATTCTTATTGGATAAGCCGTTACCGTCTGAACGCTTCTTGGCAAGTGAACTGGGAGTTAACAGAAGCACAGTTGTTGCGGCTTATGATGAATTGGAAGCAAATGGGCTGGTTGAACGAAAAAAAGGAAGCGGAACGATGATCAGCAAGGATATTTGGGGAATTACCCGAAAACGTATCCCTAGTTGGAATAGATATATCGAGGCGGGTTCTTTTTTGCCCAATATGCCAGTAACCCAAAGAATACGTAAAGAGACGGAAGGGCATAACCTTATTAACTTTGCCAGTGGGGAGCTTTCAGAAGACTTATTTCCAGTCCAACCCTTGCGTGAAATCATTTCCAATAGGTCATTCATTGGCAGCTTAGGTTATGATCACCCTCAAGGCAATGCGGTTTTAAGGGAAACGATAACCGATCATGTTAAACAGTATAGGAGAATTGAAACGGATCCATCTTCTATACTCATTACTTCTGGTGCACAGCAAGCCCTGCATCTGGTGGTCCAATGCTTGTTAAAGCCAGGGGATGCCGTTGTATTGGAAGATCCATCATATAGTTACAACCTTCCCATCTTTCAATCCGCGGGGCTAAGGATTTTTCCTTTGCCGGTTGATAAAGACGGCATCAACCCAGAGGATTTACTGGAACTCCATAAAAAACACCGGATCAGGATGATTTTTTTGAACCCTATATTTCAAAATCCTACAGGAACTGTCCTTCATATCAACCGCCGTAATAGGATTCTTGAGCTTTCATCCGAATATGGAATCCCGGTCATAGAAGACGATCCTTATAGTTTAACTTCCTTTGCCGGGGAAGAAATTTCCACTCTTAAATCGATGGACAACAACGGAAATGTTTTATATATAAGCTCTTTATCAAAAATCGTTGCTTCCGGTTTAAGAATTGGGTGGATTATAGGACCGAAATCAGTCATAGATAGACTATCGGATGCTAAGCAGCAGGTTGACTTCGGTCATGGTTCATTCACTCAATGGATAGCAAACGATTTTTTGGATTCAGAGTATTTTCATGCCCATATTGCCGGCTTAAGGGGGCATCTGGAAAAAAGAAGGGATGCAATGGTTTCGAGTCTTCAACAATTCCTGCCAAAAAAAGTGGATTATTATTCGCCAAATGGCGGAATTCATTTGTGGTGTAGGCTGAAAGTGCCATTGAACGAAATACAGTTACTGGAGGAATCCATCAAAAGAGGAGTCATATATGTCCCGGGTTCAACGCTAGGTACAAATAAGGAATATGTACGCTTTACTTTTGGAAGGGAAAATGAGGATTCCATTCACGAAGGCATCAAAAGGTTTGCAGAGGCGGTAAAAAGTTTATAATCATATGATTCCAGACTGTAGACAAACTTGATGAAATATCAGTTTGCCTGCAGTTTTTTTTGCAATTTATACGTTGATTTCCACTCCAGGCACTCGCTTTCCGCGGGCGGTCCGGGAGCCTCCTCGGCGCAAGCGCCTGCGGGGTCTCCCTTCGACGCGCTTTTCCCGCTGGAGTCTCGTACCTTCCGTTCCAATCAACTTTGTTTTAACAGTTAGATGGAACATCTTTTGTCGACAAAAGGAATGTGCCATCATCGGCATCATACAGACTGTAGATAAACTCGACAATAATGGAGTCGCCTACAGTTATTTATGGCTTGTACAAAGTAGACTTTGATTTCCGCTACATGCACTCGTATTGGGTCAGTTGTTTCAGGATCATCATTTGGTGAAAGTTACGTTCCAAACCCCTGTTGTCTACTAGTTGGAATCATGACAAAGTCATGATTCTTTTTCTGTCTTTTTTTGTGGATGCAAGTTGGACTTGAGTTCCTGCAATCCGCCGTATCTTAGCGATTTCTTCAGTGGCGCGTTGCACTTATCTATGTATATTAACGAAAGAATTCAACAAGTGGATGGTGGAAATTTCACTTGATTGGATGGTCCTAAAATTGGTTGTTCTTTTATTATAGAGAAGAAGGCTTTTTCTAATATATTTACTCAGTAAACACGAAGAGCGATCTACCTGTCATTTTGACATGCAAATTAAGCACGATCTTTATGTAGTTACACTGCGATATACGATGAGAATCGGAATGATTGAGATGGTTCAAAAATAGATAATAATATTGGGAGGCGTTGATTCATGACGGTAAGTGTAATATTAGTAGTGGCCATTAGTTTAGTTGCCCTGGTTGGCACCCTTTCATTAGCGGGGAAGAGTGATAGTGATTATTCTGCAGCAACGAGAGGGAATTTGTTGAACCTTAGTTATATTTACATGGGTCTCGCCCTAGTATTAACTGTGGGCATCATCTACTTCGTAATAAAATCAGCCTAAGATATCACATGAATGATTATTATAATAGTATATCAAAATGCATTGACGAGTTATTCAAAGTCATACTCTATTTGTGTGAAAATGTGAATTCTTTCACAAATGTGGCGGGAATATGAACGGAAAGAATCTGATCGATACCTTGAAAAAATCACCTTTGTAAGCTGAGTGACAATCCTTTCGGCACATTTATGGATAAAAAATTTAAACGAAAAATAAATGGGTGATTATGTTTTGTGCCCTCCTTCAAGTACAACTTTTAACCAAAAATGAAACGTTAATAGAACGGTCACTTCAACTGACCGCCTCTTTACTTTAATCATTAAATAATAATGTAGCGGAGATGATCAAATATGACATGGCCTGTATTGATTTTGACAATTATCTTAAGTTTGCTTAAATTATTAGTTACCTGTCTTCCGACCGATGCAGTGAATTGGATTATGAGTAAATTTAAAATACATTCAGAAATTAGTGACGCGGATGCAATCGTATCCTTTGATGGAAAACGTTTGGAAGGTGAAGATGAAATTGAAGTGCTTAATTATTTTAACGAAGCTAAGTTTTTGAAAAAAAATCATATATTCCCCGGGAACGAGAAATTGTTTTTACATCCAGAGAACAGTGGGACTCCAATAATAATTGATGTAAAAAGAGGAAAAAACGATGTTAGATTATATGTGTACATTTACAACGACCACGTGGATGTAGTCAAACAGTACAAGAATAAAGTAGTTGCGTTTAGTCTTCTTTCCGAAAGCCTTCAAGAACGTTACATGCCAGTAATAAGGAATTTAGTTTAAAAGGAACAAAAGTGAACTGCACCCTAATTTGAACTGCCCCGTAAATGTTAGACACCAAACTATGTCATTAAGCACCTTATCGCTTCCTGTAAGCCCGGCTCTGAAAATAACCGACCATGGATTGATCAACGTGAACGAAGGGAAAACAGTCCCTCTCATAATGAGTGATGAAGCTTAAAACGAAAAGGGGATTATCCAATGGATAATCCCCTCAGACTGTAGACAAACTCGATGAAAATCGAGTTTGTCTACAGTTTTTTTTGGCTTGTACAAATTTTGACGTTGATTTCCACTTCAGGCACTCGCTTTCCGCGGGCGGTCCGGGAGCCTCCTCGGCGCACTTGCGCCTGTGGGGTCTCCCTTGGACTCGCTATTCCCGCAGGAGTCTCGCACCTTCCGTTCCAATCAACTATGTTTAAAATTTCAGATAGAATTCCTTTTTGCCTACAGTCTTTTTTGTTTTAAAATAGAACTATTAAAACTTGAGGTGATGAGGATGCTTTCGAAACATAATTCTAATCAGCGAGATCAACTTGAAATAATTACTTTAGATCAACTGGTGCCGGCGAATCATTTGGTTCGTAAAATGGAGGCTTCCATTGACTTCACTTTCATTTATGACTTGGTGATAGATATGTATTCAGAGGTAGGACGCCCAAGTATTGATCCAGTTATCTTAGTTAAACTGATATTCATTCAATATACCTTCGGTATTCGTTCCATGCGTAAAACGATTGAAGAAGTTGAAACAAATATGGCTTACCATTGGTTCTTATCCTTTGGTCAAAATTTCAAGGGAATTTTAAAAGGGGTTCGGAATTTTTTAAATTCCGAACCCCTTTTCTTAATGCCTTAACATCAAATGTTAGCTGGACTTGTTTATTTTTATTTACATATAATTACTATTATAGGGAATATATGATAAAATAGAGGGGCAACTGAGGATAGAGCGGTAGGTCACAGCTTTACTTTTCGCTTGAATAGAATGATCCATTACATCACCTCTATTAATAAAAATTTGGAAAATGTCAAAAAATGAATTGACTCTTTCTTACTGATATGGTATGTTAATTCCAATCTAAGAAAAGGTGTGGTGTTTTATGTCGGGAGTAGGTATCAACTAATTTAGTTGAATAAGGTATTTAATCACTGATATGTCAGTGGATTAAGTATGCCTTTTTTCACAGTGCAATTCTGCATTGTGGATACCTACCTTAAGACTGCTTCCTTTTCCATAAATCGTGTAACATGCAGGTGTTACGGCGAAAAGCATGGTGGGATTTGTCCTATCATGCTTTTTTGTGTACGCAGGTCTATTCGAGCTGCCCAATTTGTTATCGATTTTAGGTACTTATCCATGGATAAGGCCGATGCCCGCAGGAGCTTTCTACTCAAATGGCTTGTTCATTTGTAAAGGTAGGGGGACCATTGCGGGCATTTTTTGGATTCGGGAACTTTAATCACTCACTCATTCAAGGAGGATCATTAGATGAATACAATGACTTATGAAAAATTACAATATATCCAACTCAAGGAAATGGTGAAAAAACATTGTGTAAGCGGTTTAGGAAAAGCGTTATTGGATCAGCTTAAGCCGAGCAGCACTTTGAAGGTCGTTAAAAATCGTTTGAACGAGACCACGGAGGCAAGGAACTTACTGAATGCGGAAAGCCATATTCCCTTAAAAGGCATTTCACATATTGGCCTCCATATCGACAAACTGGAAAAAGGAATGATTTTGGAGCCGTCAGAGTTAGTGGCAATAGCAGACTTCTTAAGAGGCTGCAGGAATATCAAGAAATTCATGACCGATAAAGAGTTCTTTGCACCAACTCTGCATTCCTATGCCCGCTCCATGACTGAATTCAGGGGCATTGAAGAAGAAATCCAATTCACCATAAAGGGAAATGCTGTTGTTTCCGAAGCAAGCAAGGACCTGAAACGGATCAGGAACCAAATCATCAAGACAGAAAGTAAAATAGAGGAACGGCTGAATAAGTTCTTGAAAAGCGGAGCCAATAAAGAGTTCATTCAGGAATTTTTCATCAGTAAAAAGGATGACCGCTACACCATCCCGATCAAAGCCTCCTACAAAAATCAAGTGGCCGGAACGATCGTGGAAGTATCCGCAAAAGGGGCTACCGTGTTCATTGAACCTGCCTCTGTTACGAAATTGAATGTAGAATTGGCAAGCTTAAAAGCGGAAGAATCGATGGAAGAGTATCAACTATTGGCCACATTATCCGGAACGGTTTTCGAACAGCTGAAACCGATCAAGATAAACATCGAGTTAATCAGTCAATATGACATGATCTTTGCAAAAGCCAAATTCAGTAAAAGCATGGATGCCATCGAACCGAAAATCAATGATCACGGTTATATTAAATTAACGAGCTGTAAACATCCCCTTTTGCCGCAAGACAGCGTACCTTTGGATTTTGAAATCGGTAAGGACTATCGCAGCTTGATTATTACAGGCCCTAATGCCGGGGGGAAAACAGTCGTTCTGAAAACGGTCGGCATCCTTACATTGGCCGTCATGTCCGGACTGCATGTTGCAGGGAAAGAGGGGACGGAGCTTGCCGTCTTTGATCAAGTATTCGTCGATATCGGTGATAATCAAAGCATTGAAAATGCACTGAGCACGTTTTCGTCGCATATGAAAAACATCTCGGAAATCATGGGGGCGATAACCAATAACTCCTTGCTGCTGTTCGATGAAATCGGGAGCGGAACGGAACCGAATGAAGGAGCAGCATTGGCGATTAGCATCCTTGAGGAATTTTATCAAAGGGGCTGCATAACCGTTGCGACGACCCATTATGGTGAAATCAAGCGCTATTCGGAAATTCACAGTGATTTCATGAATGCGGCCATGCAATTCAACAGTGAAACACTAGAGCCCAAATATAAGCTGTTGATCGGTCAATCCGGGGAAAGCAATGCCCTGTGGATAGCCCAAAAAATGAATGTCCGTGAAAAGGTTCTGCAAAAGGCAAAGCTCTATATCGAAAATAAAGACTACGACTTGGAGCGTGTCCAGGAAGGCAAAATCAAAAAAGCGAAGCCAGCAGCCGTTCCTAAAGAATCATCTTATGAATATGAAGTCGGTGACAAAGTGAAGGTAAGCGATCTGAATGGATACGCGATCGTTTATAAGAAAAAGGATTCCTTCAATAATGTCGTCGTACTTTTCGAAGATACCTTCAAGGAAGTTCATGCCAATAGGCTCGAGCTTGAAATAAAGGCCGTCGATTTATATCCTGAAGGCTATGATCTCAATTCTTTATTTGTCAGCTACAAAGAAAGGAAATTGAACCACGACTTAGAGCGGGGATCAAAAAAGGCATTAAAGAATGTAGCAGCGGATATCCGGAAGAAGCTTGGTGAATAGTACGATCTTCGCAAAAAAGCCTGTAGGCAAAAAGAGTTCTATCCAAACTTTTAAACATAGTTGAATGGAACGGAAGGTGCGAGACTCCTGCGGGAAGAGCGAGTCCAAGGGAGACCCCACAGGCGCAAGTGCGCCGAGGAGGCTCCCGGACCGCCCGCGGAAAGCGAGTGCCTGAAGTGGAAATCAACGTCCAAATTTGTGCAAGCAAAAAAACTGTAATCAAACTCGATTTTCATCGAGTTTGACTACAGTCTGAAGCCTCTCTATATGACGGGCTTTTTTGCGTTGTATTATTTTATTGAATTACTTTTTTCATTATATAAATTAATCAATTCAGCATTTTGCTCATTCAGCTTTTTCACATTCTTATTAATCGTTGCCAATTCCCAAAGTACAGCCAGTCCAAAGATTAGCATAAGCGTTAATAAATCCATTGTTGCCCTCCTATTGATGTTGTGTACCTTTAATTAGATGATTCTTTTCACTTGGATTCATTTTCTCAACCCGGGAAGGCAAGTTTTTTCTTTGAAAATAATTGTTTTGAATCAAACCATATATCACTAAAAAAGTTCCCAGTAATTCGTATGATGATAGTGATCCTCCTTGGATAAAAACGATGGCCAACGTGGTTATTGGAACTAAATTGATAAATAGGATTCCATTGATCGGCGTTAAAAGTTTAATGCCTAAGTTCCAGCTTAAAAGGGCTATGGCACCAGGGAAAATAATCATGAAAATCATCTCGCCATAAATGGATTGCATAACCTCTGCCGTAGGGACAGACAGGCCCATTGCAGTTGCGAGGAATGTTATGATTGCTGATACTGCTGTTCCTAAAATGCATGTTAAAGTCGAATAGCGAAGTGTTGACCATTCATCAAATTGGTTGCCGCCCATCGTATAAATAACCCACCCTATAACCCCGATAAGAATGAAAAGGATAGGGATGATGCTATCTTTCAATAAAAATACGAATGATAAGTTGCCATTGGTAATGACAAGAATGGCCCCTATCAAGGCAAGGAACATACTGGCGATGGTATACTTCATCGGTCTGGCATTTTTGAAAACCCACATTATTAAAATTGAAATCAGGGGCATTAATGATTCCATGATGGAAGCAACGATTACCCCGTTATGTCCCAGTAAATCTTGCCCTGCGAAAATGAGAAAGTTGTATACAGTGAACGCCATCGTCCCAAAAAACAATAATTTCTTTCCTTTCCCTTCCAGGCTAAAAGACTTCTTACCTTCTTTAATGAAAAGCAATATCCCTAAAATTACGCTAACAGCTAAATATCGTAAAAAGGCGAAATAAAAAGGATCAATATACATTAGGGCCCTTTCTGCAACTGGAAACATTGCTCCCCAAGAAATGCTGGCAGTCAAACATAAAAGTGCACCGATTAAAACTTGATTTTTTTTCATAAAAGCTTCCCCTCGAAAATAATGATTGATTTAATTCCTATACCACCTTATGATAAAGTCATTATCATGTAAAATGACTTAAAATGAATATAATCATCATTATTAATGATAGTTGAGGAAGGGGGTCAATTTTATGGAAATGCGGGATTTGCAAATATTTCAGTGCGTCGCTAAATATGGCAGCGTAAGTAAGGCGGCTGTTGAATTGAATTACGTCCAATCCAATGTAACGGCGAGGATTAAGCATTTAGAGCAGGAGTTACGGACGCCTTTATTCAATCGACATAAACGTGGCATGTCTTTAACTGCAGAGGCCAGAAAGATGCTGGAGTATGTAAACAAAATTTTGCTTGATGTGGAAGAACTCAAGCAAGTATTCCTGGATAGTGAAACACCTACAGGGATATTGAACATCGGTACAGTTGAAACGGTCAGCGATCTTCCCAAGATTCTAGCCTCCTATCATAAACAGTATCCAAATGTCGATTTATCCATAAAGGCTGGATTAACGGAAGATTTAATTAAAGATGTCATTGAACACAGGCTGGATGGCGCTTTTGTTACAGGACCGATTAAACATCCGCTCATTCAGCCATACGATGTATGTACAGAAAAACTTGTATTAGTTACAAGAAATGAAACATTCAACCTTGAAGAAATCATAACAGAACCATTTTTAGTATTCAGTCAGGGGTGCGGCTATCGCTCCAAACTGGAACAATGGCTGAGGGAAGAAGAAGTGATGCCAAAAAGGATCATGGAGTTCAATGTATTGGAAACGATCTTAACCAGCGTGACACTCGGCCTTGGCATTACCCTCGTACCGCAATCGGCGGTAAATCACCTTACAGCCAATGAAAAAGTGCACGTGCATGCTATTCCGGAAGAATACGGCAATATCTCGACTGTCTTCATTCACCGTAAAGATGCTTATATGACAAACTCCATGCGAAGCTTCTTGCAAACGATTGAAGCTCATCATGAAAACCGCTTTAAGCAAAATCCAGAAACAACTCCTGAGCTAATATGAAGGAAGGGGGAGCAGCAAATCGCTTTACATGGAATGATAGAGGAACGCTGAAAAGGCTGTGAAACTATTAAGGGTGGGGAAATCGTATGGATGAAAAAGATTGTTTAATTTTACAATATTTAAATTAGGTATAAGCAGCCATTATGGACTTTATAACCTGCCTTTCAATTTGGAAGAGTACATGGTTAATTGTCCTATGTTCCATTTAAATGTTGTTACGGGCTTCAGTACGGAAATGATGGAATTGCTTATGCAAGGTGAGATTGATGTTGCGATGTAAAAGATAGTTATTTTTCTCCTTTCAGACTGTACAGACAAACTCCAGAAAAGTGAGTTTGCCTACAGTTTTTTTTAGAAAAATATTCCAGTTGATTGGAACTCCTGCGGGAAAGAGCGCCGAGGAGGGTCCCTGTCTTATTATATGGATGATGCAGAATACTTGGAAAAAGCATTTGTGAATTATTTAGACAAAAAGCCAACGGTTTCGTTGGCTTTTTGTCAGTACGATGATTTCAATTTTCATACATTCAAATTAGAGAAAAAAATACCCTTCTTTAGCTAAACTGGTAGTTTAGCTAAAGAAAAATTGTATTACTTTCCATCAATTGGGAAAATATATGAATAATAGAAAGAAGGAGGGAACAGAGATGGAAGTAAATATGAGTGTTGAAGAAGTCGTGAATCAAATTTCTGCATTGGTAGAAAAAGAAGGGAAGCCACCTCGAAAGAAAGAGGTAAAGAAGTCAGATCCGGAGTTAATGAAAAATGCATTGTATTATTTTCCTAGTTGGGATACTGCAGTAGAACATAGCATTGGATCTTAACCATAAACGATACATGAACATTTATTTTTCAAATTAGTAGTAAGGCAAGGGAAGGCCGCCAATTGGCGGCCTTTTGACGTGCGATTCTTTATATTATCATACATTCAAATTGGTTTTAATAAGTGCTCCCTATTCAAACTATCTATCGAATAGTTTAGTTAAATAAAGATATGAACGCATCAAAAGTGAATCAATTTCATATTTTTCCTTTTCGGAAAGAGTGGAGTATCGATCTTTTTTTAGTCGATAAAGTCTGATACTTCAGAAGAACAGTGTAACTTTTTTCCATATGGGACCGTATAATAATTTGTTAAAACACATGAAAAGAGGGTTCCAATGAAAAAGATATTGTTGATTTTGGCAGCCGTTTTTTTGGTAACTGGACTTAGTGCTTGTAAAGGAGTCCAGGAGGAAAGCAAGGAATCTCCGCCAATTTCAGAAAAGCCAAATGATAATCCTAAGCAAACCGACGGGCAAGATGAAGATCCTCCAGGTGAATCGGTCGATGATCCGGCAAAAGATCTGCCAAATACGAAAACGGATACGATCATATTAGAAGGTATGGAAGAACCATTCCAATTCACGCTTCATCATAGTCAGGCATTGGGATTCTCAACCTACATCGTGGATGACATGGTCGTTGAAGAGGCTAGTTCTGGTGAAGGAGATGCAATGATTGTTTTTGCAAATTTTGCAGGTAAGAGAAATGAGGATGCCAAAGTTCAGATATTTTCCAAAAGGGAGGGTACGAATGCGACAATAGAAGAACAGGCAGAGTTTGCGAGGGAAGTTGTGATAAGCAATGACTTTGAGATTAAACAGCGATCTGATAATACGCCGAACCGATTTGATTGGTCTGAGGTTGAATTTGACATTAGTAAGAAGGGCAGTAATTATTCAATATTGGGTACAGTGTCGGTTTTTCAACATGGCGACAGCGTTTACTATGCGATCGTTCAATACCCGGAAGATCATGAAGAAGGCTTCATACCGAGGGTTGTAAAAATGTTTGATGATATCGTATGGTATGAAGCACCTTGATAAAATGAGTATCCGAAGCAAAAAGGGGGGCATAAAAAGGAATCCTGTTGAACGGTAGGGAGTTAGTTTATCTACAGTCTGAGAGCAGCTCTTTTGCTGCTCTTTTTATGCTGTTTGAATTAATCAGGTGAAGAAGGATAAATGATTGGCTTAGAGAATAATTATGGAAAGGGTCATAGGTTCTCAAAAACTGAATTTGATAGAAAATAGGTGAAGCAAGTGGAGTTGGATACAATATATAAGACATATCAACCTTTTCTTTTTTCCATCGCATACCGGATGCTTGGATCTGTTACCGATGCAGAAGATATCGTTCATGATTTATTCCTGCAGCTTAAGCTGGATCCCGACCAAATTAAGGACATGAAAGCATATCTTGCAAAAATGACGACGAATCGCTGTCTTAATTATTTAAAATCAGCCCGTAAGAGAAGAGAGGTTTACACAGGGCCTTGGCTGCCAGAACCCCGGGTTAACGAAACAGATCAGCCTCTAGATAAGGTTGTAACGGATGAAACGGTTGCATATGCCTTCCTCGTTTTGCTGGAACAGCTATCACCTGTTGAAAGAGCTGTCTTCGTGCTTAGGGAAGCATTCACATACAGCTATGAAGATATCGCTGAGATGCTGGAAAAGAATGAAGTGAACTGCAGAAAGATCTACAGCCGCGCTAAGCGGAAATTACAGAATGATAGGCCAATCCATTCGGAGGATACGAAACATGTTGATCTTTTGGCAAAAAAATTCATAAAAGCATCTGCGACAGGAAACTTTGAGGAGTTTTTGGATCTTCTTACAGAAGATGTTGTCCTTGTTACTGACGGCGGAGGTAAAGTGCTTTCTGCATTAAACCCAATTGTAACCAGACAGCGAGTATCCGCCTTTCTTAAAGGCGTTTCCGCTAAAGGAGGCTTCATAGGAGAACTTCTTACGGTGATGGTCAATGGCCAGGAAGGAATTTTGCAAATGAAAGAAGGAAAGCCTATCAAAGTCATCTGCTTTGAATTAGATCCAGAACAAAAAAATATCCGCAAAATCTTCATTGTTACCAATCCCGATAAATTAAATCATATTCCTGTGATAGATTGAGGTTTCTCTTTTTTGATGTCACAAATCAAACCTCTATTTTGTCTTATAAGTGGAACCGAAAAAGATTTAATGGAGGAGATAGACATGGAACAACGGATTAACTACATGAAGACAAATCGTGAAGTGGTCAAATTAATGATGGGATTGGAGGAGTACAAGAAAACAACGGGAATCGATAGCACATTAATCGAATTGATTAAAATTCGCGCGTCTCAAATCAATGGCTGTGCGTACTGCTTGGATATGCACACAAAGGATGCCCGGGCAATGGGTGAAACGGAACAAAGAATTTACTGTTTGAGTGCTTGGCGTGAAACACCATTCTATTCTGATTCGGAAAGGGCAGCGCTGGAATTGACGGAAGCGGTCACGGCCATTTCAGCAAACGGTGTACCTGATGAACTGTATGATAGGGTCCGCCTTCATTTTGATGAAAAACAATATATCGATCTCATTACCATAATCATCACAATCAACGGCTGGAACCGATTGGCCATTTCAGCCCAAAGCATACCAGGGCACTATAAGCCTGTAATGGAAAAATAATTTTGTTATTAAAACCCCTTGTATGGTTGCAAGGGGTCCCGTTACAGTAGAAACAACAAAAAGCCACGTTTTGTATAGAAACGTGGCTTTTTATTTATTATTTTTCTTTTTTATAAAAGCGTTCACCCGTATCAGGATTATAATACACCCTTGTTTTTTCTCCAGTCACAGGGTCTATATTCATTTCATCTGTCGATTGAAATCCATCAGGGACTTTTACACCGTGATTGCGTTTAAACCGTTTATCATAGATAAAGTATCCAAGTAATATGCATAAGATAACTATAATAATTTGTAATATATAGTACCCTATGATGAATTTCATTATATTTTCTCCACAATGACGGCGGTTCCATATGCAACAATTTCGCTCATATTTGTACCGATTTCCCCAGAATCATATCTCATCATTATAATTGCGTTTGCACCCATTTCATTGGCATTTTTTATCATACGGTCCATAGCTTCTTTTCTTGAATCTTCAAGCATAGCTGTATATTGCTTGATCTCTCCGCCTACTAGGGATTTTAACCCTGCCATGATATCGCCGCCAATCCCTCTGCTTCTTACAATTAGACCAAAGGCAGGTCCTTTTACTTCTATAATTTTGTAACCTTCAATTTTTTCTGTGGTAACTACCAACACATTAATCGCCTCCGCCTTATTTACTTTGTTATTTAAAACTTCACTTGAAAACTGAAGGCATAAACAAATGATTCAAGTTCGCATGGAGTTTAACAGTTTATCACCCAATAATTACGCGCAATAATAATACCATTCCTTTAAATTTTAACATAATATAAGCTTTATCCTTCCTATACAATAGGAATTTCACTTCTTTAATACGTAACATATTTCGAATAAGCATAAAAAATCCCATTTCGTAGAAAAGAAATGGGATTAAATTTATTAGTGTTTTTTACTGCTGTTTTTTGATTGTTATATATGTGTAGATTTATGATGCTGATTGCACACCTTTTCCTTCTTCAACGGGAACCACTACATAAAGTTGAATTGCGGATAATCAAGAATATAACTCAAGGTTTCAAAGATAAAGAAATAGCTGATAAGCAGAACTTAGTGGGACAGAAGCTTTAAGGAATTCATTACAAATTATTTCATTTAAATGGATATATTTTCATCAAGGGTGAAAACATAACCGTAACGTTCATATGTCTGCCCGGCTGTTGGGGCAGCAATGAGTTGAATGAACTTGCCATCGTTACTGCCTTGGGAATTGGTAAAACAGAAGGTGGATATCAATTCGGAGATTTGGAAGTGAATGTAACCGTTAAAGAAAGAATCGCAATTTGGGCACCATAACAAAATCCTTTCAAAAAGAAGTCGAGGAGTAAAGATCAATGTGGGCGATCATTGGAACCGTGTTTACTGGAGCTATTATTTCATATTTTGAAATACCTCAACTTTTTAAAAATAAATGCTGGAGGGAAATCTCTGCCTTCATTCTATTGCTTTTAGTTGGTATGACGTTGAGTATTTTATTAATTAAAGATGTTACCATTCCTAATCCCTTAGACTGGATAACAAAAATTTATAATCCCTTCGTATCTTTCATGGAACGGATTCTGTCTTAGGGGGTATTTACTGATCATGCTCGAGAAAGGCAAAATTAGCTCAGGGGAATTTCTTATATTGGTCATAATATTTACGATAGGAGGTTCGATACTTAATGTACCTGCGCTGCTTGTCAATTTGGCAAAGCAGGATGCCTGGATTTCCTATATAATAACTACTCTCGTCAGTTTGTGTTTTGTTTTCTTATATAATAAATTAGCCTCGATTCATCCTTCTAAGACTTATGTCGAAGTTAATGAAAAAATATTGGGGAAATGGGTTGGGAAAGTTTCGGCACTGCTCTTTCTTTTTTATATTTTGTACCTTTTATCTGCTTTATTGTATGAAATAGGGAGTTTTTCAACGACACAAATTTTGGTTGGAACACCTATCGAAATGATTATGATTCTTTTTTTATTGACATGCATAATCGGTGTACGATTAGGATTGGAAGTCATCAGCCGGACTGCATTGATCTTTTTTCCTTGGATAGTATTCATGCTTTTCATGTTATTTTTACTTCTTATCCCTGAAATCAAATTAGTACATATTCAACCTATTTTTGAAGAAGGCATGAAACCGATTATTAAGGGCTCCTATCACACTTTAGCGCTCCCGTATGTACAGCTCGTTTTCTTTTTAATGATCATGCCCTATGTAAATGAAAAGGATAAAATGAAAAAGAACTTTTATCGAGGAACATTATTAGGAGGCTTCATTCTATTATTAGTGATTATTTTCTCTATCCTCGTTTTGGGTATTGATATAACCGCCCTACAAAACCATCCTTCTTATAGATTAGGAAAGAGGATGAGTGTTGGTGGTTTTTTGGAACGTATTGAAGTCACTGTAGCCTTCATTTGGATTCTTTCCGTGTATTTCAAGCTAACGATTTGTTATTATGGACTGTCTCTGGGGTTAGCTCAAGTACTGGGATTGAAAAATCACAAAATTCTTCATTTCCCATTAGCCATTTTAATTTTTGCCTTTTCCATCATTACACATCCAAATACAGTACATAGTCAAAACTTTACTGTAAAAGCATGGACGCCCTTTTCCTTAACCATTTGTTTTCTTCTCCCCGTGTTATTGTTAGTGATGGGAATATTGAAAAAAAAGCGTTCTATTTCAAAGGCGGCCAAAGGATGTTAATGAATAATTCAATTACTGTCTTTGGTCAATCGGATAAAATGATTTCCTCCTATTGAAAAAGCCTTGGTATTTATAGGCTTTTTTTTAGATTGAATCATGCCGGGACACAGCATTTTATTGTCCCCTGCGCCTATCTAATAGTTCTGCCGCCTCTAGCTTTTTCTCCGATATGGTCCCGCTGTTTTTTTCCGTGTTCTTGGAATCGAAAAAACAAAATTCGACAAGGATTTCATGGCTGGTGTAAGATGAATGAAAAAGCCAGAAATGGGGTGAATGCTTTGGTTGATTTATTACCGTCGCTGTTTGAAAAAGTGGGGATCATCGTAATTGCTGCATTCCTGCTTTCTTATATGAAACCATTTCGGCAAATGATAGGCCATGAACATGAAATGTCGAAGAAAATCATGTTTATCGCACTTTTTGGAACATTCGGCATCATAAGTAACTATACAGGAATCGAAATCGGGAACCATGCCATGCCGGAGGGTGATTGGCATGCTAAGATTGCTCCCGATAACGCGATTGCCAACACAAGAATTATGGGCGTGGCTATCGGCGGTTTGCTGGGAGGACCTTTTGTTGGGTTGGGAGTAGGTTTGATTGCAGGGCTTCACCGTTATTTTCTCGGGGGCTTTACGGCGGGGGCTTGTGCGATCGCTGCGATTTTGGCTGGGGTTTTATCGGGTTTTTTGGGGAAAAGGCGACGAAAGATTGGGACGATCACCCCTTGGTTTGCCCTTCCCATATGCATGGCATTGGAAGCGATCCAAATGGGCATCATCCTGATCACGGCAAAACCATTTGAAAGGGCGTGGGAACTCGTACAAGTAATCGGGCTTCCCATGATCATCATCAACGGGTTCGGGACTTTATTATTCATGCTCATCATTCAGTCGATCACAAGGGAAGAAGCACGGACGCGGGCGGTGCAAACCAATCTTGCGTTCCTGATTGCGGATCAGACTTTGCCTTTTTTCCGGCAAGGTCTGAATCAAACTTCATGCAAGAGAATAGCCCAAATCATCTTGGGGCTGACTGAAGCCGATGCGGTGGCCATTACCAATGAACATAGCGTGCTTGCACATGTTGGTGCTGCGTCTGATCACCATGTCCCTAAGGTTGGGATAGCGACAGGCTTAACGAAAAAAGCCCTTGAACAAGGGAAAATCATCGTGGCCAAAACAAAAAAGGACATTTATTGTTTTCATGATCAATGTCCATTGCAAGCGGCCGTAGTCCTGCCGCTGCAGGTCCAACAGAAAACGGTCGGGACCTTGAAGATGTATTTCAAGCATCCGGATAAATTAAGCCAAGTGGAACAAGAGCTAGCTGAAGGATTGGCCAAACTATTTTCCACTCAATTGGAACTCGCGAAAGCGGAAATGCAAACGAAATTATTGAAAGATGCTGAAATTAAGGCATTGCAAGCACAGGTCCATCCTCATTTTTTATTCAATGCAATCAACACGATATCCATTCTATGCCGGACGGATGTCGAGAAGGCAAGAAGTTTATTGCAGAAGCTCAGTTCCTTCTTTCGCTCTAATTTACAAGGTGCCCGTCAAATACTGGTACCGCTAGAAAAGGAATTAGAGCATGTTAACGCTTATTTATCACTGGAGCAGGCGCGTTTTCCAGATAAATATCATATCGACTATCGCATTGAGCCAAGGCTTAAGGAAGTTCTCATCCCACCATTCACGCTGCAGCCACTTGTTGAGAATGCGGTACACCATGCATTTCCACATGTGAAAAACAAAGGTCAAATCATCATTAACGCATACTTTAAAGAAGATGCCATGCACATTGTTGTGGAGGATAACGGAAAAGGGATTTCAAGCGGGAGAATAGATGAATTGGGCAAACATGCTGTAGAATCGGCAGAGGGTACAGGAACGGCCCTTCATAATATAAGTGAACGGCTGGAAGGGATTTATAAAGGTCAGGCCAGCCTCTCGATCGAAAGTGAAGCGGGACACGGTACAAAAGTGAAAATATCAATACCACTCAACGAAAAAGGAGCATATGGCAACGATGATGAAAGCATTTATCGTAGAGGATGAACCACTGGCAAGAGATGAATTGAAATATCTATTGAAGAGAAGCAGGCAAGTTGAAATCGTGGGTGAGGCCGAGGGGATAGAAGATGCCATGAGGGATATCTCCCGCCTTAAACCAGAACTTGTCTTTTTGGACATTGAGCTTGCAGATGGCAATGGTTTGCATCTGGCTAAGCAATTGGCGGAACTTGACCCCGCACCTTCGCTCATTTTTGCGACCGCTTATGATGAGTTTGCCCTCCAAGCCTTCGAGTTATATGCCTTTGATTATTTATTAAAGCCATTTAATGAAAAAAGGATACGTCAAACTTTGGATAAGTTCATGAAGCAGCGGCAAATCGGGAAAGGCGAATCCGGGACAGCAGCTCCCGCCAGCAGAACGGCGGTGGAACAGACAGGTAAATTGGCTGTAGAGGTAGATGATCGGATCGTTTTGATCGACCGGGATCATATTTTGTTCATAGGACTCATAGAAGGAAAGACGATCATTAAAACGGGGGAAAATGAATATAAAATCGGCGATCCTCTCATCGTGCTTGAAAGGAAGCTCGATAAGCGCTCATTTTTACGGGTGCATCGCAGTTTTATCGTGAATGTCATCCATATATCCGAAATACAGCCTTGGTTCAACTCGACTTATAATCTCATTATGAGTGACGGATCAAACATCCCGGTTAGCCGGACTTATGTGAAGGAGCTAAAGCAGCTTATCGGATTTTAAAAATTTTCATAATTCTGCATTTTAGCTTCTTCATAATGCAGTCCATCCCTCGATATCTGCATTATAGCTTGAAAACCCATTGAATTCGCTTACATTGTGATATCATTTTTTTACGATGTAAGTAATAGAGGGGGTTCAAATATGAATGCGGTTACAATTGTCATAGGCTCCATTTGTATATTAATGATTGCCTACCGTTTATACGGGACATTCATAGCACTCAAAGTATTAAAACTTGATGATTCCAAGCCGACTCCGGCCCATAAATTAGAAGATGGAAAAGATTATGTTCCAACAAATAAATGGGTGGCATTCGGCCACCATTTTGCAGCCATTGCAGCGGCTGGTCCTTTGGTGGGGCCGATCCTTGCTGCACAATTCGGGTATTTGCCAAGTTTATTATGGCTTTTGATCGGGGCTGTAATCGGGGGAGCCGTCCATGATGCCGTCGTGCTTTTTGCCTCGATGCGCAAAGACGGGAAATCCCTTTCGGAAGTTGCGAAAGAAGAACTTGGACCTGTAGCAGGATTCTGTACAGGACTAGCGATGCTTTTTATCATCACGATCACGATGGCAGGACTTTCAATGGTCGTTCTGCATGCTTTGGAAAATAATCCATGGGGGACCTTTGCTGTCGGGATCACCATTCCGATCGCCATGGGTGTAGGGCTTTACCATAAAAAAACCGGCAACCTGAAAGGGGCGACCATCGTCGGGTTCGGGCTCATCATGGCCGCAATTTTACTTGGTCCGAACATTCAAGGAACGGCACTTGGCGACTTATTGACACTTGAAGCGAGCACACTTGCCATCATTTTGCCGATCTATGCTTTCTTCGCTGCAGCATTGCCTGTTTGGCTGCTGCTGGCACCTCGTGATTACTTAAGTACATTTATGAAAATCGGTGTATTTGCCGCATTGATTATCGGCGTTTTCGTAGTGAATCCAGAAATCCAGTTTCCTGCGTTTACCGAATTCATTAATGGCGGTGGCCCGATTGTAGCCGGTCCTGTGTGGCCATTCATTTCAATAACCATCGCCTGTGGGGCGATTTCAGGATTCCATGCATTTGTCGGATCTGGGACAACTCCAAAAATGTTAAACCGTTGGAGTGATATCAAATCCGTTGGTTTCGGAGCGATGCTTGTGGAATGTGTCGTTGCCATCATGGCATTGATTGCTGCGGTTTCGCTGCAGCCAGGAGATTATTTTGCGATTAACTCCACACCTGAAGTATTTCAAACATTGGGTATGGAAACCGTACACCTTGACGAACTCAGTGAAGAAATCGGCATTAATCTGGAAGGACGGACAGGCGGGGCAGTTACACTTGCTGTCGGCATGACCTATATTTTCACCGAAATACCCTTCTTTGACAAACTGGCTTCGTTTTTCTTCCAATTCGTCATCATGTTCGAGGCGGTGTTCATATTAACCGCAATCGATTCAGGGACACGTGTTGCCCGTTACTTAATCCAGGACTTCTTCGGGGAGTTCTATAAACCATTAAAACGAGTCGATTGGCTGCCGGGGAACATCTTCGCCAGCGCATTAGCCTGCTTTATCTGGGGATATCTACTTTACTCTGGGGACATCAGTTCGATCTGGGCACTCTTTGGCGTATCCAACCAGCTCATGGCTTCGATCGGACTCATCATCGGTGCGACCGTCGTCTTGAAAATCGCCGACAAGCGCTGGTATATGTGGACATGCCTCGTACCCCTTGCCTACTTATATGTAACAGTTAATGTAGCAGGGTACTGGATGGTGAAAAACGTATACCTGAACCCGGCCTCTGCAGGATTCAGCATCTTGAACGGAATATTATCGATCACCATGTTAATCCTAGGCTTGATCATTCTGGTTGCCGCCTTGAAAAAATGGCGGGAGCTTTGGAAAATCCCTCAAGCAGAACTATTGAAAAGATCAGCATAAACATAAAAAAATCCGGGCGGAAGCTGCCCGGATTTTTGTTCGTTGCAATGCCCCCAATTAAAATTAAGACACCAAAACCTGAAAAAGGAAAGTATCAATAACCCCAACTTTGTTAATGATAGCAAATGAGGAGGTGTGATAAGATGGCAAAAGATGTTCTATGTGAAGTGAATAATTGTAAATATTGGGATTCTGGAAACAAATGCAGTGCAGATGCTATTTATGTTGTCAGCCATAAAGGGAAACAAGCATCAAATAGCAAAGAGACGGATTGCAAAACATTTGATCCAGAAATTTAAAACATCGGGGGTAACCATCAACTGGTTACCCTTCTTTCATTTTATTATTGATAATAAAAATCATTTTCATTCAAGAATATAGAAATTCATTTTAATTTTCTTCATGAAAAGGATATTTGGGCGATAAAATCGTGAGTTTGAGCGATATATATGAAAGTTTGATCGATATAAACGAAAGTTTGGTTGATATCCACGTGAATTTGATCGATATCCTCGAGAGTTTCAGCAGTTTACTCGTGAGTTTGGGCAGTTTACCCGTGAATTCGCACATTACTCGAGAGATTGAGCGATAAACTCAAGTCTGGGCAATATAAACGTGAGTTAGATCGATATCCTCGAGAGTTTCAACACTTTACTCGTGAATTAAGCAGTTTTACTCGAGAGTTTCAGCACTTTACTCGTGAGTTTGAGCAGTTTACCCGTGAATTCGCACATTACTCGAGAGATTGAGCGATAAACTCAAGTCTGGGCAATATAAACGTGAATTTGATCGATATCCTCGAGAGTTTCAACACTTTTTACTCGTGAAATTGAGCAGTTTACTCGTGAGTTAGATCGATTACTTTTGAAAGGGTCAGCCCATCACCGATTGGGATTAGCATGGATTCCAATTGAGGGTGTTTGGCCACCGTTTCATTGAATGCCTTCATAAATGCAGTGTGACGTTTAGGTTCTGCATCCGGATCTGCGACAAACGGGGGTGATCTGTTTTTATTATTTTTGAACTTTACTAAGTAAATCTAAAAGCTGCTGTTTTTCCGTCTCATTCAAGTTGGCAAACTGTGATGCCTGAAAATGCTCTTGTTTTGGAACGACTTCATGAAAAAACTCTTTTCCTTCCTCAGTCAATGAAAGGTACTTTGTCTTCCATTCCTGCTCCCGTTTAATCAATCCCAACTCTTCCATTTTCCTTAATAGTTGAGTGATATTGCCTTTCGTCACAAAAAGCTTGTTTGCCAGTTCTTGCTGAGACAATCGTTCATGGGAACCCACTTGAACCAAGATATCGAATTGGGCTGCCGATAGATTCCATTTCTTTAAATGTTGATTGGATTCCCGGATACTCTGGTTATATATTCGTGTTATTCGGAACCATAACATTAAACCTAGTCTTTCCTCATTATTAGATGTGGAGGGATTCGTTGTGTTTTCTTTCATGAATGTCACCTCATACTTTCTTTGTTCCAATCAGTTTATGAATAAACCAATTGCGTGTCAAATGCAAAAACTTCCAGCTTCATACGAAGAAACCAGTATTATCATTTGATACTGGTTTCTTTGATTCCTTTATCATGTAGTCGTTAGTTTGGCATAAATGATAAAGAATAATGTTAATTCGGCTATTATCACAATATTTGGTACCCCGACAAACAAATTAAGAATAAAAAAGACTGCTAAAATCCCTAAAAATAACCCTAAATGATATATTTGCAACTGCATGTGCTTATGTCTATATTGGTGGAAAACAAACGTGGTTGACATGAAATAGAGCAATACGGAACCGAAAACAAAATATAGGATAAATGAATAATGGACTTCATGTAAAAACAATAATCTGATGGCTGCTGCAATCATGCTTATAGACATTAAAATAAACAGATGACCGTAAATGATGATTTGGCCGGAAGATTGTACAGACTTGTCGACTTTCTTCTCCATGTTATCGAAATATTGCCACCACATGGCTATTATCAGGGCAAATGAAATGATGGAAAAGGCTATCGAATCCCAATTTCCTTGTTTAGGTTGAATGACCGCAAGCGTGCTGACAAGAGCTTCCCCAAAGAGAATGATGGTAAATAGACCAAAGCGCTCCAACAAGTGGGCCGTATTTGTAGGAACCTTTTCTAAGCACTTTCTTCCAAGGATCGGGACAATGATATCGACCAGGATGCCCAAATACAACACAGCATAACGAAGCCAAGAATCAAAAAGGACGGAGAATAATGAAATGACGATTCCAATCCAAAAATACCTTCCCAAAAAGAGTGCTGCCTTTTTTCGAAACCCTTCTTCTATCCGCTGTACAACAAGATATTGGATGGCAGTAACGGCTCTCAATCCAATATAACCAATTAAAAAAGAAAGATAATAAGGATCAAAATCAACGGATAAGCTTGAGGTCATGATTAGGACAAAAAACATTTGTAATATCAAAAATAGTCGTTGATGAAATACATCCTTTCCAAACCGGTTAATAAATATGGTTTGCCCCACCCATGCCCACCAGATAGGAATAAAAATCAACACGAACTTTAATAAATACTCTGGATGGATATATCCATCTTCAACATGCAGTAAAACATGAGTGGCGCCCGCAACGGCCGCCACAAATAACAAATCATAAAAGAGCTCTAACCATGTAACTTTCTTTTCATCCATTTCTGCACTTCCCCCAATCGCCTTATAGTTTATAGTATGTTGGAAATATTCCAAAAATGGAAGGGCGATCCAATATAACTTTAGAGTATGTTATTTATCCATTATATGAAGTTCTTTTAACCCAATATTAAGTTAAGCCAAATTTAGTAAATACAAGCGTGTAATTAGGAATAACGTCACTATTTAATTTTTGTCATATTATGGTACTATAGGAGATGATTTCAAACGGGGAGGGAAGTAGATGACCAGAACCATCGGCCTTATTTGCGGCAGTTTACGGGAAAATTCTTATAATCGAATCATTGCTCAATCATTGACAGATATGGTTGATTCGTATCAATTTCGCTGGATCGAAATTAATGATCTTCCGTTGTTTAACGAAGACTTGGAAGTAAGTGGGGTTCCTGAAACGGTGACATCATTTAAATCCGCCATCCAGGACGTTGACGGTATCATTATCGTAAGTCCAGAGTACAATTCCGGAATACCGGGCGTATTGAAAAATGCATTGGACTGGGCATCAAGGCCTCGGGAGTCCGCCGTTCTTACTAAAAAACCAGTTGGCCTGATTGGAGCTACTCCTGGTGGAATGGGTACTGCATTTGCTCAAATGCAAATCAGGCAAGTACTGGAAGCCATGCAAGTACATGTTCTTCCATTTCAAAAAATGTTGATTTCCCAAGTACATACAAAGATTGATTCTGATCTGAAAGTGCTTACTGACGATCAAACAAAACGTTATCTTGAGCGGTATTTACAGCAATTCATTCATTGGATCGATCACACTCCAGTTATAGATTAATTAATAATCAATGATTCTTATTATATATGATTGACAGGTTATAAGTTTATAGATAAACTTATAACAACAGTCAGTTAAGTTATAAACTGATTGGAACCAACGAAGGGGTTGGGGGATTTCCCTACATATGAACTTTCTTCGATAGCTTTTAATAAAAGGAGGACTTTAAAAATGTCTGATCTCTATTCCCGTCTTTCCAAAGATGATGCTGCCGTTCTTCTGGTGGATCATCAAACCGGTCTTATTTCCGGGCTAGTGCGTGATTATGGTGTTGATGAATTCAAAAACAATGTCATGGCCCTGGCCAACACCGCTAAGTTTTTTGATTTACCAGTCATTTTAACGACAAGCTTTGAAAACGGACCAAACGGACCGCTCATGCAAGAATTGGAAGAACTTTTTCCTCACGCACCAAAAATAGCTCGGCCTGGACAAATTAACGCATGGGATAATGAAGACTTTGTTAAAGCAATCGAAGAAACTGGAAAAAAACAACTTATCATCGCGGGCGTGGTTACAGATGTCTGCGTTGCTTTCCCGGCACTTTCCGCTTTGAACGCTGGTTATGAAGTATTTGCCGTAACTGATGCTTCTGGAACAGTCAGCAAACAAGTAGCTGATGCAGCATTATCGCGTATGGCCCATGGCGGTGTACAGCTTATGAACTGGTTTAGCGTAGCGTGCGAATTACAACGTGATTGGCGCAATGACGTTGAAGGGTTTGGTGCTTTACTATCCAGCCAGCTTCCAGGTTATCAAAATATAATCGGAAGCTATAGAGGCGCTCAGCGCGATTTCAGCAAGCAGATCTAAAGAAAAACGCACCGATTGAATAAAGGAGGGGACATTTGTCCCCTCTCGTACTGTAGGCAAGCTCGATGAAAATCGAGTTTGCCTACAGTTTTTTAGTATGGGTACAATTTGTCCGCTCCAGGCACTTGCTTTTCCCGCAGGAGTCTCGCACTCCTGTTCCAATCTTTTAAAACAAAACTTCGTTATCCTTCATGATTTTTTTATTGTTTTATATGGGACGAAACCATATTGGATTGAAGAAATATGCGACACTCCTGCCGAATAACTGGCTAGCCGAGACCTCACAGACGCTTGCTTTGATGCGGCTTGGCAGACAGTCGGCGGAAAGGGATCGGATTTCTGAAATCAAACTAGAACTTCTTTTTGAGGTTCTTTAAAAAGTGAATGTGGATTTCCCGTTCATTTTGATTTGATGAAGGATAAGTTTAGCCCCTTTAAAACGCCTCATCATTCGAAACCTCAGCTACATCCTCGAACCCCTTTTATACCTTGGCCTCATGACCTCACTTCGGCTCCAAACTGTATAAAGTACATCCCTTCTAAATATAGTCTGTATGGAAAATTGATTACGTGCAGTATTGTGCACAAATGTTTATAGAGTATATTATTGTGCAGTACCTATGACAACATTCGGACTTAGAAACGATACATTTTTAATAAGAAGTGAGATATCGTAGAAGCAGGGAGAGGGATTGAGAATGTTTTTAGATGAAAGAAGCGCCAATTTACTGAAACTATTACAGCATTCGCCCATTTCAAAAATGAAAGAACTTGAAGCCCAAACAGGTCTGACGAGAAGGCAAATTCAATATGGTCTGAGCAAAGCGAATGACTGGCTCCAATTTCATGGATATCAACCGATTCAATATAATCGCGAAATGGGCTACTCCTTTTCTGAAACTATCAGGGATGAAGAATTGAATGTAAAACTGACAAAACGCAATTATATATTTTCAGAGACAGATAGGGAAAAAGTTTTTTACCTCATGATCCTGTTAAGCCCAGAGGAGTTGTCCGTCTATCATTTCCAGACGATCACCGGGCTTTCGCGAAATACGGTGCTGAAGGATTTAAAAAGACTTAAAGAGAAAAACAGGGACATACCGCTCAAGATCCAGTATTCCAAACAAGATGGCTACGTGGTGATTGGGGAAAGCCGAGTAAAGAGGTATATCATTGAACGCCTTGTGCATGATGTACTGAACAGTCCCAATAGTGAATGGATCATGGAGTGCATATGGGGAAATCATGAAAAGCAAATCAGCTCGATCCGGTTACAGCTTGAAAGGGCCGAACGTAAATTGGGCATCACCTTTACGGATGAACGGCTTCATGAACTGAGCTATTTATTTCTATGTACAGATCAGCTCATAGGAAAAGGGGAAGAGTTACAGGCCGACCAGAGCTGGGCGCCGTTTGTTGCGACGGAAGAATACAAACTGGTTGAGGAAATGACCAGAACGAATGCCTTTCAATCAGTATGGAGCGAAACGGAAAACTTATACGCAACCTTACATTTACTGAGCATGAATCGAACGAAGGATATTTCCCCCCTTAAGGATGATGAAGTCATTCAACACCTTTTGCAGGAAATCGTGGAAGAGTTCGAGAGGCTGGCATTTGTTCACCTGAAAGACAAAGAGCAGCTATGCCAACAATTATACGTTCATTTTAAACCAGCATATCATCGACTGCGGTATGGTCTCCCGCAAATGAATCCGATGACGGGACGGGTGCAGAAGGTATATCCCGAACTGCATCATTTGACGAAAAAATCCCTTTGGGTGTTGGAGAGAGAGATTGGCTGTCCAGTATCAGAAGAGGAAGTGGCATACTTCACGATCTATTTTGGCGGATGGCTGCGCAGGCAAGGGACCACATTGGATGATCGAAAACGGGCGATTGTCGTATGCCCGAATGGTATTGGCATCAGCAATATCCTCATTTATACATTGAGGGAATTATTTCCCGATATTTTATTCCTGGATGTTCTGTCCGTTAGAAATGCGGCTGAATACCCATTGTCTTACGATCTTGTTTTCTCGACGGTGCATATGAGAACAAAAGCGGCATTATTCGTTGTACCGCCCATTTTGGAAATGCAGGACAAACATACATTGCGCCAGCAGGTCATGCAGGAATTGTATGGATATACGACGGAAAGTGTGGATGTTGCAGCTTTATTAAAGATCATTTCCAAGTATGCAACCATCCATGAAGAGGATCAGCTTGAAAAGGCTTTGAAGTCGAATGTGTATACCCATACACCAAAAATAACCCAATTTTCTTTAAAGGAGGCGGAGAAGCCCGTGTTAGAAGAACTGCTCAATATGCAAACGATTCAATTACAGCAGCAAGTTTCCGATTGGAAGGAAGCCATTCAAGTTGCGGCCAAGCCTCTCGTGGACTTAGGTACCGTCGAAGAACGATATGTGGATGCCATGATCGAGGCGATAGAAACGAATGGACCATATGTAGTGATAACGCCAGGAGTGGCGATTCCCCATGCACGTCCGGAGCAGGGGGTCAGGTCTTTATCCATGAGTTTGCTGAAATTGGATGAAGCCGTGGACTTTGCGCCGGATAAACCGGTTCGCCTGATTATCATTTTGGCGGCCGTAGATAACGATTCGCATCTGCGGGCATTGATCCAGCTCACTCAATTATTGAATGAACCAGCCAATATAGAAGAAATATTAAGCACTTCAGATAAATCGGTCCTTATGGAGTACGTTCATAAATATTCGAAGGAGGAAGCGGAATGAAAATCATGGTAGTATGCGGAAACGGATTGGGAAGCAGTTTCATCATGGAGATGAATGTGAAGAAAGCATTGACGGAAATGGGGAAGACGGCCGAGGTGGATCATACGGATCTGGCATCCGCAAAAACGGTTCAAGCTGATATTTTCCTGGGAGCGGCGGATATTGTCGGTCAGCTGGATGATGGAACCCGTACGATCGTCACACTGGAGAACATGATGAGCATCCCTGAAATAAAATCTAAATTGGAAACACACGTAGGATAAAAAAAGGAGAGATTGATATGAAGAAAATCATGGTAGTATGCGGAAACGGATTGGGAAGCAGCTTCATCATGGAGATGAATGTGAAGAAAGCGTTGACGGAAATGGGTAAGGCAGCCGAGGTGGATCATACGGATCTGGCATCCGCAAAAACGGTTCAGGCTGATATTTTCCTGGGAGCGGCGGATATCGTCGGTCAGCTGGATGATGGAACCCGTACGATCGTCACACTGGAAAACATGATGAGCATTCCTGAAATCACATCGAAATTGGCTTCACATCTATAAGAAGAAAACATAAAGAAGAGGGGGAGAGGCAATGCTGGAACTTATCATGAATGACATCTTGGGTACACCTTCCATACTTGTGGGGCTGTTTGCCCTCATTGGATTGCTGTTACAGCGGAAATCCAGTGCGGATGTTGTATCTGGAACGCTAAAAACCGTCATGGGCTTCATAATCATCGGAGCGGGAGCGGCCGTGCTCATTGGCGCCCTTGATATATTCAGTAAAATGTTCGATCATGCATTCAACGTACAAGGCGTCATACCGAATAACGAAGCCATTGTCGCAGCCGCCCAAAGTGATTTTGGGACTTCGACTGCACTCATCATGGTATTTGGGATGGTTGTCAATGTTTTGTTAGCTCGTTTCACGCCATTTAAATATATATTTTTAACGGGACACCATACCTTATTCATGGCTTGTTTACTTGCAGTCACCCTGTCCGTCGGCGGGCTCAGCGGATTTCCGCTTATCTTGGTCGGCTCCATTCTATTAGGAGTATGCATGGTGATGTTCCCAGCCCTCCTTCAGCCATACGTACGGAAGATTACCGGCAGCGATGATTTTGCCATCGGCCATTTCGGGACAATTGGATATTTTGTATCCGCGACTGTGGGAAAATGGTTTGGAAATAAGGAAAAAACGACAGAGCAAATCAAAGTTCCGAAGTCTTTAGGATTCCTGAGGGACACATCGGTCGCTGTATCGCTTACGATGACGATGTTCTTCGTGATCGTCGCATTGTTTGCCGGACAGAACTATATCGAAACGGAATTATCCGGCGGTTCTAACTTCATCGTATTCTCTTTCATCCAAGCGATAACATTTGCTGCAGGAGTTTACATCATCCTTGCAGGGGTACGGATGTTAATTGCTGAAATCGTCCCTGCATTTAAAGGGATTGCCGATAAAGTGGCGCCGAATACAAAACCTGCATTGGACTGTCCGACCATCTTTCCATTCGCTCCAAATGCAGTGATCATCGGGTTCCTATTCAGTTTCTTGGCTGGATTATTATCCATGTTCCTCCTTCCGGTACTTGGACTGAAAGTAATAGTTCCGGGGCTCGTACCGCATTTCTTCACCGGCGCTGCAGCAGGTGTTTTCGGAAATGCCACAGGAGGCAGACGCGGAGCGATGCTTGGATCGTTTGCCAACGGACTCATCATTAGTTTCCTGCCGGCTATACTCTTTGTCTTCTTGGGGGATGTAGGGTTTGAAGGCACCACATTTGGTGATTCGGACTTCGGTGTGGTAGGTCTATTGATCCTAAGTGTCATGAAACTTTTAGGATTATCCTAAACTGTTATACTGATAAGGTACAGAAATAAAAATATATGAATGAAACCAACAGCCTAAGATCTTATAGATAATGGGCTGTTGGCATTTTCATCATCATTCTGATTTTTGAGGTGATTGGCATGACCAACAAAGCAATTGTGCTCGATTTGGATGGCACGACATTGAACGAAAGAAATACTGTGAATGAGACGCTGGAACAATACATAGGCGAACTTAGGGAAAGCGGTAAGCTGATTTTCATTGCAACAGGAAGAACGCTGGAAGAAGTGAGGGACGTTTTGCCGGCCGGCATGGAGGCTGATGGAATGGTGACCGCCAATGGAATGTCCGTATTCATCGGAAAGGAACAGATTGTCGAACACGCCCTGTCGACGGAACTTGTTGAAGAGTTGGTCGCCAAAGCAGGAGCGGAAGAGATTTTTTACGAAGTTCATCCGAACGAAGGAACACGGATGGCATTACTTAAAGATAAAGACTATATGGTTAAACAAGGTTTGATACCAAAACCCGAGACAGTCGATGAAAATGAATGGCTATCAAGACAGGATGCAGTCGAAGACAAAATAAGATGGTCAGAACAACTGGATATAAGCAGCGTCGCCAAAATCTACTTTTTCAGCAATGAGATGAATACGATTCGAAAATGGAAAGCGGAGTTGGGGAAAATCAAGCAGTACAATGCCTTTACCACAGCTTCCTCCACCCATCATAATGTAGAAGTGACCGTGGAAGGCATCACAAAAGCAACAGGCGTTCAACTGCTGCTGAAACATTTTCAGCTAGCGCCCGAAAATATCCTGGCAGTAGGCGATGGCGAAAATGACCTCCCGCTATTTAAACTAGCCGGACATTGCGTTGCCATGAAAAACGCCACTGACCTGGTCAAAGAACAAGCCGATGAAGTGACGGAGTATTCATATCGTGAAGATGGACTGTACCGCTTTTTGAAGGGGAAGTTTCACTAATTGAACGGAAGCCCCATCTTTAGAGATGGGCTCTTTTTTCTATAGGAATTATTGAATGGCATCTCTTCAAGAGCAAATTCTTCATTAGAAGCTCCTTTTTTTAATCTGAAAATAATTCTTTGAAACAAGCAAGAGCAGACCTAAACGGGTTTGCTTTTTTTATTATGGTGAGGTCTGAAGGCAGTTATCCAAACATTTCGTTGCCGCACCTTAAAACATTTCCAACTGAGTTTCCAAGTCTACTTCAAGACTTGCCGTACTTCACGTTATCATTTAAATGCATGCAGGTTGTTTTAATGGCCATAATGATTTTTATTCACAAAATTTCATTAATATTGACCGTATCAATCTATGACTTTATCATAACAGCAGGATAATGATAATCATTTTCAATTATGATTACCTCGTTAAGAAGGTATAGATCGGGAAGGGTGCAAAAAATGAAAGAATCTAGAAAAGTAAGAACGTTTGGGGGAGGGGCATTCATCCTGTTATTTGCGATTATGGTGATGTTATCAGGATGTAGTAATTCTCAAAAAACAACAGAAGCAGAGAAGACATCTACTGAAACAAGTAATCAAGAAATAAGGACGATTAAGCATGAAATGGGAGAAACGGAAATTAAAGATACTCCGAAAAAAATAGTTACGCTTGAGTTATCTTTCGTTGATTCTTTAAATGCCCTAGGGATAAAACCTACCGGGATTTCAGATGACAACAAAAAAGAGATGATTACAAAACTTGTAGGTCAAGAAATGGATTATACTTCTGTAGGAACACGTGAGCAGCCGAATTTAGAGGTTATCAGTTCTTTACAGCCGGATTTAATCATTGCAGATGCTGAGCGGCATAAAGGGATTTATAAAGATTTACAGCAGATTGCTCCTACCATTGTTTTAAAAAGTCGGGAATCTACATATCAAGAAAATCTGGATTCTTTTAAAACGATTGCAAAGGCAGTCAATCAGGAAGATGCTGCAGAAAAAAGATTGAGCGAGCATGAAAAAACGATTAAGGAACTTAAATCAAAGCTTACTGTTGATTCAAATATGACCGTTTTACCTGCAGTTGTACGAGATACTTCATTCCAAGCCCATACTTCATCTTCTTATGATGGAGAATTGCTTGAGCGCATGGGATTGAAAAATGCCATTCAGCAGGAACTGCCACATGCCGAGATGAATCTTGAGCAGCTTGTCGAGATCGATCCGGATGTGCTGCTTTTAGCGAACAATGAGGGTAAGTTACTTACTGATGAGTGGAAAGACAATCCTCTTTGGAAAGACTTGAAGGCAGTAAAAAACGGACAAGTGTATAGTGTTGATCGAGATTTATGGACGAGATACCGCGGTGTTGTATCAGCAGAGGCCATTGCTAAAGACACTTTAAAAATGCTAGGTGAAGAATAGAGGAACAAAAGCGAAGTAAGAGATCCCATTCTTACTTCGCTTTCCATTAGGTTTAAATTTTGTTAGGAAGTGTGTTGTATAGACAATGGAAACTGTAGTTAGAAGTAAACTGAAAGTGTTATGTACTGCTATAGCTGGAATCGTTTTGTTAATCATAGGCATCCTGACGAGTATTTCTGTGGGAGCGGCCGATATTGATGCATCAATGGTTTTGAAGTCCTTTTTTGAGGCCGACTCTTCCAAGGAACAGACAATTATACGGACTCTTCGATTGCCCCGAGCTATAGTTGGAGCGTTGGTCGGTGCTAATTTAGCGGTAGCAGGTGCTCTCATGCAGGCTATCACCCGGAATTCATTAGCTTCTCCACAAGTGTTCGGTGTCAATGCCGGTGCCTCATTTTTTATTGTGTCAGCTTTTGTTTTCTTTCCTAACCTTTCTTCCGTGTCTCTAGTTTGCGTTGCATTCATTGGTGCAGCAGTGGGGGGGATGGCAGTCTATTCTTTTGCTTCGGGCGGAGGAATGACCCAAGTGAAGCTGGCATTGGCTGGAATGGCTGTTCACTTTTTTTTATCTTCTTTAACGCAAGGCATGATCATCTTTAATGAACAAGCGAAAGATGTACTCTACTGGTTAGTCGGTTCAATTAATGGGAAAACATGGGCGCATGTAAACATGATCCTTCCTTGGTCTCTTTTCGGGCTATTAATTACTGCCTTGTTTTCTCGATCTGTTTCCATCCTTGTCTTAGGAGAAAATATGGCGCAGGGACTTGGGCAGCGGGTGTACCGGATCCGTATTTTAGCAGGAATATTGGTGATCATTTTGGCAGGATCTTCGGTTGCCGTCGCAGGCCCAGTGGGATTTGTGGGATTGATCATTCCTCATATCGTCAGGAGAATGGTGGGAGGGGATTATCGAAGAATCATCCCTTTTTCTGCATTATTCGGCGCTTTACTCTTAGTTTACGCAGATATTCTCGCACGGTTCATCGCTTATCCTTTTGAGTCGCCGGTAGGCATCGTAACCGCTATAATCGGTGCGCCATTCTTCCTTTATTTAGCGAAGAGAGGGAGGAATATTAAGCAATGAAACTAAAACGGACATTTGGGTTGAAATCAACTTTGCACCCTTATTCCATTATCCTGGTGCTGACGTTTATCGTGCTGATTTTATCAATGGTGAGCCTGGGCTTAGGGGCCATATATATATCACCTTTAGAAATTCTTCAAAATTTCCTTGGAAATGGCATGCAAAGCCAGACATTCATTCTGCATAACTATCGCATACCACGCATTCTAATTGCCGTGATAGTGGGGGCTGGATTGGCAACGGCTGGAGCCATTCTGCAAGGAGTCCTTCGCAATCCGCTGGCTTCTCCAGATGTGATAGGGGTAACAAAAGGGGCCGGATTGGCAGCTGTTATCGTCATTGTTTTATTTCCGCAATCGCCCATTATCATACTGCCTCTTTCAGCTTTTATAGGAGCGGCGGTCATGGCGGCCATTTTGATGATATTTGTTTATAAAAAAGGAGCTCAACCAAATACGATAGCTTTGGTCGGAATAGCCTTAGGGGCCATATGTCAAGCTGGCATAGAGTATTTCATGGTCAAGTTCCCGGATGATGTAAACACGACACTGCTGTGGTTGACTGGCAGTCTATGGGGAAGAGGCTGGGATCAAGTATTGTTTTTGCTTCCATGTCTTGTGCTTGTACCGGTATTGTTTGCGTTAACTTCTAAAATGGATGTACTGAGCCTCGGAGACGATATAGCTACAGGTCTCGGTGAAAGGTCAAAATTACTGCGTTATATATTGTTAAGCGTTTCTGTCATATTGATCGGGGTCTGTGTAGCTGCGGTTGGTTCCATTGGGTTCATTGGTTTAATCGCCCCCCATATTGCCCGGAGAGTGGTAGGATCAAAATTCAAGGTTTTCCTTCCTGCTTCAGCTCTTTTTGGTTCTATCTTTCTACTCGTTGCCGATAGCCTGGGAAGAGGATTATTCCCTCCAATAGAAATACCCGCCGGAATTATCACTGCGGTGATTGGTGTACCATATTTTTTATATCTATTGCGCCGTGAAAGAAAAATAACATAAGGAAGGCTGAATATCATGACAACATTATCAGCAGAGCATCTTTCGCTCTCTTATGGGGCAACACAAATCATTGATAATATCGATTTGGAAATTCCTGAAGGTAAGATCAGTATAATCATTGGTTCCAATGGTTGTGGCAAATCTACCATTCTGCGGTCCCTGGCTAGATTATTAATGCCACAGCAAGGCACGATCTATTTAGATGGAAAGGCCATTCATCAGCAATCTTCCAAAGAAGTGGCAAAGAAATTGGCCATCTTGCCCCAAGCTCCGGAAGCTCCTGAAGATTTAACCGTTAAAGAACTATGCTATTATGGCAGGCATCCGCACAAAGGCTTATTTTCCAGACAAACCCCAGAAGATCATAGGATTGTCGACCGTGCCTTATCAGCAACAAAAATGACGGAGTTCGCCGATCGGACATTGGATGCATTATCTGGAGGACAAAGGCAAAGAGCATGGATTTCGATGGCCTTGGTACAAGAAACAGACCTTTTACTGTTAGATGAACCGACAACCTATCTGGATTTGGCGCACCAAATTGAAATATTGGAATTACTGCGTGATTTAAACGTAACTTATGGACGCACGATTGTCATGGTTCTGCATGATTTGAATCAAGCGGCACAGTATGCCGATCATCTGATTAGCATCAAGAAGGGAAAAATCTATAAAGAGGGACCGCCTGAAACGGTATTCACAAAAGAAATGATCAAGGACGTCTTCAGACTGGAATGCTGTATTATTGAAAATCCCGTTGATCAAACGCCTCTATGCATTCCAATTGGTTTATCTCAGGATTAGAAACACTAGCGCCGGTCGTACCGAATTAATTAAGTCAACATATTCATTGTTGGCTTTTTTGCTTATTTACGAAGGAATGTTGGATAGGGGTTGCCAAGATATTTTAGATCAAGAGTTTAAATGATAAAATGGAAAGACTTATATATTAAAGGAGATTTATTATGGAAGCCAAATGTATTAAATTCTATGAGTTTGGGAATCCGCAAAAGGTTTTAAGAGTTGAAAATAAATGTATTCAAAGACCTTTCGAGGGGGAAGTCCTCGTTCGGATGACCACACGTCCCATTAATCCGTCTGACTTGCTGCCCATTCGCGGTGCCTATTCCCACCGAATCCCCTTGCCTTCCATACCTGGTTATGAAGGGGTCGGCATTGTAGAAGAGGTGGGTCCAGCGGTTTCGAAGGAGCTGATAGGCAAGCGTGTTCTGCCTTTGCGCGGTGAAGGCACCTGGCAGGATTATGTTAAAACATCAGCGGAGCTGGCCATCGCCATTCCTGATTCGTTTGAAGACCATATAGCAGCACAATTATATATAAACCCGATAACCGCATGGCTAATCTGTACAGATGTATTAGCATTGAAACCGGATGATGTATTACTCGTAAATGCTTGCGGATCTTCCATTGGCCGTATACTCGCCCAGTTATCGAAGATTCTTGGGTTTAAGCTGATTGCTGTAACGAGGAACGATAAGTATACGGAAGAACTGCTTAAACTTGGTGCGTCATATGTAATCGATACGTCCCGATCATCCTTGCAAGATACAGTGATGGAACTGACGAATGGGCGCGGAGCGAAAGCGGCCATAGATTCAGTGGGCGGCATCGATGGTTCAGAACTAGCTTTTTGCGTACGGCCTTATGGCATCTTATTAACGATTGGCCTTTTATCAGGACAGTCTGTGAATTGGGCGGAAATTTCACAAAGGACAAAAGTGGATGTTAAAATGTTTCATCTGCGGCATTGGAATCAGCAAGCTTCCGTTCAAACTTGGCATGAAACGTTTAACCTTTTGATGGGGTTCATTGCTGATGAAAAGTTGAAGTTCAGGATGCCGGATTCCTCCTACAGCCTTCAAGATGTTATAGAAGCGATTAATGTCACGAGCAATAGAGGGAAGATTTTTTTAAGCAGCTGATTTTGCAAAGGGTAACCACTTAATTGAAGGAGGCATTAATCTTGGAGCTCTTCCAATAGGTTCCTAAGGTAAATGGAAATGGCCCCTGATAATATGGAATTACTTGATTACCTGTAAGGTGCTAGTTTAGAATGCGGAATAGGACATGTTGATACTGATACGACTTTGGAGGAAATACTTATGAAAACAATATATGTGAATGCTACATTTTTTACTATGGACAAGGAAAACCAAATCTTTGAAAACGGCATGATGATTGTACAAGATCATACGATATCCTACATCGGCCAGCATGATGAACAACAATTGGCAGATGCAGATCATGTGGTCAACCTTGACGGGAAATGGATCATGCCAGGCCTTGTGAATGCCCATTCGCATATTGTAATGACCCTTTTACGCGGTATCGGGGACGATATGCTGCTGAAGCCATGGCTTGAAACGAAAATATGGCCGATTGAAAGCCAGTTTACAACGGAAATCGCATCTGTGAGTTCACAGCTTGGCATTATGGAGATGATGAAATCAGGAACCACGACATTTTCGGATATGTTCAATCCTAATGGAATAGATGCGGGTGCTGTCATGGAGACGATAGGCGAAACAGGAATGCGCGGAGCCTTTTCCTACACGATCTTCAGCTTGGGTACCGAAAAAGACCAAAAAGCGAACCTCATGGGGGCTGAGCAGTTTTCAAAAAACTATAAAACGTTTGCCGATGGCCGCCTGACTACCATGGTCGCACCACATAGCCCATATGCCTGCACACCTGAAGCGATTATGGAAAGTGCACGGATTGCAAAAGAGAATGATTTGATGGTGCACATCCACGTATCGGAAACGGACTTTGAAATCCTCGACATCGAAAAACGTTACGGATCCCGTCCTGTCGAGCACCTTCGCCGTCTAGGCCTGTTCGATCAGCCTACCGTGATGGCACATGGTGTAGTCCTTAATGATGAAGAACGGGCGATCCTAAAACAGCATGATGTTCGCGTTGCCCATAATCCAATCAGTAACCTGAAGCTCGGATCGGGAATAGCAGATGTCGTCAGCCTTCTTGATGCAGGCATTAAAGTGGGAGTGGCAACAGACGGCGTCGCCTCCAATAACAACTTCGATATGTTCGAAGAAATGAGGACAGCTGCATTACTGCAAAAAGGAATGTATAAGGATGCCACTAAATTCCCTGCCCAAACAGCACTCGCCATGGCCACAAGAATGGGCGCCGAAGCGATAGGAATGGGTCATACAGGATCACTGGAAGCTGGTAAAAAAGCAGATTTCATCACCATTTACCCATATGACAAAGAACACCTTCAGCCACTGAGTGAAGCCTATTCGCACCTGCTTTATGCAGCACGCGGAAATGACGTATGCGATGTATACATTGATGGCAAAATGGTCGTGAAAGACGGCGGCTGCTTAACGATCGATGAAGAAAAAGTAATCGCCGAAACCAATCGTCTGCAAGGTACCCTATCAAGATAACGCTGATGGGGAAACAAACGGATGCACAGAAGAAGGAGCTGCCATTTGCAGCTTCTTTTTTATGGGTTTGGGAGTAATTATTTAGAGGTATCGGATGGCAGTAAAAAATGAATTGCCGCTAGTATTGCGGAATAAATTGTTCTTAACACCTAGAAATCCATCTGAGTCCAGTTACAAAGTAAGCCAGTTAAAAATATTAATAAGAAAATGGGGATGGCAAAAATGGTTAAAAACGAAAAAATGCCGCTGATCGCAACTATTATCCAGCTGCTAATCAGCAAGCAGCTGGATAAAAAACCTTTAACCGCATGGTTCACGAATTTCTGAAAATCTACGTATTAATTATTCACGATTTTCCAATTTCCTTGCTTCGGGGGAAACGGTCGAAAAAGGAGGACAAGATGGATGGACAGTTCATTGTTAAAAGAGCATTTGTATCAGCTGGAGGAGAAATTGTTAAAGTCTGAAGTTCGTACATCTCCAGAAGAGCTTTCATCATTATTGAAAGATGATTTCTTTGAGTTCGGCAGTTCGGGTAACATATGGTCTAAAAGCGATTTTATGGGGCAAGAGGGAGCCGGAGCGGTGAACATGACACTAAGTCAATTTGAGTTGCATCCATTGTCTGATGATACCGTGTTAACTACATATCGAATTTTTGATGAAGATAAGTTGGAACATACCTTAAGAAGTTCAATTTGGAAATGTACGGATGGAAGATGGCAAATGTTTTTTCATCAAGGCACAAAAACAAAAGAGCCCCTTTAAGCCTTTTATTTAATGAGTTTTGACTGCTTGGAAACTATTTCACTAAAATGATAGAGGTGGATGAAGGTTGATCTTTCGTACCATGGATACGGACAAAGATAAAGATATTATCGTTAAATTCCGGAAAGATTCCTATGTTGTAAGTTTTGGATCTGAAGCTGGTTTTGGAGATGAAAATACATATTTGCAACGAATGGAAGAACGGGTCCGCAAATTTCCGGATGGACTGGTGATCATTGAAAAGGATCAAGAACCGATTGGACAAATGGAACTTCAAATTCGGGAGTATGAAGGAACTGAGATTGGCTATGTGAATCTCTTTTATCTTATTCCAGAATACCGCAGTAAAGGCCTTGGCAAGGAATTGGTTCGCTACGCAGAAAGCTTTTTCAGGCAATTTAATGTATCCGAATATCATTTAAGGGTTTCTCCGGATAACCAAAGGGCGATTTCTTTATATACGAATTCAGGCATGATGAAGATAAGGGAAGAAAATGAAATATACCCCGTATGGAGAATGAGCAAATCACTATAAAAATAGAAAAAATAAATTATATTAATATAGTTAAAAAGTATCGATTCACTATACTGTGAAACTATTTATAGCGATGAAAAATATGGTTGACTTTAGAGAAATTAGAATATATAGTGAAGGACATAATTAAATATAACGTTAATTCTTATCAAGAGATGTGGAGGGACTTGGCCCTATGATACCTCGGCAGCGGGTTTTTACTTTTGTAAAAATACTGTGCTAATTCCAACGGACGAAAGTTTGAAAGATAAGAAGGAGCTTTTCTTAGATAATTAATTTAAGAGTTTACTCTTTTTTTATGTCTAAAAGAGGCCTCTTCTGTCTGACGACGGAAGAGGCCTCTTTTGTTTATTCAAAATGTATATGGTTATTGGAGGAATTGGTGCAGTTACTCATGAGTTTCGCGCAATTACTCGTGAGTTTGGCGGAATTTAACCTATCATTATGAAACGTTGCAAAGCTCTTCTCTCTGGATAATGAATTCGTACAAATAAACAGCATGGGGGGAGATTGGATGATTGAGTTTCAAGATGTTAAAAAGGTTTATCAAACAAAGAAACAGACCGTCGAGGCTTTGAAGGGCATTAATTTGACAGTGGAAAAGGGGGATATATTCGGGGTAGTCGGTTATAGCGGGGCCGGGAAGAGTACGTTGATCAGGCTGGTCAATTTGCTTGAACAACCTTCAGATGGTTCGGTGATTGTTGGGGGCAAGGATTTGACCAAATTAAGCCCGAAGGAATTACGGGCTGAAAAGAAAAAAATCGGGATGATCTTTCAGCATTTCAACTTGCTTAACTCAAAGACTGTTTTTGATAATATTGCCATGCCGCTGGTTTTATCGGGAACTCCGGCTAAGGAAATCAAAATCCGGGTAGGCGAGCTGTTGGAGTTCGTTGGCTTATCGAGCAAAGCAAAGAGTTATCCTGAACAATTATCCGGCGGTCAAAAGCAGCGTATCGGCATTGCAAGGGCATTGGCTACGAATCCATCGATCTTATTGTGTGATGAAGCTACGTCGGCATTGGATCCACAAACAACGAGTGCAGTTCTGCAGCTCTTAAAGAAAATTAATAAAGAATACAATATCACCATCCTGCTAATCACTCATGAGATGTCTGTAATTCGGGAAATTTGCAATAAGGTAGCGGTCATGGAGGGCGGATGTGTCGTTGAACAAGGTTCGGTTTTCGAAGTTTTCGCCAAGCCGCAAACGGATATTGCAAAAAACTTCGTGAGAACGGTCATACATGATGAGATTCCACAAAGTTTCTTAAAAAGCATAGGGTCTCACATCCCGATTATTTGGAAAATTAATTTTATTGGGACTACTTCGGGTACTCCTTTACTTTCAACCATCTCTAAGAAATATGATGTTCATTTAAGTGTCTTATCAGCCAATATTTCTGAAATTCAGGAAACGCCTTTCGGGAATTTGATCATCGAAGTGACCGGGAACAAAAATGAGGTGGACAAGGCTTATCAATATATTAAAGATGAGGGGATTCTCGTCCAGGAGGTGCAGATAAATGGGTAATACGCTTTGGGGAATGGAAATAACGGCAGACCAGCTGTTGACAGCTTTCGGTGACACACTTTATATGGTAGCCATCTCATTGGTATTTTCCGGGTTGATTGGGCTTCCGCTCGGTATCCTGCTTGTCATTACAAGAAAGGGTCACATCCTGGAGAATAAATGGATCTTTAATATATTGAACCCGATCATCAATATACTGCGGTCGGTTCCTTTCATCATCTTGCTTGTAGCAGTTATTCCGCTTACAAGAATGATTGTCGGCAGTGCGATCGGAACGAATGCGGCCATTGTTCCGCTTATCTTTTACGCGGCTCCTTATATTGCCCGGCTAGTGGAAAACTCGCTGTTGGAAGTGGACAAAGGGATTATCGAGGCGGCTCAGGCGATGGGGGCGACAACATGGCAAATCATTTATCGTTTTTTGATTCCCGAGGGACTTAGCTCGTTGATCCTTACATTTACAACAGCGACAATCGGGCTTGTTGGATCTACGGCGATGGCAGGTGCCGTCGGTGCAGGCGGGGTCGGGGATTTAGCTTTGGCTTACGGTTATCAAAGGTTCGATACGATGACGATGATCGTCACAGTGGCGGCGCTCGTGATCATCGTTCAATTACTGCAATCCACCGGGAACTTTGTTTCAAGAAAAATCAGAAGAAGATAAAAATAACAGGAGGTAGGAAAAATGAAAAAAATCTTATTAACGATCATGGTATTGGCATTGGCCATCGTGGCTGCAGCATGCGGGAACGATGAGGGTGCATCAGGGAGTTCGGATGATGTGAAAACAGTGAAAGTCGGTGTCAGCAGCGGGGATACGAGAACATGGGAATACATTGTCGACTTAGCGAAAGAGGAAGGGCTTAATATCGAACTGGTCACTTTCAATGATTATATCCAACCGAACCTTGCGTTAAGCGAAGGTGAAATTGATGCCAATTCATTCCAGACGGTCGCCTATTTCGATGAATTCGTTCAAGATCAAAATCTAAAATTGGAGGCCATCGGGTCGACTGTCATTGCACCTATGGGCCTTTATTCAAAAAAACATAAAAGTCTCAAAGATCTTCCGGATGGTGCTACGGTAGCCGTTCCGAATGAGGCAACAAACTTTGGCCGTGCACTGCTCCTCCTTCAGGAAGCTGGATTGATTACATTGAAAGAGGAATTCAATGGATCGGGATCATTGGAAATCATTAAGGAAAATCCGAAAAACTTGAAAATCCAACCTGTTGCTGCCGGCAATACACCCCGTCTATTGGATGATGCCGATGCTTCAGCCATCAATAATAACTTTGCCGTCGAAGCAGGCCTTACTTTGAAAGATTCATTATTCCATGAAAGTAAAACGGCGAAACCATATATTAATATCATTGCAGTTAAAAAGGGTAATGCAGATCGTCCTGAGCTGCAAAAATTAGTGGAGCTTTATCAATCGAAAGAAGTGGAAGCCTTCATTGAAAAAACGTTTAAAGGAAACACCATTCCTGCCTATGTTTCTGTAGATGAATTAGTGAATTACCAGGATGCTTGGACAAAACCAGCTAATGAAAAGTAATGGATGTATTCAAGAAAAAGGGGAGATTAAGAGTATGGCGAGCGAATTGGTGCTGAAGCAGATCATTGAAGATCATATCGACCTTCATTCCGAATTATATATCAAAACGAGTCAAGCCATTCATGCCAAACCTGAAATTGGGAATCAAGAGTTCTTCGCTTCGGATACATTAACCGGAATACTTCGAAATGAAGGATTTGAAGTGACCCGCAATATAGCCGGGCATGAAACAGGATTCATCGCCAAAAAAACCTCTTCAAAGAAAGGACCCACAATTGCCTTTTTAGCAGAGTATGATGCATTGCCGGGTTTAGGCCATGCTTGCGGCCATAATATCATTGGCACAACGAGTGTTGCAGCAGGCATTTCCCTGGCTCAAGTGCTGGAGGAAACCGGCGGAGAGGTGATCGTTTTCGGAACACCGGCTGAAGAGGGCGGTCCGAATGGAAGTGCAAAAGGCAGCTTTGTGAAGCACGGTCTATTTGATGGGGTGGATGCGGCCATCCTTATCCATCCTGCCGGCAAAACGGGTGTAACAAGTCCGTTTTTGGCTGTCGACCCCCTTGATTTTCATTTTTACGGGAAGTCAGCACATGCAGCAGCTGCACCTGAAGAAGGCGTGAATGCACTTGACGGGGTGATTCAGCTGTTCAATGGCATTAATGCTTTGCGTCAACAGCTCCCGACCGAGGTCAAAATTCACGGAATAATCACCAATGGCGGGGAAGCGCCTAACATCATTCCTGAATATGCTTCCGCCAGATTCTACATTAGAGCAACAACATGGAAACTTTGCCAAGAAGTATCCAATAAAATACGTGCTGTTGCTGATGGGGCAGCACTTGCCACGGGAAGCACGGTTAAGGTTGAACGTTTCCAAAATGAAGTGCTCGATTTTGTCATTAATCCAGTTCTGGATGAACTGCTAAAAGAAGAACTAGCTCAATTAGGGGAAGCGGTGGCTCCTCGAAAAGAGAGTGGCTTTGGCTCGACGGATGCAGGTAATGTAAGCCATGTAGTGCCGACAGCACATCCTTATATAAAAATTGGACATGATGAGTTGATTGCCCATACGAATGAATTCCGCGACTGTGCCAAATCCCCTGCTGGAGACAAGGCCATCCTGACCGGAGCAAAAGCTCTGGCACTTACAGGTTATAAATTGATTTCGGATAAAGACCTGTTGGATCAAGTGAAAGCGGCATTTCATGAAGCGAAGCAAAAATAAATAAGATGCAGGAAAAAAACAGTTGACTACGGAGCATAGAGTTAGTATTATAAAAACAACAATACCAAGTAATTAGATATGAATTATAGGTTAATTGACCGGAAAACCGGAGACTTTTCTTTCATGTAAAGAGGTGTCTCCGGTTTTTTTGTGAATGGGCAAGTCGAAAGATTATCTTTCAATACATATTAAAAAAGGAGGATTTATCATGGGGATATTATTACGTAAAGCCATTGAGAAAAAAAGAAACTACCTGATCAACAAGTTGATTAACAAGGGAGTATATAAAAAGAATGACATCCATCTATTTGAATTAACCTTAACCGATTTGGAGAATGAATATAATAAAATAAGTAAAATCGAGGAGAAGGAATCCGACGATCATTCCCCCTGTCTAAGGATACATTTCATATAATGTCAGAATAAAAGGAGAGGGCAAAATGAGGAAGGGCATGGAAGAAAGGCGGAAGGAATTAATCTATAAGCTTATGATCCATACTGTAAATAAAACTGTGGAACAGCTTATGAAGTTGACTTTAAAAGAATTGGAAACAGAATATAAAAAGGTTCAAAATGACTGTCACCCCCATAGTGATGCGGGTTCGATACATTGGATCTACAAAACTTAATTCATCATAAAAAATTCCATCATTTTGCTAACGGCTGCTTGTGCAGATTCTACATGATATTTTGAATTGTAAGGGTCACTGAATCCGTGTACTCCCATGAATTTATGAACTTCGACATTCTTTCTTTCTAAAGCTGAAATTAACTCGTCGACATTAAATGATGGCTCTTCTAGCGGGAAAAATAGCAGTGCAGGGCATCGTGGCGCCAATTCTGCATAATTCCTAATACGCGAACCGTAGTAACCAACTATTCCATCGACACATTCTTCCTCACTGCACAGCCAAGCTACAGTTGCCCCTGCACTGAATCCAAGGATGAAAATCTTTTGGTATTCATCTTTTATATCCGATAATATATCCTTTATCTTATATAAAGCACCCGTGAAACCTACGTTCTCCATAAAATGTCGATAAGCAGCATCCTCTTGGGAATAATCATATGGCGCCTCACGTTCTAACAAATCCGGACAGATCACATCAAAACCCTGCTTTGATAATAACTCACAATAACCTTGCATATGTTGGTTCAGACCATATATTTCGTGTATGACAATGATGACAGTATCGGACTTTTTCTGTATGTTCAACATTTTTTACCTCCTTATACGAATTTCTTCCATTATAAATACAGACGTCTTTAGTTTCTAAAGACTCTATATCCAAAGGGGTATAGCATCGATTTATTTATAAACATGTGAATGAACTAGAGTCTCTTTCCAATGGATCATTAGGTATAGGGAAGTTCTTTTCCTTCTAAAAATGCTTTTAAGTTAGCCGAACTAAGTTCATATCCGTCCATGTTAATGGATACTCCAGTGCCTTCAGATTCTAGGAATATTTCAAAAGTGAAAACGAGTTTATCCGAATCCGAGGAATAAGAAAACCTTTCGTAAGGGATTATTTCTTGGATTGTAAAGCTCATTGGGATGCTTTCATTCTCTTTAAGATTGTTATGTGCACTAGGCATTAACACGAAGATGGCCTTCTCTCCAACCTTGAGTTTAGGAATACTCCATTTTGAACCCGGGGCATACCATTTAGAAATGATTTCATCATTCGTAATCGCATTCCAAACATTTTCCTGGTTTTCATGAATTAGAACAGAGTTCCTATCATTATTCATTTACTAACCTCCGTATTTTTCTATGGATTATATAGAAAGTTTAGGGAATATACAAGAAGATTTTATAAGTCTAGCGAAACCGCATAGAACCAAGATGCATGTGACGAAAATGTAAGATAATGGATTAAATTGTTAGGAAAAACGATGGAGATTTATTTCCTTTCTCTATAATATGTAAGAAAAAGAGGAAGGTTGGATATGAAATGGACTTTTTTGAGTTGAATATCAATGTATTCAGAATGATCAATGACTTAGGGAAACAGTACGATTATTTAAACCCTTCTGCCATTTTCATTGCCGAGTACATGGTATTTTTATTAGCTTTGGCAGTCATCGTAATATGGTTCACTCGAAATGAACAGAGCAGGATGATGGTTGTTTGTGGGATGATTACGTTTGTAATAGCTGAAATGTTGGGGAAAATGGCAGGGAGATTGCATTCGAATAATCAGCCATTTGCCGAATTGACCAATGTTAATAAGTTAATTGAAAAAGCAGTGGATAATTCATTTCCAAGCGACCATACCATCTTGTTTTTCTCGTTTTGTGTATCTTTTTGGCTTTTCAAAAGAGGATGGTGGTTGTTATGGATCATGCTGGCATTCCTTGTTGGCATTTCCCGTATTTGGGTAGGTGTGCACTTTCCGGCGGATGTGCTGGCAGGAGCAATACTGAGCACCATTTCAGGATTGGCGGTTTACCTTGTTGTTCCTAAAATAAGCTTGTTTCATAAATTATTAGGGGGATATGAGAGGTATGAACAAATGGTTTTATCCCCGTTAACTAAATCGATGGAAAAAAAGTCAAAGGATCTGTAAGCGGAATCAAAAAACAGGGTTGCTCAGGCAGCCTTTTTTTAAAATACAAAAATAACCATATGGTGATATTAATGGTAAAATAAAGTGAAAGCAATCCATAGCAATGGGGGGACTTATATTGATTGATATTCAAGAAATCAAAGACATTATCAGGCATCGCTATCCATTTCTTTTAGTTGATAGAGTTTTGGAATTGGAAGAAGGAAAGAGGGCGGTGGCCATTAAAAATGTAACGGCAAATGAAGAGTTTTTTACTGGTCACTTTCCCAATTACCCAGTGATGCCAGGTGTATTGATCGTGGAGGCATTAGCACAGGTAAGTGCTGTTGTCATGCTTACAAAAGAAGAAAATAAAGGACGGATCGGGCTTTTGGCTGGGATTGATGGGTGTCGTTTTAAAAGGCAAGTAAGACCAGGGGACCAATTACGTTTAGAAGTAGAGATTACTCGCTTGAAAGGTCCTATCGGTAAAGGAAAAGGAAGGGCTACTGTCGAGGGGGAAACTGTATGCGAGACAGAGCTCATTTTTGCTTTTGGTGATTAACGGGGGAATGATGGTGATACCGATAAAAAAAGCTTACGGGTATGTGACAAGAATCAATAATGGAGAAACACAGGTATTGGTTTTTCAACATCCCATTAGGGAAGCCGGTATACAGATACCCAAGGGAACAGTGAAGCCTCAAGAAGATGCTTACCAAGCAGTGCTTAGGGAAATGAAAGAAGAAACAGGTCTGGAAAATTTTCATGTGGAGAAATTAATGGCAGTAGATTTTTGGGAGAACACTGATGGTGCCATACATAATAGATATTTTTATCGAATAAGTGTATCGAATGTTCCTGATGAATGGGAACATCAGCCGACTGGTGGAGGAGATGAAGCGGGGCTGACATTCCATTTCTTCTGGATTTCATCCGAACATGAAGTGCAACTTATCAAAGGGCATGGAGATTATTTAAACCAGATATTTACCTAACCTGCAGTTTATCAAAACCGGCCAAGGTCATTATGATCTTGGCCGGTTGTTTTTTAATGATCAGGTTTGTTTTTCGGTAATGAAAGTTTTTACGGTTGGCGGTTCATATGTAATGAATTGATCAAGAAGTCCATTTGGTTCGACATCTACCAGCGCCATGGAACGGAATTTTTCATGCAGGAACTGTTCGTCGGACATATGGTTGAATAAAGCGACCAAAGGATCATAATAGTGATTGATATTTAAGAGTCCGCAAGGTTTTTGATGAAGACCAAGCTGAGCCCAAGTGAAAATCTCAAAGAATTCTTCCAATGTTCCAGGCCCGCCTGGCAAGGCCATGAACCCATCTGCAAGCTCGGCCATTTTTGCTTTTCTTTCATGCATGGATTCCACGACGATCAGTTCGGTTAAATTCTTATGTGCTATTTCCTTTTTTTCTAGAAAATCTGGCATCACTCCAATTACATTTCCGCCTGCTTCCAAAACGGAATCTGCAACTGCACCCATGATCCCTACACTGGAGCCTCCGTAAACAAGGGTAATATTACGCTTTGCCAATTCCGCACCCAGTTTTTTAGCCTCTTCTGCATAGACAGCAGATGCACCTTTGCTTGATCCACAAAATACAGCTAGACTTTTCAAAATATCACATCTCCCATTTTTCAGTAATCTTCCTTTCTTATCATACAAAATTCAAGGGGATTTGTTAAACTTGAATGATCTAATGAAAGGTGGATGAATATGAACGTTACTGAATTTCAACAATGGGTAAAAGATTATTATGAAGCACGAGGGTGGTCAGAATTGGACATTTTCATTCGCATAGGCTTTTTGGCAGAAGAAACCGGCGAGGTTGCACGAGCCATTCGCTCCCTTGAGATTGGCAGGGATAGACCTGATGAAGTTATTGGTTCGTTTGAAGAGAACATACAGGAGCTAACCGAAGAGTTGGGAGATGTGTTAGGAAACTTGATTGTGATTGCGAACAAGTACAATATCCCCTTGGAAGAAGTGTTCAATGCCCATAAAAAGAAGCTATCTGAACGCTATGATCATGCATAAGTTCTTCTCGTTTAATAGGTGAACAAGAAGTGTGCATACCTAATTTCAGTAAACCAGTGAAAGAGCTGTGACTATCAGCTCTTTTTCTTATGGGGCAAAAGATAGTTTGTGATACCATTTAATTCCTTAAAAAGAAATATTTCAGCCTTTTATCCCCCTCCGTTAAAAAAGAATTCACAAAATATGGGTAGTAAGCGCGATTGAGATTGGATTTTATTGGGTATACACTTACATTAATAGGAATGAACATTCATTCCGCATCTTGAAAAGGAGGGGTGAATCATATGATCACGGCAGTAAATAAACGAGACAGGATAGTAACCAGTGCTTTAGTGCTTTTCGCAGAACGGGGATATGATGCGACGACGATTCCGATGATTGCTGCATCGGCAGGAGTTGGAGCGGGTACCATTTATCGATATTTCGAGAATAAGGAAGTGCTGGGCAACAAGATATTTCAAGAGTACTTGGATATTTTCACTGAAACAGTCAAGAATGGATTTCCTCATGATGATTCAATCCGCAATCAGTTTCACCATATTTTTAAATCGATGGTTCACTTTACAACCGAGCAGGACCAAGCTCTTTATTTTATTAAATTGCATAGTGGAGCCCATTTTTTAAATGAAGATAGCCATGCTAGCTTTCAAGGGCTATTGAATATATTTAAAAATTTCTTTGATTCGGGAAAAGAGAAAAAAGAAATTAAGGAGCTTCCTTCTTCAGCTTTGATTGCCATCATTTACGGAGCTTTTCTTGAGCTTGAGCGGCTTGTTCGCATCGGGGAATTGGAACCTGACCCAAAACTTTTGGCAGATGTGGAAGAAAGCTTTTGGGATGCAGTGCGATTGCACACTTGAGACACTTTTAATATAAACGGAATGAACGTTCATTCCGCATTCTGAACTATTATAAAGAGGTGCTAATAAAATGGAAAACACAACACAGTTTCCGCAGCCAAAGACATATGGCCCACTAGGCAGCCTGCCTATCATTGATAAGGATAAGCCGCTTCAGTCTTTCATGAAGCTGGCACGAGAACTTGGGCCGATTTTTCAGTTTCAATTTCCGGGTCGAATCACTACATTCGTATCCAGTGCTTCCCTCGCTAAAGAAGTATGCGATGAAACAAGGTTTGATAAGAAGGTCGGTCCGGCCCTGCAGAAAGTGAGAGCGTTTGGCGGCGATGGCCTTTTCACAAGTGAAACGACGGAACCGAATTGGAAAAAGGCCCATAACATCCTGCTGCCCAGCTTTAGCCAGCAAGCAATGAAGGGCTATCATGCTAAAATGGTCGATCTTGCTGCCCAACTCATTCAAAAATGGGCTCGCCTGAATCCGGCTGAAGTGATAGATGTTCCTGAAGATATGACACGATTGACCTTGGATACGATCGGACTTTGCGGGTTCAATTACCGCTTTAACAGTTTTTATCGGGAGACCACCCATCCTTTTGTCACCAGTATGGTGCGTGCGTTGGATGAGGCGATGAGCCAAACGCAGCGGCTTGGCATCCAAGATAAACTGATGATCAAATCTAAAAAACAATTCAGGGAAGACATTCAATATATGTTCTCTCTAGTGGATGAATTGATTGATGACCGAAAACAAAATGGTGATCGGGGAGAAGATGACCTTCTTTCCCATATGTTGAAAGGGGTCGATCCTGAAACGGGCGTATCACTTGATGATGAAAATATTCGCTTCCAAATCATTACCTTTTTAATTGCCGGGCATGAAACGACGAGCGGTCTCCTATCGTTCGCCATCTATTTCCTCATGAATAACAGAGACAAGTTAAAGAAAGCGCAGCGGGAAGTCGATGAAGTGCTAGGTGATGATGTTCCTGATTACAAACAAGTGAAAAGGCTGAAATATGTCCGGATGGTGCTGAATGAAACGCTACGTCTGTGGCCGACAGCTCCGGCGTTTTCCGTGTATGCGAAAGAAGATACCATGCTGGACGGAAAATACACTGTGAAGAAAGGAGATGTGTTCTCGCTGCTCATTCCCGAGCTTCACCGTGATCCATCCGTTTGGGGTGATGACGTTGAATCGTTCATTCCTGAGCGGTTCGAGGATTTGGAGTCCATCCCTTATCATGCTTATAAACCGTTTGGAAACGGGCAGCGCGCCTGTATCGGACAGCAGTTTGCCCTTCATGAAGCGACACTGGTGCTTGGCATGGTTCTACAGCACTTTGACTTGATTGATCATGAAGAATACCAATTGGATGTTAAAGAAACTCTGACTCTTAAACCGGACGGATTGACCATGCGCGTTACCCCTAGGAAGAAGGAGATGTCGTTTACCGTTGCTTCTCAGGAACCAAAATCTGCGGAAAAAGGTGCCACGGCTTCTCCGATCGAATCAGCACATGGCACACCATTACTCGTCCTGTTTGGGTCAAACATGGGAACAGCGGAAGGGATTGCTCGTGACCTTGCCGAAACTGGGAAGCGACAAGGCTTCAATGCCAAAGTTGCCCCTTTAAATGATTACACCGATCGGCTTCCAAAAGAAGGAGCTGTTCTCATAGTCTCGGCATCTTATAATGGAAATCCCCCTGATAATGCTGGTGACTTCGTTTCATGGCTGAAGGAAAGCCAGGGTGACACATTGGATGGTGTTCACTATGCGATCTTCGGCTGCGGGGACCGCAATTGGGCCAATACGTACCAACGCATTCCAATCTTCATTGATGAGCGGCTGGAACAAAAAGGAGCAGTGCGGCTGTCAGAAACAGGCTATGGAGATGCAAGCGATGACTTTGAAGGGGATTACGAGAAATGGACAGAAGCCCTTTGGCCGAATCTTGCCGAAACCCTGAACATTGAAGTGAATAGGAATGACCGGGTAGTCAGCTCGATTACGATGAACTTCGTAAGTGATGTGAGCGGCACACCGCTTGCCCGCACCCATCATGCGTTTACATCCATTGTAAAAAGGAATTTTGACTTGCAACATGAAGATAGCGGAAGAAGTACACGGCATATAGAATTAACGCTGCCAGAAGGAATACATTATCAGGAAGGCGATCATCTCGGGGTGCTTCCGCAAAATCCATCGGAACTTATCGAGCGAGTGCTCAGTCGATTTAACCTAAACGGCCAAGATTATGTGAATCTGACTGGGGATTCCGGATCAGCTGCCCATCTTCCTACAGGAAAACCGGTAAAACTAGAAGAGTTAGTATCAAACCATGTGGAGTTCCAAGAACCCGCCACCCGGTCTCAAATAAGGGCGCTTGCCACTCATACGGTATGTCCTCCACATGTAAAAGAACTTGAAGATCTTCTTTTGGACAATACCTATAAACAAGAAATCCTGAACAAGCGCATAACCATGCTTGACCTATTAGAAAAATATCTTGCATGTGAAATCCCGTTTGAACGTTTCCTGGCTTTACTGCCACCTTTAAAAGCAAGATACTACTCCATCTCAAGCTCACCACTCCACAATGAAGGGGAAGCAAGCATCACCGTAAGCGTCGTCCGTGGAGAAGCTTTGAGCGGCAACGGGGAATACAAAGGAATTGCATCGAATTATTTGGCAGAACGCTCCCAAGGAGACAAAATAGCCTGCTTTATCAATACGCCGCAATCCAACTTCCAGCTTCCAAAGCAAACAGGAAAACCAATCATCATGATTGGGCCTGGAACAGGAATTGCACCATTCAGGGGATTCATACAGTCACGCCGCGCTTTGAAAGAAAAAGGTGAAACGCTAGGGACTGCCCACCTTTACTTTGGATGCCGCAATCCGGAACACGATTTCCTCTATCAAGAAGAACTCGTCCAAGCCGAACAAGAGGGCCTTGTAACACTGCACACCGCCTACTCCAGATGTCCCGGTCAAGAAAAAACATATGTCCAGAACCGATTAGCGGAAAACGCCCATGACATCCTTCCTTTATTAAAAGAAGGAGGACACCTATACATCTGCGGAGACGGAAGCAAAATGGCGCCAGATGTTGAGCGAACCTTAATCGACAGCTATATGCATATCTATCAAACACAGAGAGAAGAAGCCACAGAATGGCTGCAATCATTAGAAGAGAATGACAGATATGCAAAAGATGTTTGGGCAGGAGCATAAATAGGAAGAGCAGCGGTCCTTAAGGGAATCGCTGCTTTCTATATGAAAATACGAAATCACTAGTAAAGTGCAGATTCACGAGTAAATAGAGCGAATTCACGAGTAAATCAGCAAAACTCACGAGTAAATAGAGCGAATTCACGAGTAAATAGCGGAATTCGCGTGTAAAG
>NZ_JBIWES010000005.1:128212-242301 GCF_044762665.1 Peribacillus sp. NPDC096622 | reverse complement strand
GAATTCACGAGTAAATAGCGGAATTCGCGTGTAAAGTGCAGATTCACGAGTAAAACAGCAAAATTCACGAGTAAATAGAGCGAATTCACGAGTAAATCAGCAAAACTCACGAGTAAATAGAGCGAATTCACGAGTAAATAGCGGAATTCGCGTGTAAAGTGCAGATTCACGAGTAAAACAGCAAAATTCACGAGTAAATAGAGCGAATTCACGAGTAAATCAGCAAAACTCACGAGTAAATAGAGCGAATTCACGAGTAAATCAGCAAAACTCACGAGTAAATAGAGCGAATTCACGAGTAAATAAGCAAAACTCACGAGTAAATAGAGCGAACTCACGAGTAAATAGCGGAATTCGCGTGTAAAGTGCAGATTCACGAGTAAATCAGCAAAACTCACGAGTAAATTGCTCAAATTTCGGTATATATCACTCAAAATCCGGTATATATCGCTCAAACTCTCGAGCAAAGTGTAAACTAACGAGTAAACAGTACAACTAACGATAAAGGGGGGCATCCCCCTCTTTATTTAATATCCTTTAAGAATTCTTCCAAGGAATCATATAATACAGATGGTTCCCATTCGCCCATACCATGTTCAGCAATCAGAACAGGATAATTTTTATTATGTATATCGACAAATATTGGGTCACCTAAATCTTCATCGTAACCAATAACAAACCAACTTTCTTTCCAATCTCCTTCGTCATTGCCTACAAAGGAGTTGCCTTCCTCATCTTCTCTATATCCTAGTTGTCCTTCTTCAAATTCCTCTTTGGAAAACAGATGAAAAAAACGGACATCTTTTCCTCTTTTTCACCCTCAAGCGATATTTCAATCTCATTAGTTTTGAGTGCTTCAAATCTTTTAAGAATCTTCTCTAAATCTTGATTTAACAACATCCTTACCTTCCTTTCGATACATTGAATATTTTAATTATAGCTTCTTTCTTCAATTAGCAGGTGCGTTAATTCAATAACTAGGTTGTTTTCGGCAACCTTGCAATTAAAGGGGCAGGTTAAAATAAATTGTTGAAGAATATATAGAATAAACGGGAGGTGTGGAGGAGGAAAATGAGGATAATAGAACTGCCAATTGAATTTGAATTTAATGGACAAAAAAATCACATTAATCCTAGCTTGATTATTTCAAAGAATCAACTAACCTTGGTCGATACAGGGTATCCAAATTTTTTACCTTTCATTGAAAATGAAATTTTTAAAAATGGTTATGACATGAAGAATTTAAAGAATATAATCATTACCCATTATGATATTGATCATATAGGTTCCTTATATGATTTCAAGGTAAAGTATCCTCACATTAACATGATCGCCAGTGAAGTGGAGTCACAATATATTAGTGGTGAAATGAAGTCAGAGAGATTGGTTCAAGCTGAAGAAATGCTGGAAAATATGCCAATTCAAGAAATTGAATTCGGTAAATGGTTTATACAAAAATTAAAGAATTTGAAGCATGTTTCAATTGATGAAATGGTACATGATGGTGATTGGATTTTGGATAACGAATGTAGAGTAGTAGCAACGCCAGGGCATACTTCAGGGCATATTTCATTATATTTTCCAAGTTTAAAAAGTGTAATAGCAGGTGACGCAGCTGTTATAGAGAATCATGAATTGGTGATTGCCAATCCGCACTTTTGTTTAAATGTCGAGAAAGCAGAACAGTCTTTAAGAAAGATTAAAGATCTAAAAGCTGAAAATTACTATTGTTATCATGGTGGGACATTCACTTTATAATGGAGTTTTGCTTATGATTGGAGCTGTCTTTAAAGGCAGCTTTTTCTTATGTGTTTGAAGTTTTAAAATTAGTGAAGGTGGTGAGAGCTACGCTTATACAGAAAAAACCGAACTTCTTACAGTTCGGTCAAGCGAAGGTGGGGGAATATAACCTTTGGAATGAATTTTTGTAGAATCATAATATCTTAATAATTCTGCTGTTCACTTCCAACAGGAAATGAAACCCCCATAGATCGTAAAGCTTCTTTTGCTTGATTTAAGTAGGATTCTGCTTGTTCTTGCCATTTGATAATCACTTTAATGAAGGCAATATAATTAGGGCTTGCATTTTCCTCCATTATCTTTAATCCTTCACGTACTTTTTTATCTTGGGTTTCAGCATTCACTATACAAGCTGTCATTGTTTCTACAATGGTTTGCTGTTGCTCACCATTTTTTAGCCTTTGGGCTGACCCCACTGCGGTTACACGGTGATATGATGCGGGGATTAGATGGTTATGCATCTCGCGATTTCCTTTTAAATCTTTGGTTTCTGGTATATGGAAAAGCTCACTGCTCATAGCACATACCATTTCTTCAGCATATAAACTTTGGTGCAACATATATAAAGTAGGTTCCCAGTTATTTACTCGATAATAATAATCATTCGGATACAAAAAAACATCTCCTCTTTCAGTACATTTTATAGTTATCATTTAGGATCGAAATGAATGAAATTGTATTTTCCATCTTATGTTTATTAATGTTGTCCAGTTCAAATAATATTGCAGAGGTTAAACATGGATAACTGATTCGTGAATGTCAAATTAAAAATGTAACTTTACCAAATTGGAGATGGAGACTGTTGCTGTTATTTTCCTGATTGGAGCATAAGATGATATAGCCCATTTATTCCTCATTAAAAATAAGGAGATGTTTATATATGTCAGGTTGTGAACAGGGTTTTGACCGCGGGTTTGGTTTTGGTGGAGGTTTCGCCTTAATAGTCGTTTTGTTTATACTCTTAATCATTGTTGGATGTAGTTGTTTTTAAGGCGGGAATGAGCGACTTCTGCTAAAAAAGCATAAAATAGCCCGACCTTTATTGGTCGGGCTTCAACTGTAGATAATTGAGCCTGTCTGCAATTATTAAAAAACGTTCGGAGTTGATTTCAGAAATCCGTTCCCTTTCCGCCGACTGTCTGCCAAGCCTCCTCACCGCAAGCGGCTGTGGGGTCTTGGCTAGCCAGTTATTCGGCAGGAGTGTCGCAAATTTCTTCAATCTAATGAGGTTTCATTCCATATCGAAAAGTGAAAATTCATGAAGGATGACCAAGTCTTCTTTTATATGGTCCGGGGTGAGGCCATGCCGAAGATTTGTAGACCAAATATTGAACGTTGATTTTCACTCCAGGCACTCGCATTCCGCGGGCGGCCCGCCCTCGGCGCTTTTGCGCCTGCGGGGTCTCCCGAAGATTCGCTTTTCTTGCAGGAGTCTCGCACCTTCTAAATCCAATCAATTAGAATGGTTTTTTAACTAGACTTGAATCAGCCTAGATACTGCTTTAATATTTCTAATCCTATTTTTAACTCATCGAATGAGTTTGTGGAAGAAAGTGCAATACGCAAATACATATCAGGGGTGGTTTGCCCGCTTTGAAAACGATTGGAATGAAAAACCCGAATACCGCGCCTTTTCAAATCCGTTTCCAGCTGTAACGCATCGTTATGCCCTTTAATTGGAAGCCAGCGATAAAGACTGAGAGGATGTCCGACATCCTTTCTTAAAGGAAAATATTCCGAATAAATATCATTTGCAGTCTGTGCAAGCCGTTTCTTATGAGAAACAATTTCATGAGCCTTGCCTGATAGGATTAGCTCTGTGATAACCTCTGCATCAAAAGAAGAGGTCTTTACATTTATGTTGAAAATGGCCTGGGAAATTTTCTCGCTAAAGGCATCCCCATAAACCATATAGGCAACTCTTAATCCAGAACATATTGACTTAGATGTGCCGCAAATATAAACGCTCTGTTCCGGAAGCAAATGGAACATCGGCTGCCTGTAGTCGGAGATGATGCCTGCCGTCAGAAATGCATGAATATCATCCTCAATCAAAATTAAACGATGCTTTCGGATGACCTCAGCCAATTCTTGCTTTCGAATATCCGACATCATGATTGTGGTGGGATTGTTGCAAGAGGGCATCAGAAATATGCCGTCAATATTTGTTTGGCAACATTGCTTTTCAAGTTCATCTGGCAGCATTCCAAACTGGTCTCCGTGAATGGGCACTAACTTAATATGAAACATCTTTGCCAGCTCGATAAAGTTTGAATATGTGTATAAGTCGGTTGCAATTCTATTACCAGGCTCAAATAAAGCAGCCAGGGCAACAGCCAATGCATTTTGGGCACCGGAAACGATTGCTATATGCTCTTGATCCGTGTGAATGCCGAAAGATTCCATCCAGTTTAGAGCTGCTGTTTTTTGATGTGGAATACCAGTCGGATCGTTGTAATTCAAGAGCTGCTCCAAATAACTTTTGTTCACGGTTTATTGAATGGTTTCTGAAACAATATCATTGGTTTGCTCAAAAGATGCCACAAAACCAAGATCAATGCTGTTTGCCGTTTTATCCGCGGAAATGGTTATGGAACGAGTGGCATTAGGAGCCACAAAGGTTCCGCTTCCCGTAACGGCATATATTAATCCCTTTACCTCGCATATTTTGTAGGATCGGGTAATCGTGGTGAAGTTTAAGTCAAGAAAATCTGCCAATTCTCGTTGAGGGGGCAACTTGGTTCCAGGTGCTAAAAAACCATTTGTTATATCTTGTTCAAGTAATGATGCGAGAGATTTATAAAAAGGACGCTTTAATGCATTCTTATCAGGTTTCCAAGACATTGGATAATTGTCAAATGAATTTACTGGCATACTTCACCTCTACTATCTTATTCCATACAATCATATCATTTTTTGTATGGAATTCTAATATTGAAACGGTCTGCTTTAAAAGGTGATAAACGTATCAGTACCCCCATTTTGATGAAATGGGGGTATTTTATTTTAATTGTAATCCATACAATTAACTTGTTTTTTGTACGGATTTTGTATGTTAAGTTTAAATAAATTTACCCACCAGGATGTGATTTATATGAAAAAACGAACTCAAATGATACTTGCATTTCGTGCGGCTTTTCCGTACACAGCGCCCATTTTGGCAGGCTTTTTATTTTTGGGCATCGCTTATGGAATCTTTATGAATTCATTAGGGTTCAGTGCGATTTACCCGATATTGATGAGCCTAACGATATTTGCAGGATCGATGGAATTTATTGCAGCCAATTTATTGCTTGTCGCGTTCAATCCGATTAATGCCCTTTTTCTAACCTTAATGGTGAATGCACGGCATTTGTTTTATGGCATATCCATGCTCGATAAATATAGGGGGACCGGTAAGAAAAAGCTGTATCTGATTTTTGGGCTTTGCGATGAGTCTTTTTCCATCAATTGTACCGTTGATGTACCGAAGGATGTAGACAAGGGCTGGTTTATGTTCTTCGTGACACTGCTCAATCATTCCTATTGGGTGATAGGGTCAGCGATTGGCGGCATTTTTGGCTCTTTTGTCAAAATCAATACAGAAGGACTCGATTTTGTTATGACGGCTCTCTTTGTAGTGATTTTCATTGAACAATGGATGAAAGAGAAAAACCATCATAGTGCTCTTGCTGGGCTTGGCCTGTCTGCTGTCTGTCTTATTATTTTTGGCGGAAGCAATTTCATTATCCCTGCCATGTTTGCCATTTTGGGGGTACTCACCTTACTTAGAAAACCATTAGAGAAAGTTGAGGTGAGAACCATATGACAATGACTTTAACACAGCAAATCATTACAATCGCGATGGTTGTTTTAGGCACAATGCTTACAAGATTTCTTCCCTTCATCGTTTTCCCATCAGGTAAGCCCACACCGAAGTATGTACAGTATCTCGGTAAAATGCTGCCATCCGCGGTAATTGGGCTTTTGGTCATTTATTGTTTAAAGGATGTAAGCTTACAATCCGGAAGTCATGGCATCCCTGAATTTATTGGGGTGGCGGTAGTTGCCCTGCTTCACGTTTGGAAGAAAATGATGCTCCTCTCGATAGCGGGGGGAACGATTATCTACATGATGCTGGTGCAATTGTTTTTTTAAATTGATAATAGTCAGGAACTCAAAGTAACAATGATATCAATGGTATTTGGAAGGGGCAGGTAATAGTGAAAAAGAAAATTGATGAATATCAAATTTATGAAAAACACTATGAACAAATTCATGAGCAAGTGAAAAACGATCCGTATGCTAAATCGTTAGGCATCCAGTTAACCAAATTCGAGGCAGGTACTGCAGAAGCAACGTTAGAAGTGCAAAGCACTATGGTAAATGCATATGGAACTGTTCACGGTGCGGTTATTTATGCTGTAGCAGATCATGCTTTTTCGGTAGCCTGTAATGCCTATGGCAAAACATCATTAGGACTCTCGACAACAATCCAGTTCATTGAATCAGCTAAACCAGGAGACAAGATAGTGGCCCGTGCAACGGAAGTCAAACGAAACTATCGGACAGGATTTTATCGGATAGACGTCCTGCATGAGCAAAACATGATCGCGACCATGGATGCAGTGTCATACCGTAAGGATCATTATTTTATTGAAGTTGATGAATAAGATTGAGCGGTACAATGGTTTTCGAGCAGAGGTGCCTTTAAGGGAACTCTTTTCTTATATAGGGAAGGGGGAGTTTAAGTGCATTTCTTCATAAAACCCTTATTGCCTCATTTTGGTATGGAAAGGAAACATTAATCTATCCGGGCAATCAATCTGTAAATCCTTTTAATATATTGGGAATATCCGCTAATATTATTTATATCATATTGAAAAATTTCATTTAGGGGGATTTATGAATTTAGAAATGACGTTTAATAATAGTGTAATGGAGTACATACTTAATAAACTAGCAGCGCTTGGTTTATTAGTATTTATTATGTGCATATATATCATTTTGGGAACCGAATTTGATTTGTATGAGTTTACAGAATCTATATCAAATATAAAGGTTTGGGGATTAATTTGCGGATATGCACTAGTGATGACAGTGCTAATCGATTTAGTAAGGTATAAATGGAGAGAGGTCACATACAAGACGAGTATCCTTTTGCACTGTTTAGCAGGATTTATTGTGTTTTTTCCATTTATGGGTATTAATTTGTTTTCATTGATTGCTGGAAGTGTTGGTGCATTATGTGCATTTATCTATGCTTTTAGCTACTATTTTTTTGAGAAAAAAAAGCAATTAGTATGGATTTCTCTTTTAGTCTTCCCTCTACTGCTATGTATAAGATTATTCGATTTTACTATAAAAGAAGATTGGACCGAAGAAAAGACAAAATCATCATTTTCCGCAGAGTTTGAGCGTTTCAATGGAAAAAATGAGATTCCAATATCTTTAAAAAAGGGAGACGTAGTAACGAGTTATATATCCTTTGACCAAATGAATGAGGGAGGATATGGGTATCATATTTTAGATAATAACGGGAAGTTAGTAGAGATGAAAGAGCTGGAAGAGCTGGAAGATACGTATGGAGAATATAGAGACATTGATACGAATGTAATCCAGTTTAATGCAGAAAAAGCAGGTATATATATATTAATAGTCACTGGGGATAATTTGAAAGGGAAGATTGATGTAAAATGGGAAATAGATTAATGCAAAGGAATATGAGTACTTTTTAATATATTGCTTGTACAACATTATTCATTCTTATGACCTTCAATTATAGAGTTTTTGTACTTAAACAATAGAATGCTTTTATGCAATATCTTAAGTGGTAAGAAGGCTCTTAATACTGTTGAAAATTCCTCCGTAAAAGGGCGCGATTCTTTAATAAGAATAACTTTTCTTAATGAACTCCCATGAAAATTAAAAAAGCCCAAAATCCAAAAAAAACCAATAAACCCAGTAAAAACGCTTTCTAAAAAAAGGCTGAGCCTTATGAGTGATCTGATTGAGTTTGGTCAATCGTTAAACAAAAACCTCCAATTTATAGCAAATTAAGTAGAGGCTAGCGCGACGACCAAAAAAGGATTAATCTCCCTGAGTGCTACCCATAAAGGGCGCGACAGTCGGTGGTACACCGTGGTCGTCGGAGTCAGACTAACGGATGGGCTCAAAGGCACCATAGTTCAATGACCTTCTTCGCCAGCCATTAAAACATTATCGACATAGAGACCAATTTTCATTCTCTTTGGTGAAGCGCTGATTTTTGCGCTTCATGGATGGCTAACGGGTGCGTTAGCGCCATAAGAAGGCTGCCAATTGGCGGCCTTTGAAAGTACGATCATTTACATTATCATACTTTCAGATAAAGCACTTCTTTGACAAATTATGTATGATTTTAAATGTGTTAAAATATTCCTATAGAAGTTTGGTAAAGGGGGGATAAAATGTTGAGGGATAAATAAATTATTGAACAATATAAATGATGATAATTGAAAAGTGGATAAAAGCAGATGAAATTAGTTATCTCGGTCACAATCAGTTATTTCTTTCTTAGTGTTTCTTATTTTGACACTGAATGTTTTCAATAACATTCGTGGGGAATCTGGATTTATGGTATATGATCTCTAGGGTCACACTCAATAGTTATTCCTAAATTTTAGAAACAAAAAATCTAAGGGGAATTATTATTCATTATTTATAAATAAAATCTAATAAATCTTATTATTAAACTATAAGTATTTTCTTGAAGAAAGGGATTAATATGATTCTTATTAGCTTTATATTAATAATAGTTCTAACAATAATCGCATTCATAGTTTATTTACGCATAATATTAAAAAAGATAGACCCCAAATACTTTTTAAAATATATGAAAGAAAATGATGATTTTGCTTTTTCTCTTAAAAGAAATAATATAATCGAATGCTCAATTAATAGTCAAAAAAAGTTAGTTTTAGCAAGCACTGTGAAAATTATAATAGCCATTGAATTTGCAGAACAAATTTCAAAAGAAAAAATCAATCCAAAGACTAACATTTCATTAGATTTATTAGATGTATTTTACCTACCTAAAACAGATGGTGGGGCCCATCCTGAGTGGATTAACTATTTAAAAGTGAATAATTTAATTCAAAATAATCAAGTCAACATAGTCGAAATAGCTAAAGGTATGATTAATTTTAGTTCCAATGCAAACACTGAATTTCTTATTAATGAATTAGGCTTACATAACATCAACAACCAACTTAAAAAACTAAATTTGAATGATCACGACCCTCTTTTTAACTTTGTTTCATCTGTAATGATTCCAGCTTACTTATTAAGCAAGGAACCCTCCCTTACTAAAAAATCATTAAAAAAGAGAATGATTGCAATGTCTAAAAGAGAATATGAAGATCTTTCGAAAGAGATTAATTCAGCATTATTGCAAAGTAAGCTAAAGGAAGTAAAAAAGAAAGTAATTCCAATGTCAGAAAATTTACAAAAAAATTGGTCTGATCGATTACCCAAAAGTACATCGAATGAATATTTAAGAATAATGAGTATCTTAAATGACAAACAAATATTCAATAATACAATGCAAGAAGTTTTAGACAAATTGATGGAACAATTAATGGAACATCCTAATAATAGTGAATGGCTTAAACATGCTGGACAAAAGGGGGGGTCTACATTATTTGTAATTACTAATGCTACTTATGTTACGGATAAAGAAAACAATAAGACAGAAATAGTATTTTTTGCAAATAATTTAAGTTATTTAGAATACATGAAGTTAAAAATAAATATGAATAATTTCATTTTGAATTTACTGAAAGATGTAAATTTTAGAAATGAGTTTACTATAATAAATAAAAAGAGAATTTGTTAATAAAGTTCTGCACATAACCCTGTCAAGTAGACAATAAAAACGGAGTATTTCAAGCTGCGGCCTTTCCTGGGTACTCAATCGGGGAAAGGCCGTTAAATTTTTCTTGAAGCGATCCGTATTGTAGAAGTCTATATACCTCTAAATAGCTACATAAGCTTGCTCTGGTTAATGGGTTAGACTCTATTTTGAGTTTAGATTTTCGTAGTGGATGGTGGCGGCGAGGAGCGTCGCCATAGGAGTTTCTTATGGAACAAAATGGCCAGATTAGGTGAAGGACTATTACATGAATAGTGGAATAATAATAAATGGAATATATTTTGAACTGTAGTCCAAGGTTCCTTAAAAGTTGCTTGATTTTAATAAGTTTAAATCAATTGCATAGTAAGGAGAATTTCAGTATGAAAATAAAATGGTTTGGACATTCTGCCTTTTTACTAACATCCGAAAGAGGAACCAGGATTCTTATTGATCCATATTATCGCTTCATCCGTTACCGTATGCCAAGCATTGAACCAGATATAGTTGCCGTTACACATAATCATTTCGATCATAATAAAATTCAAGCTGCAACAGGTGATTACTTGCTTGTGAATGAGCCGAAGGAATACATCCGCAAAGATGTAAGAATTAGTGGATTCAAGACATTTCACGACAAGGCAAATGGCGAGAAGAGAGGCCCCAATATTTTATATCGTTTCCAAATGGACGGCCTAACTATCTGTCATTGCGGAGATTTAGGGCATCTATTATCAGAAGAACAAGTAAATGAAATTGGAAAAGTAGATATTCTCATCATTCCTGTAGGAGGTACAGTCACGATCAATGCAATAGAAGCTGCTCAGGTAATGCGTCAATTGAAATCTACTATTACGATCCCTATGCACTATAGAACAAAGGCATTGTCGGTTGTCGGCTTGATGTTTTCAAAGGTAGATAAGTTTCTTCAGATTTCCGGACAGCGAACAACCGAAGTTAAGACATTGGATATTTCCAAAGGAAATTTGTCGGAATATGCTGGTGTCGTTACCATGCTCTATGAATGATTGTAAGGCTGCGATGTGGATTTAATATACAATGATTGCGACGTCTAAAAAATGTTGCGACAGAAGCATGAATGGATAAGATATCCTGTTAATAACCAAAGGACAGGTTAGTTCAAGAACAAAAAGGGAAGATACTAATCAATGATATTGAATCAATTAAGCTTCCTCTTTACGATATAAGGGGATAGAATATAAATAAAAAGGTGATGACAATAAAAAAAGTAAAAAGTATCCTATTCTTTGTTCTTGGTTCCATATCTCTTTTGATTGGTATTGCAGGGACTGTGTTACCAGTTCTGCCGGGCGGTCCGTTTTACTTATTTGCTGCCTTTTGCTTTGCTAAAAGTTCCAAGTCGATTGAAAACTGGTTCAAGAGCACCTCACTATATGAAAACTACGTTGAAGCATTCCTGCAAAAAAAGGGCATGACCCGAAGAGAGAAAATCAGAATCAATTTAATTGCCGATTTCTTCATCGTAATTTCTGTATTTTATGTGGACATCCTATTAGTGAAAATCTTATTGGTCGTGCTCGCCCTCTACAAACATTATTATTTCATCAAAAAAATTAAGACAATTGACCGAAACAGTTCGGAAAAAAGAGCTTTTTGAACCTTCAAATAAAGGAGTTGCTTCGGCAGCTCTTTTTCTAATGGAGCTACCGGGGCAGGGGAGTAGAACATGAACAAAGGGGAATCCCAAGCAACAATATTCAGAAGGCATGGTTTCTTACCATCAGTTGAGAACAAAGTGCCAACATGCATTAAGTGGATTCCTCTGTAACACTCATGTGCTTAGACGTAGTGTTGCTGACAAATGGTAGTCTGTTATAGGATAATGGTGATAGATATTTGATGGGCACAATATTAAGGGGAAACTCCATAAGGAAGGAAGTGCTAAACGATGAATTTAGAAATGGTCATGCAGGAGCTTGAAGCCCTTGGCAAGGAACGAACTAAAAAAATGTACATATCCAATGGTGCGCATGAGCCGCTCTTTGGCGTGGCGACAGGCGCCATGAAACCAATTGTAAGGAAAATAAAAATAAATCAGAGTTTAGCTGAAGAGCTTTATGCGACAGGCAACTATGATGCAATGTACTTTGCAGGCATTATTGCAGACCCAAAAGCCATGACTGAGTCGGATTATGATCGTTGGATGGATGCTGCGTATTTTTATATGTTGTCCGATTACGTAGTGGCTGTAACTTTATCAGAATCAGATATTGCACAAGAAGTTTCTGATAAATGGATTGCAAGCGGTGAAGAGCTGAGAATGTCAGCCGGCTGGAGTTGCTACTGTTGGCTTTTAGGGAATCGACAAGACGTTGAATTTTCAGAAAGCAAGATTTCCAATATGCTTGACCTTGTGAAAAATACGATTCACGATTCGCCAGAACGGACGAAATCCGCTATGAATAACTTTTTATACACCGTGGGGATTTCATATTTGCCGCTCCATGAAAAGGCAGTCGAGACCGCTAAGGCAATAGGAATCGTAGAAGTCAAACGGGACAAGAAAAAAAGCAGTTTTCTGAATGCTTACGAAAGTATTCAAAAAGAAGTCGGTAAAGGAAAGCTTGGTTTTAAACGCAAGCATGTAAGATGTTAAAATTAGTCTCGCAAAATTGAAGCGTAATCTCAATAATGGAGGTTGCTTAGGCAGCCTTTTTCATTGTTGATGAACCAATACACCATAAATGTGGGTGAATTATACTTGAAGTCATTTCAACTAAACGAACAAACAAGATCTTTTCTATCGGAATATCAATTATTTGAAGATGATTTGATACAACAAGTGCAGTTGGTAAACAGCCTTCAATTTATCTTCCCAATGATCCTTGTTAAGTTAACAGGTTCGATACTTCATTACAGGAGCTGATCAGCAGCTCCTTTTCTAATGGAACTATCGGGGCGGTTTAGTTTAATAAGACTTTTAGAATCAAACTATCAGTTGAAACCTTTTTAGAAAAATCTCGTATACAGATTTAGGAAAATATTTTTTAGAATAGAAGGAACAGGTTATGTTAGGGGATATTATATATCAAGTTATTGTTTTCGGAGGTATAGCATTAATTTTAGGTGTTTTAGGTTATTTATTTTTTAAGAGGACCAAGAAAAGCTAATTAAATTTCTAATTCAAGTAACGGGTGCGTTAGCTGAAGATCGGAGCTGTCTAGGGCAGCTCTTTTTTTAAAATTTTATTATGTTTTAATGGGAGATAGAGGGAGGGGGAATTTCAATGAGTAAAGCAATTATTTTTGATATGGATGGAACCTTATTTCAAACGAATTTAATTTTAGAACCTGCCCTAGAAGAAACATTTGATGTACTACGAAAAGAAAATTTATGGGATACAAAAACACCGATTGAACAATATAGGAAAATTATGGGTGTGCCTATACCAGTTGTATGGGAAACACTTTGCCCAAACCACTCACTAGAAATACGAGTAAAGAGCAATGAGATTTTTCATAAAAAGCTTATAGAACTAATCCAAGCACAAAAAGGTGCATTATATGCTGATGTGGAGAGAACATTAAATGAGTTAAGTAAAAAGTATCCCTTATTTATTGCCAGCAATGGACAGATAGAATATTTACAAGCAATTGTAGAAACTTATAATTTGGATAGATTTATTCAAAATACATATAGTATCCAACTAATTAAATCTGGACATAAATCAGATTTAGTGCAAATGGTGAAAAATAAAAATCAAATTGAAAATGGTTACGTTGTCGGAGACCGTTCTTCAGATATATCTGCTGCTAAGGATAATGAACTTATTGCCGTTGGTGTGAACTTTGACTTTGCTCAAGAAGATGAATTAAAACAAGCTGATTTTGTAGTGAATAATTTCAAAGAAATCTTAGAGTTAGTTTAAACTCTAAAAAGCCGCCAATTGGCGGCTTTTTGAAAGTGCGATTCTTAGCATTATCACCATTCGGATTAAAGTGAAAAAATACACTTAAGGAACTATCGGGGCGGTTAGTTGAATCAGGGAAATGGGTTTTTTGTGGTAAAATAAATAATAAAAGGGAACCTTTACATTTTTTAGTTGGTATTAAAAGTAGCAGGACATAAAATGGTCCTTTGGGGGTGAAAAGGTGGATTATGGATTATTGGTTATTGGTATAGCTCTTTTACTTATATCGTACTTAGTAGCTGTGAAAAAACAAACCTGGTTGTTAGCAGGGTTTAATGAAAAAATGATAAAAAATAAGTCTTTATTAGGTACAGTGACAGGTGGAACTTTTTTTCTACCGTTAGGATTGTTAGTAGTTTTCAATAGTTTTATTGACTATCCTTATGAATTTACGGTTCTTATAATTGCTATGTTGCTTTTATTAACAATTGTATATGTTTTTATCAATAGAAGGTTACTTGACTGAAAGGTGCTATAGCTTTAATGAGCTGTGACGATCACGATCAGCTCTTTTTCTTATGGAACTATCGGGGCAGTTAGTTGAATAACAGTTGCAGAAAAATCAGTATGAAATCCTTACTTCCATGCAGGAAGTAAGGATTTTTTGTTGAACAAATAAAATTAGAATATTATGGGATTTCTTGCGTGAATGGAGAGGTTAATATGTCGTTTATGATGGTCAAAAAAGAATTTAAGCTTGTTGGATTAAAAGGTAGTGGAGAGTTTGTTAACTTTGGTAATGAAGTACCCTTGCTTGCAAAGCAACTATTAAGTCGCTCAACCGAAATACTAAATCCAACAGAGACCGAAATTGCATTATTTGAGCCTAAAAAGGATGAGGAGCATAGGATAGGTCATTATTATGTAGGGTTAATTGTGAGTGAGAAATTAAATGAAGTACCAACAGGAATGGATTATATTGAAATAAATAAAAGTTACATAACTACAAGAGGAAATATATCTAATTTGGGGGAACTTCATTTAAATTTATTGAATTGGGCAGAAGAACAAGGTTATCAAAGAGATCTCGATTCTTATATTATCGAGACATATCACCTTATGGGGGAAGGAGATGAAGAAGTACAGATTTATTTACCAATTCAAGCTTAAAAGACAAATCAAAAATCTTCTTCAACAAACGGGGCAGATTAGTGGAATGAAAAGTGAATTAATCCATTATTATCCGTATTATGTTAACTGCATAAATCAGTTGTACAGAGATAATAAAGTTGTTTAATTTGCAATTATTTTGCGGTAATGAAATTAAATATCAAATAAAGGAAATATCTTCTTGACAGTCGAATATTAGTCTAGAACCATAATTATATTCCGATGAGGAGGATTCTTGTGCGTCCACGACCATTATTTATTGAAAATCCAGAGCATGATAGGTATGTTAGTCTTGTGCCAGATGGAGATATTGTAGAAATACTTAGTAAGCAACGAACTAAGACCATTACCCTTTTAAGCAGCGTATCAGAGGAGTCAGCAAGGAAGGCGTACGCACCAGGGAAATGGACTTTAAAAGAAGTGATTGGGCATATGATCGACTCGGAACGTGTGATGTCGTATCGAATGCTCGCCATTGCACGAAATGAAAGTGCACCACTCCCAGCAATGGATCAGGATCAATACGTTTCTGCGGCAAACTTCAACAAATTATCCTGGGAGCAGTTACTAGCTGGTTTAGACACGGTACGTTCCAACACGTTAAGCCTTATTTCAACCATTGATGATGCAGCGTGGGTTCGTAATGGAACTGTAATGAACAGCCCAGTTTCAATAGGTACCATTGCATATGGCATTGCCGGGCACGAGTTACACCATATGAAAGTGATTAGTGATAAATACTTATAAGTCTTTTTCTATTAATGAAAAAACCTAATTTCTCATTTAATGCTGAGAAATTAGGTTTTTTAATAAGGAACACAAAAATGATCGATCTTTTTTATAAAAGAATAATCCAATTTAATAGTATAAGGGCATGTTTTGATTTATCTTTTTTCAAAACATGCTCTTTCTATTTATTCATTTATTAAGGTTTCTTGTATTAATTTGATCAGACTTGTTTCAAAGCTACATCTTTATAAATTAACAAAAATTACCTACCTTAGTTATAATAGATGGAAATAGAAAAAAGGTGGATATTATATGAAATTATCAATACTTGTAGATAATAATACATTGATTGATCGCTACTTCTTCGGAGAACCAGCACTTTCTTTTTTTATTGAAGAGGGTAATAAACGGATTTTATTTGATACTGGATACTCTGATGCTTTTATAAAAAATGCAGAGAAGATGAGAATTGATCTAAGGGACTTAGATTGGGTTGCCTTATCACACGGACATGTCGATCATACATGGGGAGTCGCGCATTTAATTAGGTTGCATATGGAAGCAAAAGGTGAGCTCATAATACATAATACGCCTACAATCATTGGTCATCCTTTAGTTTTTGAAAGCAAATTACTGGATTCAGTAGGTGAGATAGGAAGTATCTTATCTTACAATAAATTAAGCAGACATTTCCCTATTCGCTTATCTAAACAACCATTTTGGCTGACAGATAAATTAGTGTTTTTAGGTGAAATTAAGAGAAAATTTGATTTTGAAGGTAAAGAAGTTATCGGAAAAGTTGCCACTACAAAAGAAGAATTTGACGATTATGTTTTTGATGATACTGCATTAGTATATAAATCATCTGAAGGGCTAGTTATTATGGTAGGATGTGCTCATTCTGGAATATGTAACATTATTGAATATGCTAAAGAAGTATGTGAGGAAGAAAGAATAGTAGATGTAATAGGAGGATTTCACTTATTGAATCCATCAAATTTTCAATTAGAGAACACTGTAAAGTATATAAAAGAACTTAGACCCAATAAGCTTCACGCTTCTCATTGTACAGATTTACATTCTAAGATAGCTCTATCCACAGTTGCTGATATAGAGGAAGTGGGAGTAGGTTTACAACTAGAATATTTCTAGATCAATTATATAGGTCCCTAGAACGCTGATTATGGTAACTAAGGTTTTACATATAACTGTTTGATCATTAAAGATCTAGTTTTAAAATCAAGTCGTACCATTTTGAATAAAGTTTAATCGTTTATACAAATGATAAACCGAAATCAATACTTGATTTTGGTTTTCCTTAATGAACTATCGGGGCAGGATAGTTCAAGAGCACATAAGTAGTTGTTCAACAATTGGGCCAGATTGCGAAGGAAGAATTGCAGACTTTAAAAAAGGTAAATTAGTTAAGGATAAATAGTGTACCGAAAAGAAGGCGCTTTTGAGTGGAGCTATTATTTGGAATTTAATGCATAAGATTGGAACCAATGGCCATTTCAAACGTAAGTAATGTAAAAGGCTTAAGGTTGGGAGGCATAAGTATGAGGCAGCTTTATATAAAGCAGAAAGTATTCAGTCTTAGCGGGAAATTTACAGTAAAGGATCAGCAGGAGAAGGATATATATTACGTGGAGGGAAGTTTTATGCAAGTTCCAAAGACTTTCTCCATTATGAATACAGCAAGAGATGAAGTAGCACTCATTACGAAAAAGGTGTTCAGCTTTTTACCAAAGTTTTTGGTTGAGGTGAATGGTCGAGAGGTATTAACAATAAAGAAGGAATTTTCCTTCGTAAAAGCACGATATACAATGGATGCGGCAGGCATTGAAGTACATGGTAATTGGTAGGATATGGATTTTCAAGTTTTACAGCATGGTAAAATCGTAGGTAAAGTGGGCAAAGAGTGGTTCACTTGGGGCGATAGCTACAAGGTTCAAATAATAGATGAAGAGATGGAAACCATTATTATTGCACTCGTTGTTGCAATTGATTGTGTGAAGGCTGATCAAACAGCTGCTTCCTCAGCAGCGTCGATTTAAAGTAGAAGTGTAAAATTAAAAGTTTTAAAAAAATCACTGCTTGAATAGGTGCGGTGATCCGTATCATAAATAAATGACAATGCCATTTGGTTAAAAAAGGTAAAAACCTTGTTGGATTAAAAGTGCGTTCGTTCAATAATACAGGTTGCTGAGGCAGCCTTTTTCTTATGGCACAAAAGGGGAGGGTTCGTTCAATTAGAGGAACTTACCTATAAAGGGAAGGATTTTGGACGATGAATAAAAAAGAAAATCAGCTCTAAAAGTGAAATTTTTGAAATTGGTCAAACTAGTGGTATCGATTGATCATGGAAAGATTTATAAAAAATGTTGACAAAGTCCACTAATAACAATAAAGTATTAGTTGATAAAGTCCACTAAAAAGGAAGTCAATAATGAATATAAATAAAAATACCATTGCTGATATCCGGCAATTCAACAGATTTTATACGAATATACTTGGTGTGTTGGATAAGCATATTTTGGATACAGGATATTCTTTCACTGAGGCACGGGTAATTTTAGAAATCGGTTTGATGGAGCAGTGTATCGCAAACAATTTAGTTGATAAACTGGAAATTGATCGCAGCTATATGAGCAGAATAATTAACAAGTTAAGAAAAGATGGACTGGTTATGAAGGAAAACTCGACCTTGGATAACAGAACGATTCTGATTCGGCTGACTCCTGAAGGGATGACTGTTTTTAACCAGCTTAATGATAGATCTGATGAACAATTAGTGAGGTTATTCCAAGGATTATCACAAAATGAAATAAAAGAAATCCATGCTTCTATGATGTTCATTCAGAAGAAATTGGATGGTTTGGGGAGATTATAGGATGATACGTTTTGAAAATGATTATACAGAAGGTGCTCATAAGCGAATTCTGAAACGATTAATAGAAACCAATGAAGAACAAACACCCGGATATGGAGTGGATGAACACTGTGAAAAAGCGAGAGCTTACATTCGAAAAGAGTGTGATGCCGCGAATGCGGATATACACTTTTTAGTCGGAGGAACACAAACGAATACAACTATTATCGCGTCAATTTTGCGGCCGCATCAAGGGGCAGTTGCTGCAATTACCGGTCATATCGCGGTGCATGAAACAGGGGCAATTGAAGCCACTGGTCATAAAGTGCTTACTTTGCCGAGCGATGATGGAAAAATTCAAGCTGAACAAGTGAAAGAATTATATGATGCTCACTGGAATGATGTTACTCATGAGCATATGGTACAGCCAGGTTTGGTTTACATTTCTAACCCTACAGAAAATGGAACGACTTATAGTAAAGCCGAATTGGAGGCGTTAAGTAGAGTTTGCCGGGAATGTGGTTTGCCATTGGTATTGGATGGCGCTAGATTAGGATATGGCTTGGCTTCGAAAGACAGCGATATAACCTTGGCGGATGTTGCAAGGCTATGTGATGTGTTCTATATAGGGGGAACGAAAGTTGGGGCAATGTTTGGTGAAGCGGCAGTCATCATGAATGATGCCCTGAAAAAGGACTTCCGCTATTTCATCAAGCAAAAGGGAGGAATGCTGGCTAAAGGGAGACTTTTGGGGATCCAGTTTGAAACATTATTTGAAGATGGCTTATACCATGAAATTTCTAAACATGCCGTGGAAATGTCAATGATGATTCGAGAAGCATTTGTTGAAAGTGGATATTCATTACGATATGATTCCACATCAAATCAGCAATTTCCCATCTTGCCGGAAGATGTAATTTTGGAATTAGGCAAAAAATATTCATTCTCCTTCTGGGAAAAAGTCGATGCTACACACAGTGCTGTGAGATTTTGTACCAGTTGGGCTACGAAAAAAGAACATGTTGACATGCTGGTAGAGGATATCAAGGCAACAAAAGGAGAAAAAAATGGCCACGATAGAGTTATTTAGAGAATAACACCTAACGTTAAAAAGGACTTCTTAGCTATTAACTGGTCTGTATCAAGTGAATAATGCTACATCAATAAGGGAGTTGCTTCGGCAGCCCTTTTTCTTATTGCGCTAAATCGGCAGGATTGTGGTGTTTGGATCTTTGGTCAACATGGGGCTAGATAATTGAATAGGATTTAGGTGAAATGCAGGAGATGTTTTGGAGGGGGATGCTCATGAGTATTAGGAACTCAGCAAAAGCTATTATAATTAGTGGAGATAAGATTTTATTAACGAAAAATCAAGATGATTAGGGGTATTTTTACCTTTTCCCTGGCGGTGGTCAAGAACACGGCGAAACCATTCATAACGCATTATTAAGAGAGTGTATTGAAGAGGTTGGAAAAGAAGTGGAAATTGGAGAGCTGCTTCATATTCGTGAGTATATAGGAAAAAACCACGAGCATTCTTCATTCGATTTTAATGTTCACCAAGTTGAATACTATTTTGTTTGCAACCTGGTAATTGAGAAGAATTATAAATCGCCTACCAATCCAGATAGTCACCAAGTAGGGGTAGAATGGATACATATTAATGATTTACTTCAGTATAGGATATATCCTAAAGAACTAAGGAAATATATCATACAGCATGTTGATAATCTAAAGTCTCCAGTTTATTTAGGGGATATTAATTGAAATCTTGTTCAACAAACCGGCGCGATGCTTTAATAAGATCATTGCTTAATCAACCTACATATTGAATAAATAAAGCCATATTCTTTCGTAAAAGAATATGGCTATTTAAATTGATTCCGTAGTTTAGAAAGATAGCTTTGCAGGATTACCTTTAGCGAGACTCATCGCCGGAAGCAAATCATTCACCTATTAAACTCGTCATAATACACTATTTTCATCGTATTCCATCTGTAGTATCTTTGTTTGACAGAATACATAAATGGGGACAGTCCCACACAAAAGGAGGACTTCCAAAATGAATAAAGAATCAGTACTGATCGTGGAAGACGAAGAAAAGATCTTAAGACTGCTTGAATTGGAGCTTGAAATCGAAGGCTACCAAGTCGGAAAGGCAATGGACGGCAAGGAAGCCCTTGAAGCGTATCGATCAAAAAAGTGGGATTTGATCTTATTGGATGTGATGCTTCCGGGCATAAGCGGGATCGAGCTGCTTCGGAAAATTCGAACGAAAAATAGTTTCACTCCTGTCATCCTGTTAACGGCAAAAGGCTCGGTTGAAGATAAAGTTTCCGGTCTTGATCTCGGCGCGAATGACTATATCACTAAACCTTTCCAAATTGAGGAATTGCTTGCCCGAATTCGCGCGGTTTTAAGAATGCGGCCTGCTGCACCTTCGATGGAAACTGAAATCGATGGATGGATAAATACTGCTGATTTAAAAGTGAATGTCAAAACACGCGAAGTCATCAGGGGGGAAAGTCAAATTGAACTGACGCCAAAGGAGTATGATCTACTTCTTTATTTACTGAAGAATAAGCGTCAAGTGCTAAGCCGTGATCAAATTCTGGAAGCGGTTTGGGGGTATGATTTCCATGGAGAAACAAACGTGGTGGATGTATATATCCGATATGTTCGCAAAAAGCTCGAACATGGATTTGAAACGCCGCTTATTCATACCGTAAGGGGCGTTGGCTACGTCATGAGAGATGCAAAATGAGACTTCGCAAGAAAATAAATTTATATACAGCGGTGTTATTCATTTTCCTGCTCCTATTGATGAATGTTTCCATTTATTTTGTTTTCAGTAACCTGATGATGGTGAATGAACTTAATCGTGCGAAAGCGGAGACAGGGAAAATTGCCTTTGATGTTAGTAAAAATGTTAATAATATATCTCCAAATGGTTTACTTCGAGCCTATCGGCCTATAGATGGCATGATTGGTATTGTAAACGAAGGTCAACGAAAAGGAACAGCTGTTACATCCAATTCTGAAAAACAATTAAGCAATCGAAATAGCAGCTTTTACCCCGGTGAGAAGCGCGAGATCATCACTTATCATCAGAAAAAATATGTATTCGTTTCAAACCCGATCGTTTGGGGGGATGGAAGTGTAGTTAATCTTCAAATCACCAAAAGCATTTCAGCAACCGAAGAAATGCTCGCTGTTCTGCGCATCGTATTAATCGCTGTAACCATCATTGCCATGATACCTGTTCTGGTATCAAGCACTATTCTTAGTAACTTCATCGCCCGTCCGATCCGATCGATGATTGATACGATGAAGGAGATTCAAACAAGCGGCCAATTTAAGCGACTTAACCTAGAAGAAAAATCAAAAGATGAACTTGTGGAAATGGGAAAAACCTTTAATCACATGATCGATTTGCTGCAAGCCAACTTCGAAAAACAGGAGCAATTCGTATCGAATGCTTCACATGAATTAAAAACACCGCTAACTGTCATCGAAAGCTATGCAAGCCTTTTGAAAAGAAAAGGGATGGAGCGACCTGATTTGTTTGATGAATCAATAGAGGCCATTCATTCTGAAGCCATTAGAATGAGAGAGATGACAGAGCAAATGCTCCTGCTTGCAAAGCATCAGGAAAAATGGAATATAGAGAAGGATAACGTCAATCTGACCGATATCATGGCAGAGTTAGCGAAAGTATATAAAAATGCGTACAATCGGACAGTCGAGATTTATAGTGGAGATGCAATTGAAGCAGTGACGGACGTTCAAAAGTTAAAACAGCTTTTGTTTATTTTTTTAGACAATGCAAGAAAGTATAGTGATGAGCTAATCTCCGTCTACATAGGACAAACAAGTAATGAAGCATATATCCGCATCGAAGACAGAGGGGATGGAATTCCAAAGGCTGAATTGCCAAAAGTGTTCGATCGCTTTTATCGTGTAGATGAAGCAAGAAACAGAAAGCAAGGCGGATCAGGATTGGGGCTTTCCATGGCAAAGGAAATTGCTGATGCAATAGATGTACGGATTGAAATGGATAGTCTCGAAGGCAGGGGAACAATCGTTACTCTTTTATTTAATTAAGCCAGAATGACGTTGGATGGGGGATACGATGAAGATTAGAAAAGTGCTGATAACTGCCGGATCGACTCTCGTTTTTGGTCTGCTATCATTCGTCGGATTTCAATGGTGGGCTCCATCATTATCCGCGGAAAGTTTGACGAAAGAAGAAGTGAACCAGACAGCAAAGGATAAATTTCCTGGAACCATTATAAAGACAACGAAAAGTGAAGGTGAAGAATATCAGATTGAAATGCAGCTTGAAACCGGGGTATATCAAATTAGGATGGATGCGAAAAGCGGGGAAGTTCGTTCTATAAAAAAAGAAACCATAGGTCATGCAGCTGAAGAAACGGCGGAAAAAATACCCCAAAAGCAACTGACCCAAAATGAAATAAAGGAACGTATTTCCTCACAAGGTGACCTGGAACAAATCGATTTTGTGCAGGAGAAAGACAACTCCTTTTATAAAGCAGTGGTAAATAAGAATAACGAAAAAATTACCTTAATACTCGACCCATATACAGGAGCTATAATTGACTCGACAATGGTGGCAGATAGTATCATTACAGAAAAAGAAGCAATTGCGATTGCCGAAAAACATGTAAAAGGAACAGGTGACGATACAGAATTTTATCAACCTTCAGATCAGACACCTTATTATTTGGTCGAAGTTGAATTAGAGAACGATCGAGACGCAGTCGTTCAAGTGGACGGTTACACAAAAGAAGTAAAAACAATCACATGGGAAGATGATGAAGAGAACGATAATGATGGGCCAGAATAAAATAGTGGCTCAATTAAATATATCCAAAAAAGGGTGATGCATACTAGCTGTCTAATATGCATCACCCTTTTTGGCTTTGGTGGGTAAGAAAAATGCAAAAGAAAAGAGAAGGAACTGTAATAATTCTCACCAATTTCTAATCCTTCTATCATTTAACTCTAATTTAATATCTCTAACATGGAATAAAGCACCAATGATAAAACAGGGCCAAATAAGTTGGGTGGATGAAAGGCATCTGGATTATTGTACATACATATTTCAACACCTTAACAAAGATTTGCAAGAGAAAGGGGAATAAGTAATGTCAGTTATTTCTAGCATTCTGGATTACAACAAGACGTTTGTCGATCAAAACAAATATGAAAGGTTTCAAACGACAAAGTATCCAGATAAAAAGATCGTCATCATAACGTGCATGGATACCCGTCTGTTGGAATTGCTTCCAAAGGCGATGGGGTTAAGAAATGGAGATGCGAAAATCATTAAAAACGCTGGAGCTATTGTTTCCCATCCCTTTGGCAGCATTATGCGCAGTATCCTTGTCGCCATTTATGAGCTAAAAGTGGAGGAAGTGTGTGTGATCGGACATCACGGTTGCGGTATGGTGGGGCTTCAATCCTCTTCACTGCTTGATGCCGCAAAGCAGAAGAAAGTCAGTCAGGAGCAAATTGATATTCTTACAAACTCTGGTATTGATTTATCAAAGTGGCTGACAGGTTTTCAATGCGTTGAGGAGAGTGTAAGGAATAGTGTCAGTTTGATCAAAAACCACCCATTATTACCGGATTCCATTGCCGTTCACGGTATGGTCATCCATCCCGAAACGGGTAAACTGGATCGAATCATAGATGGATATAGCAACATTGTCAGCAAGGACGAAATGCATACTTCAATAAAAGAAGGAGCGATAAAATGATGAGTTCTAGCAGGCTTGAAGGATATAACTTAGGCCATTTTCAGAAAGACCTGGTTGCCGGGGTGGTAGTTGGGATAGTGGCAATACCTTTAGCGATGGCTTTTGCCATTGCATCTGGAGTAAGACCGGAATACGGACTGTACACATCGATCATTGCAGGAATCATGGTCTCCCTTTTTGGCGGTTCGAAATATCAAATTGCAGGCCCGACTGGAGCCTTTGTCCCGGTCTTGTTAGGGGTGGTCATGCAGTACGGGTATGAAAAACTGTTAATCGCCGGTTTCCTGGCAGGTATCATGATTTTTCTTTTAGGCGTCTTCAAACTGGGAAGATTCATCAAGTTTATTCCGCGTCCAGTTACCATCGGCTTTACAGCTGGAATTGCTGTGATTATCTTCTCTGGGCAGATTGCCAATTTCTTTGGACTCAGTAACTTAAAAAAAGAAGAAGCCTTTCTATTAAATATGAAAGAAATCTTATTGAACTTCAATACAGTGAATATCTATAGTGTACTGGTAGCTATCATAAGTTTAACTCTCGTCATATTAACTCCAAAATATTTACCGAAAATCCCTGGAGCATTGCTGGGATTGATTGTATCAACTCTAGTCGCCAGCTTATTCTTTCCAGGTCAGGTAGCGACAATAGGATCGGCTTATGGCGCCATTCCTAATGCATTGCCCCATTTTCAGTTTCCCCATATCACTGGCGGTCTGGTGATTGAACTCCTTCCGGCTGCTTTGGTCATTGCCATGCTTGGAGGAATTGAATCACTCTTATCCGCTGTAGTGGCAGACGGCATGACCAACAGTAAACATAACAGCAATAAAGAGCTGATGGGACAAGGATTGACCAATATGATTACGCCTTTATTTGGAGGCATTCCGGCTACAGGTGCCATCGCCCGTACCGCAACGAATATTAAAAACGGTGCAGTTTCCCCGATATCAGGCGTGATTCATGGGTTGGTGGTATTGCTGGTGTTAGTCAGTTTGGCTCCTTATGCTTCGGCCATTCCTTTGGCCAGCATGGCACCCATTCTTATGTTCGTTGCATGGAACATGAGCGAACGAAAAGAATTCTTGCATATCTTAAAAGCCAAAACCATGGACTCGGCCGTATTGATCGTTACCTTCGTGTTAACCGTATTGATTGACCTGACAACAGGCGTCGGGATCGGATTACTATTAGCCATTCTATCGTTCGTTAAACTGATGAGCGGTACATTGAAATTATCAAAGGTATTACCAGATCCAGCTGATAAACTAGTTAAACCAGAAATGGTGCAACAAGGTTCAAGCTGCCCGCAGATTAACATTTATACGATAGAAGGACCTTTATTCTTTGGCACAATCGAAAGGCTGCAAGAAGAAATCGAGGAAATAATGCGATCAAAACCAAAAGTCCTCTTATTAAGAATGAGCAATGTGTCATTTATCGATACATCGGGAGAAGCACTGCTAACCGACATCGTGAAGCAATTCAAGGTTCATAACCTACAAGTGTTGATTTCCGGAATTCAACAGGAACCTAAAGAAATGCTGAGAAAAACCGGATTTATTAAACTGGTTGGTGAGGAACAGTTCTTTACCAATACGGGTGATGCCATCAATAAAGCTTTATCCAAACTGGATGAGAACCGTTGTAAAGGGTGTAAACAGTTTTCATTTGCTGAATGTACCGCACTCTCACAGCAAGTTCAAAAGCCTGCGTTATTAAAACAGAAACGAAAACGGGAGATAGGGTTAACATGACTCCTAAAGAAGAGAAAGGCATCCGCTTTTGACAGATGCCCTAATTCTTAATCAACTACCTTCTTAATTCGCCATGGCTATAAATGAATATGTAGTAGTCAGGAAGTTTACAAGTTGAAGTAACTCAAATACAAATAGATTCATAAAGACACAATGGAGAGGGAGGGACAGCTTCCACTTACATATTGTGGTCAGTAGCTTCTACAAGTACCTTTGTATGGCACGGGTTATTTACTGAAGTTAACTATCGTTAATCATCATAAACCGACCACCAAACGGGTGGGATAGTAATTGATTCAACAGCTTTCCCCTTGTAAGAAGCCTCTCAGCCATAGCGAAAAGCCGGATTTCAATACTTGTTGAATCCGGCTTTTCGTTATTACTCCTATTTGAAGAATTTAGGGTAGACATGGTGAATAGTGGTCAAAGTATAAACCATAGTATCGTCATTCATAAATGATATTCAATTAATAGAACCGATGTGTTTGATCTTAATATTATTAAAGACCGCTTTGCCTCCCTCTGTGAAGAGGGAGATTCCTTTATCATCAAATTCAGGGAATATTAAATTTGAATGTGCAATCTTTCCATCATCCACAAACACCTCAATACTTGTTTTATCAATGAGGATCTTTAAGTGAACATGTTTCTTGCTAGAATCATATGGAGCAATACTTTTAATATATTGATTACTTTCGTCAGGGTGTTCGGTAAAAGTTCGATTGACATAAGAGTAGTTTTCTTCTACAAAAATTCCTACGTCAATGTGGCGTGTTTGATCTTCTGATTCCCGAAGCCTTAAGCCTACATTGTTTATGTCTGACCAATTGATATCGGTCTCCAATTGATATACATCACCTTTTACATCTAGTGTTTTGGAACCATTCACTTCAATTTTTTCATAAGAATCCGTTGCACTCGTCAATTCTTTCAATGCTTCGATAGGTTGTGAAGATAAATAATATAGGTTGTTGCCTGCATGTTTTAGCCCGATTTGGCGAACGATGGAATCCATTCCATTAAAGTCTTCTTTTAGGGTCGGAGTATTATCGGCATAGGCCCAATTATTCATCCAAGCTAGAGCATACCGTTTGTTATATTTATCGCTTTCTGTCCCATCTTCAAATGTAACTCCACCATACCAATCGAAGCCATAATCTAACCATTGCGGTTCATTATAATCTGGGAAGAATTCCATTCCATCAAAGCTTCCAGTCCAATAGGCGTATGTGTTTGGTTTACCATTCGATTGGCCATTAGCACTGACACCAAGAACCCATTTTAAAGTCCCATCATCCGCCCGTAACAAATAAAGGTCCGGGCACTCGACAATACCTATGTTTTTCGTGACAAAACTGCTCATATACTGCCAATCTTTTAGATTGTGAGACTTATAAAAACCTATTTTTGTTCCTTCAGCCATGACCATTATCCATTTATGATCATTGTCATCCCAGATGATTTTTGGATCTCTAAAATCTTTCGTTCCTGGATTTGAAATGATAGGATCATCACTGTAGGAGGTAAATGTTTTACCGTTGTCCGTACTATACCATAGAAATTGTTCCTGTTTACCGCCATCCTTGGAGGGCTGCGTAACCATTGCCACAAGAGCATCTTTTCCAAAGCCTGCCGTATTTTCCTTGTCCACAACGACTGATCCCGACCAAGGATCTCCATTATCATTGGTATATTTCGGAATGGCTATTCCTTGATCACTCCAATGCACCAAGTCTTTTGAGGTTGAATGACGCCATTCTGTTCCATTTCCATCCGGATAATCCCCATTATAGAGGTAAAAGTAATGGTACTCTCCATCAATAAAAATCGGCCTCTGAGGATCGTTTTTCCATTTGTCAGGTACAGTGAAATGGTAGTTAGCTCGATACGATTCCTCTTCATGCTTAACTGGTAAAGTTGATTTGACTAAATAGACTAATAATCCGGCAATAAACAATCCAAGTATGAATACAGGCAACGACTTAAAACCTTTCTTATTAAAAACCATTTTGTCCAAGTAAATCACCACGCTTTTATTTTTCCTATTTTGTTCCTAAGATAATGTAAAACTTATTTAAATTAAAAAAAGAAAATGTCAATTTTACAGACATTTTCTTTTTTTTGTTAATTTTATAAAACCTCGGGGTTATTCGTTATTCGTTAGTTGACCCTGTTCCTGAATGCTATCTTCTATCACAGCTGTATTTGGCCCTTCAATGTTAAGTGAAAAACTTGGGGCAAAGGTGGATTTATGGTCTTTAAAATAACCTCTATTTGTCATGTAACTTGTGATAACTACATTATCGCTTTCCTGTTGTGGGATAGCATAGTGAGCGTACGTCCAAGTAATATCATAAGGATTAAGATCTTGGTGTAAGACAATTCCTGTTTTATTTAATGGTTTGTATGGGCCAGTTAAAGAATTTGCCACGTAGCCTAACATGTAAATATCTTTATCATCAATTCCATCAATGGTCATTTTAGATCCTCTTGTACTTGTGAATAAATACCATTTGCCGTCTTTTTTAAATATGTTAGGACGTTCAATTTCATCTGTTACTGTATTCGAAACAATCAAGGGTTTCATTTCGTTTTTTAATGTATAATCATCGTTTATTTCAATGATGCCAATTGCACCATTTGCTAATTCAGCTAACCCTTTTTTAGAGCTTTGCAGAAGTTTATCCTTTTCAGCTTGGAAGAATTTATTGCTGTTGCCATAGTAAGCTCTGTTGTAAAGTGATTCTTCTCCTTGGTAACCATATTCAGTCCCAGTATTCGCTTCAAAAACAAGGTATTTACGACCCTTATCTTCAATATAGTGAGGATCTCTCAATGTATGATTATCACTAAAATTTTCATCACCGAAAGCTTTATCATGTGATTGATAAAACTTGCTGTCTCCACCTTCATAGATGGATTTGTAATCTTCTACGCCATCCACTTGCAATGTATTAGCACCTGACTCAGATAAGTTTACTTGAGCTGTTGTTAATGTTTGTTTACCGTATTGCTTAGAATCTGGTGAAAACTGTCCGCGATTTGTATAGAATAAGCGAACTTCTCCATCAGATGTGAAGGTTGCAGAACCGGACCACTCTTCTGCTTGATTTTTTAAATAAGGATCATTTGGAACATTCTTATCATTATCATCAAATACTCTACCAGCATTTTTCCAAGCATCGATGGATGTTTCTCCAACTTTTTTGTAGAACAAGTAAATGAACGTGTCACTACCATTTTTAGGGTCTCCAGCTAATCCAAATACAATATGATAGCCCTTATATTCTGCCACTGTACCATCAGCGTTTTGTAATGGCCAAGTATCCCATACATCCATATCGATTAAATTACCTGATTTGTCATACTTTTTTGCAGAGGGAATGTTTTTTATTGTTGATTCGTCAAACTTGGGAACTGTAAACTTCTCATCGCCTTGCTGATTAATCATTTTTTGCATGTCGTAACGAGTGATTTGTGAAGTGCCATACTTTTCATTGTGATCTAATGGGTCCTTTGCTGCCGCGAAAGTCTCTGAGCGACTTCCTCCTAATAAGATAACTGTACTAAGTGTTATTACTGTTGCTTGTTTGGCAAGCCTGTTAAGGTTCATGTGCCTTCCTCCTAGAATGTTTATTAGTATATAAAAATAAAGTCTAGTGGAACGATTACTTTTTGGGAGTAACAGTCCCGCCTGTTTGAAGTACTAATAAAATTATAGGTTAGTCTTAATTCTATGGATATGTCATATATTGATTAGAATTTAGTCTTATATTGATATCGTATTTTTCGACGTACAAAAAAATGCCCCAACAAAGGAGGCAAGAAGTGTACAGAAGTCCGATTTTATTCGCTTGAAGCCCTATCCCATGACTTCTGAAACTCATGCAGTAATTGATCGCGATTAAGCTTGTTTCCTACATATAGTTGCATGGCAGCTGCAAACTCTTCTCTTATTCCGACAGGGAAATTAAACCAGTTGGAGTTTAACGTTTTTCCTTCTTTATAATACTGAATTGTTTCATCAGCAAGAGGTCCTAAATTGTCAGCTTCAATGTTAGTAAAAGCAGGAATGAATTTAAAGCGTTTTGTCAAAAACATTTTGCCTTGTTCAGAAGAAACCATCCAATTTAAAAATCTCTTCGCTTCTTTCTTCTTTTCTGGTGTGGTTTGTTTGTTTACAACCCAATAATTCGGTACGCCGACCATCAAGGCTTCCTTCTTAGGTTGATCATTTATTAGTATTGGCATAAATCCGATGTTCATATTCGGTGATTGTTGATCGATCATCGGCTGTATCCAGTTTCCTTGTTGAATAATCGCTGCATTTTTTGAAGTAAATAGATTCACTTCCATGTTGTAATCTGTTGATAGCGGGTTATTGTTTCCATACTTTAATGTTACATCCAACAAATTGATTAGATCATTGAATTTTTGATTATTATATATTTTTTCAGTTCCATCATTTAGGCCTTTTATAAAAGCTGGTGGATCTTCTTGCTCTGTAAAACCGACATTCATTAAGTGGTCACCCAATTTCCACTCTTCATAATATCCAGTTGCAAAAGGAGTAACCCCTGCTTTTTGCAATTTTTCAGCAACTGCTATTAATTCAGTCAGCGTTTTGGGTAATTCATCGATTCCTTCCTTATTAAATATATCCTTATTATAGATGAATCCGTACCCTTCCAGATTAACCGGCATCCCATGAATTTTCCCATCGAATTTCATAGGGGTTAACGCATCTTCATATGCATGTTCGACCCAGGGTTGGTCAGAAAGATCCTCCAAATATTTACTCCACTGTTTGGCACTTTCGTATCCGCTGTTTGTGAAAATATCAGGACCATTGCCAGTGGCCATTTTTGCTTTCAAATCAGCAAGGTCATCCATAGCCCCGCCTACCGTGTGAACCTTTATATCTACATTTGGATTTTCTTTTTCATAAGCAATCACCATTTGTTCGAACTGCGTAGAAATTTCAACTTTCGGATTCCTTACGCTCAAAGTGATTTTTCGCTCTGAAATTTCAGGTTTTTTTGGTCCGCTCTCGGTCTTTGTTTGACATGCACAAAGTGATAGGCTTAATATGCCGATTAAAAATATGTTTAGTATCTCTTTTTTCATCATGTCACCCCTGTAATTTTCTAATTAAGGTGAATTATTCACTTCTGATCTGCATTCTTTTCACCGTTTCGGTATTCGAATGGTGTCATGCCAACCACTTTTTTGAATAGTTTTGAAAAGTATTTCTCATCCTGATAGCCGAGCATTAAAGAGATGGAGTAAATACTTTTTTCGGTTTCTCTTAACCAACGTTTTGCTTGGTCAGTTCTTAGTTTAGTGATGTATTTGGACAGGAGCATTCCGGTTTTTTGTTTGAACTTTCTTGAGATATGTTCGCGACTTAAGAAGAATACATTCGATAGCTTTTCTAAACTCAATTCTTCCATGTAATATTTTTCAACATATGAAACTATGTCCTCTATGCGACGTGCAACATCCAAGTCATCCAAACGGTGGATGGATCTGAAATTTTGATTTTTCATTGCTTTTTGTAATGACTGGAAGGAATTGTGGATATCCCCTAATGATTCCAAGGGCTCGCCACAAACAAGGCGAACAGGAATATCAAATTGATGACTGATCCATTCTTCAACGGATAACCAATGGTCAGGTATGGTGATCACTAGACAAAGATTAGGATCATTCTGAAGCGCAAATACATTTCCGATTTTCCGCTCGACAAGTTCGTCAGCAAGTAACTGAATGTAGGGGGCAGGATGGTGCATTTGGTAAAAGGAAATTAATGTAAGGTTGTATCCATCTGCTTTTGGAACATATGACTCAATATCGTTTTTGTCGAAGTGTTCCCCCATACAAGCGGCAGTAACTAATTGATTTCCCCGAAACCTTTTAACATCTTCATATACACCGGTATCTTTATTAGCTCGAACTTCCTCTTCATTTGCCCATGATTTAACGGCTTCTTCCAGTGTTTTGTTAAATGCATCAGCTTCAATCGGTTTCAACAAATAATCGAAGCTGCTAAACTGAATTGCTTTACGCATAAATGAATAGTCGTCATAACCCGAAATTAAAATCACTTTACCAGGATAAGAAATGGAATCTAGCCACTCGATTAGTTCCAAACCGCTCATTCCAGGCATTTTCACGTCTGTAAAGATGATTTCCGGACTTTCCTTCTCTATCGTTCTTTTTGCATCATCGCCATTACTTGCTTCTAATAGATGGGTGATACCGTATTTTTCCCACTGCCCCAAATGGCGTATTACGTCACGTACATTGAACTCATCATCGACAATTAAAGTTTTCACAGATTTCATCTCCTTATATGAATGAGTTTTTGAATAGCTGCGAAGCAGTCTATTCATTAGCAAGCGGGAATTCTAGTGGAATCAATATTTTAACGGAAAATCCTTGTCCTTGATACGTATCCACTTCTAGGCCTGCTTTTGGTCCATAATTTAGAACTAAACGGTCATGAATATTTTTCAGACCGATATGATTATGTGAATACGTGTTTTCATGGGAGGACGCATATATATTTTCTCTTAATGTTTGAAGCTCCGCCTGAGTCAAACTAGGACCGGTATTTTCAACGTTGAGGTGTAAAAATTCTCCTTGTATTTCTCCATAAATAGTTAAATGAGCATGATAGAAACCTTCTTCATAACTGTGTTTAAAAAAGTTTTCAACGAGAGGCTGAAGAATCATACTTGGAATCGTCATATCAAGAATCGTCTCGCTTATTTTAATAGAATAGTTCACATTGTTTCCAAAACGCTCCATTTGAAGATTTAGGTATGCTTCTATATAACTCACTTCATCTCGAACCAACACCCATTGATTCGCCTTGATGGAGTAGCGCATCATTTTAGATAGTGATGTCAATAATTGGTAGACTTTTGGAGAATTAGATCTTAGGGCAACTGCACCAATAGATTGTAACGAATTAAATAAGAAATGCGGATTAACCTGAGATTTTAATGCTTTGAATTGGTTTTTTCTATTTTCAATTTCGAGTTTATATTCTCTTTCAATGTGTAGATTGATTCGGTTCATCATATCCTTCATATGTTTTTCAAGCTCACCAATTTCGTCTTTTCTTCCATCATCAAAGGGGACATCCATATTTCCACCTTTTATTGTCCTGACTTTCTTGCTAAGAAGTTTAATGGGACGAGTAATTCTGTATGAAATAATACCAATCATTAGCAGCCCTAACAAGCCAACTATTAGTCCAACAATTATATTTGTATAGGCAGTCTTCCGGACATCGTCGAATAATACATGATTAGGGGTTATCTTAACTAATTTCCAATGATTTAATTTTCCTGATAATGTTTTGGTTAAGATGATATCTTCACCCTTAATCTGCTTTTTAAAATCAGGAGTGACGGATTTTCCTATAAGGGACCGATTATCCGCATACATGACAATGTTATGCGAATCCATAAGTAGTACAGATTCTTCATCCTTTTGAATAAGGCTGTTACATATACGGGCATAGGCATCTAAATCTATATCAACTGTAATTATTCCGAGATATTCGTTTGAAGGCACATCGACTATTTTATGGTGAAAAGTCATCACCATTGTTTCGTCCGACTGGGGAATGATCGCTGTGTCATTGTAATTTCGGATTTGATGTGGCGGCTCAATCATGTAATTAGAGTTAGAGCTATAAAATTGTTTTATCGGATCCTCATTTAATAAATCGGGTTGAGGTTTCCGGGCACTGACCGTCGCATTATAAACTGTAAACGATTCTTTATCCTTATCAATATAAAACCGAACTTGACGGATTTCGTTTCGCATCAGATAAAAGGTTTCTATACTTTTTTCCATCGCAACCGGGTTAAAATATATCGAGTCTTCAAAACCATTTTTAAAAATTCGGAATAAATCAGGGTTTCGATATAATATATATGGAAGATTAATCATGTCATCAAAGTATTGCTCCAGTTCTTCAGCGTTTTTCTGAAGTTGTTCTTGGCTATTTTCAAGCTCATGTCTCTCCACACTATTTTTTGTATAGCTGTAGATCAGAAACACTGATAGAAAATACGGTAAGATGATAAAAAGAAGTAACATTAACAATAAGCGACTTTGAATGGTTTTCACAGAAGGTGCCCCTTTCGCTAAAGGCCCATTTTTGCAGAGTTTATATAACGATACAAACAAATAATCCTTAGCTCCATTATTTATGATGCAGTATTTTTGCTTTATTTAGTCTTAAGAGTTTATGAAGGGATTGCTCTAGATGGAATCACTACAATGACGGCGACCCACATAAATTAATTCAGAGATTTAGTCAGTCTTGAATTACTATTTTAAAACTATATCAAATAAACACGTATCGTCAAACATACATGTGATGCACATTGAGGACATGCATCAAATAACTATTGATATTAAAAAACGAAAAACTCATAATTTATCATTTTTCTAAGTTAGAAGAAAGGAAGAAAATAATGATTACGAATATAGGAGCTTGTCTAGAAGAGTTTTGAATGGGTGTGCTGACAAATCAGGTGAATTACAGTTAAAATCGATTACTTTGCACTTCCATTTTTAGTTAGGAAAAGGTTTTTCAGATATCTTTAAGATAAAGCAAAACGCATGCCCAAGAATTAAGGGCATGCGTGAACTTTTATTCTTCTATGATATCCAACTCTTTCAGGGCTTCAAGAGTAATCGTTTTGGCTTTGCTTCCGCTGCCGTCGATGTTCGTTGCGAAGGCCCATTTTTCTTTGTCCGTTTCGATGTAACCCACATACCAGCCCAATCCCATATCAGAAAGGCGTGTACCGGTTTTTCCATGGAGGACATATGAATCTGCTTCTTCATTGATCATGATTCTCCTTACGGTTCTCATATGCTGCTTATCGATAGGCAGTTTTTCCTCTACAAGGTTTTCAATGAATTGGACTTGTTCCCGGGCAGATATCTTTATGCTGCTGTCGAGCCAGAACTGATCGATCCCGCCGGAGATATCACGGTTGCCGTAATCAAGCAGGTTCACATATTGCTGCATGTTTCCCGCCCCGATATCGCGGGCCATTGCTTGATAATACCAGATCACGGAATGCCTCATGGCTGAAGCAAGTGTATGATCTCTGTTCCAATCTTCAAATTCCCTGATTACCCCATCCCAGCGCTTCACTTCATATTCATCGCTCACCGCTTTTGTCTGTAAGCCAATTAATGCATTCGCCACTTTAAATGTCGATTCTGGAGTGTAGCGTACTTTACTTCTCTGTTTATTATAGATATGTACTTTATCATTTTTTAAGTTTTGGAGTACCATCGTGCCTTCCGCACCATCGAAAGACTCCCCGATATCCAGTTCTTTCACTTTTTGATCGGTTGCACTTGCATGAATCGTGCTCAAGGACCCAGTGACTAGCAGGACAAGAATGAAACATAACGTTTTGATTTTCATTACACACTCTCCTTTAAGGCATGGATTGATCAATCATCAAAGAAATTTCCATAAAATAGGTTGATAGCTAAAGTATACCTATTCCTGATAAAAAACGAAACCTTATTCTTGGATTCTATCTAGATAGTATCAATCAAGGAGGAATGCAGCGGGTAGCTAATGAATATATAAAGCAAACGAAAGAATGGGAGGAATCTATCATGGAGGTTAACCAAAGAAAAATAAATAATAATGAAAAAGAAATTACATACACACATATTGAAAACGGAAGTCCGGCCGTTTGTTTTATGTTTTCAGGTGCGGGGTATACGTATGATAAGCCGTTATTCTATTATTCGACGATGATCATGCTTCAAAATCAGTATGATGTCGTGCATATTCATTACGCTTACGACCAGGATATATTCAAGCATCCATTGGTAGATATCACAAAAGTGATTGTAAATGATATCAATCCCGTCATTACGGAAGTACTTCAAACTCATGAATATCAAGGAACAGTGTTTCTAGGCAAATCACTTGGCACCATACCCATCATCAACGGAATTATGAAAAATGAGCGGTTTATGAATGCCAAAATGATTTTGCTTACGCCGCTATTGAAGTTCGAATCGATTTTTGATGGGCTATTGAGCAGCAATCATTCAGCACATATAGTTATCGGAGATAAAGACCATCATTATATTCCAGATAAAATTCAAGCAATTGAAAATAAAACGAACATAAGCATGAATAAAATCCCGAATGCAAATCATTCCTTGGATATTGAACCTTTGAATGCCTCAAGGTCGATTACCATGCTGGAAGGTGTAATGAATAGAATGGAAGAGTTTTTAAAAATATAGGTTAGCGAAATACAAAAGGGATTCCATCCACGGGTTAGTGGGGTGGATAATGTTATAATAAGAGTATTGTAGTTTGGATGTATGAAAGGAGAAATGATGGAGGGAATCAATACATTTCATTCTCTGATGAATACATAATACAATTTCCCGAAGAAGTTCAGGAGATTTTAAAAACGTTAAGAAAAGTCATAAAGGATGCAGAAGAGAAGATAAGCTATCAAATGACTACCTTTGGTTTATATGGAAATCTGGTACATTTCGCTGCCTATAAAAAGCATATAGGATTCTATCCAACGCCTAACGCAATCTCTGCTTTTGAATCTGCTTTATCTGAATATAAATGTTCAAAAGGGGCCGTTCAGTTTCCAATAAACAAGCCAATTCCTTATGAATTAATAACCGAGATGGTTATATTTAGAGTGGAAGCGAACAAAAAGAAAACAGCAGAAGGCAAATCCCAAAGAAAAAATAACATCGATTATTATCAGAATTCACGAAATATTTAACATATGAGGGTATGAGCTGCAAGGATTCAAGACCGAAAGAGAAAGGTGGAAATATTATGTTCAAAAAATTATTCAGTAAAAAAGAAAGTGTGGAACAACTGCTTGCTCCTATAAATGGACAAGTAATAAATATTGAAGATGTTCCGGATCCGGTGTTCTCCGGTAAAATGATGGGGGACGGAATAGCGATTCTTCCTGAAGAGGGGTTGGTCGTATCTCCAATCGATGGAGAAGTGATCCAGGTTTTTCATACTAAACATGCACTAGGCCTCCGCACGAAGCATGGCATAGAATTGTTGATTCATATTGGATTGGAAACAGTTAACCTTGAAGGTGAGGGATTTGAAGTCCATGTCGCAGAAGGGCAAAGGGTAAAAGCAGGGGATAAGCTTGTGACATTTGATATCGATTTTCTAAAATCCAAAGCTCCAAGCATCGTAACTCCGATCGTTGTCACGAATGGCGAGCTGGTTGAAAAACTGGAAAAAACAAATAGTACCCAAGCAACTATTAACGATACAGAGATTATGAGTGTTTATTTGAAGTGAAAGGAAGCTTCCATGATGATCTCTCCTTTTAGGCTGCAAGCAGGAAAATCGAAAAATGCAGCGAATAGTAGGTGAGTGAACAAATAAATCAAGTGAGGGTGATTGGATGGGAATTCAAGCAGAAAAGATCTTTGTAAACTTGCCTGTAAAAGATTTGGATGCCTCAGTAGAATTTTTCACAAAGGTCGGATTTGAGTTTAACGAGCAAATGACCAATGAAAATGCGACATGCATGGTTATCAGCGAGTCCATATATGTCATGTTATTGGTGGAAGAGTACTTTAAAACGTTTACCAAGAAGGAAATCCCTGATTCTGCAGCGAGTACGGAAGCCATCATCGCCCTGTCCGTTAAAAGTAAGGAAGAAGTCGATGAAATCGTGAATAGGGCACTGGATGTTGGCGGAAAGCCCTTCAATGAAGCCATTGATCATGGTTTTATGTACGGTTGGAGTTTTCTGGATATCGACGGCCATTCTTGGGAAGTATTTTACATGGACGAAAGCGGATTTAATCAAGATTAAATCAAATGCAAGGCACAATCCTTCACGAAGGACTGTGCCTTTTTTAGTGAGTAAGCGATCTTAGCTGAAGTTCATTCATAATAATACTCGGCTAATATCTCTCCACTCATAAACCAATAGATTCAATTCAGCACCAGCCATTATGATTTTTTCCGTTTTAAGCAATTCAGCACCAAATGCCTCATAGAAGTATCGGGATTTATTATCTTCAAGCACCTCAACGAAAATTGTCTTGAATCCCAGTTCTTCGAATTTAAAGAATAATTCTTTGATGAGTTTCTTACCTATGCCCATTCTTTGTGAATTTTCGAGGATATATATCGCAGTTAAATCACCCGAATCCTCAACCTTATTTTTTTCCCTTTTCCCCCCACTTATAAATCCCACTATTTTTCCCTCGTTATTTTCTGCGACATAAACATGTTTTTCATCACTTGTTATATTCTTTATCCATATGTCTTTCCTTTTCTCATAAGAAATTTCATCTAAAAAATCACTCGGCATTATATCTTTATAAGTGGTTCGCCAGCAATCCACATGGACGATTGCTATCCCTTCCGCATCTGCAAGCGTTGCCTCTCTTATTAGCATAGTGGTTCCTCCTTTTTTAAGTTTGCTATATTTCTTATTTTTTACTAATATTATCCATTTTACAAGTGACTGGCTAATAAAAACAATAGCCTGATTGTTAATAATTAACTTTATACGATACTATTTCCTGTAGTTTGTTTAATGTGGGAGAAGGTATGAGATGAAGCAGATTTTCCGTAGTAAAATATTTTATTTAATAATCTTCCTAGTTATCTTGGGGATTGTGCTAGTTTGTAATGATGACAATGAACCGACTGAGAAATTAACTGAAGATGAATTTTTTGCAACTTTAGAGGATGGAAAAGTGACATCTATAAAGTTGGTGCCGCAAAAAAGTGTTATTGAAATAAGCGGTCGGCTAACAGGTTATGAAAAGGATCAATACTTTATTTCGTCTGTTCCAAATAGTGAAATTTCGCTAGATAGAATCAATAATGCTGCAGAGGATATAGAAAAAATTGAGGTTACGCCAGAAGATAAAGAGACAAGCGGATGGGTCACTCTTCTTACAATGTCCATTCCGTTCATGATCATTTTCATTTTGTTTTTAGTCATATTATTATTTAGAGTTATAATAAAAAGATAGTCTTCAACGATATATTTCTATTTTCGGAGATAAATCTATAGTTTTCGTCGATATTTCTAGTGAGTTGTGGCTTCTGCAAAAAAAGAGATAAACCTTTAAAATGATATTGAAGATTGCTGAATAGTTTGATAGAATAAAATAAATGAAAAAGACTATGTGCAACTGGCGAAACACGGATAACCGTGAGGGAACACATAGTGTCGTAGCCGTTCGCCTGGGCAGAGGTAAGGGATTTTATCCCTTGCCTCTTTCTGTATATTAACAGATAGTGAAGGTTTAAAGGATGCAGATTTTCATGGGCTTAAAAATCTTGTAAGTATTTTGAAATTTCAAAACTATCATATTCAAAAGAGGAGCAAACAAAATGAGCACAGTACTTTTAGAAAAAGTCAAAACGATCAAAGCGTTAAATAATATTGCCGAAAGCGGGCTGAATGTATTCAATAAAGGCGATTTTAAAGTCGACAATGACAGTGAAAACCCTGATGCGATCGTTCTTCGCAGCTTTAACATGCATACTATGGAATTCGGCGATCAGTTAAAAGCAATCGCAAGGGCAGGGGCCGGAGTCAATAATATTCCGGTCGACAAATGCACTGAGCAAGGAATTGTCGTTTTCAATACACCTGGTGCTAACGCAAACGCTGTAAAAGAAATGGTGCTGACGTCACTAATGGCTTCATCTCGTAACCTTTTTGCCGGTGTGGCTTGGACAAAGACGCTTGAAGGCGAAGGAGAACAAATTCCGAAGCTTGTCGAAGCAGGAAAGAAACAATTCGTCGGTAAAGAAATCAAGGGAAAAACACTTGGCGTAATCGGTTTAGGAGCAATCGGTGCACTTGTAGCGAATGATGCGCTTGATTTGGACATGGATGTCATTGGCTTTGACCCGTTCATCTCTGTTGATACAGCTTGGAACTTGTCCCGCAATGTACAGCGCGCCATGACAATTGAAGAATTGTTTGCGGAATCTGATTATATTACGGTACACGTTCCATTAACTGACGACACAAAAGGAATGTTTAACCAAGAAACATTCAGCATCATGAAGCCGGGCGTACATATCTTGAATTTCTCACGCGGCGAGCTAGTGAATGAAAATGATATGCAAGCTGCGCTTGAAAGCGGAAAAGTAGGCAAGTTCATTACTGACTTCCCGAATGAAAACGTGTTGAAAATGAAAAATGTCGTTCCAATTCCGCATCTTGGTGCATCTACGCTAGAATCAGAGGAAAACTGTGCCATCATGGCAGCTCGTCAGTTGAAGAACTTTTTAGAAACAGGGAACATCAAGAACTCTGTGAATTTCCCGAATACTTCCCTTCCTTATACAGGAAACCGTCGTGTGGCAACTTTCCACGAAAACGTTCCGAACATGGTTGGGCAAATCACGCTGGCTGTATCAAGCTTTAATCTGAACATCGCAGACATGGTTAACAGAAGCCGTGGGGGATATGCATATACGATCATCGACATTGATGGTGAAGTAAACGGCGATATCATTCCTGCCTTGGAAGAACAAATCAAACAAATCGAAGGCATCGTTACAACTCGTATTATCTAATTGGAACCAATAAATAGTGAAAGCCTCAATTCCTTTAAGGAGTTGAGGCTTTTTAGGCTTCATCAATGATTTTTGAACAAAAAAAGCTACTTATTGGGGTGATCATATTAAACTAGCTCACGTGTTAAGAACATAGGGATCACAACGAACTCTGTCTGGTACGGGTCGTGCCGGTAAGCTCGATACATTCAGTTGAAGTCAAACCGCCTTTCCATCACGTATTGCTTAGCATCGAAATTCTCCAAGATTAAAAATCTGTCATTGTTTCACCTCTGTGTTATCTTCATAATGTACAAACAACATCAAGTAGATTGCGAATAGAAGATGCACATAAAGTGGAATGTTCTTATCGTTTTGAATGACAACAAATATGTAAATTCCATATAGCAAAATTGGAATGGTTAAAAGGATTCTGTGCTTAGTCACATGTCATCCCCCCATTTACCCTCAAATATTAATACATCAAGCATTTCAGCCACTTGAAAATCCTTAATACCTGCTAATTTCATCGTTTCATCCTCCTAATTAACCAAATATTCAGACACTTCTATTAATACAATAGTATGAAGTACAGAGAAAACGCTGTCAATCTATATTCCATCTGTACTCATTTTGAGTTAGTGGATTCATAAGTTATCTGCCAAAATAACTATCTCATATATATCTACTTAGTGAGTTAGGCAAAACGGTGTCCAGGGGAAGCATTGCGACCAGCGACATGTCAGTCCAATATGACTTTTGTTAATTTCCTCTAAGTAAAAGAATCGCCCCATGAAATACAGAGACGATTGCCCATGTTTCTACATAGAATGGATTACCCTATATTGTTCTTCCCGAAAAATTCTGATGCTGATGAAGGATATTCGATGTTAAAAAAGCTCCAACAGGAGGCAATTGCCCGGTATACACATTACCGCTCATAGGAAATTGATTCAGGGGTATATCAGTAGTGGCAATCCACGATCCAGACTCACCTGCTTGCAGAGAGGGGGGCTTCATAAGAAAACGGCCTTGAAGAATGAAATGTCGAATTCTACTCTGTTGATCATCAATTATGTTTAAGTTGCCGGAGAAAGTGGCATAAGGTGAATCAAATGCAATTTGTTTGGTGTTTTCATTCCAAAATCCATTAATCGGAAAGAGTGGATACCCCAAACAGATGGGAATGGAAAGCTAACTGAAGCAGTGCCCTGTGAAGTTACCAATGCTATGCCCTCCCTTAAAGGTTGTTTATGTTCTGAGGAAGATTCCCTGTTTAAAGCAGTATATGCAGCAAGAGCAGAATAATTTAATAAACAAAGGTGAAGTACTGTAAATGCATTCTCTCAGATTCATAAAAATATCCAGAAAAAATCCGATCTTCAATTGAAGACCGGATTTCAGATGAATTTTTTAATGATGATGTTCAGGACTTTCTTCTTGTTTTCGGATTCCTTTTTGCAAGAATTTCAATTCACTTTCAGACAGTTTTCCTACGATGAATTGTTTTTGAGGCATAATGATTGAGCCATCGTTACTAGCATGTACTTTTATATAATATAGGCCATCACTATCAAAGTTTTTACTTAAAGCATAAGTACCGTTTCCCTCTTCCTCAGCTTGTTCCATACTATATTTGAGCGAGCCATCTTGTTTCCATATCTCAAAATGAACAAAATCTGCGTTTTCAACCATTTTGCCACCTTGAGTAAGTTCAGCCTTCATGGTCTCCTGTGTATTAGCTGAAAAGGATGCTGGTATAATTATTTCAGCTTCAAGCGGTGTTTCTTCTTTGTATAGATCAGTGACATCCTTTTCAAGTGAACATGCACTTAGCAATATGCTGGAAATAAAGATTAAAGAAATACATATAGTTTTTTTCACGGTAAAAGCCACCCTTTACATTTCTAATTATGCATTCAAAAAGTTTTTGATTACAGATATCCTTTTAATAATTAACCAGTCAATTAGCCAAACGACAATAAGAGACAAACCGACCAAAGGAAACAAAATTCCAAGACCTATTAACAGAAATAGAAAGAGTTTCATGTTCTTTATTTGAGGAGCTTTTGGTGCACCTAATCCTTTTTTCGGCTTTCGCTTCCACCATAAATAAAAACCACTAAATGCAACAAGCAGGATTCCTAAACAAATAAGAAGGCTGATTATCTGATTAACCAAACCAAATTGAGTCCCTTTGTGCAAGGTAATTCCCCAAGCAACTATTTTCCCTATTAAACCGTAATGGTCATAACGATAATCAGCTAGAACTGCACCGGAATATTGGTCAATATGAATGGTCGCTTCATCTTGCGCTTTCGGTGGAAAAGCTGACAATGTATAAACGCCATCTGTTTCTTGTGGAATATTAATGCTATAACTTGGATGCATACCTTCACGATTCGCTATCGTAACTACATCATCAATGGAAATTGGGATAAAACCTTGAATATCTGAGAGAGGTACATCTAAATTTTCTGCTGCCCAAGGAACATCTGCAATGTCTTTTGTCTTGATTGAGGAAGTTGGAGCACTTCCTGTCCATACAGAAGGAGGGTACCCAGATCCAGAATTGGTGGCTAACGACTGAAAATTACTTCCCCAAAAACCTGACCAAGGCAATCCTGTCATGATTAAAAATAACATGCCTGCAGTTATCCAAAAGGCAGGTACTGCATGTAAATCTCTTCTGAAAATATGATTCCCTTTATTTAGCCTTGGAAGAAGAACACCAGAAAGACTTTGCTTCTTTTGGGGATACCATAAATAAAGACCAGAGACAATTAACACAACTGCCCAACACGCAGCCAACTCTACAATTCTATCTCCCAAGGTGCCAGCCATCAGTTCACCATGAATTTCTTCGATTTTATCCATGATTTTGTCATCATCATTTAACTCTCCAATAGATTTACCTGTATATGGGTCTATGAAAATCGTAAGAGACTCATTATTAGAAGTGATGCTTACTTCGCTCGAACGAGATGCATTGTCTCCGGGATGATACTTTGTCACCACTGCCTCAGGGTAAAGTTCTTTCACATTCTCAATCTGCTGGGATGCCGGTAATTTATCTCCTAGCGGTGTAACCTCTTGGTAGTCTTGATAAAGAACTTGTTCAATCTGAGGCTTAAATAAATAGATTGAGCCGGTAACTGCCAGAATAATAAGTAAGGGTGCAAAAATGATTCCAGCGTAAAAATGCCATCTCCATACTGTTCTATACAGAGAGGTGTTTGGTTGTTTAGTTTCCATTCATACAGAACCTCCGAGTCGTACTATTAAATTCACTATATAGATGATAAAAGAAAATTGTGAGAAAAATATGAAATTCATTTAAAAAAAGGAAGTTTGTGTTTGTTAAAGATTAAATAAGTCATATCGACTAAGAAAAACAACTGGCGACTAAGGAGTAAACTTCCTGAGAAAGAGTTAGCAAGCAGTAGGGCAGGAAGGGATGGAGGGAAATGGGGTAGTTGTGGCGAAAGTAGTCTATAGAAATGTGTTGAAGATAGGAAGAGCAGCAAGATCACAATATGAACGGATCAGATAAACGGCTAATGAACATGAAGACCGTGTTAAGGGAAGCAGCTTGAAAAAAGAATTGTAATAGATCGTAAAAAAACATGAAGGAGTGACTAAAATGCATAAAGAAGGTTGTTCCAAATTCAAGTGTCAGTGTTTCATCGTACCTAACTATATTCTTGAGAATTTGGCACAAAATGAAGTGGAAGAAGCACGGATCAGTTTAGCGAAAAGCCGTCAAATGCGCAGGCGCAGAATTTTGAAAGAGTACGATATTGACGGTGTTGTCGCTTTAACCGATGCAGGATCTGGACGTCGTGGTGAATCTGCCCGCCATGTTTACGATTGCAAGGGAGGAACGAAACTCCGGGAGAATGAGGCTAGGAAAGAAGGAGACCGATCAAGTGCAGATCCTATTGTTAACGCTGCATATGATTATAGCGGAGTTGTGCGCGATTATTTCAAGGATGTCCTGCACCGAAATTCAATTGATAACCAAGGCCTTGATCTCATTCTAAACGTTCATTATGGCAATAAATTCACGAATGCTTATTGGGACGGAGATGAAATGGTATTTGGTGACGGCGATGGGGTCATCTTTAGCAATTTTGCCAATTCACTCGATGTAATTGGACATGAATTGACACATGGGGTTACGCAGTTCACAAGTGGATTGGAGTATGAAGGTCAGTCCGGGGCTTTGAACGAACATCTTTCAGATGTATTTGGAGTTGCCATAAAACAATTCCATTTAAAGCAAACTGCAGGAGATGCCGATTGGCTAATCGGTGCTGATATAATGGGACCGACACTGAAAGGGCAGGCCCTCCGTTCGATGAAAGCGCCAGGTACGGCATTTGACAATAAGTTAATGGGTAAAGATATTCAGCCTGATCATATGAAGAACTTCTATAAAGGAGAACGCGATAACCATGGGGTCCATATCAATAGCGGCATACCAAACAAAGCCTTTTATCTAGTATCGATGGAAATCGGAACGGACAAAGCGGCCTTGATCTGGTTCAATGCGATGCAGAATTTATTTGCGACGGCGAATTTCAATCAATTCGTGCAAATCGTCATCAAAGCAGCGCAAAAACTTGTTGATAGCGGAGATGTTACGAAAACGGCCATCAAGACAATTGAAAATGCTTTTAAAGCGGTTGGACTGCCTGAGTAGTCATATTCCATGAATAGGAGGCTTCATCTACCATGCATATCAAATTTAGCTGCATAGGGGGATTTGCCAACCTCGACTTGAATTTCGAGGTAGATACAGATGAATTGTCGAAAGAGAAGAATGAGGAATTACAGAACTTAATGAAAACAGCTGACCTTCCTAATACTGCCCAAAGTAAAATGGTAAAAACGCAAGGGTTCGACTCATTTTCATACCAGCTGGTTATAGCAGATGAAAAGAAGAAGAAATCTTTCTCATTTACTGACATAACGGCTCCAGAGGAAGTTCGGCCCTTATTGGATTATTTACGGAATTTAGCAATTGAAATAAAGATGGCAGAATAACCACGGCAAAAAAGTCTATCATTCAGATAGACTTTTTTTGACGAGTCGTAAAACTTCACAAAAATGTCATTTCATTTCACTTTTATATGGATTTTGGCTGTTTGTTCTCTAAATGGACACAAAATAACAAGAAAATAGCGATTTAGAGTAGCAAATTTAAAACGGAAATTAGAGAGTATAGCCCTTTGATGAGATTTTGTAAAGAGTTAGCCAATCAAACAGGTAAAACAGTCACAAAAGGGAACGAATTTTGAAAGAGGCAAAACTAGAGCGGTTTTACAAAAAAAGCATAAAATAGGATAATGGTCGCAGAGAGGTGAAATGAATGACATATCAAGAAATGAAAGTGACGATAGCCGGAAACAGCCTTACCCAATTCGGGAAAAGAATATTAATCTCGCAGATTCAATTCTCGACATTGGAGGCGATATTCGAAGTAGATGAGGCGGTTCAAAGAAAGCTCGATCTCAATCGAAGGACTGAAATCAGGGAGTTCATCATCGATTCTGTATCGGAAGGTGACTTTTACTTTTCCCCATTCATCTTCTCGAGCAGGGGAGCGATCAAAGAAGTGCCCGTGGGCGGGGAACTGCCACCAGGAAGTAAAATATACATACTTGACGGTCAGCACAGGACCTACGCCCTCATTTCAGCCATCAGTCACTTAAGGGCACGGAAGGAAACGGAAGAGGAGATCGGTAACTTTTCCGAAGCGGCAAAGCTCCAAAATCAAATTGATAAGTTAAAGACCTATCCAGTCACGATTCAAATCTATTTAAACCTGGAAACGCATGAAGAAAGACAGCTATTCAATGATATTAATACGAAGCGAAAAGAGCCGCATAACGGTTTGGTGATGAAGTATGATCAGCGCGATGAATATGCAGAGCTAACACGGAACATTGCCAGGAAATTAGAAAGTAAGATGGAGATGGAAGCCACACTATCGAGGATTACCGTAAGCTGTACGGCGCTGACTACGCTGACGATCATGAGGCGCTGCCTCATCGCTTTATTTGAAGGAAACGTCACCGCGAAAACGGGAAAAGCCAATTATGGTGATATGACCAAAGCCGAAATCATCAACACCGCGACCGCGTTTTTCGAGTCATGGCTGGAAATCTTTCCGAAGAAGATGACAGATAGGGCCACATTCACATCCGGCTATTCCGGCATTCAAATAGCCCTTGCCCAAACAATCCACCAACTCCACAAACATCATGAAATCCCCTATGAAAAAGCAATAGATCATATGCTGCATTTGAAGAAAGCCTGTACTTGGAAGCATGATGATGCCCTTTATTCACACATCTACGACCCCTTGAAAAAAAGAGTCAAAAACCATTCGACTACAAACGCCATCCAGAAAACCGCTCTCGCGTTCAAACGAAAAATAGAGCAAGAAGGAGGATGGCTGCATGATTCTAAATGAATTGGACCGGAAAAGAAGGACGATGGTTACCTGCTCAATCATCGAACTGGTCGATATGTATCGCAATGGTCAGATCGCCACGAGGGAAATCAACCAGCTGCGGGTCCGGTCGATCAAAAACTATCTTTTGGACAATGCATTAACAAAAAATATCTACCTGCCGCCGCTTGTTGCCAACAGCAGGGAAGGAACCGCCCCTAATGGAGATCCTGCCAAATTATCGATCATCGACGGAACACAACGAATAGCGGCCTTCGCCCAATTGGAGGACAGTATCCTTAAGGCGTTAAAGAAGGATGAAGAAAAAGTGAAACAAGCATACGAACTGGATTCACTCATGAAGGACAGCTCGATTGCGATCCAAGTATTTGATGGGCTAACAAGAGCTGAAGAATCCCAGCTCTACCTGGATCTCAATCTAAAAGGCAAGAAAGTGGCCCTTTCCAAACGGATTTCATTCGACTCGAGAAACAACCTCAACGTCATTACCAATCAGGTGCTCCATACCCATCAATCGCTAAAAACAGCCGGTGTCGAACTTGAAAAGCGTTCCATCAATCGTCCAGCCAATAAAAACCTGCTATCGCTATCGCAATTGAGGCAGGTCATCGGCATCTTCATGACTGGGAAGGCACACGTAAACATCGAAGAGAAAGTATCACAAAGTCCGCTTTCGAACAGTGAATACATCACACTCATTCATCTATATCTTAATGAACTATTCGACATATACCCGGCAGAACGAATGGGGGATTACACAAAATGCATGCTTGCCAGTTACCCGCTTTTCATTGCCGTTGCCCTTTATGTCAATGACAAAATGGAAAACCAGCATATCGAACAAAGGCAACAGCTGATTGCCAAGAGAATGTCAAAATTGAAAGAGGTGGACTGGAGCCCTGATAATCCCGTTTGGAAAGAGTTTAAAGGAACATACAAAGGGCGGCCGCCATTATTTCATCTAAGCAAAGATAAAAACAATATCGAAGAGCTAGTACGCTGGCTGTATAGCTGTTGAGGAGGTGAGGGGAAATGTGATATTGAAAAAGAGAAAAACCCCTAGGTGAGGACGTCCTGGAAGACAATCACCTAAGGGCTTGCGAGCAGGAGTATACCTGCCACTATGTCCAGTATACTCCATAAAAAGGAATAGTGAAATGGGGAGTGAATGGAATGATGATACGAAAAAACTATTTATTGAATATGGAAACGGTAGGAATGATGGAGCGTTACGATGCCAATGGTGTCGAGATGACTACGGTTGTGGAGGGAGAAAACACATTCCATGTTATGCAACCGCGCCAGGAAATCCTGAATAACACGTTAAACCACTTTGGATTGGATCTGGATGGCGGACTTGCAGCAGCCAAATCCGTGCTGGGCGGTAAATACAGACTGCCCGTCTGTATAAACGCCCAACTGGGGATGGTCTGGTTCTCCTCCCGCTCATTCCGGAAAAGAGGAGGCGTCTGGTTTTCCTACATCCATATTCGTGACTTAGAGGAAATGAACGAAAAGGAAACGCTGGTTCATACAAACTACGGACATTGCCTTCCAGTATCATTAAGCAAAAATCAGCTCGCCTTCAAAAGGGACCAAGCATCCTATCTGCATACAACATTCCATGAACGCTCATTGGGTAAAAAGACCTTTTATTACGAACCGGGAAGCGGAATCACCTTTTGCAAAGAACCTGGGGAGGTCCATTACAGGGTGAAAGGGAATGAAATATGAGAGGAAGACCGCTGAATTGGCGGTCTTTTCTAATGAGTAGATAAAGTGAGAGCGGGTTTTATTTAAAATATAGAAAAATAGTTATTGTAAAATATGGAATGATACATTATGATTAGTAAAAAGTTAATATTTAGGAAAGGGAGTACATATTTTGAAACGAATATTTGCTATTTTACTATCTTTTGGACTAGTTTTAGGTCTCTCGTTTGGCGCAAATGACGTTGCCAGTGCCAAAACAAAGGTGAAGACGTATAAAAACTGTACAGCATTGAATAAAGACTACAAAGGAGGCGTAGCTCGAACATCTTCCGTTAAAAATAAAGGAGGAAAAACGAAATACAAGCCTCACGTTTCAAAGGCGCTTTATGATGCCAATAAAAAAAGCGATCGCGACAAAGACTTTATCGCTTGTGAAAAATAAGGATTATTCAAAGAGACCTTTTATAGGAAGGTCTCTTTAATTTGTAGATAAAAGGTGTTCCATCTGAATTATTAATCAAAGTTGATTGGAGCGGGTGTGAGAGACTCCTGCGGAAAGCGAGTGCCTGGAGAGGAAAGTTGATTTTTGTACAAAACTAAAAAAACGGAAGCTAAAGCCTAAACAGGTCTTTAGCTTTTTTCTCGTGGTTTATCTTTCAAACCGTCCAAAATGTGTATTTTCCCGATTTATAAGTGCATCCCCAAGATTGATTCTGCTCATAAGTCTTTCATGGTCCGAAGGAAAACGTTCTTTAACATTTGCAACACCCTCTGTTGTTGGGATATTACCATTAGGCATAGGACGTTCTTCTCTTTGAAACCCGTGGTTCAAACTATCACTATTTGTAGGGTCTCTACGTGCATCAAGGTTCCCGGCATTGTTATTTGGATCATTGTTATTATCTTGTGGCATATCTTTCACTCCTTCGCTTTTATTATCCGCTGATGGCAGTAATCTATTCGCACGCTGTACTTATCCTTTATTTATCCTGTTTTCCCTAATTTGCAGCAACGCCAATTTCTCTTGAATCGTCAACAAGTACGAAAGGTCTTTTTTATGCTTTTAAAAAAACTTCAAAATATTATGATTGACTTACATTTTAATTTGTCTTACAATTTCAATGTAAATAGTCGAAACATTCAATTAAATGGGAGGAGAACTTTTTTTAGAGCTGATTCACCTCAACATGAAGCATGACAACATACTGCGCGTTAACTTTATGTCAATTCCAGAAATGACATAAAGCTCTTCATAATTTCAATATCTGTTTGTCCAGAGTTATCAAAGTATTAATGCTTTAGAAAAAATGAAAGCGAATACATACTCTTTGGAATGGAGTGAATAACTTGAAAAATCAATCAAATCTTGCTGAATCTACTGTGATTGTTCCGGAGGTCGTAAGTAAGAAACCAAATTTCATCACGAAGTTTAAAACATCCTATGGTCCGGGAATCCTTGCCGTGTTAACGTGGCTTGGAGCCGGGGATCTGGTGACGTCTTCTGTTGCCGGGGCGGATTATGGATATAGTTTAATGTGGATTTTAGCTCTGTCATTAATTCTTCGTTTTCTTATCGTTAATGTTATCGCCCGGTTCCAGCTTTGTAACAAAGAGGGGTTAACCATACTTGAAGGGTATGGACGCATTCACCCATTTTTCGGTTACTTCATGTTTGGTTATGCGTTAATCATGGGTCATCTTTTTAATGCGTATATGATTAAGGGAGCGGGAGAGGTTTTATCGACGCTATTCCAAGTTAATCAGCCATTCTTAGCTTCAATGGTAGTTGTGGGATTAGTTTTTATGCTTATTGGCAGGAACATTTATAATAGAATTGAAAGTGTAATGAAAGTGCTTTTGGCATTATTGACCATTGCTTTCTTGTTCCTGGCCATTCAAGCTTCACCGGATGTGGGGCAAATCATTAAAGGAACAGTTGGTTTTAGCATTCCAAGTGATACTGGCGTCCATGGAGCATTATTGGTAGCGATTTCAATTATCGGTGCAGTGGCAGGCTCGATTTCGAACTTTGTTCATCCATATTTCATGAAGGAAAAGGGCTGGACTAAACCGAGTCATCTAAAGATCCAAAGAAATGATTTGCTGTTTGCCATCGGAGTTTGCATCGTGATAAATTTGGCCATTTGGGTGGTTGGGGCAGAAATTTTAAAACCGAATGGAATTCATGTCGAAACGATTGATGACTTGGCAATGGCATTACAAATGTCGTTAGGACAATTTGGCTGGTACATTTTCTATCTTGGTGTTTTTGGCGTATTATTCGCGAGTGTAGTAGGCAAGTCAACTGGTTTCCCAAGATTGATTGTTGATGCCTTTTACGTAATAAATAAGGAGCGCCGCGAAAAGTACAATGGTAAATATGAAAAAGATCCAATGTATAAATGGGTTATGATTTTTGTATTGGTCACGCCAATCATTTGGTCCATTCCCGGCATGCCTGGTTTCATTGCATTGACAATTGGCGTTAATGCAATAAATATAATCGGTTTTCCGGTAATCGCCATTGGCATGCTGGTGCTATCAAATAAAAAAAGCTTGATGGGAAAATATAAAAACAATTGGTTCGAAAATATCATTCTAACTTTAGCTTCCGTTTTAGCTGTTTGGTCCGCCGTTCAATTAGCTACTACCTTTTTTTAAATAATGGTAGATTATAGATAGAGGCATAAAACATAAAGATTATGTCGACATTCGATCCCTACGGGGTCCTACTTTATTGGAAGTTGAGGTATCCATGATGAAACCGAAAGTAATTGTCTATAAGAAAGTGGATCAAAAAGTGTTGGATCATATTCAAGAGACTTGTGATGTCGTTTATTTTGAGGGTCTTGATTCACAAAACTATCCTGAATTTCTTCAAGAGCTGAAGAACGCACAAGGTATATTAGGTTCAGGATTAAAAGTGGATAAAACTTTACTGGATCAAGCACCGCAATTAAAAATCGTCTGTAATTCATCGGTTGGTTACGACAATTTGGATGTAACGGAGCTGGCCAATCGAGGAATCATGGCTACGAACACTCCCGAGGTATTGAATGAGACAGTCGCTGATACGATTATGGGCTTGATGCTGTCCACAGCGAGAAGAATGCCCGAGTTGGATCAAATGGTAAAGTCAGGGCAATGGACATCGAATATCGGAGAAAAATCGTTTGGGTTGGACGTCCATCATAAAGTATTAGGCATTATCGGCATGGGGGGAATCGGATCTGCCGTTTCAAAAAGGGCCCGTTTTGGATTCGATATGAACATCTTATATCACAACAGATCCAGAAACGAAGAAGCAGAACAAAAGTATGGAGCCACATACTGTTCTCTGGAAGATCTGTTAAAGCAATCTGATTTTGTCTGCTTGATGACACCGCTGACTCCCCAAACTGAAAAGATGATGGGGAAAAAGGAATTCAAGCTCATGAAAGAGTCTGCCATCTTCATCAATTGTTCAAGAGGGAAAACAGTGGATGAGGAAGCCTTGATCGATGCGCTAAAAACCGGGGAAATTCACGCGGCAGGACTGGATGTCTTTGTACAGGAGCCCATCCAGGAAGACAACTCGCTGCTTTCCATGAAGAATGTCGTCACTTTGCCTCATATCGGTTCCGCAACATATGAAACCCGCCTGAAAATGGCGATGCTGGCCGCAACCAACCTTGTCGCCGGATTACAGGGTGAAACTCCGCCTACCTTGATCAAAGCCGGGGTTAAGGTAAAGTGATCTTTAATGAATTACGCTGGATAGCCTTTTTTGGGGCTATCCATTTTTTTAGTTAAGGTTTATTATTTTTACTCATCCTGCAAAACAAACAAGCCCTCTCTATAAAGGAGGGCTTTCAGGCTGACAAACTTGTTAATATTGATTTCCACTCCAGGCACTCGCTTTCCGCGGGTGGTCCGGGAGCCTCCTCGGCGCTGCCTGCGGGTCTCCCTTGGACGCACTATTCCCGCAGGAGTCTCGCACCTTCCGTTTCATCACTTTTGTTTTAAAATTAGAAGCCCTCTCTATAAAGGAGGGCTTTTATATTACTTCCCAGACTTTTGTTATTCATCAACCACATTTGCCATTCCAGCAAAGGAAATTACGATCTATCAAACAGTTCAGCCCCGGAAATACCTGGGTTTGTCATCTCGTAAGGATTTAAAATGAGATCAAGCTCTTCCTCTGTTAACACATCATACTGCAGGCATAGTTCGCGTACTGATTTTCCTTTTAAAATGGCTTCCCGTGCGATACGCGCTGCCACTTCATATCCAATATGCGGATTAACGGCAGTGATAATCCCTACGCTTTTTTCCACATTCTCTTTTAGACGGTCTTCGTTTGCTTCAATATCTGCCAGACAGTAGTCTGTAAAGGCACGGAATGCATTGTTCATAATGCTGATGGATTGAAGCAAATTGAACACAAGCACAGGTTCCATCACGTTCAGTTCAAGCTGACCCGCTTCAGATGCCAGGCAAATGGTATGGTCATTGCCAATAACCTGGAACGCTACTTGATTGATCATTTCAGGCATGACCGGATTGACTTTTCCCGGCATGATGGATGAACCTGGCTGACGCGCCGGCAAGTTAATTTCCGCAAGGCCCGCACGGGGGCCTGAAGCCATTAAACGTAGGTCGTTGGCGATTTTGGACATATTCATCATGCATATTTTCAATGCAGCAGAGACTTCTGTATAAGCGTCTGTATTTTGTGTCGCATCAACAAGATGCTCTGCCCCAACAAGCGGAAGCCCGCTAATATCCGCCAAATGTTCAACCACACTTTCGATGTAGCGAGGGTCTGCATTTAATCCTGTTCCCACAGCTGTTGCACCCATATTTATCTCATATAAATGCTGGCGTGATTGTTGAATGCGTTTAATATCACGCTCTAGTACACGGCTATATGCTTCAAACTCTTGACCAAGACGGATGGGCACTGCATCTTGAAGATGTGTCCGTCCCATTTTAATCACATGGTCAAATTGTTGGGCCTTTTTCCTAAAGATAGTAAGCATATATTCCATCGTATTTAATAACTTTTCGAGTGAAAGAAGAGTGGCGATATGAATCGAACTCGGGAACACATCGTTTGTTGATTGTGACATGTTCACATGGCTATTTGGACTTAATTGAACATAGTCCCCTTTCTCTTTTCCAAGCAATTCGAGGGCACGGTTAGCAATGACTTCGTTTGCGTTCATATTCATTGATGTACCTGCACCGCCCTGGATGGGATCCACGATAAAATGATCATGCCATTTGCCTTCGATTACTTCGTCTGCTGCCTGAATGATCATTTTACCAAGACCATCGTACAAACGTTTAGTATCCATATTTGCTAAAGCCGCCGCTTTTTTCACGATAGCCATCGCTTTAATCAATTCTTCATGAATGCGATAGCCTGTAATCGGAAAGTTTTCGACTGCACGCAATGTTTGGATACCATAGTATGCATGCACTGGTACTTGTTTTGATCCCAAGAAGTCTTTCTCAATACGTTCGTCATGATTTATTTGGATTGTTGACATTGTGTTTCCTCCTTTATAAGTTTATGCCACTTCTGATTGTTTAATTGAATCAACGTAATGATTTGCTTTTTCCTGGTCAAATTCCCCTTCCCACTTCGACATGACAATCGCCGCCAATGAGTTCCCCATGACATTTACCGCTGATCTTCCCATATCCAAAATTCGGTCGATACCGGCAATGAACGCAACACCTTCCACCGGCAGTCCCATAGAACCAAGTGTTGTTAAAACAACAACAAATGACGCACCCGGAACGCCAGCCATTCCTTTTGACGTTAACATCAATACTAGTAACAAAGTAATCTGTTGTGTAATGGATAGATCAATACCATACATTTGTGCCACGAAAAGTGAAGCAAGTGCTTGGTAAATCGATGAGCCGTCCAGATTAAACGTATAGCCTGTTGGAATAACAAAAGAAGTAATGGACTTCGGGCAGCCAAACTTCTCCATTTTGTCCATAAGCCTTGGTAATACCGACTCTGAACTTGCTGTTGTAAATGCCAAAATCAACTCATCCTTTAACACTTTCAGGATTACAAAAATGCTTGTCCCAGACATTTTCGCTATGATTCCAAGAATGACGAACACAAAGAATACCATCGTCACATAAACAGCAATTACTAAGTTCCCTAAAGGAATTAACGTTGCAACACCAAATTTTGCAACGGTTACACCAATGAGTGCAAACACACCAAAGGGGGCAAATTTCATGACTACATTCGTCACCCAAAACATTACTTCCAACACACCTTCAAAGAATCCAAGAATAGGCTTTCCCTTTTCGCCTATCGCAGCCACACCTAAGCCGAATAAAACAGAAAAGAAGATAATCGGTAATAAATCCGCTTGAGCCATTGATTCAAATACATTTTGAGGAACAATATGAGAAATCGTTTCTCCAAAGCCACTGCTTCCAGCCGTCTTGGTTGTTTCTTCATATTTTGAAATATCACTTTTTTCAAGATCGCTTGTATCTAAACCAGACCCTGGATGGAACAAGTTTGCCGAAAGCAATCCAATAACAATGGCAATTGTGGTGACAATCTCAAAATAAAGAAGAGTCTTCCCGCCTAATTTTCCTAGTTTTTTAAGATCGCCGACTCCCGCTATGGAGACTACTAATGCAGCCATGACGATTGGGATGACAATCATTTTAATTAAATGAATGAAAATATCCCCGATAGGTACCAAAATGGCCATGACTGTTTCATTACCATGGAATAAAGCACCGACAATGATACCTAGTACAAGTGCAACAAAAATTTGAGTAGCTAAGCCAAACTTTTTCATTTAAACTCCTCCTAGGATGGTCGTTTGATTGTTAACGCTTTCAATTTTTAGATTATTTCAAGTTTATGATCATCCTACTGGAACCTACTGAATCCTACTGATACTTACAAGGGCCAGAAAAAATAATAATTTCAGTCAAAACCCTTCTCACTTTTTTACCTTTTCATGTGTTATGTTTTTACTATAGTGACTGGGGAGGGACCGTATTGAAAAAGAGTATAAGGATATTACTATTGATTATGATTGCGGTGCCTCTTGCGGGCGAATTCAAGTTTTATCCGTTCGATGATACATTCAGAGTCAGTTTGGGAACCCCCGTCTTCTTCTTGTTTTTACTATGGGGGAGAGGGATCCACCCGATTATTGCAGGTATAGTGACGGGAATGAGTGTGTTTTTTTTCCGTTTTTCAATGGCTGTCGGGATACGGGACATATCCGTTGAGGATGCGATGTACCTTCATGTTCCCGCCTTTTTCTATTACTTCATTTACGCGTTGGCATTTCATAAAACGAAATTGAACGAACGGCACGATCAGCCGTTTATGATCGGGCTTTTAGGGGTATTGATCGAGCTTTTTGCAAGTGTATCGGAGATGACGATCCGATCCATCCTAGCGAATCAGGATACCCCCTTGATAGCCATTGACCAACTTGTATTAATCGCCTTTATTCGAAGCTTTTTCGTTCTCGGCTTTTTTAATATATTAAAGTTGAGAGAAGCAAAATCCGCAGAAGCGGAGCAGCGCATGCAAAAGGAACAAATGCTGCTTTTCATTTCAAGTTTGTATGAGGAATCGGTTCAACTGAAGAAAACGATGCAAAATGCGGAAGAAATCACCCGCACTTGTTATGACTTTTACCGTCGGTTAAAATCGGAGGGGACTAATGGAAGCGATGCACAAACTGCGTTGCAGATTGCCGGTCTCGTGCATGAAATCAAAAAAGATAACCAGCGGATTTATGCGGGGTTGTCGAAACTCATGTCATCCGAAAACCTGCAGGAATATATGAAGATCGAAGACCTTGGTAACATCATGATCGTGTCCAATAGACGATATGCAGAGTCCCTTCGCAAAGTTATTACATTTTCCTTGCATATAGATGGTGACCATCCCCCCTATCATGTATTTATGGTATTATCATTAATAAATAATTTATTGGCTAATGCAGTGGAAGCCATTGAAGAAGAAGGATACGTATCACTGCATGTGAAAAGGAAAGATCAATTCGTGGAGTTTTGCATCTGTGATAATGGTCCGGGCATTGCACCGAAGCAGAAGGAAATCATTTTTACCGCAGGATATACAAAGAAATTCGATGCGGCGGGAAACCCTTCGACGGGAATAGGTTTATCGTATGTGAAACAAACTGTTGAAAAATTCGGAGGACATATCAGGCTAATGGATAACTACCATAAAGAAACCGTATTCATCGTAGAACTTCCGATTGATGCTATTATGGGGAAAGGGTTAACGAGATGAATTATTTCATTATAGATGACGATCCTGCCATTCGAGGAATGCTGACAGAGATAATTGAAGACGAAGATTTAGGCAAAGTGGTGGGAGAAGCAGAAGATGGAGCTTTAGTGAATAATGGCTTGCTGTTTTTAAAAAAAGCAGACGTTGTCTTAATCGATTTGCTCATGCCAATAAGGGACGGAATTGAAACGATCAGGTCTCTTGCTGATGGATTTCAAGGAAAGTTTGTGATGATTTCGCAAGTGGAATCGAAAGAACTGATTGGGGAGGCGTATAGATTAGGAGCGGAATACTACATTACAAAACCGCTGAACCAAGTAGAAATTTCATGCATATTAAACAATGTGAACGAGCGAATACTGGTGGATCAATCGATCCAGGGCATTCAAAAGTCGTTGAACGTGTTTACGGGCCGCCCGAAGTCTTCGAAACCCTTTCATACTAAAAATATCATGGAAGCCGGACGTTCCTTAATTTCTGATTTAGGTATGATTGGCGAAGGGGGAAGCGAGGATTTACTAAACATTTTAGGATTCCTCCAAAATGAAAAGCAAAGACTCGGTCCTGCCTACACGTTTCCATATTTAAAGGAGATTTTTGCTGGGATTGCAGCTGAAAAGCTGGGAGATCAAGCGAAAGAGGCCGAAATCCAGAAAGAAATGAAAGCTTCTGAGCAGCGTGTCCGCCGCGCTCTTAACCAGGCACTTATCCATATCGCTTCATTAGGATTGACGGATTATATGAATCCAAAATTCGAAGCCTATTCATCCACATTTTTTGATTTCTCGGAAGTCCGCAAAAAAATGCTGGAGCTAGAAGACAAAAGCAAAAAAGTAAGCAGCCAGAGCCGCAATAATATGAAAAAGTTTATCCAAGTGCTGTTTATGGAAGCAAGGCAGATGATAAAATGATAAACCACGAACACAAGTTGAATAGATTGAAGATTCACAAAAAACTTTTTATATTTTTCAATGGAAGAAACATAAAGACAAATCCGTTCATATGGGATTTGTCTTTATCGCTATTTTCTCAGTATTTTTTATGACTTTGTTTGCTTTCAAATATGTAGTCATAAAAATAACCAGTCAAGCTATTGCTTAACTGGTTACTGACTTTACATGTTAAATCAGAATATAAAATGACGATCCATTATGGCAACTGTTGTGCAATATACATTGATATCATACGGAAATTATGATAAATTAGTATAGAAACACATTTTATAATAATCGAAAACAGTTTACCCCTTAATATAAGTATAAGGTAAAACTCACCTCTAGTCAACCCCCATTTTCTCATTTTTTAAAGGAGTGTCTGATATGAACAATGAAATTCGGCAGGAGCAAGAACGTTTGGATGAGGTGATTGATACAATTGCGAAACAAATCAGCAAAATAGAAGGAGAAACTTCAAAGCGTAAAAAAGAAGTTGTTAATATCCGTAAACACTTTTGGGATGACCTTAAGGTTAATATGGATACTTTCGATGATTACCTCGAGACGATCATTGGCTTAAGGCAGCAAGCTCAAGACTTGTCGGTAAGCGAAGGCGCACATAGATATGCCTTCAAGAGATTGTCGACACTGCGCCGCATGCAGGAAGTGCCTTATTTCGGCCGGATTGATATCACTGAAGAAGGGTCTTCCCTTACGGAACAAATTTATATTGGGACCTCCACCCTTACTGATGCAACAGGAGAAAACTTCATTATCTACGATTGGAGGGCCCCGATTTCGAGTGTTTATTATGACTATCCTCCCGGTCCTGTAGAATACTCCACTCCCGGAGGCGTAATTCGAGGGATGCTGGAGAACAAGTGGCAATACACCATCAAGGGAGGCGTTATCGAATCAATGTTTGATACGAGTCTCACCATTGGGGATGAGATACTGCAGCAGGTACTGGGCAAGGGAACGGATAAGCATATGCACAGTATAGTGTCCACCATTCAACGGGAGCAAAATAGGATCATCCGGAATGATCGCGGACGTCTGCTCATTGTTCAAGGTGCCGCTGGCAGCGGCAAGACATCAGCTGCCCTCCAACGGATCGCTTACTTGCTCTATAAGAATCGCGAAAGGCTAAACGCCGATCAAATCATTCTATTTTCTCCTAACTCCATGTTTAATAACTACGTATCCAATGTTTTACCCGAACTTGGCGAAGAGAATATGCAGCAGGTAACATTCCAGGAATACCTGGATCATCGTCTGACTGACTCGTTTCAAGTTGAGGATCCTTATGAGCAATTAGAATTTTTGCTGACTGCAGCGGATGATCCTTCCTATAGCACCAGGACAGCGAGTATCCAATTTAAGGCATCAATACGCTTCTTTGAGATCATCAAGACATACAGACAATCACTGGAGCAATCTGGAATGATCTTTAGAGGGTTAAAGTTCCGAGGGGAAACGCTCGTCTCCGCCAAACAAATCTCGGAAAGATTTTATAACACGGACACCACACTAAAATTTCACAATAGGATTGAAAAATTGAAAGAGTGGTTATGTGAGTTACTTGATGAAAGGGAAAAGTTTGAGTTGAAACAACCTTGGGTCCAGGAGGAGATCGAGTATCTTAGCAAAGAAGACTACCAAAAGGTATACACTTACTTAGAGAAAAAACGGGGCCATAATGAAGATTCCTTTGACGATTATGAGCTAGAGAATAAAATGCTTGCGCGTATGATTGTTCGAAAGAAATTAAAGACATTACGCAAACGGATAAAAGCACTTCATTTTATCAATATTAAGGGAATATACAAGCAACTTTTTGACGAACAAACACGGATCGAACTGTGGAATGAAGGTGAATCACCTGCCGAAAGGGAAATTTGCTTATCAACGCAAACAATGCTGGACGAAGGTAAACTGTATTACGAAGACGCGACTCCTTTTTTGCTGCTGAAGGAGTTAATTCAAGGGTTTCAGACGAATACTTCAATAAAATACGTGCTTGTTGACGAAGCACAAGATTATTCTCCATTTCAATTCGAGTTTTTGAAACGATTATTTCCTTCTGCAAGGATGACCGTGCTCGGTGACTTTAACCAGGCAATATTCGCTCATGCCAGCGAACGGGTGGATTTCCAGACTCTCACCAGTTTATACGGAATAGGTGAAACCGAGAGCATAACCTTGGATCAAAGCTACAGATCCACAAAGCAGATTATAGAATTCACACGTGAACTAATTCCTGAAGGCCATCGAATTAAGGCATTCAATCGTGAAGGCGATAAGCCTGTACTCACTCAAGTGTCCAGCCGTGATGAACTGCACGACAGAATCATGTCTAAAGTCAAAGACTTTCAAAGCCGTGAGTACAATACAATCGCAATAATCTGTAAATCTGCTGCCGAAAGTGCCGCCGCATACGATGCCCTAAGTGTCCACGGTGAAATTAAACTCGTGCAGAAAGGCACAAATGAATATGAACAGGGTGTAGTTGTCATTCCCGCTTATTTGGCCAAAGGCATCGAATTCGATGCTGTCATCATTTATGATGCATCCATGCAAACATACGGCGATGAGAGCCTGCGCAGATTGTTCTATACGGCATGTACCAGGGCTATGCATGACTTGCAGATTTATACGGTTGGCGAACCCAGCCCCTTCTTGCAAAACGATGCAACGGATCGTTTACTTCCGACCTTGAAATAACATAGGGGGACTGTTCAGGTTTATCTGAATGGGGTAATTATTAGTGCTTCCTTTTTTCTCCTTTCATTTTATTGCTCTTTTATCAAATACTATAAAAGAAAATCTTTAGAAAAGGAGGAGATGAATTGGCTAACGAGAAAGAAAACAAATCCGTAAGAATTGATGGCGTGGAAACGGGAGCAAATCAAGCAACTGGTGAATCAACAACTCAATCAGTTAATGATGGTCATTATCATTATCCAGGACCCATGGAAGAAGGCTATAGTGGGAATACCGGAAGAGCAGTACAGCCTGCCGGGAAAAAAGATCCTGATGTTCCTCAGAACAAAGACACATTTAATTACACCCGTAATTTAAAGTAGATCCGTCCAACATCATATACTTGGAGGTGAAGGAAATGAGCAAAAAGACAGGAAGAGGCCGCATCGCACCAAGTGTTAACCCGCAGGGACATGGAAAAGATGTGGAATTCTCCACAGAGCCAAAAAGCGATCTTGAAAACAAGGCAAAAAAGTCCAATACAAAATAAGCGTATTGGATAAAAATGTGGTCATACTTTATAGGAATGCCCTTCTCTTATCGAGAGGGGCTTTATGCTATATAGCTGTGTCAGGGAAGCACAGGGCTGTTTAGATTAGTGCTTTTAACTTCCACCATTTTTTCTGCAAGTAGTTTAAAATCTTTTTCACTTATCTCAAAATGGCCAAATCGAAAAGGATAACCCCAACGCTTCTTATTTTTAATGAAGGCGAGGTGTGGGATTAATGGTTGAATCGATGTTTCTGTACAATTGATGAAATCTATATTTCTTCGGAATGGCATGAAACCATTTCCCATATCAATCTGAAAAACATCATCATCGATAACCTTACCTAAAGCAGTGAATTTTTGAAGAACAGTACTTTGCTTAAGACTTACCTTAGAAGAGTAATTAAATGATCCAATCTCCATTTTTCATCTTTTTTAAAGGAGCCTCTTTACCGTGACAAAGTTGGGCGAATCCACCATCGATACCCTTCATTACATGGTCGCGAGAAGCAACTCCAATCCAATACCTTGTATTGTTTTGCACTTGAGTCAGCACCCGCAATTATCATTTATGTTTGAATCTTGGGTTGATTTTGAAACAGGAAAGTTCATCTCCTGCCACGCCGCAATACCTCCGGTCAACTCTTTAACGTTATAACCTCGTTCCAATAAAACCTTTGCCACTTTGGCAGCAGTATTGCACCAGACATCCCAGCAATAAACAATGATTTCCTTTTCTTTTGGTATTTCATTTAAACGATCTGGTAATTCTAGTTCAGGGATAACATTAGCATCCTTAATGGTTAAACTTCTTAAATGAATGGGACCGTTTCTTACATCGATTAAGAAGTATTTCTCGGGGTCCATTTGCTTGGATCTCAAATAATCCATAGGGCTTATTGTTGCTTGAAGACGTGCGTTAAAATAATCAAGTGCATTCATATTTTATTACCTCCTGTTTTCTATAGTGACCTCCAAATTTTAACGAGAAAATCTTTAAGCAATTGTCTTTCTTGCTCATTTAAAGGGGTTAAAACTTCTGTTTCTATATTGGTTAAAAATTCCCAGCGCGAATCCAATACATCTTTACCTTTTTCAGTAATCAGAAGGCTATAGGATCTTCTATCAGTCGGATTCTTTGTCCGCTCAACAAATCCTAAAGTTTCCATATGATCAATATGACTCACCATAGTTGTTCGGTCGATTTGCAGGTTTTCAGAAATATCTTTTTGTGATGAGTAAGGGTTTTCCATAATGAATAAAAGCACTCCATATTGTCTTGCGTTAATATTAAATGGGATAAGTCCTTCAGCGAATTTACTTTCCATTTGCTGCAAAACCTTTCCAAGCAAAAAACCATAAGATTGATTCCACTTATTCAATTAAATTTTCACCTCCAATGATAATCAGTTAATAATATAGTCAGTTTAACTGATTAATTTCCAGAAAACAAGTGGTTAAATATTAATCGTGTTTGTATATTTCAGCCGTTTTTATTTTATCGCTGAATAATGGGTTTTTAGATGAGCGGAATGTGAAAGAATGGAAGGGTGGGGTTACCGTTTAAAAAAATACCAAATACATATATCGCTGTGCTAATATGAAAGACTGAGCTTAATAAAATGGAGAGGAGTTACAAATGAAAATAAACCGATTAATAGCGAACAATATAAACCATTTAGATTCATCACTGCCTGACGACCAATCATTAGGAATTGCTGGTTTATCAGGTTCCGGGAAGACGACTTTTTGTCAAACCATTGGTGAAGAATCCAAGAAGCGTCTCGTTTCCTTATTGCCTAAGTCTGAATATCAGTATTTATTTCCTAATATTATGGAAACCAATTTCAGCGCCATCAAGATGGAGGAAATGCCGCTGGTCCTTTTTCTCGGCAAATCATCCATTTCAGCCAATCCCCGTTCGACCATTGGCACACATACTGGTGTGTTTAAAGAGATTCGTGTTTGTCTTGCAGAAAAATTCAATCTTTCTCCGGAAGTTTTTTCATTTAATAATGCCTTAGGCTGGTGCCCCGCTTGTAAAGGACGCGGTACGACGAAAAACGTCGAATGTCCAAAGTGTGAGGGGAAGCGCTACAATCAAGAAGTCGAGCAATATACCATTGAATTATTAGACCGCCCGCATACTATATCCGATATCAACAACTTAAGCATCGAAACGATCCTTTCACTCGCAGAGACCTTACATATAAGTGAAGCTAAACAGCATATTCTCCAAAATATAATCAATATGAATATTGGTTATTTAGGCTTGAACCGTATTATGGGGACAGTGTCAGGGGGAGAATTAACCCGGCTTTATTTGGCCGAATTCATGGCAACAAGTGAAAATACCGTGATCATCATTGATGAAATCTCCGTCGGTCTTGATCACCAAACCCTTTTGAAAATTTTGGAACAGATTAAGCAATTAGGTTATAAAAATCAAATTTGGCTCATTGATCACTCAGACACGGTGCTGGATAGCACAGATGACCAATTGTTCTTTGGACCTGGCAGCGGGAAATATGGCGGGAAAATCGTTGAGGAATCACCGCGTCCCAAACCAATCAGCTGGAAACGAAATGAAGCAGCTCCATCGGAATACTATCAATTTCAGGATCTTTACTGCCGTAATATTCAAATGGAAGAAATCCGGATTCCCAAGAATAGACTCGTTACCTTTACGGGTGAGTCAGGCTGCGGTAAATCTACACTAGTCAATGAATGCATCTCCAAAGATTTTCAGAAGCGGTATCCAAAGGATAAACTGGTCATGGTCGGGCAGGACCGAAACAAATCGATCACCAGCCGGTCAACCGTTGCGACGTTTCTTGATATTAAAAAGAAACTAACCAAATACAGTGATGAAATTGATGATATTTTTCTGCGTTCGATCGAAGATATCATTGAAGAATTGCCAAAAGAAGACATCGCACATAAACGCTTGAGCTTATTGATCAAACTTGGGCTTGGTTATTTGACGTTAGAAAGAAAAACACAAACACTATCGACGGGTGAATTTCAGTGTGTCCACTTAGTTTCCGAGCTGTTTGCGAAGACAAGAAACCCGCACACGCTGTTCATTTTTGACGAGCCTTCAAAAGGGTTATCGCAAAACATTTTAAACCAATTCATTGACAGTGTCAGGGTCATACTAGAGGATGAATCCGTCTCCATCATCATGATTGAACATAATGCCTATATGCTGGAGAGCTCGGATTATATCGTGGATTTTGGTAAAAGGCAGCTAACACCTGTCCAGCATCTTGACGTTGTCAGTCATGATGATTATTACCGTCACAAAGACAGTCACGATCGAGCGGAGCCATTGCATATCTCTTCGAAGCTCCGGTCAAAAACTGGTATCAATTATTTACAGGAAAATCATCTGGACTATTTCAAAAAGGCAGAGAACGTCTATAAGGGCGGCATTTTAAAAAGCTTATCACCAATCGCTCGTGTGATTTATGGGGAGTACGAGTCAGACACGATCGCACCTGTCATCGCCATCGATCTTGAACGGCACTTGTACAGTCAATATACGTTTCTTTATGAACTGGGCGGAATGATCAACCATATAGTGGCTGCACATCCGACCAATAAAGATACAAGAAGCTTCGATTTCTATTCTGCGGAAAATCATTGTCCAAGCTGTTCGGGACGCAGGGTCATTGAAAAATTTGACTTTGATGTAGTCATTCAAGACAAAAACGTGCCATTCTGGGATGGTTTATTACATCCAGACGTGATGGAAGTATTAAAATATTATCAACATTCAAAACTGCAATTCCTGTTTGATGAGATCAAGAATGAACTCGGTCACGACATGAGTAAAAGCTATAATGAGATGACAGATGCCGAAAAGCATACATTCTTATATGGGTATTGGGAAAAGTCCTTTTACGATAAAGCAGGCAAGGCATCGCGAATTTGGGAAGGATTCAATTTCATCATTGGGCGTTATATCTTCGTATCGAAATCAATCATTAAAGAGCAGATGAAAGAAACAAAAGAAATGATCGACTGTCCAGTCTGTCAAGGAACGGTTCTCAAACATCATAAAAAGCTGATGTTTGGTGATACGGACATTCGCGAGATCATCCAACAGCCAATTGATCAAGTCATCAAAATTGTAGGAAAGCTGCCGGAACTGGAAAAACTAAAAGCGATTGTGGGCGGCGATATCGCACTCACTGATGATGTCTCATTCCTTCCTCGGGAAACACAAGCGGCGTTGAAAATGCTCGAACTCGAACTGGCAAGCTTCATCGGCTATGAAGTGGTTCTTCAAAATACCCAACCGTTCTGGGGCAGCATTAAAGGCAATATCGAAGCAATAAGCAGCAAAAATCAGATCACCATCTGTGACTTTGCCAATATTAACGAAACAAGAGAAACCATTATTGATAAATATTTCACCAATGGCAAATACAAAAAACTAACCTATGTCTATGAAGCATTCGGCTACAAAAAAATCGTTACCCAAATCAATAAAATTAAAGCAAGTCATAAATGCCCATTCTGTAATGGAAAGAAAGTCATTTCAGAAGACAACATCCATGACGGTGTGTATAAATTAACGATCCCTTGTGTGAGCTGTCATGCCAGTGGCATCGATGATGAAGGCCGTAAAGAAATCGTCGAAAACATTGACGTCCAGACATGGCTGACAGGGAAAGTAAAAGATGTCGTCCCTGAAAGTGAACGTACCGAGGCCGTTGCCGATATCCCCATTTTCGCCCGGATACGTGAATTGAACAAACGAGACATGATGGCGGTTTATCAATGCCTTGACCAGAAAAAATAAAGTAAAAAGTCCGCCGATAATGGCAAATAACTGGATTAATACTTGGTGTCCCACCTCTTAAAAACATATCTTTCAACAAATCAGAAATGAAAGAGATCAATGAATGCTTCCATTTTCCGAATTAAAAAGTTAAAACAAAGTTGATTGGAACGGAAGGTGCGAGACTCCTGCGGGAAAACGTGTCCAAGGGAGACCCCGCAGGCGCATAGGCGCCGAGGAGGCTCCCGGACCGCCCGCGGAAAGCGAGTGCCTGGAGTGGAAAGCAACGACTACAAAAGAAAGGGAGCGGATTTCTGAAATCAACTGAACATATTAAATAAAAAACTGCAGGCAAACCGAGTTTTCATCAAGTTTGTCTACAGTCTGAAGCCCGCCGATAATGGCGGGCTTTTTTTAATAACCTTCTTGATAAACGGGAAGTGTTATTGAAATCGTTGTTCCCTTATTCAAAGCGCTAGTTATATGAAGTGTACCATTCATCGTTTGGATGGTCTTGACAGCTACCATTGATCCCAACCCTGTCCCTTTTTCTTTGGAACTGTAATAAGGCTCGCCAAAACGATTAATTTGTTCTTTGTTCATTCCCACTCCATTGTCACTGATTTCGATAATGATGTCTAAATTATTAACATAAGAAACAATACTAAGTTCCCCACCGTTTGGCATCGCCTCTATACCATTTTTAATGAGGTTTAGGAAGCATTGCTTGAAATGTTGAATATTCCCCCGGGTAAGGGCTGGAGCCAACTGTTCAGATATCGTAACTAAATTCATGCTGGCCAATGGTTTGATCATTTCAATTACATAACCTATTTCACGGTTAATTGAAATACTATCCACTTTCTCAAGTGCAGGTTTTGCAAATGCTAAGTATTCACTAATAATGGATTCTGCACTATTAAGCTCCCTGACAACATGCTCTATATATTGTTCTTTTACTTCCTGAGTCAGATCAGGAGTCTTTAGCAGTTGAACAAATCCTTTCACAACCGTTAAAGGATTTCTAACTTCATGTGAAATGCTGGCTGCAAGCTGGCTGACTACCTCCATTTTTTCAAGCCTTATCATTTGTGTCCGAATTAAAATGGCATCCTTTAAAATTTCCATGATATAAACAGCTAAACCAATAATGAAAGGAGGGAGGATGATAAAGTAAAATACATACGCCTCCGTTATTTGAAAATAATCAGACATAACGAGTGAAATGAAGCTCGTTAGTATTCCAAGAAATAAAATTAATAGTATCGAGCTATTAAGCTTATTTTTTCTATTAAAAGAATTGAATTTTGAAGAAAATAGAGCCGTTATAATAAATATTACGATATATACAATTACCGTAAGTAAATTGAAACCATAAAAAGCAAACCTAAAAGTTAATATGATGACTAACAGGGCAGCCCCTACAGGCCAACCACCATAAAGTGTCCCGATTATAAAAGGGATTTGCCGGAGATCGTGGACACAATATTCATCGATATAAATAGGAAACTTCATACATAATATAATAGGAATGCTCATGCATGCAGTGATAAGGGTCCTGACATACTGACTCAATCTTTTGCCATGATCTAATAAAATGTAATAAATCAAAATACTTACTAAGATATAAAAAAGATTATCTAATATGTTTTGATTAATATAAATAAAATTCATAGGATTCTCCTGAAAAAGTAACCGTTTGGTTTATTATACAAGAATAACACCAAAAAAGAGAATCATAATAAAGTAATTTTTTTACAGAAAGACATTTGAATTTAAAAGAGTTGGTTAAAACTCCTCTTTAAGAAAATGTATTTATTTAGAAAGTATAGTCGATTAGAGTGACTTATGTGGATTGGTTTGCACATCTAATTTAAAAACCCATCTACATTTACATGAGAAGGTTAGCTGGGTTTCTTATATTTACATCCAATCATTTATAGAGCTATTCGGATCTGCCTAGCAAAAAAGCGGCTGCTCATTGTTCAATAATCACGCTCTTTAATGGGAAAGCGTTCAAAAAGCAGGAATCCTGAGTAAGGACACACTTGTTGGGTGAAGTGAGAGACTTAGGCTGCATTTTTAATACAAATCGATCAACATATTGTTAAAATTGTTTTATCGAGATTTGTTTCTTATTTAATTCAATATTATTTTTTGTAAAAATAAGTAATAGCCCAAACAAATAATAAATGATACTCGTCGCTAGGACACTATAAAATAACACAGTGATCGTAGTTGGGGCCCACACTTTTATAAATGCCCATGGAAATCCATCAAATAAAATTTCCGGGAACATGATTGTGAGAGTCAAAATTGCAGCTGAAATCAACGTATGAAAGGATAATAGTAAGGTTCTCTTTACGTTTAATGATGTCCTAATACGTTGTTTTCTAACTAGCTTCCTCATTACTCTTAAGGATAGTATGATAAAAAATAAACCAAAACAGCCGACTGCAATACAGAGGATGGTCAAGAATCTATCCAACTTTTGATATCTATCTGAATGATTATTAGTAACATTGTTTCCTTCCCATAGATTCATAACACCTTGACCTATGGCTGTCGTAAAGCTCGTATTCATATTGGACAGAATTGCTACCCCCAATTGTTCATCGGGCTGCAAGATGAAATAAGAGGAAAATGTTGGGTTATCTCCGGCATGTAATAGATATTGTTTTTCGTCTTTTTTCATAACTGCCCATCCACTGGCATAGTAGGTGCCCTTATCAAAAGGCTCCACTGACTGATCAGGGATATGCAATTCTTGAATGAGCTGCTTGTCGATCGCATTGCTCCGAGAGTTTCCTAATTGTAGTTTCATCCATTTCGCTATATCATTCGTATTGCTGATAATATATCCAGCTGGTACATTCCCCCGATAAATGGGAGGTGTGTATGGCTGCGCTCTCATAAAACCTATTTTATAGCCGGAAGCCATCTCAGAGGACTGAACTTGTTGTAGCCCAACGAACGAGTCTTTCATACCAATCGGCTCTAATATCTGCTTTTTCATATACATTTCATATGGTTGCTTCGTTACGACCTCGATAACGAGCCCTAGTACATCATAATTGATTGTAGCATATTCAAAAGAGCTGCCTGGCTTTCGATTTAATTGCTGATTCAGCAATGTCCTTACGTTTAACTCAAGAGCGTTATGTGCATTACTTTCAGGAATTTGTGCTATAGAATTAGATGCTATCCCGCTGGTATGATGAAGAAGTTGATTTATAGTAATCGTTTGGGGCTCTCCATTATTTCTTAGCCTCAACCATGGGATATACTTCCGGACATCATCAGATCGCTTTAACATCCCGTCCTTTTCCAATTGCAGAATGGCTAGACCAGTAAAGGCTTTCGTTGTCGATCCAATTTCAAATAATGTATTAGAAATAACGGGTGTTTTCTCCTTTACATCAGCATACCCGAATCCTTTTTGATAAACCGTTTTCCCCTTTTCTACAATAACTATTGATATCCCTGGAATTTTACTGATTTTTTTTTGCTGTTCAACAAACTGTCCGATCTTTCGAATTTTTTCACTTGTGTCGGCGTTAGCTATATCCGGTGTAAAACCACTAGCCGCCAGAATAATTACAATCATTAACAAACACATTTTTACTGATGTTTTCATAACCGATTCCCCTTGGTCAAATTTTGTTTTTTATGTAGCTATTGCTGCCACATGGAAGTAATACGTTTGCATATCATGCTGCTATTAGATTAGACAGTGACAATCCCTTCCATTTAAGTAAATATGTTCTGAATAACGTTTAGTATAGCGGGCAATAATTACCGAAACCATCGATTTATATAACAAAATTACGCGTCGAAATGACAAAGTTGTCACAGTTCGTGCATGTCTTAATCTGCTTTGTTGCCAAGGAGGCGTATCCCATGTGGTTGTAAAGTGATTGTAAACGTCGTACTAAACTCCGACGATACAGACGGTTCATGACCGATGTGACTGCACACTTGTTTCGCTAAATACAGTCCTATTCCCCCAGCACCGCGATTTAATTAGTAGGGTGAGTGAAGCAATGCCTTTTTGAATTATCGCCTTAAGTGACATACTAAGGGCAAGGACATTCCATTCCCTCATATCCTTGATAATTCAAATTAATTAATGATTTGCTTTGAAATTTGGTTTTACATAATAAAGGAAATATAATATAGGTAGAGGTGATTTTCATTGAAAAAATGGACAAGAGACATAGAAATAAACGCACCAATTGAACAGGTATGGAAGTTTCTTGATGGTTCAGTAGAAAATATGCAAAAAATCATGCCTCAAGTAGTTGAACAAAAGCCGGTTAAAATAACGGAAGAAGTGGTTGGAAGCGTATATCGCCAAAAATATAGAGAAGGAAAACGAACAGAAGAGTATGATATAGAAACATTAGAGTATTTGAATGAAACTAATGAGAAAAAATTAAAAGTAGGCTTCATACTTGCAAAAATGTTTGAAATTACAGCTTTTTACGAACTAAATAAAATCAATGACAATAGAACTTCCTTTACATATACAGTCACCAGTCGCCCATTAAAGTGGTTTTTGAAATTACTTTTATTATTTGCTACCGATAAAGTGGTCGTTGAATTTTTAGAACGTGTCAAGAAGGTAGCTGAAGCAGAAACAAGTGGATCATGAATGAATTAAGTCAATCTTCCGCAATCGAAAGAACAACACAGATAGAAAATGATCCATTTTTTTTCAAGATGGATTCTTTTTTATTTGTCGTAAAAGATTGGGGTGTTGGAGATTTTTGGCTGAACTTACAGGTGCTTACCCCAAAAAGGGAGTTGCTTCGGACGTTATTTTTCTAATGGAGCCACTTAACGACGTTTTAAGGAATACGAGAATAATAGGTTATGGTATCGGAGTAGGAGTAAAGGTAGGATTAGAAGAAGATAAGTAATTCTAAAAAACAGTGGTTAAAACAATATAAAAATTAGGTGGTTTTGATATCATTGTCGACAAATAAAGAGAGTTTTAAGAAGGCTTTAAATTTCGGATTATTATTTTATGCGATATTCGTGGGGGTAAGTGGAACAATATCCTTTGCAGTTCTATTATTTTGGGTTGTCCCAAAAGAACAACTATCAACAATATTAGTACCTTTACTTTTCATAGCTTTATTTCTCTATGGTTCTTGTACCATATCTATACTTATTCGTTCAAAAATCAATAAAAAATGAGTGATTATTAGTTAAAACTTTTACCAATATAAAAGGTAATTGATAGTGGCTAAATTTGATTATATAAAAAATAGTAATCATAGTTTTTTTCTTCAATGCATCTGATCTCTCATGAGTATTTGGTTTAATTAATGTTATTGATTTTTTGTTTAAAACCAGATGGTACCATTGTTATTGCCTATCCAATTTGTGAAGGAGGTTGAGTATGAAATATGCATACGAGTTTTATAGAGATCATTTAGATATGCTGAGAATAAAATTACCAGGTGAGATAGAATTGTTCGCTGATTTTATTGAAGACATACCTACTGAGCAAAAAGCAGATGAGTATATTAAAAAGGTTGAAAATGTTTTAAATGGTTTATATCAAGATTTTGATATTCAACTAAACGCCACAAGTGTGCTAATAAAAAAAGATATGACAGTCCTTGAACACCTTTTTACATATGAAGAGCATTATGAAAATGAAATGGAGACAGAACAATTTAAAGAACTCATTTTAATATGGAAAGGTAAAATCCTAGATAGATTCCAGAGAAATAAGAATTGAATATTTGAATATTCGTTGAGATAAAGTAAACCACTAAACCTTAAATAAGCATAATGTGTATAAGTGAAAATGGATGAATTAATAAACGGACACGCTCCGAAATGTTAGTTTTCGGAAGTTTGGGGTTTTTAGAGCTTTCTTTATTAACTTATTCTAATATATTCCTTACTTTGGCAGTAGCTCTTGGAAAAAAAGCTAATAATTCAGGGGGGGGTAAATCAAAGGTTTATTGGGGTTTAATAGGAAATAAACATCTAGAATGAACCATTATCTGATCGGCAATCTCAAATGACTATAATACTCTTATTAGAAGGCTAACTATAATCTAGAATGGGGCACTTCATCTTTACCAGATGGTCTTAGATTAAAGTAGGTGGGTTTATGATGCCAATAAAAAAAGCGACCATGATAAAGACTTGATCGCTTGTGAAAGATAAGGATTATTCAAAAGACCCTTCCGAAAGAAGGATCTCTTAATTTAAAGATGAAATGTTACTGCAAGCTTGAACGTATCTTGTTTCGGCAATGATAGCAAAATGTATGGGCTTTTGTTATACCTCAATCTCCAGCCCGATGTTCCGTTCTTTCGATTGGCGGTAAACACCTTTTGCCACAGCGAGGTCAAAGTAAGCGGCACCGACTGATTTGAAGAAGGTAATTTCCTCTTCATTTTCCCTGCCTGTTTTGGTCCGCATGACAAGTTCAAAAAGTTCCCCGTGTATATCATTAAACGACCAATTTCCCTGATTTGCTGCAGAAATGAGTTCTCCTGCTTCATCCTTCACGCCCGTCAAATCGTCGACGATAACTTTAGCAGCGCGTGAAACCGTGGTATTATCCACTTCTTTCATATCCGGTAAGTAAGACCCGACCCCGTTAATGTGTGTGCCCGGCTTTAAATCCTGTCCATTAAATACAGGCTCGTTCGAGCGGGTTGCACAGCAAATGATATCTGCTTGACGAACAGCTGCTGAAACATCTTCGCAAACTTCAAAAGGAACGGTTACTCCGAATGCCCGCAGCTTTTCACCGAATTTCTGTGCTTTCTCTGGTGTGCGATTTACTAATAAAATACGCTCAATGTCCCTTACGGCCAACACACCAATTGCTTGTTCAAATCCCATAGCCCCTGTACCGATGATCGTGAGAACCCGGGCGTCTTTACGAGCAAGAAAGTCTGTGGCAATGCCGCTCAATGCCCCCGTTCTGAGACGTGTTAAATAGGAGGCATTCAACAGTGCTAAATGTTCGCCATTTTCTGCATCTGACAGCAAGATGACTCCTTGTGTGGTTGCCATCCCCCTTGAAGGATTCTTTGGAAAAATGGTAACGACTTTGACCGCCGAAACCTCTTCAGATAAATCAGCGCTTGGCATGTAAAGTGCCGATGCCTCGTGTTGAGGAAAATCAAGCACTGTGCGATGAGGGTTGTCTATGCTTTGAGCACCATGTGCACGTAATACGGCCTTTACATCCGCAATTGCGTCTTTCATTCCATATGATTGTTGAATTTCCTTCTCACTTATAACCAACATTCAATTGTCCTCCTTGAAGTAAAAGAACCATAGATTACATGGCACTAGTATTATGCGTTTCGTCTAATTTCTGATTGCTGCGATCCGTAACTGCCCATATCGCCGCTAGGGAAAGGACAGATGCAAAAATAATATAAATGGCGACAGGAACATAGGAGTTATTAAACCTATTAAGTAAAGCCGTTGCAACTAGCGGCGCTGTTCCTCCTGCCAGAGCTGCTCCGATTTGATATCCAAGCGTGATGCCGGTATAACGAATCCTTGCATCGAAAATTTCCGAGAACATCGTTCCAAGAACAGCTGTGATGGGGGCCCAAATAACCCCTAAACCTATGACTGTTGCAACGATTAATAGCAGTACCGATTTTTGCTGCAGCAGCCAGAAGTATGGGAATGCAAACAGTGCCATCCCAATCGTTCCGCCTATAAACAGCTTTTTGCGGCCAATCTTATCAGATAACATCCCCATGAATGGTATTAAAATTGTCGTTATAATTGTTGCAATCATGACTGCAGTCAATGTAGCTGTCCGGGAGAAACCGAGATTTGCAGTAGCATATGATACGACAAACGTACTAAAAATATAAAATGGAGCTGTTTCTACCACTTTAGCTCCCACGGCGATAAGGACTTCACGCCAATAATTCTTAAGAGTTTCCACAATCGGCAGCTTTGGAACTTCTCCGGATTCCTTCACTTTTTTGAAAGACGGTGTTTCATCAATTCCTTTACGAATCCATAGGCCGAAAAATACAAGGAAAGCACTAAAAATGAATGGTATACGCCATCCCCAAGTCATGAATGCGTTTTCAGGCAACAGTGTCATAATAGATAAGGCAACGGTTCCAAGCAGCATTCCTATCGTAACACCCATCTGAGGAATGGCTCCGAACAAGCCCCGTTTCTCAGCGGGAGCATATTCAACGGCCAATAATAGCGCGCCACCCCATTCACCGCCAATTCCCAGACCTTGTACTAATCGCAACGTGATTAATAAAATCGGCGCCCAAATCCCAACGGCTTGATACGTGGGAAGAAGTCCCATCCCAAATGTGGCGATCCCCATTAAACTAAGTGTTATAACAAGTGTTTTCTTTCTCCCGATACGATCGCCAATATGGCTGAAGATCACCCCGCCAAAAGGGCGGATGAAGAATGCTAACGCAAAGGATGCATAGGAAAGCAACAGCCCTATTGTCGGATCCTCATTCACGAAGAATAGCTGATTAAACACGAGAGCTGCAACGGTCCCATATAAAAAATAGTCAAACCACTCAATTGAACTTCCGACTAAACTCGCAATTAAAATTCGCCGCATTTGTTTCTTCTCCATCTTGAGTCACCCCGTTAAAATTGAAGTGTCACTTCAATTTATTATTTCCTTTATTGTAAATAATTTAAAATTTTCTGTCAATTATTTTATTAATGACGGAGCATTCATCAAAATTTGTACTGTATAATGTAGCTAGATACTATGTAAAAAAAGGGGGCATCTCCATGCCTTTTGATTCAATCGGGGAAAAAATGAAATCATTGAGGAAAGAGCGAAAACTAACATTAAAGAGCCTTGCTGAACAAACAGGCGTTTCGATCAGCTTTTTATCACAAGTGGAACGGGGTAAATCAAGCGTCACGTTAGAGTCATTAAAAAAAATCGCTGATACATTGGATGTCAGCCCAAGTTTCTTTTTTTCAGAGGACCGCTCCCAAGAAAATTCAGATTATAATCATGAACAATTTCACTATCAGAATTTATCCAGCGGCATTCGTGATGCTGTTTTTTCGCCTATTCTCGTCACCTTAAAGCCAGGTGAAAATAAAGGAAGCGCCTTTTCCCATAGCGGACATGAATTCTTGTTCATTATCGAAGGGAAGTTAACAGTGGAAATAGAGGGAGAAAGAATGGAACTCCATGAACAGCAGTCATTCATGTTCGATGCCAGAAAAGCCCATTACTGGTTTAACTTCTCGGATCAAATTGTCCGGTTTCTGGTGGTGTCGTCGAAATAACGTCACGGTGTTCTGGAATGAAAGTATATCCAGTTAACGAAACATGTCGTACAAAAGGATAGATGTAACAGGTATTCCTCACTGTTCATCTATCCTTTCTAACTGTTAATTTGTGTCTTTGCATTAGATCCTCATTAGTTGATAAAATGATTTATCAGCTGTGTTTCTTTGATAAAACGATAATGATGAGCGCTATGCTTACCTTTCAACAAATAGAAAGTGGGATTTTATGATTAACCTGCATCAAGTGAGTAAAAAATTTTCACAGTTTCAGGCAATTAAGTCTGTTACCTTAAGAATACCTAAAGGTGAAATTCATGGAATAATCGGAGCAAGCGGAGCAGGGAAATCAACGCTGCTGCGGCTAATGAATTTGTTGGAGATCCCAGACGCGGGCGAAGTGGAGGTAAACGGCCAAAGATTGACCACATTGAACAATAAAGCACTTCGTGGGGCACGGAAGTCGATTGGCATGATCTTTCAGCATTTTAATCTTGTGGCAAATAAAACCGTTCATGACAATGTGGCAGCCTCTTTAGAGCTGGCAAATTATCCAAAGAAGGAACGTCGGAGCCGTGTTGCAGAGTGTCTTCAATTTGTCGGGTTGGAGGGTGAGATGGAGAGATATCCTGCACAATTAAGCGGGGGACAAAAGCAACGTGTTGCCATTGCTAGGGCGTTGGCAAATAACCCGCAAGTGTTATTATGTGATGAACCGACCTCTTCCCTTGATCCAAATACAACGGCTGAAATATTAGACGTGCTGGAGAACATAAACAAACGCTTCGGTGTGACGATTGTCATTGTTAGTCATGAACTGGATGTCATTAAAAGTATATGCAATCGTGTATCGATCATGGCAGATGGAGAGATTTATGACACGGTCTTAATCGAACCAACCGGGATTCAAAAAAAGGATAATCGTCCAGAATACTTTATCGAACAATTAGCAGAGAATGGTGGGCTAGGTCATGCCTGAGATTTTAGTTCAATATGAGGCAGAAATTTGGCAGTCAATTGGAGAAACCATTACCATGGTTGGTGTGTCCATTTTAGCTGCGATTTTGATTGGATTGCCTGTCGGGACCTTGCTATTTCTTTGTAGGAAGGGTCATTTGCTTGAAAATCCGTGGGCGTTCTCGATTTTAAATTTACTTGTCAATATTACCCGTTCCTTCCCATTTTTATTATTGGTTGTTTTTTTAATCCCCTTTACAAGGCTCATAATCGGCACAGCCATTGGTACAGCAGCTGCTTGCGTTCCATTAGCGATCATCGCCATTGCCCATTATTCGAGATTGGTCGAGCAATCTTTATTGGATGTGCCAAAGAGTGTGATCGAGGCAGCCATTTCCATGGGGGCTTCCGTTAAGGATGTCATATTTAAATTTCTTTACGTGGAGGCTCGTTCAGGGCTTGTCCTCGGATTAACAACATCGATTATCAGCTTTATTTCCTATTCAACGATCATGGGAGTGGTCGGAGGCGGAGGTATCGGCGACTTTGCCATCAGGTATGGCTATCAGCAGTTTAAAACAGAACTAATGATTTATATGATTATCATTATGATCATTCTAGTACAGCTTATCCAATTCATTGGCACGGCTGTAGCCAGAATGATGGATAAAAGATAAATAATGGAGGGAAACATCATGAAAAAAATACTCTTTCTCATGACAGCAATCATGTTGCTTTTAGTCGGATGTGGAAAGACGAATGAAGTAAAAGAGAAAGAAAATGCGCAGAATCAGGAGAAGGAAGAGGTAACATTGAAAGTGGCCTCACTCATTCCCCCAATGACGGAAATCCTTGAGCTTGTTAAACCAAAGCTGGCAGAGGAGGGCATTAAACTGGAAATGGTTGTATTAAGCGATAATGTGCAGCCTAACACCGCACTAGCGGCAAAAGAAGTGGATGTGAACTTCTTCCAACACGTTCCATATATGGAGGAATTCAATCGAAACAAAAATGCCGAGTTAGTACCCGTGAAACCGATTTATTTTGCCAATTATGGTGTGTATTCCAAAGAATACGATTCAATGGATAAATTGCCAGAGGGTGCCGTTATTGCCATTGCAAATGACGTTTCGAATATCGATCGTTCATTGGCATTGCTGGCACAGCATAAAGTCATTACTTTAAAGGAAAAAAAGGGTCCATACTATACAATGTCTGATATTACTGATAACCCTAAAAACTATAAGTTCAAAGAAGTGGATTTATTAATGCTAGCGAGAACGTACGATGAAGCAGATGCGATCGTGATAACACCTGCTTACGCTGCACCGCTTGGTTTGACACCAAAAAATGACGCCCTTCTCACAGAAGGTGTTGAAAATGACTTTGCGATTACATTAGTGGCACGCAAGGATAACGTGGATTCTGAGCCAGTCCAAAAGTTGGCCAAGGCCATGACAAGCCCGGAGGTACGCAAATTTTTAGAAGAGAAATATAGTGAAACGGCCATACCGGCATTTTAATTTTGATACAAAGAAAGGGCTATTCCTTCAAACAGGAATAGCCCTTATTTACTTGTCTGTTTAACTTTGTGATCGTCCATCGTCCAGCTACTATTAAAAATACTGTCCAATTCCCCTTCTATTCTTGAATAAATATAGAAACTCTTCTAAAATATATTTAGTCCATAATTTTACAGTGAATAAAAATATTACATACAAATGAAATCTAGTTATAAGAAAAGAAGTTGAAAGGACTTTCCATTATGTCGATGATTTACGAATCTCAAACACTAGTTTCTGCCATGCAAACGCGTGTCGGACAATATAAGGACCTGAAAGAACAGCTCACGGAATTAAAAAAAGGATTTGAGAGTATCGTTCATTTGGATGATGAGCTGCAAGGGCAAGGTGCAGAGGCAATCAAAGGATTTTACAAAGCACAGATCGATGTCGTGGATTCTTGGCTGCGTCTGATCAATCGGCATGTTGCCTTTTTAAGCGGAATTCAAGGAGATACAATCGAAGCGAACCTTAGTGAAACCGTGGTTACGGTCCCTTTTTTAGAGGAAGAGCTGGAAAGCGCCAGTCGAAATTCCAAGGAAATGGTCATAGCCCAAAAAAATGATCTGAAAAAAATATTGGCTGGAATTGATGATATCATTCAGTTAGAACCCTTCTCCGATGATGCGTTCTTTGAGAATATGGAGAAAGCTGAAAGGAAACGGACTGAAACGATAGACAAAGTAAACGAAATCGATCATAAGTGGACGGCTGAATATGCCAAATCCGAAGCGGATCAAGCGGCAGTGACGGCACTCATGGAGCAATTGAAAGTATCCAGTACAAGGGGAGGAGTAGTATCCCCGCTCTATTTTAATGCAACAGCTTATAAAAATAGTGAAGCCTATAAAAACCTAGAAGTAAGGAAAAAAGAAACCGCGCAATATCTGAAGGTTAAGAAAGAAGAAGCGGAGAATCGCCGGATCAAAGACTTGAAGGCACAACTCGATCATGTAACAGATCCAGATGAGTTCCTCAAAATCGCCAAGCAGATCGGGTACGAAAACTTAGCGCCCACCCAGCAGCAATATGTTATGCAGCTAGAAGCGGCTAAGCAAACGGCAGACATTGCAAAAGGAATCGGCGTAGGCCTTTATGATGTCGGTAAAGACTTCGTAACAGGTGTTTGGGACTTTGTCACAGATCCCGGGGAAACGGTTGAAGGTGTGGCAAACTCGATCATGCACCCGATACAAACCTATAAATATATATCCAAGTCCATCTCCGACTCATATGAAAGAGATATGGTAAATGGTGATGCCTATTCGCGGTCTCATTGGGTAACCTATGCCCTCGGAACAGTCGTCACATCAGTAGTAGGAACAAAAGGTGCGGGTGCTGTAGCGAAGACTGGGGTAGCCACAACAAAAGCCGCTGCAGTAAAAGGCGTTACGAAAGCAAAAGAACTGGTCACTATCCCTAACCTATTGCCATACAATCCTAAAAACCAACTGTCGTTGGCAGGTGGAGTACCTTATAATGTGGTTAATGGTACTGGATTGAGAGATCAGCTTATATCTAAGGCTCAAAAAGTTTCAGATCCAACAAGAAAACCATTTACAGGGAAAAATATATCACTACCTTGGTTGAATAATGAAAAATATAATGCTGTTGAAGTACAAGGAAAAGTTAAAGCAAAAGGTAAGATAAAAGATATAGACCGAAGAGTGTATCAGATCAAGGATTTAGATATTAATAGAGTAGATCCATTAAAAAATATAACTAATTTACAGCTGATGAAAGAAGGGAAGGCACCATATGCCAATGATGGTACTAAAATCAATTTACATCATTTAATCCAAGAAGAACCTGGCACTATGTTAGAGATACCAGAGAGTCTACATAGACAGTATAGTAAAGTAATACATGGATTGAAAAATAAGGGAGAAAGCTTTAGGCAATCTCGTGAGCTTCAAAGTCAATATGATGCATTTCGTAAAAAGTATTGGAAATGGAGAGCCAAGCAATACGAAACTAAGGATTAGAAGGTGATTTAGATGAATTATTCAGGTCTACAGGAATTCATTAAGAACTATGGCAAAGTTGATGATTTTACGGGAGGGATAAGTGAAGACAAAGTTGAAGAAACTGAAAATAAATTACAAGTCCCATTACCGGAAAGCTACAAATGGTTCTTAAAAAACTATGGCTCAGGTGGAAGTTTTGGTATTGATATAATTGGATATGATTTAGTAGGTGCATCAGTAGTGACTGCTACCAAAGATCATCAAAAGTATTATGGTTTAATCGATGGACTTGTGGTTATAGAGGATATTGATGAATTTGCCTATTGCCTCGATACTAATAAAATGATAAATGGAGAATGCCCAGTTATTACGTGGGATAATCAGGAGGGGTATGGTGTTAAACTAGCCGATAATTTTTTAGACTATTTTATCGAACGCCTTGAGGAGGCTAAAGAAAACTGGGATGAAGATGAAGAAGATTGGTAAAAGCTGAGGGGAATAGTTATTTATCTCGCTTTGTTATAAAGTAAGAAATATTTTATATAAAGAAGAAGTGGATAGAGCCTTTCGAAAATTAAAGGGACTATCCATTTTTTTATTCATTTAGATTTATCGTATACCAAAAAGGAACAAAACAGCTTATATAGGTAAGGACTTTGTGACAGGAGTTTGGGATTTTGTCATAAACTCCTGGGGTAGTCACTATAAAGCGGCTGCAGTAAAAGGCGTTATGAAGGCAAAAGAATTAGTCTCAACTTTAAGCACTTGCCTTACAATCTTAAAAACCAACTGTTGTTGGCAGGGGGAGTACTGAATGAATAAAGAGAAATTAACAAATTTTATCAATGAACATAAGGAATCAGATGACTTTACAGGTGGTGTAGATGAAAGTCAAATCAATGTTGTTCAAAATGAGCTAGGGGTGGAATTACCAGATAGTTATAAGTGGTTTTTAACTACCTATGGTTCGGGAGGGTCATTTGGTGTTGATATTTTAGGAGTGGCTAAGTCAAATAGAGTTCCAGTTGTTGTTAATACGAAGAGTTATCGAGAGTTAGATTTGGATAAGGATTTAGTAGTTATAGAAAATGCTGGAGAATATGTTTATTGTTTATATACAAACAAAATGGAGAATAATGAGTGCCCGGTAATAGCGTGGAATAGACACGGGGGACTTGATGACTACAATACAGCAAAGAATTTTTATGAGTTTTTATCACAAAGGTTATTGGATGCAAAAGAAGCATGGGAAGAAGATTTTTAATATAGATAACTAGTAGCAAATTATAAATGGGACATGCCTTTTAGGTTTATATGGAAATTAATTGGGAAGTTAAATATATAAGAAAACTTAGTTTCGAAAATTTGCATAAAAGGATGTGGTTATAAATGAATAATGATATACCTCTTAAATCAGAAACCCCAATATTAGGAACAGACCATACTATTTTAGATTTCTGGCAATGGGGATTTTCAAAAATATTAACAAACAACCTAAGGGGGATTTTTGCTGAGTTTTTAATTGGAACTGCTCTGGGCTGTTTAAACCAATTACGAGTTGAATGGGACGCATTTGATTTAGTTTATAAAGACTTGAAAATTGAGGTGAAATCTTCTGCGTATATCCAAGCATGGCATAAAGAAAAATATTCAAACATCAGTTTTAGTATTGGGGCAAAAAAAGAATATGATTATGAAACAAATACATATAGCCCTACCATAAAACGGCATGCAGATATATATGTCTTTTGTTTACTAAAAGAAAAAAACTTAGAATTAATTGAACCATTAAATATGAAACAATGGGAATTTTACGTTGCATTAACTAAAGACTTAGATTTGCATTTTCCCCATCAAAAAACAATATCTTTAAATTCACTAAAAAAAATAGCACAGCCAAGTACATATGAAGGATTAAAACAGACAATAGATGGTCTATTGTAAGAGTTTTTTTTACGTCTCTTGGTGTTTTGGAATAATAACAATTAGGGATAATTAAGATAAATAATATAACAGAAAAAATGGTCTTTTAAGAAATATGTAATATAAAAAAAGATAAAGACTTACTAAAACTACTTGATGAAGTAAGAATAGAATATATTTTCCTATCTGATAAAATAGTTGAAGAGAAACCATCGCTTTTAGAAACAAGTTAGAATACTGTATTATTGTTCCATGAGTTATTGAATATTTAATTTAGATCTAAAAAGTTCTCTTATTTATATAACCACAGTCAGGAGCCAATCATGAGCATCGAGAAAAAGCTAATTGTCAATTCGGACAAGGGTAATTTATTAAATGAATTAATTTCTTCTATAAATGAGTGTGAAAAGTTTTATTTCAGCGTGGCCTTTATTAATTATAGTGGTCTTCAGCTGCTGTTGGATACTTTTAAGAACGCGGAGAAAAGGGGAGTAAAGGGGAAGATTATTACTTCTACTTATCTTAATTTTACTGAAGCGAAGGCTTTAAAGAAAATAAATGAGTTTAGTAATATCCATTTGAAGATTTTTGAAACAGATAAGGCGATTGGTTTTCATACGAAAGCGTATATTTTTGAATTTAAGGATAGTTATAAGGTGATTATTGGTTCTTCTAATATTACTCAAAGCGCCCTTAAGAGTAATATTGAGTGGAATGTTGAGATTATTGCTAAAGAGAATGCTCAATTTCTTAAAGATGTATTAAAGGAATATGATGGATTATGGAATAGTAGTGTTGTTGCAGATGACAATTTCATTAGTAAGTATGAAGAGTTTTTGAGTAAATTAAAGGGCTATACGAATACACAGCAATTTATTTATGAAAGCTCTGAATATATCATTCCCAATAACATGCAAAAACGTGCGGTTGAAAACCTTGAGAGAATTAGATCGTTTGGGGAAAAGATGGCCTTAGTTATAGCAGCAACAGGTACGGGTAAAACGTATATGTCTGCTTTTGACGTAAAGGGATTCAAGCCTAAAAGATTACTGTTCATTGTACATAGAGAAGAAATATTAAAAAAAGCAAAAGAGACCTTTGAAAAGCTCCTTCCTAATGAAAAACTGACATTTGGATTACTGACTGGGAATCAAAAGCAAAAAAATGCCGATTATATTTTTTCTACCATACAAACTTTGTCTAAATGCTATGAGGAATTTAAACGAGACGAATTTGATTATATTATTTTTGACGAGGCCCACCATGCAACAAGCCCAAGCTATCAAGCAGTGCTAGAATATTTCGACCCACAGTTCACATTAGGGATGACAGCTACTCCAGAGAGAAGCGATCAACAAAATGTTTTTGACCTATTTGATAATAATGTTGCATTAGAAGTTCGTTTACATGAGGCTTTAGAGGATGAACTGGTTATTCCCTTTCATTATTTTGGTATTACCGACATTGAGGGGATTGATTTAAGTGATGTAGATATTGACGATGTAGCGGAGATAACGAAGAGATTAAAGGTTAACGAGAGAGTCGACTTTATTATTAAGAATATGAATTTCTATGGCCATGACGGTGAAAAAAGAAAAGGTCTAGGTTTTTGCGGAACAGTTGAACATGCACAATATATGGCACAAGAATTTAATAGTAGGGGTATTCAAAGTGTCTGTTTATCTGGAAATGACTCAGTTGAGCTGAGATCACGTTATATAAATAGATTAGAAGATGACCATGATGACTTAGAATTTATTTTCACCGTTGATATTTTTAATGAAGGTGTTGATATTCCTTCTGTAAATACCGTATTAATGTTAAGACCTACTAATTCTCCGATCGTTTTTATTCAACAACTAGGACGAGGACTTCGTAAACATAAAGACAAGAGTTTCCTAACAGTCCTTGATTTTATCGGGAATCATAGTAAAACGTTCTTAATTGCCATCGCATTAAATGGAAGTCGTTATTATGATAAAGAAAGCTTGAAGGTTGCTATTGCGACTGGCTTTGCAAATATTCCAGGTTGTACACATATTCAAATGGATAAAATCTCAGAAGAACGGATATTAGCGCAGATTGATAAGGAAAACTTTAATTCTTTGAAGTATTTGAAGGAAGAGTACTTTGAATTTAAGAAAATGAATCAAGGAAAAATTCCTTTATTATTAATGGATTATATGAAATTTGATGGAGCTCCAGATCCGATAAAGTTTATTAATCGCGAAAAAACATATTTGCAATTTGTAGCAAAAGTAGAAAAAGAAGATTCCTTGAAAAGGCTATTACTAGACGAAGCTTTTGAAGGAGTATTAAGGGAATTATCGAGCAAATTACCTTTAAAGCGAGTGTATGAATTTGCTATTGCTAAATATCTATTGGACTATGATGAGATTTCTTTAGAAACCGCAAAACGCGAGATATTGAAGTTGGTTAAAGAGGTAGATGAAGATAGCGTTTTGCATGCCTTGCAGTGTCTAAATCAGGATTTTTATGATCCTGGTCAGAAAAAGAGGAACTTTAAGTTATTTGCTCTTGAAAATGGTCATTTAACTAAGACATCTTCTTATCAAAAGGTTCTACAGAATGAAGAATATAGAACGTATATCGAAGATCTTATTATTTATGGAATCTTTAGATATGAAAAGGAATTTAAAGAAGACTACTATGGTGTGCCACATTTGAAGCTTTATGAACAATATCAAATGGCTGATGCTGCATTACTATCAAATTATCGCAAAAGCCACAGTGCTTTTAGGGGTTCTGGTCTACTTTCAAATGGAAATGACTATTTCTTATTTATTGATTTACACAAGGAAGAAGATATTAAAGAGAGCATTAATTACCACGATGAATTTATAAACGAACGCATTTTTCAATGGCAGACTCCAAATAGTACAGCCCCAAGTTCTGAGAGAGGAAAGAATATTGTATTTAATCAGGATAGAGGGATACATTTACATTTATTTATTAGAAAGTATAAAGAAATAGATGGAAAGACAGAACCGTATATTTATATTGGTAAGGGTAACACGGTGGAATATGAAGGGGAAAAGCCAATTACCGTTACAATGGCATTAGAGAATGAAGTCCCAGCTAGTTTATATACGGAGTTCACTAAAAAAGTATAGTCTTCTCATTTGAGAAGACTATTTTTTTTCATTTATTAATTGTTCCACAGCTGGAATGTCTGCAGGGGCCCATTTTAGAGAACTTAAATTCTCTCGCTTTAACCATATCAGTTTAGAATGCTCATTGGCAGTTGGGGTACCTCCAATGATTCTACATTTTATTGACAGTAGGTTAATGATGAAGGTTTCATATTCATGCGTATTATCATTAAAGATTGAAGCCTCTGTTTCAACCTGGCATTGTAATTCCTCATCAATCTCTCTTTTTAAAGCAGTAAAAATATCTTCTCCCTTTTCTACTTTTCCACCTGGGAATTCCCACATGTTCGGGATGCTCATATCTGGAGAGCGTAACGCACATAGTATTTCATCTTTTTCATTTTCAATAATGGCTGCAACTACTTTAACTTGCTTTTTCATGTTATCCTCCTATAGGTTTTCTATGATTAAATAATATCATGATTAAGAAAGGTTTGTGTTAAATACAAAATTTGGGTAAGTGATATAATTGTATTATAAACTTTGAAGGAGGCCCATTTATGCCAGTTCACAATAAATTAGTCCGTGATCGTATTCCAGAAGTGATTGAAGCTACAGGTAAGAAGTTTACAACAAGAGTGTTAGATGAGAAGGAATACATAGAAGAATTGAAAAAGAAGAGCTTTGAAGAGTTACAGGAATATGTAGAGACAGAAAGTAAAGAGGATGCGATTGAAGAGTTGGCAGATGTGTTAGAAATCCTTCATGCTCTGGCTGATTATCATGGGGCTTCTATCGAGGAAGTGGAGAAAGTAAGGAAGATCAAAGCAGATAAGCGCGGAGGATTTAAGGAGAAGATTTATCTGATTGAGGTTGAAGATGAGTAAGGTCCAATTAATTACCAGTCAATTAGGGACACACCTATTGAAGCAGATTGATTCTGCTTCTTCTATTTGTATTTTGACCTCATTTGTGATGAAATCTGGTGTTCAATACTTGAGAGAAGCACTAAAAGCAGCTGCTGAACGTGGAGCGGAAATTAAAGTGTGTACAGGCGATTATTTGTTTGTGACCCAGCCAGAAGCATTAAGGATGTTGTTAGAGATTGATTCAAGGATTGAGGTCAGATTATGGAGGAGTAATGGGGTGTCGTTTCATCCTAAAGCTTATCTATTCCAAAAAGAAAACCAAGATAGCCTGTTTGTTGGCTCGTCCAATCTTTCACGTTCTGCTTTAAGTAATGGAGTGGAATGGAGTCTTTCTGTTAGTGATGATGAAGAAGTATTTTCTCAAGGTCTCCATCTATTTTTAGAAACGTTTTATAGTGACCATACGATTTCTTTAAATCAAGAAACGTTGAAGTATTATGAAGAAAGCTATGAGAAGTTTCATATAACTAATCCAAATCTTCCTCAAAAGTGGACAGAAACAGAGGAAATGGATTTAATGCTTCCAAATGAAGGTGACGAGTCTGTTCCAACAACGGAGATCATTCATGAATCATCTGCATCATATGGGGAAATCTATCCTCGCTTTGCACAAATTGAAGCATTAGAAGAGTTAAATAAAACAATGGAAGAAGATTATGATAAGGCGTTAGTTGTGATGGCTACCGGATTAGGAAAGACGTATTTAGCTGGGTTCTTTGCCCGCAATTTCAAACGGGTGCTGTTTATTGCTCATCTTGAAGAAATTTTATATCAGGCTAAGAAGTCTTTCCAAACGGTTATGCCGGCAGAGAGCTTTTCTATTTATAATGGCAAGGTGAAGGAGAGGCATGGACATACCATTTTTGCTTCGATTTACACGTTAAGCATGCAGCGGCATTTGCAAGCTTTTGATCCTGAAGAATTTGACTTGATTATCGTCGATGAGTTTCATCATGCTGCGGCTGAATCTTATCAACGAGTACTAGATTACTTTAAACCGAAATTTTTGCTTGGAATCACGGCAACACCGGATCGGAATGATAACAAGGATGTATATGCTATCTGTGGTGGAAATGTAGCATTCAGGATAGATTTCCTTGAGGCAATTCAACGGAACTGGTTAGCGCCTTTTAAATATTTTGGTGTGTATGATAATACAGATTATAGTCAGATTACTTGGCTCGGAAATCGATATGATGAGAAGGAGTTACTACAGCTTCAATTACGGGATGAGATGGCTGAAAAGGTATTGAATGCCTGGAAGGACAAAAGGAAGACTCGTACAATTGGTTTCTGTTCATCCATTAGGCAAGCAGATTTTCTTTCTACCTTTTTTAATCAAAAGGGATTTAGAGCAATTAGTCTGCATTCAAAGCAAAAAGAAATGAATAGAGATGAAGCAATAAGCCAGCTTGCAGATGGAGCCCTCGATATTATCTTTACGGTCAATCTATTCAATGAGGGAGTCGATATCCCGGCTGTTGATACGCTTTTATTTGTTAGACCAACAGAATCTTTAACGGTTTTTACCCAGCAGATTGGCCGAGGGCTACGGCTACATGACTCCAAGGATCATTGCGTTATTATAGATTTGATTGGTAATTATCGAAATGCAGATGTTAAATTAAGTTTGTTTGATACAAGTTCGACCAATAATAAAACGAAAACTATTGAGCCTGTTGTTCCTGAATTATGTGACATAGAATTAGATATCCAGGTTATTAATCTCTTAAAGGAAATGGCGAAAAAGAAGCAACCTAAACGAGATAAATTAGTGAATGATTATCTCATATTAAAGCAGGAATTAGGAAGAAGACCTTCCTATTTAGAATTACATCTAAAAGGTGCCTCTGATTCCCCGCAGTATCGTCAGGAATTCTCTTCATATTATGGATTCTTGGATTATGCTAAAGAGCTTTCAGAAAATGAATCAGAAATCTTTCATCGATATGAACAATGGCTAGTTGAAGTAGAGAAAACAGGTATGGCGAAGAGCTATAAAATGGTCGTTCTGCTAGCCATGCTAAAGCGTGGAGATGATAGTTGGTTCAAGTCAATCACCTCTGAGGGAGCAGCACCATTCTTTCATAGCTATTTAACAGAAACAGAGTATCGAAAACAAATTGACTTTGCTGACAAATCCTCAAAAAAGCTATGGCATTATGATAAAGATGGGGTTAGCAAGTTGATTGCAACTATGCCTATGGCTAAGTGGAGTGGCAGCTCTAAAGGGTTAATTTCTTACGAAGACGATATTTTTAAGCTGAACTTTGATGTCAGACCAGAAGACCAGAGGGTTTTGTTTGATATGACCAAGGATATTTGTGAATATAGACTTCATTATCACTTTGAGCGGAAGGCTAAATAAAAGAACCATGCTCAAATTGTAGACCTTTATAAAAAGGTGCTTAATGCTCATAAAGAAAAGCTACCTGAAACAAAAAAGTATCTAAAATCTTAGGTTAAAATACCAAGTTTATTTTATAAATGTTATTTAATATCGGTGTACTAGAAAGAAAAAGACAACTTGGAAAGTTGTCTTTTTCTTATCTCTATTTAAATTCACTTTTTGCTCATAGTTTAAGTATTTATCTCATCCCATTCATTTAAATAAATCCATATCGAAAAATTACGATCATTATTTCTAATTTCTCGAAAGTCTTTATCTGATTAATAACTGGGATGAAAAAATCTGTATTTATCATCCCGGTTATGTCACATAGGGAAAATCACCTCAAACTAAAGCATTAAGTAGTAATAAAATCCGCTAATTTAGATATGGATTCATCTTGATCGAATATAAACAGATTAACTTTTTTCTCTGTAGAATAATTAATTGCTTGCTGTACCTCACATTGCTGAAATTTATCTATTAGGTCAATTGAATACTCTTTTTTATCTCTACTTAATAGGCGGTCTCTAATAATATAGGGGTTATTTTTCATTAAAACAATTTTAGTCATATTAGTGTCATAAAAAGTTGAGAATGGCAAACGAGTGATATTTTCATCAATATCTAAAAGGCAAAAATGACCATCTAATAATAACTTGGAATCACCAATATCTATGTTATTTAATTCTTTTTTCCATAAATCTTGATTTTTTGAAATCCCATCAATATTTTTCTTAGTATTATCTAATTTTTTACCCGCTTTTCTAATCAAATCACTTACAGACATAGATTTAATATTTATTATATTTTTTAATCTGTTGGCTAAAGTAGTTTTTCCAACTCCATGTATACCTGATAAAAATATATATTCCATTCTTAAAAACCTCCATTTGTGTAACAAAATGATTGAGGTGGAGCTTTTAATGTATTATCAAATTCAAATAAGTCTAAGGGTATTTCATATTTCTTGAATTCTTTGATTTGAATTGCAAATCCTGTATTCCTACCCTCAAAGTAACTATTAAAAAAGCTTTTAGTTATACCTGAATGCTCTTTAGTCTGTTGCCATAAGTTATTAGGTTTATCGATTATTATATTCTCTATCTCAAATTCACCAACAACTTTTCCAAATGGTTTTGTTGCATAGACAACAATTGAAGAAATGTCATTTCTTTTAAAAATATTCTTTCTGTACTCAAATTTCTTTTTTCCTTGTACTATTTCTTCAACAAATTCTGGTTTAATTGATAATAAAACTTTCATTTACTTCACCTAATTCTATAATCTTTTTGAAGTGTGTGTCTTCTAATGGAACAAAACCTGGATAATCTCCACGGTTAATTACGCCTTCTTCAATTAATTTATGTCTAACAACTCGTTTTGGGAGTGAAATATTGTATAGCATTTTTATTATATGAGGATACTTTTTTGTCTTCCAAAATAGTGCTAATTCCCCTTTTGAGAAGACAGTACCTTTCCCGCAGTATCTAATTAAATCTTCAAGGTCCCTGAACTCATTAATATTTTTGGTATCTAGAACTGAACAAATAGATGTTGCAACAGAACTCCATTCTGCTGATTTTCCCTTTTCGGCTGTTCTATAAATAACAATTATATCTCCCGACTTAATATTTTGCATTCCCTTCATTCCTGCTAAATAGACCTTTTCTATGGTATTTGTAAAAGATAAATCTTCAATTATATGGTCTTTTTCTGTTTGCAGTTTGGAATAAGGATATAACTTTGTATGAAATTTTGGATAAATTGAGAGTAAATATTTGTTGTTATTTTGAGTTTGAATTCTTGGGAAGTCCATACATAGATCGTTATTTACTTCTAACGTCTTAATATAAACGAACTCACCATTTTCTTTTTCCCCCCATTTTGTAAAGCCGAACTTTTCAAATAGCTTTATTAACGGTTTTTGTTTATCAAATATAGTTACATAGCATTCCTTAAAATTTTCTTCAACCATCTTTTTAAGAATTATCCCGACAAATCTTTCACCGAGGACAGTACCATGGGCATCAATTTTAAATGTGCCAACTTTAAGACGCCTTTTCTTTTCAAATTCGGGAGTAATAGAATTGTCAGCTTCAATTTCTTCTTTAAGATAAAGAAATCCAAGCATTTTTTCTTCTTTTAAGATATAAACTTTCTCTCCCTGTATAGATTTATTGTTAAACCATTTCTCAAATCCAACATAATCAGTGATTAGACTGGAAAAGAAAGGATCCTTAACATCTAATTCAGCAAACTTAACATATTCAATGACATCATTATTCATAAAATTCTTCCTCCTATACTAGCACTGATAAATTTAAAATTCAAACAAGTGTTCCTGTTTGGGGAACTAGTTATTTCTAATTATATCAAAAATAGGAAAAACGAGAAAATTTATATAAATCTATATTTCATACTGCTTTGTAGAAAGAGAGGTGTGTTAATAAAAAATTCATGGTGATTTACCCTCATGACTAGGTTTGTGGAAATTTCAAAAAAGACGCCCATCTAAAAACTATGCTTTTAGATGGGCGCTTCCTGATGCGATTACTAAAGTCGCAAACCTAGCTGGTAGATTTTATCATTGCTTGCCTTACAACACTTCTTAACCGGTCTTATTTGATCGTACCGATGACTGGTTGCAAGTAACCGGATGGCGTAAAAGTCATGCGATGACGATAGTCGTGTTGTTAACTACATATTTGTCCGCGATTTCATTAATCTTTTGATTCAATTCAGGGAACTTGTTTTTTCCTAGGAAAACTTGCTCAAAGAATCCGTATTGGAAAGGTGACCAAGGCTGGATAGTGATATCGTTCAGTCGGCAATAATCAAGCACTCTATCGACCAGGTTCACAGCGTGATCATTTTCCATATTAAATCCATTGGAGATCACGTTAGCGTTGGTAATGCTTTATTGCAGTTGGTTTGCAACAATCGTTTGCTTCACCGACTACTTCAGCAACTGGGTCTGGATCGGATTCTAATTGGAAACGACAAAATGGCGCATTTTCCTGGACTTTCAAGAATATTGAAGGCGTACGCTACCTATTCCGGCGCTACCAAAGTATCTATACGGTGTAGAAGCAGAATATCCAAATACCCAAATACCCCGAGCAGGGTCAAGCATACGTCCATCGTTTTTAGGATATGTTCTCTGGAAAAGTCAAACAACCCCTTCTGAATGCCGAACTTGGATTGCAGGATGATCTTTTCACGAACCCGCATTCATACAGATTGCATACGCTAATATTTCCTCGCATTCTCCACTGCCATAAATATAGAATGGTTGAAGAAATTAGCACCATCTTCCATCGCTGTTTGGACACCGGCATTCAGCGTATGGACGAAAGCCCAAATGTTCCCCAAGTCGACGCTGGTAGTCCTGTGATTATTGAGAGCAAGGCTAAGTAAAAGAACAAAAAAGAGACATCCCCCCACCAAAGGATGTCTCTTCTCTTTTTATAAACCTAACACACTCATCATCCCCTCATGCGTCGCTTCCTCAATAGTACGCGGTCCCAGACAATCCCCTATCTGCTTCACAACCGGAGCATGGCCTTTCATTTCTTCAAATAGCTCTGTATTGGGAATGCGGCCAAGGGAGAGGACGATGGAGTCCCAATTGGTTAGTTCTTGTTTTTGTTGGGTGAATAGGTTCCGGATGATGACGTGATCTTCTTTGATTGCCCCGATGTCGTAATGGGGAAGGAGTTTGACGTTTAGGTTGTATAGTTTTTTTAGGTATTCATTCCTGAGATATTGGTGGACGGTTTCGCCGATGTGCAGTCGTGATGATATGAGTGTGACGTGGTGGCCTTTTTCGGCTAGGTAGATGGCTGCTTCCATGCCGGGCCAGTCACCGCCAAAGTCGAATACGAGTACGTTTTCCCCGACTTTTTTAGTTGAGCTGAAGAGGTCATCACTCATGATGATCCGTGGGTCATCGATTCCTTCGATGGCTGGTGTATAGGGCCGTGATCCGGTTGCACAGATGATGGCGTCCGGTTTCGATTCGGATATTTCCTGGGCGGTTGCTGTTTTGCCTAATTGCACATTTATATTGCTTCTCATTAGCTTACGGGAATAGTTATCGAGCATCGATTCTGCGAGTTCATGCCGCATCGGTGCTTTGCGCATGGTGCGAAGCAGGCCGCCGATTGATTTACTTTGATCGATCAGTGTTACGGAATGACCTAGGTAGTCCGCTGTTATCGCTGCCTGTAATCCGCCAGGTCCGGCGCCGATGACGAGTACATTTTGTTTGCTTCTTTTTTTCTTTAATTCTGGTAATATCCATGCTTCTTTACCTGTTGTCGGATTTTGGACACAGCCGATTGGCAGTCCTTTATGATAGTGGCCGATACAGGCTTGTAAACAGCCTATGCATGCATCGATTGCTTGCAGGTCGCCTTTTTTTGCTTTGTTGGGCATGTCAGGGTCGACGATTAAGGCCCTGGTCATTCCGACGACATCAGCTTTTCCGGTCGATACGATCTGTTCCGCTTCAACGGGGTCGACGATTCGATTGCCGACAAAGACCGGAACCGCTCCTGCCATCCTGATTTTGAATCCATGTGGAGATAGGTATGCGTGCTTTATCGGTGATGGCGGCACGATATGGGTTGATCCTTCGAAGGTACTTGAATCCCCGGCTGTGACATTAATGAAATCCAATCGGACTTTTTCCGCGAGATATTCGACGATTTGTACGGAATCCTTCATCGTGGTCCCGTCCATCGTCAGTTCATCCGAACTCATGCGAATGCCGACGGTAAAGTCTTCTCCGACTCTGTCCCATACTTTCTCCAATATTTCCACGATGAATCGCATCCGATTTTCGAATGATCCGCCATAGTGATCGGTGCGCTTATTTGTATGCAGTGACCAAAACTGGGCAGGAAGATATCCGTGTGAACAGCAAATTTCAACTCCATCAAGTCCGCCTTCCTTTGCCAGCTGTGCTGAATGGGCGAACCCTTCAATCACTCCTTCAATATCTTCCAAGCTCATTGGTTTTGGCATGACACCGAAGCGCAGGCTGGGAACGGCGGATGGCGCCCATGCTGCATTTCGGTAGTCGCTCGATACGACTTCCCGTCCGCCATGGAATAGCTGGGAGAAAACCTTCGTTCCATACGTATGGAGCGTTTCGGAAATCTCTTTGTAGGCATCGACAATTCTTGGGTCATATCCTGCGATCGTTTTGGACGTAAGCATGCCGGATGGGTGTACGGATGCCGCTTCAAGGATGATCAATCCGACGCCCCCTTTAGCACGGGTTTCATGATAGGCCACCATATCCGGAGTGGGGATTCCGTCCGTGACATGATTTGTTTGATGTGCTGTACTTAAGATCCGGTTTTTTAATTCAGTAGAACCGATCGTTAATTGGGTAAACAGTTTCTTGAATTGAGCCATGATCATGACCACTCCCTAATGTTAGATAGAATGAAAGTATAGAGGGCAACCGCCTCTACCTATCCCTATACAGGTTCAATATGCAATAACCATGCCGTTCCGGGTAATGTGGTTTCAGATTCGTTTTTTACTTTCATAAAGAGGGTATGGCTCATGGATATAGTATTTTATATATAGATAACTGAACCTTTTTTGAAAAGTGGTGATTCATAATAGGTTCAGTTTAAAATTGGTTGGTATAGAGACATTCGTTGCTTATGAAAATGACACTTATTTCTTTTCGTTTCAAAAAGTGTAACAAAATCGGTTCGCAATCAAAATATGGGGTGATGTGATGGAAGTAAAAAAGGAATCACTAATTGTCTTTTCCGATATTTCTATTTTGGATGTAAAATCCTTGCTGAAAATACATTCCTCGCCTTTTATTGTCATGAAAAATCACTTGGAAATCCTCGGCATATTGGATGAAGGTTTCTTTTTGAAGAGATTGGATAATGAGGGTCAGAATCAGGAAATCTTGGCTTATCTTAATACATCGTTTGTCGTCGTTGATGATTTAGATAAGCTAAGTGAAGAGGATATGAGCATCTATGATTTTGTGATTCAACATGGTGATAACCAATATAGCTGCTATCCGATTCATGAAGTCAGGGAAATGCTGCTTAACAAGAAGGTGAAGAGCTTAATAAGTCTGAATGAATCACTAAAGAAAGAGCTGGAGGTGACAAGAAAGAAGGTAAAGGAGCTCACGCAAATCCTGGATTCCAGCTATGATGAAATTTTCGTGACGGATGCGAACGGGGACACGTTATTCGTGAGTGAAGCGTGCAAGAAGCTTACAGGGCTGCCGCCGGAGGCCTTTATTAATAAGAACATTAAAGAGTTGGTTGAAAAGGGTTTGATCGTCAATTCGGTTACATTAAAAACGATGAAAACGAAAGCGATCCATTCGGCGGAACAAACCTATCCGCATGGATTGACTGTATTCAGCACAGCGAAGCCGATTTTTGATGAAGAGGGGAACTTATATAGAATTGTTTCGAATTCCAGGGATATCACGGAATTGGTTGAGATGAAGAGCCAATTGAACAGAGTGAACCTTAGGAACCAGCGGGCCCAGCATGAGAAAACGAGAACCGTTTCGTTCAATAACTTCATTACAAATTCGGATAAGATGATAAAGGTTTTGGAATTAGCTGAAAAAGTCGCCCCGATGGATTCATCGATCTTCATTCATGGTGAAACCGGAGTCGGAAAAGGGGTTTTAGCAAGGATCATTCATGATTTCAGCAGCAGAAAGGATAAAAATTTCATTCAAGTGAATTGCGGCGCGATTCCATCGGCTTTAATTGAGTCCGAGCTGTTTGGCTACGAAAGCGGTGCCTTCACGGGAGCTAATAAGCACGGGAAAAAGGGGCTTGTTGAGAGTGCTGATGGCGGCACGTTGTTTCTTGATGAAATCGGGGAAATGCCGCTCGACATTCAAGTGAAAATCCTGCATTTGGTCCAGGATCGAACATTCATGAAGGTGGGAGGAACGAAGGAGAAAAAGGTGAATATTCGCATCATCACCGCCACGAATAAAGACTTGAAGCAAATGATCAAGAATAATCAGTTTCGCGAAGATCTATATTATCGCCTGCATGTCGTTCCAATGGAAATACCGCAGCTGCGTGAGCGGAAGGAAGATATCTTATTATTAACCGATTATTTTCTGAAGAAATTCAATGAAAAATACGGTCAATCCATCACGATCGATGATCATTCCAAGTTAATTCTGCAGCTACAGGATTACCCGGGCAATGTTCGGGAATTGGAAAATGTAATTGAACAAATCGTCGTGACGGCTAGAAAACCTATCGTGACGATAGAGGATTTGCCATCCGATTTAACCTACAAAGATACGGCACTAGTCAATTTAACAGGAATCATTCCCTTGAAAAAAGCATTAGAGGAAACGGAAAAGCAATTATTGGCACAGGCCCTTTCCACCTATAAATCAACCAGAAAAATGGCCAAGGCCCTGGAGGTCAGTCAAACGACGATCATGCGCAAACTGGGCAAATACCAATTTAGCTATCAGGACGATTAATAATAAATTAACCTTCATTAAAATCTGAATATTCAAAAACTTGGTATGGATATTGCATATTTAATGATTGATTATTTCTATTTTGATAAGGGGGTCAAGAAATGGGCGAGCTGATTTTCTCTTTAAGCTATGGGGGTTCCTTAATTGTCATGGGGTGGATCACAAAGGTTTTCCTAGTAAAAATGAAAAAAAATCAAGAAGAAATAAAAGCAAAAGATCCGATTGAAAAGGTGGGGATGTAAGTGGCCTTTCTCCTTGGTATTATCATATCCTTTTGTGTGTATGTCTCGATCGGCATCTTTTTATTCAGGAAAGTGAAGAGCTCAGAGGAGTATTATGTTTCTGGACGAAGCGGAAACACATTGATGATAACGGGTACGCTTGTTGCTTCTTTCCTAAGTACGGTATCATTCATGGGAGAAGCGGGATTTTCCTATGAAGGGTATCCGATCCTGCTGCTTATCCTCGTGATTTTTAATGCAAGTGGCTATATATTCGGAGTGTTCCTGTTTGGCAGGTATTTAAGAAGAAGCAAATCATTGACGGTTCCTGAATTCTTTGGTAACCGCTTTCATTCAAAGAAGGTAAGGCTGGCAGCTGCCATCACGACGATTCTCGGTATCGCTGCATACTTGGTTGCCGTTACTCAAGGGGCAGCCGTTTTATTGGCCGAGGTTTCTGGTGTTTCCTATCCAATGGCCCTGGTGATCATGTGGGTCGTGTATTCATCCTTCACCATTCTCTCAGGAGCGAAGGGGGTCATGGTCAATGATACGGTGATGTTCTTTTTATTCTCGATCGCAACGTATCTGAGCTTTCCTTATATCATTAAATCCGCAGGCGGGTTTCCCGATGCCGTTACGAAGGCGGCAAACCTGGCCGAACGGCCTGATTTATTAAGCTGGCATGGCATTACCGGACCTGCCGCAACGATGGGCACGCCTTGGGAAGCATTGGCATGGGCCGTCATCATGGGCTTGGTCTGGGGCATTGTCATTGCAGTGAGTCCATGGCAAAGCAGCCGATATTTAATGGCAAGAAACGAACACGTAGCCATCCGGGCCGGCGTTTGGGCAACGATATCCATTTTAACCGTCTATTTGTTTCTCCATATCAGCATATCGACAATCACCACCATTAAAGCGGATATCGCCCCGACGGAAAAGGTATTCATTTGGGCAGCGATGAATATTGTCCCGACATGGCTTGGAGTCATCATCGTCAGCGGCATCATGGCTGCGGCCTTATCTTCCTGTTCGAGCTTCCTTCAGATAATAGGAAGCAGCATAACACGGGATATCATGGAACAATCACGGAAAAAGGAATACACCGATCATCATCTATTACGGGCCAGCCGCATTTCCATGGTTGTGATCAGCTTGATCATCTTATTGATTGGATTGTTCCAGCCGCCTGCCGTCATGTGGATCGGCTACTTTGCGGCTACACTATTTGCGGCATCATGGGGACCGATTGCCATATCAAGCGTATTTTCAAAGAAGGTAACGAAAGAAGGCGCCTTTTGGAGCATCGTATTCGGCTTCGTTGGCGTGATACTCGGAGAAAGCCTCGGCATGTTCGGAATAAGCCTTCCCGTTTACCTCAATCCTGTCATCATTGGTTTACTCTTAAGCATAGGCGCACTTATCATTGGCTCCAAGTATGGAACGATCACCATCGAAGAAAGGGAGTTTCAGGCAAATATCCTTCAAACCCCGATTGAAATAGACGAGCAAAAGGAAATGAACATCACCCGCAGATACCCAGCCTATTTAATGATCAGCGGCGTCATGATCATCATGGTTACACTGGTGTTTTATTATTGGCCGATTAATATGAATTGATTGAGATGGCAGGGGAGATCCCTGCCTTTTTTTTCTGTAACTATCACTATGATTATTTTCCGAAATGCTACACAAAAAGTTATATATTTCCATGCTATACTTTGAGTAAACAAATAAGGAGCTGCATACATGATTAGAATATATGCTGTCATTTTACTTGCTGGATTAATGCTAATTGGTTGTTCGTCTCAATCGAATGTAAAGGCATCTAAAGAAAAAACATCCAAAGAAGAATCAGAACTAAACGATCCCGCCGACGTTATTTACGAAACAGACAAAACTAAAAATCCTAAACATAAACAAACAGTGATACTTGAATTCGAATCGAAATAATATTCAAAAAGAGCGACTGCAGTTAATTAGCAATCGCTCTTTTATTTATTTTTTTTACCTAGTTCTATAGTAGTTTTCAGCTGTGTAAATAGGCCAGCTCCAAAACGCTTCACCTTGTGAAATAATGTAGCGGTCTAAAAAGATTTCAAAATTAAGACTTAGAGATGAAAGTTCTGTAAACTCCATAATATTAAGGTAGTTTGGATCCCCACTCTTTAGTTTTTCTGTATCTAATATTAGATAACAATCATTTAACAGATGTGCAATCGGAATCCCGTGTTCACTTATATATTCAATTTCTTGATGTTCTTTTATTTCTTCTAAACTAAATATCTCAAGACCATCGCCTAGTGTTTCACCGTCTTCATCGATTGACTCATATATTCTTGCCCCATTATGGAGGGTTAAGAACGCCTTATAGTCTTCAGGAAGTTTGCTATTTTCATTTTCAAACTTTTCAATTTCAGCTGTAATGGCTTCGGTATTAAAAGAACAAGTTACCTCTCTAACTTCCCCTTCGTATGATATTATTTTCATTTGGTTAGTGTTTTTCAACAATTTTTTAAGTCCAGATAGGGTGTTATGTACAAAATGACTCAATTCGCTTGTCCCTCCAAATCAAATTAATATGAAGCCCGCCAGAGTTACTGTTTGTTGATGGATTCTCTTGGCAATGGAAATAAATTAGACATCGAATTTGTTCCGCCATATTTTAATGGCAATTCTTGATGTATATCGTTTCGATTTGGAACATGGTTTTATTGGAACAGAAACCATAAATAAAATCATTCAAAGGTTTCGGTAGTTGTTTTTCCTTCAGTTGCTGGAGCGAATTTATAGAATGTCATTCCCGCTGACCCAAGAAGAATGATGGCTACTAGAACACCAGTAACCCACATGATGATTTTCTTTTTCATATTTTTCACTCATTAGATGTTATCTTTTCATTGCTCTTGCCTACTTAATTATTAATAATATCATGTAAAACTTAATTTGTAAGATAATTACTTTTTAGGGAGTGGAGCTTTGAAATTAAACCAAAAAAGAACAGCCGACGTCAGGCTGTCCTCTTCAGTCTCCGCGTTACCTTCATGATACGTGCCTACCAACCTCTGATAAAAACCTCCAGAGTTATTAATCATCCATTATATAAAACAAAAGATCATTGACTATTGGAAATATCCTGGTTAGAATAAGGGCAAGATTTGAAAGGAGCGATAAACGTGGCATTTTTACAACTATACTGATATACACACATATTATGGAAAAAACCGCTTTGTATAAGGGGTTATTTGCTGTGTGTATAGGATGGATATGTTGTAGAGGTTTTGTCGTTCTGCCGGATATCTATGCCGATTTTTTTCGTACACAGAGCCCTTCTGTGTACTTTTTTGTTTTGGAGGGATTTAACTTGATGATGTTACTTTTCTATTGATGAGAGTTTAGGAATTTAAACTCATATCGATTAGATGATCATTCAGCGGTGACTTGAAATAGGGGGAATGTACATTGCAATTTCTATTATTCTTTTGATGCGGGCTTGAAATAGAAGCTCGTATCGATCCAAGCTATCGATACGAAATCACAAATTTCGGAGGTAGCGAATATGGAACAAATATGTTTTGAATTAGAAAATGTCAAAGTGACGTATTTAGATAAAGAGTTATTGAAGATTGATCGATTGGCTGTACATCAATTTGACCGCATCGGCATCGTCGGGAAAAATGGTACTGGGAAAAGTACGTTATTGAAGTTACTTGCTGGAGAAATTCAACCGACAAGCGGAAAAGTAAGGGGTTACGTTGATCGTGGCTATTTTGAGCAAGTTGAAGCGCCTGTTGTTGCAGAAGCTGATCCAGCGTTACTGGGAAGATTGGCAGTTCCGCGAAATTCAGGGTCGTTAAGCGGCGGTGAGCAAACGAGGCTGAAGCTTGCCCAATTGTTTACCCATTATAATGAAGCGTTGCTTATCGATGAGCCCACAACCCACTTGGACCAAGACGGCATTTCGTTTTTACTTGATGAGTTACGCTATTACTATGGTGCGCTTGTCTTGATTAGTCATGACAGGGCTGTACTGGATGAACTCGTCACAACGATCTGGGAAGTGAATGAAGGCGAGGTGCATGTATATTCAGGGAATTACAGCGAGTACATGGCACAGAAGCAGTTAAAACGTGAACAACAGAGGCAAGCTCATGAACAATTCATTAAAGAAAAGAGCCGGCTTGAAAAAGCGGCGCAGGAAAAAATGAAAAAAGCTGAAAAAATCGCTCAAGCTGGAAGATTGTCAAAAAAAGAGGCGAATGCAAAACCGAATAAGTCGTTTATGACGAAATCGAAAGGCACAAGCCAAAAATCCGCACAACGTGCAGCGAAGGCAATGGAACATCGAGTGGAAAAACTTCAGGAAGTGGAAGCTGTACAAGAGGAAAGGCAAATCGTATTTCGCCAGTCAAAGCAATTGGAATTGCATAATAAGTTCCCGATAATGGCGGACCGGTTGACTCTTCAAGTGAAGGAGAAAGTATTATTGGATGAAGTGAGTTTCCAGCTGCCGCTCGGTAAAAAAATAGCCATCACAGGCAGCAACGGCAGCGGTAAAAGTACTTTACTTCACCATATTGCGAATAATGGTGCAGGTTTAACGCTTTCTCCAAAAGCGAAAATCGGTTACTTCCGTCAAATGAGCTATCGATTTGAAAGTGTTGAAAATGTTCTGCAATTCTTGGGGAACCGCTCTGAATATGATGAAGGATTTTTAAGAAGCGTCCTGCATTCGATGCAGTTTGCCGGGACGGATATCCTGAAAAGCGTTCGGTCATTAAGTGGCGGCGAAGCGATTCGCCTCCAGCTTTGTTCGTTGTTTCTAGGAGAATACAACATTCTTCTATTAGATGAACCGACCAATTTTTTAGATATTACTGCCATTGAAGCTTTGGAACGATTCATGGCTGGATATGAAGGGACGATCATATTTGTATCTCATGATCAAGCGTTCATAAAGCATGTAGCAGATCTTCAGTATAAAATTCAGGGGAAAAAATTGGTTCAAGTGTGATTTTTAAGTTTATAGCAAAATAAGCCGATGGGAAATTCCATCGGCTTATTTATATAGGAGAGTAACTAGACACATTAAGGATGGATCAAAACCAATGTCCCGATTGGAACAATCCTTGATAATTCCTCCACGTCCCGATTATGCATGCGAATACAGCCTTTTGAGACGGCTTTACCAATCGAGCTGGGATCATTCGTTCCATGAATGCCATAATGTTCTTTTGATAAACTCATCCACATCGTCCCGAATGGGCCTCCGGGGTTGGGGGCTTTATTGATAATGATGAATTGCCCTACTGGTGTACCGGAAAGCATTCTTCCAACGGCAATCGGATATTGTTTTTGCAGTGCGCCATTTTTTAGCAGCCTAAGCCTGCGATTGTTAACGGACACATCGATCTGAAATGGAATGGTATCAGGAGGAGGAAAACCAGGGATAACAATGGGCTGGCCAGGATAAATGACATTCGGGTTTATGGTCGGGTTAGCAGCGATGATATCAGATAGCGGTGTACGATAGTCCCTGGATATCTGTGTCAGTGTTTCACCTGGTTTAACTGTATGAATCAGTCTGAACACCTCCATAGGTTATAGTTGTCATGTTCCATTCTATGTGATTTTTCAAAAGTGTTTCATAACTCGTTGTAAGCTGTTATCTGTTTTTAATGAAATTTATATGTTAAGTAATTAAGCCGAAAAGAAACCGAAATGAACTTTTGATAAAATAAGTTTTTATCGAGATGGATTTTTTGTTAGTTAAAGAGGGGGAATAAGGGTGGAGGAACATGTGAAAAAGGCTTTAGTAGAATGGAATGAAGAAATCAGTGATGTGTTAAATGGGATAGAAAAAGAGTATGAAGAAGTTAAGCGTGAACTTCAGGTTTATTCCTATAAATTCAATATTACCAAACAGGTTGTACAATCCACTATAAATGATGAAATTATTCGAAACATCCGCGAGCTCTATCATAAACCTTTTGAACAAAAATTGAATGAATTGAAAGAATCGATAAAAGAGCTGGAAGAAAAGAGAAAGGTTTTTCAAATGTTTGTCGATAAAATTGAAAAGGTCAGTGAAAGGGAAGAAGGAAAACCGCAAATATCAGTCATATAAGGCAGCGAAGAGTAGTGTGCTAAGAACAACTCTACCATTCTATACACAAAAACCATGGCAGCGAATATAACTGCTTTTTTTTGCTGGAATAGCAATAGGCGGCCCATTGTTTACCCCAACATCAACCCGGGTACACTATCCTATAAAAAGGGAATGGGGGAATTCTATGTGGAATGCGGTCTTTTGGGGAGGGGTTTCGGGTTCTGCCGTCCTGCTTGGCGCACTTGCCGCCATCTTCATACCGATAAAGAAAAACATCATTGGCTATATTATGGCTTTTGGTACGGGTGTGTTGATTGGTGCCGCGGCATATGAGCTGCTTGCTGATTCGGTGAGTGATGGAGGAATCTGGGCGACGGCGATCGGATTCATTGCAGGGGCCGCCGTGTTTACCGCCTTGGATTTTCTTATTTCCAAGAAAGGTGCGGATAAAAGGAAACGATCCAATAATAGCTCCTCGAAGGAAGCGGGCCTAGCCATTTTCATCGGGACGGTGATGGATGCCATTCCGGAGTCGATCATGATTGGCGCAAGCTTAATAAGCGGCGGCTCGGTAAGCTGGCTATTGGTCATCGCCATCTTCATCAGTAATATTCCGGAGGGGCTCTCAAGTACAACGGGTCTGCTCAAAAGTGACTATTCCAAGAAGAAAATCATGCTGCTGTGGTTTTCCGTCCTGATCATTTCGGCACTCTCCTCGATGTCGGGCTATCTATTCCTCGATCATGCCCCGGACTATGTCCTGGCAGCGATGGCAGCCTTTGCAGGCGGCGGGATCATCGCCATGATCGCCTCAACGATGATGCCTGAAGCATTTGAAGACGGAGGGCCGATCACGGGCATATTCACCGCTGCCGGCCTGCTGATCTCTTTGGTTCTGGATTCGATGTGAGATTGTCCCCTTGGAAGGAAGGGGGCAATTTTTTTGTTATAAATTCTATCATAGAAGGAAATCTATCTCGAAAAAAGAATTGTAGGTGTTAAAATACCATTTCAAATCATACACTCATCATATAGATTTTAGACATTGAGGAGCTGTTGGAAATGAACTTCGAGATGCAAATAGCGAATATGTTGGCTGATAATATAAATGGTTTCATTACATTCGTCCGGGAAAATCATGAAAATGAAAACAATTGCTTTTGTTTAAATAGAGATAAATTATATCAATTGAAGCTTCTTGTTGAGGAGTTTAAGTTTCAAGTATTGGCCGATGAACTTAAACGAATCAACCGGTTTACCTGGGATGAAAACTACACGCATTTATTAGTTGATAGATTCAGAAAAGGGATGGTGATCATTGAAGAGTACGTTGAAAATAACTACAGTGATTTATTCATTTTCACCGCTAGAATTTACACGTTGAATAACCTCAGTTTGACCTTTTACAAGGAGGAATGTCTGTGATGAAAGTGGACCCCAATTATATAAGTATTAAGACGTCATACCCCTTCAGATCCAATTGTCTAAGGGGTATTTCCTTGTCCAGAGGCTAGTTAGAACATGTGCAAGGTTTTGTCAGGGTTTATCATGATGAACAGTTATGACGACATTTCCCTTTTTATGTCCTAGCTCTACGTATCTATGAGCCTCGGGAATCTGTTCCAGCGGGTAGCGTTTATCAATGACCGATTTTAATTTTTCAGTTTCGATTAGCTCCTTGAGAAATACTAAATCTTCCGTACGTTCCTTTGCTATTCCCTGTCCTTCAACTGACACGTATCGCCCGTTCGGGCTCAGCGCCTTCTTGCATATGACTTTTGAGCTTTTCCCGACTGCATCAAAGATGATGTCATATCGCTCTTGTCTTTCGGTGAAGTCTTCTTCCGTATAATCAATTACCTTATCGGCTCCCAATGATTTCACCAATTCAAAATTAGCGGCACTGCATACACCGGTAACTTCTGTTCCAAAGTATTTGGCCAGCTGCACCGCGGAAGTCCCTACAGAACCGGATGCACCATAGATGAGGACTTTTTGCCCGTCCTGGATATTGGCTTTTCTGAAAAAATGCAGAGCTGTCGTTCCCCCAAAAGAAACGGCGGCGGCTTCCTCATAGGTCATATTGGCAGGCTTCATTGCGATTGGCCCGCCTTCAGGTATGCATGTGTATTCGGCATGTGCCCCAAAATTCATTCCAGTCATGGCAAAAATCTGGTCGCCTTTTTTGAATTTTGTCACATTCCTCCCGGTATCTTCTATCTCCCCGGACAACTCCACTCCGAGTATCGGTTTTCGCGGTTTACTAAGACCCAGGAAGATTCGCATCGGCAGCCATAATAAGAAAGGGCTCTTGAAACTCCGGACTCTTATGTCCCCAGAAGCCACTGTTGCCGCGTGAACCTTTACCAGTATTTCATTGTCCTTAGGGGTTGGTTTTGCTACCTCTTTGAGTTCCAGTACATCGGGCGGACCGTATTTCGTGCATACCATTGCTTTCATCGCAAGTCTCCTTAGTTTTTGATTCAATCTTTTAATACTATGTTGGAAGCTGTAAGATAAAACTAACGTAACTGAAGCTTCTGATGAAATGTTGAAAAGCAGTGAGATTCATGGGGATTTCCCTGAGGTACTCCAAGAGTACGTTCAATTCGGATAATGCGCGAAGATTTGGCTTTGCTGATACACGACAAAAGGAGATTAAAGAATGGCCAGTAACGAAAGACCAAGAAGAATAATTTTAGATTTAGCAGTTACATTAGATGGATTTATTGAAGGGCCGAAAGGGGAAGTGGACTGGTGCATTATGGACTCTGAAATGGGGTTCATTGATTTCTTGAATCAAATTGATACTATATTTTATGGAAGAAAAAGCTATGATTTATGGGGACAATATACGCCAGAAAATGAGGTATCCGATACTGAAAAAGAAATGTGGAAAATCGTTCATGGCAAAGAAAAGTTCATGTTTTCCAAAACGAAAAAAAGCACTGATGATAAAGTCACGATCATAAATGATGATATTGTTGAAGAAGTAAATAAAATAAAGAATAAGCCTGGTAAAGACATCTGGCTTTATGGAGGGGCAAGTCTTATTACATCTTTTATAAGACTGGGGCTGGTTGATGAATTCAGGTTATCTGTTCACCCTGTTATTTTAGGGGAAGGAAAACCTTTGTTTGTTGACATAAAGGAGAGATTGAATCTAACACTTGTTGATACAAAAAGCTTTTCCTCTGGCGTTGTTCAACTTTGCTATCATCTTAATGAAGAGTGATCGATAAGCATAATGATATCCTTTATCCAAGGTGAAATTAAATTTCTTCTTCTAATGGGGGAGTTTTTTTAAAATCTTGAATTCACGAGTAAAAGCTTAGAATTCACGAGTAAAAGCCTAGAATTCACGAGTAAATCCCCAAAACTTACGAGTAAAGCCCTAAATAAGGCTAGTAAGGTATCCATACTTGATGTATGGGTACCTTTTTTTATACATTTTGCAATTTATAAATTATAAAATGTAATATATATATTGCAAAAAGTTAAATAAATCATATAATAAGGGTAAGCGATGGAATTTAATGGAGGTCGATCGAAGATGAATTTATTTAGACGAACGAAAAAGATCACGGATGAGCGGATTGAGAATGTAAGAAATAAAATTTATAAAGAAATGTATTACGTCATTTTGGTCATTTGCCTGGTGAGTGCACTTTTCAAACTATATAAATATGGTGCAGGCAGCGGGGAGTTATATCTGGAATTCGCGATCCTTGTTGCAGGGGGGCTGTATTACTTAGCTCGTTCCATTTTCTTAGGTGTATTCTGGGATGAAGTGGAGATGCATGACCGCACCAGCAAAACACCGATGAGCAGGAAGACGATTTTTGGGACGGTTGCTTTAGCACTCATCATCTCTTTATTCATGGGGGTGAATAGTGCTGTATCCTATGCTGATGGCAGTTCCCAGGGCGTAAGGTATTTTGTATTGGTATCGTTTGTATCCGTTATGATCTATTTGCCGATTTTACTTCTGTTTTTTGGTGGTATATACTTGCTGGCGAAGAAAATCGGAATGAAAAATAGCTAAGATAATAAGAAATAGTAGGTGCTTTCCCTTGAAAAATATAAAACTGAAGCTTGCGCGAGTAGAAAAGGACTTGTCACAAGATGAACTGGCCAAGATTGTCGGCGTATCCAGGCAAACAATAGGATTGATTGAATCCGGAAAGTATAATCCCTCATTAAGTTTATGTGTCGGTATTTGTAAAGCATTATCCCGTACATTGGATGATTTGTTTTGGGAGGAAGACTGAATAAGGGGTATCCATTGACTTGGATATCTTTTTTTTTCAGGAATTTATCATCAAAAAATGGGGGAAGGTATAGCATGTAAGCAAAAATCTAACATTCGAGAGGGATGGTTTGATGGATCGTACGATTGGTTACTTGCGTGAGATATTGTCTAACTATACGGACCAATATCCTGAAGCGCAGGAAATTTATAATAAAATCAAAAGCGGACACTTTCATTCTGAAGAAGAACTCGTCAATAAGCTATCCGGTAAAGAAGCCAGTCTCCTTAACCATATTCTTCCTAAGGAAATCAAGCATGCAAAGGAAGCGAGTGATACGGAACGGGTCACTCAATTATCAGAGGTATATGAACTGATTATTATTTAATAAAACCTTGTCCATGATGATCATGGACAAGGTTTTTTATGCTTTTTTTATTCCATTTCACTAAGTGAATCCATATGACTGGCTATCATGGCGATGATCGTGCTTGCTTCTTCCTTGCTGAAAATGAAATTCGTTTCATCCTTTATCAGGTCATCATCCGCTGTCCGAATCCGATTGATCCGTTTCAGCACACCATCACCCGTCTCCTGAACGATCCCGAATTGATAGGTGACCTCCACTTCATTATCCTGGATATAGGCGGTCACTTCAGGCGTTTCCCAGTCTACATCGATTTCGTATATATCGGAATCTTCGCTGTCAGGATCATACAAATCATCATTTTCATCATCCATATCCAATTCATATGCATAATCATCATCATCATCCGCTTCCAAATAGTTATGGAAGCTCTCATGGACAGCATCGACGATATCTTCAATATCCGAAAGGATGACCTTGCTGATCTGCCCTAAATCCGGATCGAACGATTCCATATAAAATTCTTCATTATACGGATCAAAAAACAGCGAGGAAAAATAATCCCGCTCATCGTCTTCCAGCTCTGTATAAAACTCGATGCGTGGATGCTTAGACCCGCGCTCCACGATCATACTGCCATTGCGGTCGTATTTCTCACAAATTGATTTAAGATGATCCTGCAATTCCCCGCTTACTCTGTCAAACCATTCTAATGACATCAACATCCACTTCCTTTCGTGATTATTATTTCCCAGAAAGAGCGAACATGACGTGCCATTTATCGCCAAATGCAATTTAACTTCGCATCAAGAATGTCAGTCATAAAAAAATAATTTAAAGGGAAAATAAAAGGAAAATGATAATGAAAATAGTGATTAGAGTTCCCTATACCTTTCAATGATAAAGTCAATAAAATACCTGGTTGCTATTGGCAATACCTTTTTATCCTTATACGCCAACGTAATTGTTCGGATAATGGAAGGAGAGATGGTTTTCGTCATAATATGATAGGGACACTTATTTAAGAGCAGTTTCGGTAAAATCGAAATGCCAAGCCCATGTTCAATCATGGACATAATCGCATAAGGATCATATACACGGTATTGTGTATCAGGTTCAAGATGGCACTTTTTAAAAATTAATAATGGTTCATGTATAACTCCCTCATCCAAAAGGATATAAGGATCTTTTAGCAATTCCTCCAAGGAGACTTCTGTGGATGATGCTAAAGGGTGATCTAGTGGCATTACAGCCACCATTTCATCTTCTTGCAAGGGAATCGCAGTTAAATCCGTAACATTTGAATTCACAAAGCCAAAGCCTACGCTGCCTTCTTTAATCCAGTTTGTGATTTCCGAATAATTTCCTTGATGTAATTCGAAATGAACAGTTGGGTAAAGTTCCTTGAATTCTTTGATCAATCCTGGTAGCCAATGACATGTAACACTGGAAAAGGTGCCAATTCGAATAAGGCCGCTTTGCAGTCCCTCCATCTCTTTATGCTTTTCAGTCAGTTCCCTGTGTGAATTACAAATCTTCCTGATATATGGCAAAAATTCCTCGCCATCTGGTGTCAGGGTAATACCCTTTCGAGAACGTATAATAAGAGTTGTGGAAAGCTCTTCCTCTAATGAATGCACCATTTGGCTAATGGCGGACTGCGTATAGCCAAGTTCTTCAGCAGCTTTTGTAAAACTGCCTGTTTCTATGGTTTTGATAAAAGCATAATACGAATTCAACCTTACTAACCCCTTTGCATTAGCGTTTCTAATAGATCTATTATAAAAATTGGTTTTACTAATGTAAATGGAAGAAATAAAATATAGTTGGGAACAGAACAACAAAGGAGTTGAAGCAGAAAAATAATGAATATTAACGTTAAATACAGAAATATTATTTATGCATTTTTAATGGCTTTTTGTATGTCCTTTTTTATTTCATTTATATTAGTCTCAATAAATAGGGGTTATGATCATGGATTCTTATCTGCATGGTTAAAAACTTGGTCACAGGCTTTTATCTGTGCTTTCTTTGGAGCTTACTTTTTTCCGAGAGTAGTACAACAAATAATGAGAAGAATTAGTTTTGTAGAAAAACCACTCATGATTGAGATAGATTCATTAGTGAGAGAAGAAGACAATTGATGATGCCGGTAGAAAAGTAAAATTTGTTTAAAAGGATCTCCTGATTTTAGAGCTGCCCAAATGATGGGGAGCTTTTTATGCGTTTCCCTGGAAAATTTCAAGACCATGCTACTTTCTTCCTGTAAAAGTTTATATAGAGTGTGAAAGGGGGTGAATGGCATGGCAAACCAGATTCCAGTTTCAAGTACGTTGCGGATCGATTTTGAGACGGGGCTAAATGAAAAAGGGGCTCTCGTTTTCAAGCGGAGGACATTTTCGAACATCAAGGTCGAGGCGACGGCGGATCAGTTGTTTTCGACGGCTGTTGCAATCACAAGTGTGCAGAATTATCCAATGGGTGAAGTGAACCGGGTGGATACGTATTCATTGATTGGCTAATCGGTATTTGGAAAGATGCTGAAGCGGGGGAGGTGAGTTGAAATGGCTAAAGTACTGGAATTGATTTTCGTTACGGAGGAAGGAAAGTCAGCGACGATTTCCGTTGATAATCCGAAGGAGCCGGTCGAAGTGAATACGGTTAAACTGGCAATGGAAAAAATCATTGCGGAGAACGTGTTCGTTACATCTTCAGGGGATTTCGTCGATTTGAAAGCGGCACGCCTTGTCGAGCGGAATGTCGAGGAAGTGGAACTCATCTAACGAACGGGTCTTGTTGGTCACCCTGGAAGAGAGGTGAAATAAGTGGATCAAATCCTGCCATTTGTCAGTGATATTGGGTTCCCGATCATTGTTACCCTTTATTTGCTTCATAGGATTGAAACGAAATTGGATACTTTGAATGAAACCCTTGTGGAGCTGCCAGATCGCCTGCGAGAAGGGATTCCCAAGTCAGGTTAAGGATAAGCGGTGAGCCTCATGGGTGATATCATCCATGAGGCTTTTCCTTTTGAAATGGAAAAGATTTAATAGATTCTAGTTTTATATCAAAACTATCGGGTATACATAAGACTGTAGCTAGTTCATCAAAAACCCTAACAATAAGGAGGAGTTTTAATGACTAACAACAATGAAAAAATGAGCAGGGAAGAAGCTGGCCGCAAAGGCGGGGAAGCGACAGCAAAAAATCATGATAAGGAATTTTTCCAAGAGATTGGTCAAAAAGGCGGAGAGGCCACTTCCGAAAATCATGATAAGGAATTCTATCAGGAAATTGGCAAAAAAGGCGGAGAGGCTAGAGCCGATCAACGTGATGGTTCCGATGATTGAAAAATGAGCATGGTAGAGGCAGGACGCTAGGGCGGGGAAAAAAGCTGCCGCTAAATAAAAGAAGCGACCTGAAGTATTTAGCTGAATCTAGTTTTATGGCTGTTCAAACGGGTACATGACATATGTAGCTAGTACATGAAAAATCCAAATAATAAGGAGGAATTTTTAATGGCTAACAACAATGAAAAAATGAGTCGTGAAGAAGCAGGACGTAAGGGTGGAGAAACAACAGCGAAAAATCATGATAAGGAATTTTATCAAGAGATTGGCCAAAAAGGCGGAGAAGCAACATCCGAAAATCATGATAAGGAATTCTATCAAGAGATTGGCCAAAAAGGCGGAGAAGCAACATCCGAAAATCATGATAAGGAATTCTATCAAGAGATTGGTAAAAAAGGCGGAGAAGCGACATCCGACAGTCATGGCAAGGAATTCTATCAGGAAATCGGCGAAAAAGGCGGAGAGGCACGGGGAAATCAACGTGATGATTCCGATGATGGAAAAATGAGCCGTGAAGAAGCAGGACGCAAAGGCGGGGAAAAAAGCCGCCGTTAAAATATAATGAAACTTATAGATGACCGGGGGAGTACCATTCCCTCGGTTTTTTTATGCCAGCAAGTTGTCTTTCACAGTACATTGCAAAGTGTGCTTAGGGATTAATGTGGGTAAAGAATAACATCTAGAAAAGGAAGAGGTGATGAAGAAATTGATTGCCCGTTATTCATTTCCCCGTTTAAAAGCAGGCGGAGTTACATTCACTGCACGGCATTCATTGCTTGCTCTTGGTCTTGCGGGAATCGCTTATCTGGTTTCCAATAAGAGGAAGCATCAGGCGGTATTCAAAACGGCTTCATTGATGTGCAAGATCGAACGGAAAGAAGATTCCATAAAGCTTATTTGGCCTGATGAAGGCGGTTACTATCGGGTATTCAGGGGGCGAGAGCTGATTTACAGCGGCACGGAGCCAAAGATTGCAGATCGTGGTCTGACTCCAGGAACCATCTATACGTACACGATAGATAGCTTGAATGAAAAAGAACAGGCAGTGAACAGGATGAAAATACAGACATCAACGACCGCCGAGAATAAAAAAGAGGATAATATCCTTTTGGATTTGGTATTCACTACAATTGTCGCAAAAGGCCAAGCCAGCCTGGAATGGGAGCCCATCAAGGGAATAAAAGAGTATACGATTTACCGAAACGGCGTGGATATTGGGAAAGTGCGTGGATGTGCTTTTAGTGATCGGAGTATTAGTGAAGATCAGGAATACACATATACCATTAAAGCAAAGCGGCCCCTTCCGCGTTCAGAGCAGGAGTCCTATGCCGTGAAATCACTTGTAGCGAGTATTGTCGGAGCCGTAAAAAAAGGTTCCTCCCAAGCACAGGCAGCGATTGAGGAAATAACGAATACAAAAAAGATAGGACCTGTAAAACAGCTTTTGCAGTCAGTTGAAAACGATGTTGATGGTAAAAGGAAAAGAAATTGGCAGCTGCGCTATTCCACCTTTTTACCGGAAGAGTGGCTGAAAAACCCCAATCTTGCCTCAAAGGTTCCCTATTTTAAAGGAGACAACCGCGGGTTTGATCCTGAATCCTCCCGTTTCCGGACCAGGGTCGATGTGTACATTCACGAAAAGGAAAGTGAAGCCGAGATTGAATTTTCCAAAGCGGTCGGGAAAAGTGAGGCCTACAACCATGATGGGGATTTCCTTGAGGAGGGAGTGGCCTCGGATGAAGACATTTTAGTGAAGCGCGTATTATCCAATCATGAGAAAACGACAATTCAGCTGACACACTCTGTAGGAAACCCAATCATCATTTCACCTGCCGTGGATTATAAAGTGATCGGGACCTTTTACCGAAATGGCGAAATCAATATCGCCGGCTATCATGATCAGGCACCGCATCACGAAGTCTACCTAAAGGAGGCAGATGACCAAAACTGGGAACCGCTGCACCTAGCGGAAAACAAAGGACTCGAAATGATGGCGCACCCTACGGCCAATCATTTATGGAGATACTCCACATTCACACAATGAAAAGGACGAAAAGCCAAGACAGCTTATCGTCCTTTTTTTGTTGAGACCATTTCCAACCCAACAAATACATTTTTTATAAAAACCGCTTTCGAACACTTGGCGACGGCAGCATACAGCTTTCTTCTTTCTTTCCGAACCATTTGTAACGGTTCCTGGCAATGAAATCATAAACGAAGTTACGGATGAAGCTTGGAACGATGATGAAACCGTAAAGCAATTTCCATGAACCTTGTAAGCGGCGGCAAATCCTCAAGGCTGCAGACGATTTATAGTAGGCCTTATCCTTTTCGATCAGCACCATGCTATCTATATCTGCAGGAACATCATACTTCTTCAGCAACTCTTGTCCTGCCTCACTTTGAAGCGAAGCGTAATGAAAAAGCCCCTGCGGATCCCGCTTTATAATGAACTGGACACTCGAATCGCAAAAGTTGCATTCACCATCAAACAAAATGACCGGATTCATGAACATTCCTCCTATAGAGAGACGTTATCATACTCATGCTTCTATAATACACTACCCGTTTTGGAAAGGCGAAAACGTCTGGAACTGCATGGAGTTTTGATTATGGAAGTGATTGTTCGTTCCGGCAAGTCACTAGCGGGTGAGTGTGTTGATATAGGCAGTTTTTTGACTGTTATCAAACTGTTATTTTCCATTAACTAAACTGTAAACAAGCTATGATATGGTAGATACTCCAATGAAGTTCCTTAAGTAAAAAGCCGGCAATCCTATATTTAGAGGAACGCCGGCTTTTTCATTCAAACCATAAATGAGGATCAGAAGATATAACTAGTAGTTTCTTTATAGGGGGTAAGATTTCATGAAACGTGATCCGTATTTTGATAATGCGAAAGCTGTTTTAATCGTACTAGTTGTTTTGGGACACACATTAGCTAGAATGGTGGAAGAAAACGAATGGATTTTAACTAGTTATTTGTTTATTTTTTCATTCCATATGCCAGCTTTCATTTTAGTATCCGGTTATTTTTCAAGAAAGATAAAAAGCAAAAAGGACCTCTGGGGGCTGATTAAGAAAATATTAATTCCATATTTAATATTCCAGGTGATTTATACCTTCTATTATCAGAAGATATTTGATGAACCAATTGAATTCACAATTTTGACTCCAAGATGGGCTTTATGGTTCTTAATAAGCTTATTCTGCTGGAATATATTATTGTTTATATTTTCCTCCAGGAAATATGGAATCGTTTTTTCAATAATTGTCTCTCTAATAATCGGTTACTTCGGTGAAGTGAATGAATGGTTAAGTTTGTCGAGAACGTTCTTTTTCTTTCCTTTCTTTTTAATTGGACATTTTTTAGAAAAACATCATTTTGAATGGGTTAAAAAGAAAAGTAATGCCCTAATAGGCTGGGCTGTACTAGGGTTAATCTTTACCGGTATCTATTTCTATGGGGAAACCACTTGGAGGGAATGGTTTTATGGCCGTTTAGGTTATAAGGAATTAATGGAAGGCTCCATTGCCCTCGGTTTTATATATAAGTTACTCGTTTATTTAATTATGGGAGCAGCAACTTATTGTTTTTTATGTATTGTTCCTAGAAAGCATACTTTTTTTACTGAAATAGGATCAATTACATTAGCTATTTATCTTTTTCATATGTTTTTTCTGGAATATGTTTATAACTCATTTATTTATGATTGGATCAAGGAAAGTGACCAATACTATGTTTTATTAGTCATACCTGTAACCATTATATTTATATTATCAAGAAAACCGATTGTGAAAGTGGAATGTGTGTTAACGGGAATGAAAATGAAAGCATAACAGAATCTTAACACCTATAAAGTAACTAACCCTTCAGTTTGAAGGGGTGAGACAGCAGATAAACTCGATGAAAATCAAGTTTGTCTGCTGTTTTTATGAGGGTTTGTAAAACTACCTCAAACGTCGATTTCCACTCCAGGCACTCGCTTTCCGCGGGCGGTCGGGGAGTCTCCTCGTCGCTTTGCGCCTGCGGGGTCTCCCCTTGACGCGCTTTTCCCGCAGGAGTCTCGCACCTTCCGTTCCAATCAAGTTTGTTTTGAAATATAGGTAAAACCTTTTTTCTACAGTGTTTATTAGGGTGTGTAAAACCTGGAACGTCGATTTCCACTCCAGT